>JAZLIR010000020.1:0-20860 GCA_045617485.1 Bacteroidaceae bacterium
TGAGAATGCTGGCAGGTCTTCCGTGCGGTGTTATTCGCATGCATAGTGACATGCCCGGCACTATAATGACCAGCAACAACATAGGCATGATCAGAACTCAAGGCTCGCGTATGAGCGTTTCGTGCCATACGCGCAGTTTCAGCAATACAGAAATGACCGATACGGCTAGCTCCATCCGTCACACATTTGAAGATAATGGCGCGCAGGTGCAAGTGGTAATGAATACACCAAGCTGGCAGGAGGACAGTGAATCGGAATTCATCAGACTGACAGAAAGCACGTTCCGTGATGTGTTGGGCTTTTCTCCCAAAAAGGTTGCAATGCATTTTGTGCTGGAAGCGGGCTATTTTGTCCAAAAGTTTCCGGGCATTGAAATTGCATGCATAGGTCCAAGGATAATCGAGCCTCATTCCGCAAGGGAACGTGTCGAGCTGTCAACTGTTACCGGTATATGTGCGGTTCTTATTGAACTGTTGGCACGTCTGGCATAACGGTGCTGTCAGGCACCTCGATGCCTATCAGTCGCATGTATTCGCGTGTGGCAGCAAGATACGCCGGCATATCCTTTTTTGCAATGGGGTCAACAGCCGGCAAATCCATTCTGAGCGGGTCTATGGCTGTTCCGTTCTTGAATACACGGAAATCAAGATGAGGTCCTGTTGCCATGCCTGTAGCTCCAACATATCCGATAAGCTGTCCCTGAGATACATGAGTTCCCTGGACAATGCCTTTGGCAAATCCCTTAAGATGCATGTACTCAGTGGTGTACGTTCCGTTATGCTTGATTTTCAGGTAGTTGCCCCCACCCTTGCTGTCCCATCCGCGTACGGTTACTACACCATCGCCTATGGAATATACGGGTGTCCCCGCAGGAGCCGCATAGTCAACTCCATGATGCGCCCTGACAACCTTGGTTATAGGATGTACTCTTGCATTGGAAAATTTGGAACTTATGCGTGAATATTTTAGCGGAGCTTTCAGGAACGCACGCCTCAGACTGTTGCCGTTCTCGTCAAAGTATTCAGGCTGTCTGCCCTGATACTTGTATCTTATTGCATAATGGTTCTTGCCGTGCGTAATGAAATTGGCAGCCAGAATATTTCCTGCTCCGATTCTTGTGGAATCGGCATATACTTCTTCAAAATAGACAGCAAAGGAGTCCTGTTCCTGAATGCCGAAAAAGTCTATTGTCCATGAATATATGTCACCCAACCTGTCTGCAACAGCGGGGTGTACACCACGGGAAATCATGGCATTCCAGAGCGACGAGCTTATACTTCCACAAACGAAACGTGTAATGGTGTCGGTAGGAACGGTACCAAGATAACTGAAAATGCTGTCGCCCAGTGAATATACGACGTATTCAGTTTCCGATATGTCATATATCATGAATCTGGGCGTTTGGACCGAATCAAGTTCATGAACTATGTGATATGTCTTTCCGGGTCTGATTTTACGGACGCTGTATGTGTTCTGCGACTCTTTTTCAATGTAGTGCGCAACCGTCAGGTTTGATCCGTGACGCAATAGTATCGATGACAGCATGTCACCTCCTCCAACCTCGCCGTCGATAACGCCAAGAGTGTCAATATTCAGTCCCCACCTGAATATCGGCTCATGTTCAAATTCGCCTTTCTCTGCGTGCTGCCGGCAGCTATTGTTTCCGCACGATACGGTCATGGCCAACACCATCAGGACGGAAACAATACCGGCGTGTCTGAATGGCGTCACTCGGCAATATCTTTGAAGCCTTCAACAATCTGTCTGTGCAACTGTTCCGATATGGGAACAAGCGGAAGTCTGGTAATATTCTCTATCATGTTCCTGCTGGCCATGAGATCCTTGATTCCGCATGGACTGCCTTCCTTAAACAGCAGCGAATAGACCGGAGCGAATTTGTCCTGAATGGGCTGTGCCTTTGCAAAATCGCCTTCCATGCAGTAATGTATCATCTGCCCGAATGACTTAGGCATGGCATTTCCAACAACTGAAATCACGCCTACAGCACCGTCTTTGATTGCCTGCATTGCAAGTGAGTCGTCGCCTATTATCACCTTGAAGTTTTCAGGAGCTCTTGCAATGGTCTCGCGAATCTGGTCCATATTGCCCGATGCTTCCTTGACTCCAATTACGTTGGGATTATCTCTGACTATTCTCATGCAGGTATCAACGCTCATGTTCACGCCTGTGCGTCCCGGAATGTTATACAGTATTATGGGTTTGGAACTTGCTTTTGCCAGTGCCGAGAAATGACGGTATATACCCTCCTGCGAAGGCTTGTTGTAGAATGGAACACAGGAAAGAATGCCGTCAACGCCGTCTATCTGATATTCCTTTATGTCATTGACAGCTGTAGCTGTGCAGTTGCCGCTGCAGCCTACCATAATGGGAATACGCCCATTGTTCTGTCTGATTACGTACTGCAGTACCTGCATACGTTCTTCTTTTGAAAGCGTAGGAGTTTCGGCTGTCGTTCCTAAGACGCACAGAAAATCCACTTTTCCGGCAATAAGGCTCTCTACAACATTTGAAAGTGCTGTCCAGTCAATTCTGCCTTCTTTGTCAAACGGCGTTATGAGCGCCACTCCAAGGCCACTAAAAGGGTAAGAGAAGTTCATTGTTGTTATTTGGGGTGTTATCAGGCTTTTCGCCTATCATTTTTAAAAATTCAGTTTCATCAATAAGCGGAATGTCAAGGGACTGTGCCTTTTCACGTTTGGAAGGTCCCATATTCGAGCCGGCAAGTACAAACGATGTGGTGCCGGAAATACTGGAAACGTTCTTTCCTCCGTTCTTTTCAATCAGTTCCTTGTATTCCTGGCGCGAATGGTGTTCAAAGACACCGCTGATTACAATGCTTTTGCCTGCAAGAGTACTGCCCTGTTCTTCGGACCGTTCAGAAACTTCCATCTGTAATCCGATGGCTGTCAGTCGCTCGACAAGAGCCACGTTGGCCGGCTGCTGAAAGAACGAAACAATGCTGCCGGCAATCTTTTCGCCTATTTCATCAATGGCGGTCAGAGTTTCAAGACCTGCATTCATGATTGCAGTCATGGAACCGAGTGAACGCGCAAGGATTTTTGCAACAGTCTCGCCTACAAAACGTATTCCTATGGCGTACAATACCCTTTCAAACGGAACCTGTTTTGACTTTTCAATGCCCTTCAGAATGTTGGAGGCCGATTTCTCGCCAAGACGATCCATTCTGGCTATGTCCCTTGCAGTAAGCGAATAAATGTCTGCAATGTCACTTACCAGTCCGGCCTGATAGAAAAGATCAATGGTTTCAGGACCCAGGCCGTCCATATTCATGGCCTTGCGGCTTACAAAGTGTTCAATGCGGCCCTTGATTTGTGGCGGGCATGAGCTTGTGTTCGGACAATAATGAGCCGCTTCGCCAGGGTATCTTATCAGTTTCGCTCCGCATTCAGGACAGGTGTCAATGAAACGCACCTTGTCTCCAATAAGCATTGAGCGTGAATCAAGGTCAACTTCGGTTATTTTGGGAATTATCTCGCCGCCCTTCTCCACATAAACCATGTCGCCTATGTGAAGGTCAAGACCTTCAATTATATCGGCATTGTGCAGTGTCGCCCTTTTCACTACGGTTCCAGATAACTGTACAGGTTCAAGATTCGCCACAGGAGTAACGGCACCGGTTCTTCCTACCTGGAATGAGACGCTGTCAAGTCTGGTAAGTTGTCGTTCCGCCTGAAACTTGTACGCAATGGCCCAGCGTGGCGACTTGGCCTTGAAACCAAGTATCTGCTGCTGCCGCAGTGAATTCACTTTCAGTACAATTCCATCGGTCGCAACAGGCAGGCTGCGCCGTTCCGTATCCCAGTAGGCTATATAGTCCATGACCTCCTGAATTGTTCTGCATTTCTTCATGTGGTCACTTACTTTGAAGCCCCAGCCTGCGGCAGCCATCATATTTTCGTAATGTCCGTCTTCGGGCAGTTTCTCACCCAACAGGTAGTACAGGTACGCATCCAACTGCCTTTGTGCAACTACAGCCGGATTCAGCTGCTTGAGAGTGCCCGATGCCGCATTTCTCGGATTTGCGAACAGAGGCTCCTCGCTGAGTTCCCTTTCGGCATTCAAACGGTCAAACGAAGTCCAGGGCATTAGAATTTCACCGCGGATTTCAAACGATTCGGGATAGAAACCCGGTTGGAGAACCAGAGGAATGCAGCGTATGGTTCTGACATTGTCTGTCACAACATCGCCCTGAACGCCGTCACCTCGTGTCACTGCCTTTACAAGTTTGCCGTCCTCATAAATCAGCGATATTGACAGGCCGTCATATTTCAGCTCGCAGCAGACCTCAAAATCTTCGTTGAGGAGTGAACTTACACGCTGGAACCATTCACGGACCTCCTGCTCGTTATATGTATTGTCCAGAGAAAGCATAGGGTACCGGTGCTTTGACTGCTCAAAGCCTTTGCTCAGGTCGCTGCCTACCCTTTGTGTGGGAGAATTCGGATCGGACAGTTCCGGATGTCTGCTTTCAAGGAGTGAAAGTTCACGCATCAGAGCATCGAACTCGAAGTCCGATACGGCAGGGCTGTTCTGCACATAATACAACTGGTTGTATCTGTGCAATAGCTCTCTAAGCTCCGTTATGCGTTGATGCTCGTCCATACCCGGTTTTATTTGTGCGAAATTACCCATTTTTTTCTAATTTTGCGCTCATAAAGTTTATTCATTTATGCGTCTTGACATTCTAACGGTATTCCCTGAAATGCTTGAGGGTTTTTTTAACTGCTCAATGATGGCCCGTGCCCAGAAAGCCGGACTGGCTGACATTCATCTGCACGATATCAGAGATTATACTACAGACAAGCATCACAAGACCGATGACTATCCGTTTGGCGGCTGTGCCGGTCTGGTTATGAAAATAGAGCCGATTGACCGTCTGATAACTGAACTCAAGTCACAGCGCAACTATGACGAAGTGATATACACATCGCCCGATGGAGAGCAGTTCAATCAGAGAATAGCCAACAGCATGTCCATGCTTGAAAATGTCATCATTCTGTGCGGACATTACAAAGGCATTGATTACAGAATACGCGAACATCTCATTACCAGAGAAATAAGCATCGGAGATTATGTTCTGACCGGAGGCGAACTTGCCGCCGCCATAATGACAGACAGCATAGTACGTCTTATTCCGGGTGTTCTGAGCGATGAACAGTCGGCTTTGTCGGACTGCTTCCAGGATAATCTGCTGGCACCCCCGGTATATACACGTCCGGCCGATTATAAAGGATGGAAGGTGCCCGATGTCCTTCTTTCGGGCAATCAGGCCCTGATCAGCGACTGGGAGTTCCAGCAATCTCTGGAAAGGACAAAGAAATTGCGTCCGGACCTTCTGTAATCCATGAGGGTAACTTCAATAGCGGAAAATACCAGCAGTAAGGGATTGCCTGTAGAACACGGACTCAGTCTGTTCATTGAAAAGAATGACGGGCAGAAGGTTCTGTTCGATATGGGACAGAGTTCCATGTTTGCACAAAATGCCAAGGCTCTCGGCCTGTCGGTTGCCGATGTTAATGTTGCGGTAATATCACATGGACACTATGATCATGGCGGAGGCTTGAGTACTTTCCTTTCCCAAAATGACAATGCGAAGGTGTTTGTCCATAGTGAGGCCTTCCAGCCTCATTATTCCCTGCGTGAAACAGAATTGGCTTACATCGGTCTGGACACCGGTCTTGAAGACAATGAAAGGCTGGTATTCTGTCGGGACGTTACCGTAATAGCAACTGGAATGACTCTCGTTTCAAATGTCCGTGGGACTTGCTGTTATCCTGCCGGCAACAGTCTTCTGTTCGGACCTTCAAAAACCGGAAATGATGTTTTTTGCCATGAGCAGAATCTTGTCATCACTGAAAATGACAAAATTGTGCTATTTGCCGGTTGCGCCCATTGTGGCATTGTGAACATACTGCGGAAGGTCAGTGAAGTTACAGGGAAAGTGCCGACTCATGTGCTGGCAGGAATGCATCTGGCCAAGCATACCGATATGCAGGACATTGAATCGCTTGCCGATGAACTGATGAAATATGGCAATACAAAGTTCTACACCATGCATTGTACCGGCGAAGAACAGTTCAACAGGCTGAAATCATTCATGGGAGCCCAAATTGAATATCTGGCCTGCGGTGATAACGTGACAATATGAAAAAAGCGGCCTGACCGGCCGCTTTTCCACATTTTTGCATATCAGATCAATATTCCTGAACGTTCTTGAAGTCCATCCATTCCAGACGGCGTTTGTAATTCCACAACTGGCCTTTGGGAACATAGAGCTTGCAGCTGTCCTTTGTGACCGTTTCAAATACTGTAGGGCAGTTGTGCGGCGGGAATATGCCACGTACATTTATGCGCTCCAGTTTTGTGCAGCCCATGAACGCTGAAACTCCAATTATTCTGACGTTACTGCCGAATTCCACAGTCTTCAATGACGAGCAATCCTTGAAAGCATTATCGCTTATTGCTGTGATAAAGTTGCCGATGGTGACATTTTCGAGGAACTTGTTGCTTGAGAACGCATCGGCGCATATCAGGGAAACTTCTTCTCCTATCACGTAGTCGGTGCCCTCTTTCTGTGCCGGATATGTTATGAGCATACGGTCATCCTGACTGTACAGAACTCCGTCAACAGACTTGTATGTGGGGTTGTTCTCGTTAACCGTAATTGACTTGAGGCTTGAACATCCGGAAAATGCACCGTCCATAATACGCATTATGCTGAATGGAATGTCAATCCCTGTAATATTCGTGCAACCGTTGAATGCGTTTTCGTCAATCTCAACAACGCGGAAAACGAATTCGTCATTGGCACCTGCCACAACGAATGAAGGAATGCTTATATCACCCTTGTATGTGCTGTATCCCTCATCATACGATTTGCGTCCGTTTGTATGATCCCATGTCAGTGATACATTTCCGAAATTGTCAAGAATTTTAAAACTGAGAGTAGTGCCGTTGTTGTACTTGGCTATAATTATCTCATCTTCAATCTGGACGTCAATCAATTTGACCATCATGGTCTGCCATACCTCGCTTTTAATTGATTTCCCAGCGTTTTTGCTTGTTGAGCATGAGCAAATGCCTACTAATGAAGCGGCCATTGCCAGTATAAGAGCATGTTTCTTCATAACTGATATGGATTTAATGTATATGGCAAATGTATGCCGTAAAAATTCAAAAAACAAAAAAAATATGTTAAAAAGTCGGGGCAGGAATAAACTTTTTGTAAGTCCCATCCTCAAACAGTACCATTATTTCCTTGATCTTCTTGTCTTCCGATGACTGCGTCTGGCACGGCTGTGTCCTGTTATTCTGTAAATTGTCTCTGTCCGGCGTGGAATCTGCCGGCTCTGGATTCCGATATTCTGGTGCAACCATATCGTTAATGGGAAAAATCAGATTTTCGTCGTGCATCAGGCTGTCGGTTTCCGCATTGGCCGATGCCGGTGCAGATTGCTCTATGGCCTGACCTTTTCCATATAAGAGCCATTGCAGGTTCACGCTGGGGTAGGCTTGATTGATACCGGTTACAATTTTCAGGCTTGCTTCGTTCCTTCCACTTAATATATGCTGCAGTGTTGCACGTTGCACACCTATCTGGTTTGCAAATTGTGTAGGACTCACTCCAAGAAGTTGCATAAGTTGAATCAATCTCTCTTTCATTTTTTTATTCCGTTTTTGAATGACTTGAAATAACGGGCTGTTTCGGACCCTGCAAAGGTAAAAAAAACGGAGTTATAATTATATCATACATTTGTGTATTTCTAAACGATAGAATTATATCATAAGTTACAACTGGTGCCAGTATAGGCTGAACTTTACAAATGGATTATGGCTTAAAATAATTGGAAATCACTTTATGATATTATTCTAATTACATGGGAATATATTGTTTATGTGATATTTTTCAGCCATATAAGGTCTTTTCCTTGTATTTTGCATATTGATATGTTATATATTGAAAATTACTATAGAGTTGCATCGCTAATTGCATTGAGTTTTAATACATTATAAGCATTGAATATATTTGTATATTTTAATTGCATGGTGTGTTTATACATTTGTGCGCACATATTATATTTCGGTACATTTATATCTGTTACAAACTGAAATAACTTTAATTTTATACCAAAATATCTGCGATACATTTGTATCTCATATACAAATGTATCACTATCAAACAGCGGAAAATACCCTAAAAGACGGCTTCTTCCTGAGAATTCAAAATTTGGGAATAGCTCCTAGTGGAGTATGAAAAAAAGCAATTCTCGCAAAAGGCCTTCTGTACCGTTTCCAGTGGCCTCTACCCCCTTGCTTCTGGCATCTGCACGCCTAATTGCTGCAATAATCTGCAGTGTCTTGCCCGCAGAATAGTTCTTCATGCCCGGCAGATAGCTGTTTTTAGCCATCCATGTACTTTTCAAACCCAACTGTTCGGCTACTCCATGGTCCGATTTGTCCGGTGAATAATGTGCAAGCATCAAATTTGAAAAATACGAAAACAAAGTTGCTGTAATCAGCTGTATCGGGTATGTTTTTGGATTACTCTCGTAGTATGCTGCAATTTGATTGGCTTTGAATACATTTTTACTGATTATCGCGTTCTGAAATTCAAATAGATTGAAATCCTTGCTTATGCCAACGAGTTTTTCTATCAGTTCGGGCGATATTTCCTTGATATCGGCTGGCATTGCGGTGACAAGTTTGTCAAGTTCTCCAGTCAGATGACTCAAGTCTGATCCTACCGATTCGGCCATCATGGACATTCCCTTTGCAGACATGGTTTTTCCATGCGCTGCAAGACATTCCTGGATGAACGAAGGAATCTCCTCATCTCTTATTTTCTTTGATTCAAACAGTATTCCAGCTTTCGCAATCTGTCCTGTAACTTTGCGGCGGGCATCAAGTTTTCCGTTCTTATGACAGAATACGAGAATGGTGCTTGTATTCGGTGCTTGAAGGTAGGATGACAGCAGATCGCCAGCTCCGACAGCTGTTTCAGCTTCAGCGTCATTGTCAGAATCTTTCTTCATCAGGTTTTGGGCTTCACGTACTATTATCACTTGCTTGTCGGCCCCCATCGGATATGCTCTGGCGCGTTCAACCACCTGCTGCATGGTAATGTCATTGCCATAGACGACCAACTGGTTGAAGTCCCTTTCTTCAGGCTTCAGTGCATGCTCCCTGATGTATTCGGAAATCGAGTCGATAAAGAAGGGCTCGTCCCCCATCAGATAGTATATGGGACAATACTTTCCTTGTCCCAAATCGGACATTATCTGACTGTATGTTGCCTGTTGAACTGCCATAATATATCGTTGTTTTTTGCTATATTAGCCGTATATTTGCGAACCATATAGACAACACAAATATAATGATAGAAAGACTTAATTTGCCCGATTTTGACCTTAAACTAGCCGAACGTGGTGGTAAAAAAGTTGTATGGGACCCCATTCGCAAGATTTGGGTGGCTTTTACCCCCGAAGAATACGTCAGACAGGGGTTCGTGTCATTTCTGTCAAACTGTAAAGGCTACCCCATTTCGCACATTGCGAATGAGCAGTCAATAGTGCTGAACGGCATGAGCCGACGCTGCGACAGTGTCGTGTATGACAAGAACGGCAAACCGGTCATGATAGTCGAATACAAAGCCAGTTCTGTAACGGTTTCACAACGTGTATTCAACCAGATTGCTCGTTACAATCTTGTACTCAAGGTTGATTATCTTGCGGTCAGCAACGGGCTGCATCATTATTGTGTGAAGATGGATTACCAGAATGGTACTTTCAGCTTTCTGAAGGATATTCCCAGTTATCAGGATTTGTAAAAAAATATCCGTTCTGTACCATGTGCAATTGGTACAGAACGGATATGTATCTTGATATTGCTCTAATCCTTATTCCTTGGCTACAGACTTACGTGTGCGCTTCTTAGGAGCTGCTTCGGTAGTGGCTTTTACTTCTTCCTTGATACCTGCCAGTTCCGGGTCAATAAGAATTCGTCCGCAGTATTCGCAGACAATAATTTTCTTTCTCATGCGAATGTCAAGCTGACGCTGTGGCGGAATCTTGTTGAAGCAGCCGCCGCATGATTCACGCTGTACATATACAATGCCAAGACCGTTGCGGGTATTGCTGCGAATACGCTTGAACGACTGGAGAAGACGTGGTTCGATGTTGAGTTCAAGTGCTTTTGACTTTTCACGAAGCTTTTCCTCTTCAAGACGGTTCTCTTCAATGATTTCATGAAGTTCTGCCTTCTTGACTTCCAAATCGCTTGTCTTTTCCTGGATAATCTGCTCGTTGCGTGCAATTTCCTCGTTCTTTGTGGCAATTGCAGCAGAATAGTCGCGAATATGCTTCTCGGCAAGTTCTACTTCCAGGTTTTTGAATTCGATTTCCTTGTTGAGTGCATCGAATTCACGGTTATTGCTTACGTTGTCCTGCTGCTGGGTGTATTTTGCGATAGCGGCCTTTGAAGCCTCTATTGTTGCCTTGTTTTCAGCAACTCCCTTTGTCAGCTCTACTACTTCTGCCTTGTTCTTTTCAACACGTGTGTTCAGACCGGCAATTTCGTCTTCAAGGTCCTGAACTTCAAGAGGCAGCTCACCGCGCAGGGTCTTGATTTTGTCTATCTCAGTCAGCATGGTCTGCAACTGATAAAGTGACTGAAGCTTCTCTTCTACAGAAAAGTCTGTCGGGTCTTTCTTTGTTTCCTTTGCCATAGTGCTTTATTGTTTATTGGGTTTATTGTCATTTGAAATAGTTGACAGGATTGGTTCTGCACGCAGCCTCCACAATCCTGAGGCCGGGTAGTGATTCAGACAGAATATCATGTATGAGTCCTACGGTGTATTGTTCTGTCTCGAAATGTCCGGCTTCAATAAGTTTTATCTGTCCGTCATGGCCAAAGAAGCGGTGGTACGATATCTCTCCTGTTATAAAGGCATCAGCTCCGGCCGATATTGCCTTGTCAATGAGAAACGCGCCCGCTCCTCCGCAAAGTGCTACACGCTTTATCGGGTGTGCAATTGTGCCGTTGTGACGAAGGCAGCCGGTGTGAAATCTGTCACGAACCATTTCAAGCAGTTCCTGCTCCTTTATTGTTCCGCTGAATTCTCCGACAATGCCGGCTCCGTTGCCGTTTCCGCAGTCTTCAAGCGGTCGGCATTCTGTCAACTCCATTATCTGCGCCATGCGCATGCTTACCCCTCCCGATGCATTGTCAAGATTGGTGTGGCTTGCATACAGTGTAATTCCGTTCTTTACAGCCTCCATGACAATCAGACCGTTTGAGTCAGTGTCCGTAAGCTGTTTAAGGGGACGGAACAGAATTGGATGATGGGATACAATGAGGTTGCAGCCTTTCTCAATGGCCTCATGGATAACATCCAAGGTCACGTCAAGACACAACAAAGCCCCTGATGCTTCCGCCTGTGTAGTTCCGACTTGCAGGCCTGAATTGTCATAATCATCCTGCAGCGGCAGAGGCGCGAATCGTTCAAGGGCATCAATAATTTCCCTGATTTTCATCAAACCTTACCCGTTTGCTCTGCAAAAGTAATTCAAACAGGTGGATTATACAATTTTTTTTGTGTCTATGTGTCAGAAGCACAACCAGCATATCGCTCCGGTGGCGACTATTATGCCTGCAATCTGATGAGACCGCATCTGTTCGTGGAAATGAAGCCATCCGACCAGCGCTCCTATTGTAACTACTCCCAGATTATGCGCCGGAAACAATATTGATGAGTCAATGGTTTTCATTGCGATAGTAAGTGAATATGTGCAGGCATAATTCACAATACCAAGCAGACAGCCTCCTGCGACATTTCTCCACTGGAATCCGTTCCTGTTTCTGAAGAATGAGAACGATGCAAATAACATGGCAAAAAGGAAAATGAAGGCTGTAACCAATGACAGTTCGCGGTTTACCATAGCATCGGTCCACTGGGCGCGGTTAACTACTACTCTGTCCTGAATTATCTTATTTATGGAATTGCTGAGTCCAAAACACAGAAAAACGCTTACCGGAACAAGTACATCGATTATTGAAAACCTGCGTTCGTTCTCCTTTGTTTTGCCTGTCCATACAGTCAGCGTCATTCCGACAATGACAAGTGTGACTGCAATCCATTGCGGCTTTTTGCTGCCCGCAACGAAAATATATGAGAGAATGATTGGAATGATCATCGAAGCACGGCTGCATACGGTCGATATTGCAACACCTACCCTTTCTGTCGATATTGACAATACGGCCATACCTGCCACGAAAAAAAAACCAAGCACGGCAACAGGTCCCAACCATTGTGCCTTGAATGGATTGACAACAAATGTTCCGTCAAATGAGAACAGCAGCCCCAATATGAAAGCCGTCAGATAATTGAAAAAAATGGCTTGCATGGAATCAATCTTGCGAATCTCAAAAATCTTGAAGAAGATTGAGAACATGGCCGCACATACGGTAGCCAGGACGAGGCAAGATATTCCAATCATAACTTCTTGATTTTCAAATCAATCCTAGTATCACCTTGTAACTTTGGATTTCTTGCGGATCACCAAGTTCCTTGCCGGGTGAATCACTCAGTTTTACGCAACGGTATTCCGGCTGCCGCGGGTTGACCTGGAATGTTTTCAGTTTCATAACAATATTCAACGGAGCCTCGCCGACATCGTTTGTAAGGTTGGTGCCTATGCCGAAAGAAACCTTAATGCGTCCCTCAAAATACTTCTGTATAGTCAGGGCACGTTCAAAGTCAAGTGCATCACTGAACACTATTGACTTGGTCATGGGGTCAATGTTGTACGACTTGTATTTGGCTATTATCTTGTCACCGAACTGAAAAGGATCACCGCTGTCGTGACGTACGCCGTCGTAGAGCTTGGCCATATCCATTGAGAAGTTGCGCAGAAAGACATCGGTAGTGAAACAGTCAGTAAGCATGGTGCCAAGTGCACCGCCGTAGATATCGGCCCAATGGCGCATTACATAGTAGTTCGCTTCCTTGGGGCCCATGAATGCGGCCGTTGACATCATGAGTTCGTGAGCCATTGTGCCTATGGGCTTCAGATCCTTGCGTATGCTCTGGTATTTCATTGCGAAATATACAGTCGAAGAACCTACAAAATACTTGGCGTTTTTGGCCAGATATTCGGTGACTTTATCTTCAACGACGTGTGAGAAACGTCGTCTCATGCCGAAATTGGCGAATTTTATACCATTTTCGTTTGACAGGGACACTTTTTTGTGAAGCTGGTTCTCAATATATGACCAGTCCGGATCTCCAAGATTAAGATATTTGTAGTACAATTCTGAAATGATGCTCAAAATTGGAATTTCATACAGAGTTACCTTGTATATGAGGTCGGTTGCCCAGACATGCAGGTGCCCTTCTTCATCAAGATAAACCTTTATGACCGACGGGTCAAAGCGGAATCCCTTGAGCCATTCGAAATACAGACGCGGAATGAAGTATATGTTTTTCAGGCACCATTCAAACTCCTGTTCAGTAAGGACCAGTTCGGACAATTTCTGAAACTCGGCATTCAGCAGATCAACGAATTCCTGAGTAAAAACCTGATTGTTCCTGTCTGTAAAATTGAACGTGCCGATTGCTTCGGGAGTGGTACGCTGATAATAATACGACATTGAGAACTTGTACAGATCGTTCTCAATCATGCTTACAATAGTTTGTCCTTCTGTCATGATGAATTGGAGTTTTGCCTGTAATTCAACTCTGACGTGACTCTTCATCGGGGATAAGAGGCCGACAGCGGGAATCACATTTTTGCAAATGTACAAAGAATCTGTTCAAAGCAACTTCTTACAGGCTCAGTTTTATGCCCAATTGGATGTACCAGCAGTTGCTTTGCGAACTGAGAGGTTCAAATGAGCCGGTTACAGGTTTGCCGCCCACTGTGGAAATCTGGTACTGCGGTACGTTCCTGTCATCTTTTCCTGCGAAAACCAGAGGTCTGCCACCGTTTGACGGAAGATTTGTCTGTACCACGCCCCATTTGCTGCAAATAAGGTTGCCCGCATTCATTATGTCAAGCGAAATCTGAGCCGATTCCCTATGAAGATCGCCTGCAATGCATTTGCCTATTTCAAAATTCTGGGCAATGTGAAGGTCAAACCTGTTTACCCACGGAAGAAGCGCTTCATTGGCTCCGGCATACTTTCCACGATGCGATGAAAGATACTTGTCCTGACTGATGAATTCTTCAAATATCTGTTTCTGTTGGTTTGCAGTAATTACATTGCCATGTCCGTCGTTAATATCGACGAATTTCATGTCGCCAGCATTGCAGGGAATCCATATTAGGTCATTGTTCACTCCGTCGCCGTTCATGTCGTTGGAATAGCAGTAGCTGAACCGTCCGGCATTGGCCCCGCTGTAATAGAGTCCGAACTCGGTGTCGCCAAACAGTTTTGAATCGAAATGACTGAGACTGTAAGTGGCGTTGGCTGTCAGTTTGTGCGGTATGGAATACGAAGAAACCCTGAGGGTCTCAGAATTCGGACTGTTTATATTGGGAACATTGCTCCAAGTGGAGCTCAGGTTGGATCCCGCCATATCCGATACCGAATAAGCCATATTGTATATGTATGCCAGTTCCAGATTGAGATTTCTGACCGGTTCCATAGCGAATGACGCACACACGGACCAACTATATCCCTTGTTCGTATTACTCAGCACCATTGCACCGCCCGATTTGGATACCTGTGACACTACTGTACTGGCATCAGAGAAATCGTAACGGCTGTCTTTGCCTGTAAAACGCCCCTGAGAATTCATGTTCTCCTGATTCCAGTTTTCCACATAAACGGCGTTGATATCCTTGCAGAAAATGCCTTCCAGTCTGGCCACCATCGAGTATGGCCTGAATGAAGCATCTATGGCAACCGATGATTTCCAGACTTGCGGCATTTTGAAATTACTGCTGATGCCAGTAATTGATGCACCGTTGCCAATACTGCCGGTGCCTGCCTGCATCTTTGCCCCATGACCGGCAACATAATCTCTCAAAGCAGTTTCGGTATAGAGAAAATTGTTCTGCAGGTCTGCCAGATATCCACTGGTGCCGGTATCGGTGACGGTATTCTGAAGCATACCGCTGGAATTCTGTATGCAAGTCAGGAACACCATTGGAATGCGCCCTTTGAATAGACCGCTTCCACCATGAAGTACAAGCATGTCATTCAAATGACAGTTGAAGCCAAGCCTTGGCGAAACATGTACATACATATCGGGCCATAAACCGGTATCCAGTTTCGGAGACTGGTAGCCGGCATCCTCCTGTCCGGGAGTCTTGAAGTGTCTCGTCCAGTCCAGCATGGCTACCGCCTGGTTCGATGCAGGTATGTCATAATATTCAACAGCATCGGCTCTTATTCCGTATGTGAGCAGAAGGTTGTCCTTGATGCGAGTCTCTGCCTGGAGCATGGCCGATGTCTGGCCGTATGTAGCACCCGACGAAGCGTCTTCAATGCCGTCATAACTGTAGGTCAGACCAAAGGCAACCGGCTGTGCCTGGTCGATGAAATCCTGCAGTGAGGCATAGCGGTAATAGCCTGTGCCGTACATACGGTAGTTGGTCGATGCCTTCTGGTACTGGTATGCCGCACCTAGAATGAAATTGCTGTGTCCTGCAGTCCAGCTCAGATAGTCACTGACATTGTATGTACGTACCCTGTTTCCTGTGCCGTTCGAGAACAGTTCGTAACCGGCACTCATGAATGCGTCGCCGTCCTTCATTATGTCAATGTGCGGAAACCATGAAGAGTTTGAAGAGCGTTCATTGCTTACATGCGACACCGTTGCCTGTAACTTGTTTGCAAAATTTCCACGGTCACCCAGGCGGCTGTTCAGTTCCATTACGCCTGACCAGGCGCCGTCTTCAATGTCATAGCAGTTGTTGCTAAAGGCGTATGCATTCTGTGATACCCTTTCCGATGCCATCTTGTTGCCGACTGTGCTCTTTGCGTTGGGAACGTATGTCTGACTGCTGCCAGTCCAGTTGTACCGCAGCATCAGGTTATGCCTTTCTGATATTTTGTAATCAATTCTGGCCAGCATTCTGTATACGGTCTGGCCTCCGTCTGAAAGGTCCGTACTGCCCGGATTGTATCCGTATTCGGCAAGCTTGGCCTTGAAGTTATCCATATCTTCCTGAGTGACACGGCTGGTCATTTCCTGCGTGCTCCCCACTCCGTCGGTTGACAGTTTCCATTCGCTTATGGGACCCGGTGAGACTGTACGTTCCGCATTTATGAAATAGAACAGTCTGTTACGGACTATCGGCCCCCCTATGGTGAGACCTGTGGTGTTGAGGCTCTGCTTCTGCCTTTCCCCCAGGCTGTTACCGTCAACTTTGTTTCCACGCATGTTCTGGTTGTGGAAATAGTCATAGACGCTGGCATGGAATATGTTGCTGCCCGATTTGGTGATTACGTTTATGCTTCCGCCGGTGAAATCGCTCTGACGCACATCGAATGGCGCAACTGCCACCTGCATCTCATCGACAGCATCGATCGATATTGGTGTTCCGGCTCCTGCAAGGTCAGAACTCAGCCCCATGCTGTTGTTCAGAATGGCTCCATCGATGGTCAGGGCGGTTACACGGCCGTCACGACCGCCTAAGGTATTGGCATCGCCGCTGTATGGTGAAAGACGTACATAGTCCAGGAGGCTGCGGTTGACCGATGGAAGGGCGTTAATCTTTTCGCTGCTGACATTGTATGTCTGTCCTGTCTTGACCTCGGAAAAGGCTCCGCGCTTGTCCAGGACAACAATTTCGTCAAGATTGCTGTAATAGTCCGATAGTGTGATATCAAGGTTGTAATTACCTGAGGATGTGACCTTTATGATATCACTTTTAAAGGTGTCATAACCTACGTAACTGCACAGTACCTGATACGTACCGGGCTTGAGTCCGGACACGGAATAGTGTCCGTAGCGGTTGGAGACTGCACCGTACCGGAACTGTGTGGTCTGTTCGATTACCTGGATTGAAGCGAGTTCAACGGGTGTGCCGCTGACGTCCTTTACTGTACCGCTTATTCCTGCGGTGGTGTTGCTCTGTGAGAGCGATGGTGCTGTTACAAGCACCGCCATAATCAGGCTTGCCAGCCTGATCAGGCAATCATGCATATTGTGTTTCATATTCTTCTTTCATCCAGACTCTTACTGTCGGTACCGCAGTTTCAACGGTTCTGCCTTTCGGCTTGCGGACTGTACCGCCGGTCGGGAATTGCACCCTGCCCTGAAGATAAATGTATTTATTCCTTCACGTCAACTTTCAGGCAAAGCTCGTCAAGCTGGCTCGGGTCAAGCTGGCCTGGTGCGTCAAGCATCACGTCACGTCCGGAGTTGTTCTTTGGGAACGCAATGCAGTCACGTATGCTGTCAAGCTTTGCAAAGATGCTCACAAAACGGTCAAGACCGAATGCCAGACCACCGTGAGGAGGTGCGCCGAACTTGAAGGCATTCATCAGGAAACCGAACTTGGCCTGAGCCTGTTCAGGAGTGAAGCCCAGAATTCTGAATATTGTAGCCTGGAGTTTGCTGTCATGAATACGTATTGAACCGCCGCCAACTTCTATGCCGTTGATTACCATATCGTATGCATTGGCACGTACGCTTGCGGGGTCTGTGTCGAGCAGCGGAATGTCTTCGGGCTTTGGACTTGTAAACGGATGGTGCATGGCCATAAGACGGTTTTCCTCGTCGCTCCATTCATACATCGGGAAGTCAATGACCCACAGGCACTTGAACTTGTTCCTGTCACGCAGGCCAAGTTCTTCGGCCACCTTGAGACGCAGTTCTGAAAGCTGCTTGCGGGTCTTCATAGCATCGTCGCCGCTGAGAATCAGAATAAGGTCGCCGGCTTCGGCCTTGAAAGCCTCCTTCATTTTCTGAAGCACGTCCTGGGTATAGAACTTGTCAACGCTTGACTTGACGCTGCCGTCAGCCTCGACGCGTGCATAGACCATGCCTTTGGCACCTATCTGAGGACGCTTTACATATTCGGTAAGAGCGTCAAGCTGCTTGCGGGTATAGACGGCCGCGCCTTTGGCGCAAATGCCGCCAATGTATGCCGCGCTGTCAAACACGCTGAAACCGCAGCCCTTCATAATGTCCATCAGTTCAACGAAATGCATGTCAAACCTCAAATCCGGCTTGTCGCTTCCGTAGTACTTCATGGCATCCTGCCAGGTCATGCGCTGGAACGGCTCGTTCATTTCTATGCCGAGTATGCTCTTGAACAGATGCTTTGCCAGAGCTTCGAATATCTGGAGAATGTCCTCCTGCTCGACGAATGACATTTCGCAGTCAATCTGAGTGAATTCCGGCTGACGGTCGGCACGCAGGTCTTCGTCACGGAAGCACTTGGCTATCTGGAAATAGCGGTCAAAGCCCGATACCATGAGCAGCTGCTTGAGAATCTGCGGACTCTGTGGCAGAGCGTAGAACTGGCCGGGATTCATGCGTGAGGGTACCACGAAGTCACGGGCACCTTCGGGAGTGGAATTTATCAGTATAGGTGTTTCAACCTCCATGAAGTTCAGATTGTCAAGGAACTTGCGTATTTCCATGACCATCTTGTGACGGAGCTCCAGATTGCTGCGTACGCACTGGCGGCGCAGGTCCAGATAACGGTATTTCATGCGCAGGTCGTCACCTCCGTCGGTCTCGTCCTCGATGGTGAAAGGAGGAGTATCGGCCACATTGATGACATTCAGGCTGTCAACAAGAATTTCAATGTCGCCGGTAGGCATCTTGGGATTCTTGCTGGAACGCTCGCTGACGGTTCCTTCCACCTGTATGACATACTCACGGCCCAGACGTGATGCCTGTTCGCACAGAGCGGCATCCTGGCTGTCGTTGAATACAAGTTGTGTAATACCATAGCGGTCACGCAGGTCAACAAAGACCATTCCGCCCAATTTTCTGGCTTTCTGTACCCATCCGGCAAGTGTCACCTTGCTTCCTGCATCGGAAAGACGCAGTTCTCCACAGGTTTTAGTTCTGAACATATATTGTGGTTTTGTTTTTTCCGGCGCAAAGATACTTAAATTTGAGCATTACGCAGTACCATATTTTATTTAACTTTGCGGGTCCCAAATAATATTATAGGTATGAACAGAATAACATTCAGACTATTCTCTTTTCTAGTTCTGGTATTTACTATTTTCACCGGATGCCACAAGGACGATGAATTCGACGAAGCACTTCTGACCGGTAAATGGTACAACCAGACTGAGGCTCTATATTTCACTTTCAATTCCGATCATAACGGCCGGACCGACGACGATGGAGAAGGCACACACGCAAAACAGTTCACATGGTCACTGAATGACGACGAGTTGTCTATATCCTATCTGTCGCAAAGCGGATTCCTTGATGGACTGACCGAAGTGTATATTGTAAAAAAGCTCACATCTTCACGTATGGAAGCATATCAGATTGATGCTCCCGATGTTACGGTGATATTCGAAAAAAGGTAATGAAAGGAACAGCTGCAGTAAAAAGTCTGAAGATAGCCGGCATCTGCCTGCTGTCCATATTGGGAGTGCTTGTTCTGGCATTCCTTATCCTGTCATGGACCATCCTGTCACCGGCCAGACTGACATCGACCACACGCAAGGTCCTTGACAAGTATGCCCCCTGCCCTGTCATGATTGACAAGGTGGAACTGACCCTCGTCAAGACATATCCGTTCCTGGCTTTCAGGATTGACGGTCTGTTTGTGCCCGACGAGATGGAGGAATCGCCGCTTGACACGCTTCTCAGTGTCGAGAAACTGTATGTTCAGGCAAATATCGACACCCTGATAAGCAGCGGTGACATTGTGATTACCAATCTTGAACTGAAGAACACTCAGGCAGTGCTGTTCACAGCCGTATCGGGAAAAAGCAATCTGGATTTCCTGATGTCGGCCGATACCGCCCAGGTTGAAGAGGAACCCTCGAAAGGCATTCCAAACCTGAGCATCAGTCTCGAAAATGCCGGAATCTCGCATCTCAAGGTATCATATACCGACCTTACAGCCGGAATAGATGCCGCCATTGCCGATTTCAACGCTGACATGTACGGCAGTATGGACGGTCCTGAAATTATGGCTCATGTCCATGCATATTCAAATGACAGGTGGTCATTCAGCATCAAGGATGACACGACCGACATGGGCGCAGCAATAGGTGCTCTGTCCCTGAAACTTGACGGAATGATGACCGATAACTCATTGAAAGGCAATTTATCAGTCTCGTTTGACGGTATCGAAGCCAATTACGGAACAATAGCTGCCAATCTGGGCGGTATTGAAGCCGGAACATCATTTGAGTGCTTTCTTGACGGTAACGGACTGAAGAACGCCGGTGTGCGTGACCTTAATGTGTCGGCCGACAACCTTGCCGCACTGTTGGATGGTATGGAGGCCAGTCTGGCGGCTCTGGGCGTGAAGATTGCACAGGCAGACTATGATGTACAGACCGGAAATGTCAGTCTTAGCGAAACCGGCATCAGTCTTGGACAGACAGGCTTTTCCGTGGCTGATAGTCTTGGGAACCGCACCATTGCCGGGTTTGACAACCTTGTTGCCAGTCTTGCCGCATCTGGCAATCTTGACAGTCAGAGTCTGACCGAAGGTCTTGATGCCTTAATCTCGAACGTAACCTTCACGCTTGAAGGCGACACCGCCATAACAGCCGGTCTCAATGATCTCAGAATTGTTCTCAATTCGAATATCGACAAGGAAAATATCGATGCGGAACCCTCAATAAGTACAGGCAATGTCTGGCTGACCGTAGGCAATGA
>JAZLIR010000021.1:0-2176 GCA_045617485.1 Bacteroidaceae bacterium
CGGAAAGCAAGAAGGTTCGCTTCTCGCAGGGTAACCTGTACGCGAAGAAGGAAAGCAACGTATGGAAGTGGCACTTCTATGACAAGCAGTATGAATTCCTTGCAGCCGATATGGCAGTAAGTGGCTCATCGAGCCGTCCACAAAGGACTATTTCCGAAGAAGAAACTGAGATTGACCTTTTCACCTGGGGATACAACAAAGAAACATCTCTTCTCCCTACAGGGGAAACGTATGTTGAGGGACACACCACAGACGGAGACATTCAATTGGTATATGATAAAAAATCTTCAGAAGGTGGAGATGATTGGGGCGTTGCCTATTGCGAATCAAACAGCAAAACTGTAGGCACCTGGCGCACGCTCTCATCAGAGGAGTGGAGTTATCTGACCCTTGGACGAAGCAATGCATCCAAGCTTTACAAGCACAGTGTCACAGTATGCGGTAAAACGAATTGCGTAGTGTTGCTTCCAGATGATTGGGAGTGGAAAGAAAGTACTGTCGGAACAGGTTGGCAGACCGATTACCCTGAGACATCAACTGAAAAGGTAACTTGGAAGACAATGGAAGATGCCGGTGCTGTCTGTCTTCCCACTGTGGGCGACCGCGTTGGTGCCAATGTCAGCGATGTCGGTAAAAGCGGCTACTATTGGTCATCTACTGCAGACAACGAGAGCAACGCGAGAGTCGTGATCTGCAGTAGCCGCAGTGTCAACAACGCCACCATCAGCCGCAACGTCGGCTGCGGTGTCCGCCTCGTGACGGATGTGAAATAAGTCTGAAATATTACCTTTATTTTGGGAGCAGGCTTATCGAGGGTCTGCTCCCGATTTTTATCCCTGTCAACCTCCGTTCATACAATGATATTCACATCTCCGACTAACTTCTTATGTCTTCGCAAATAACAATGTCTCAATATATTAGGTTTATGGGCACGTTTTTACAGTTGTATGTATGAACGATTTTGACGTACTGCGAAAGTTTTGGAGTCGTAATCTATTGAATATAAATGTCTTTTGAAATAGCATTGACAAATGCCGTCAATATTTTCGGGCCAAAGGCTGTAGCAACTGTTATCCCCGATTCTCCACGCAAGTAAGGAGAACCGGGGATTTCTTATGCAGGAACGCCTTTATCCGCCCACACATCAGGACATGAAATCTGTGGATTACAGCATAAACACGAACTCAGCACCTTTCGATGCTGAGCCCACTATTTATCGTATCTTCTGACACCCAAGGTGTAAGCAAAGATTGTTGCCGACAGAACTAAAAGCATACGTTCCTATTCATCCACCGCCAATCGGGCCACTTCTATCCTGGTGTCCAGAATATCCAGAAGCCGTTCTTTGTTGCGAAGCTGCTGCTCGGTAGAAAGGTTCAGGACCCGGAAACTTCCATTCGGATTCCCGGTCAGCTCCATTATTCCCTTGCCATTGATTGCCGCATCGTACGGCCCCGATATCGTGACGTCTGAGAATCCGGTTACATACGCCAAACCGGCAATTGCATCCCAGCACATATTCATATCTGCCTTATCGTGTGTTGAATAGGCAAGAGCGACAGGATGAAGTTCGGCCCAGCCGGTGTGTTCAAATATGTCCTCGGACAAGACGGACATCGTGGTTTCTCCCGGTATGATGCTTATCGCTACGGGAAGTTTCGCGAATACGGTTCTGGCCGAAGGAATGTCGTATGACACATTGTATTCCGCTTCACTGCGCGACCCGCACATAGCTACGACACTGCGGACCTTTCTCTTTACAAGGTCAATTCCGGTCAATGGGGAATATTCATCAGGCCCGCTTTCAAGGAGCCGTGAGATATTGGTGAGAAATCCTATCGATAGAATGGTCACGGATTTGTCATCCGACTTTGCCAGAATCTTCCGATACATGGCGACAGCATCCGGCAGTGAGGAATAATCGGATATCGTCCGCCCGTATGAATCACAATTACAGAGAAGTGGAGCGTAATCCACCCAGATGTGACTGTCCTTCACTCCGTCAGTGACCATACCCAATGGAGTCTGCCCGGCACCGTACCAGGTGTTGAACACATCCGCCGCCTGCGGAGCAAGAGGTACATCGTGGTTGATCATAACGGCCAGGAGGTTTATTTTGCCTTGCAGGCAATAGTGGTGCAGGATATCCAGAGCCAGCAGGTCATCGAGCGAGTTT
>JAZLIR010000022.1:0-26585 GCA_045617485.1 Bacteroidaceae bacterium
GGATTGGTTACGCAAATATCGTATTTTGAATAATCCAGGTCTTGAAATTTAACTCCTTCGCCAGTAGTAGGATTGTATCCGGAGACGGATATTGAAGCGATTCCCCAATCCTCGGCATGGCTTATTAGAAACTTGATGAAATTGCATTTTACAAGGCTGATATCCTTCTCGATATGCTTATCCGTCTTGTCAGTATCAATGGTCTTGACTTTTCCGCTTGAAAAAAGTTCACTTTTACTGGAAACCTCCTCTTCTGAAGCATATACGCATACCTCGTCTAATGATTCATCCCAATCACAGGGACATATAACCCTCTTCCCTCTGAATTGCTCCTTATAATTTGGTAACTCAGCAGCGATGTCCTCAAATAAAGTATAGAACTCATCGTTTCTGTTCACTTTTGAACCCGTGAGCATTCTACTATCATTCGCCATACCTTACGTAAATTATTATTACAATAGATCAAAAATTTTATAAAGTCACGCGACAGCGCGGACATAGCAAAACAGCACTTTGAAATCCATTGCATGAGTGCTGCTTACCCTGTAACCAACACAGATGATGGCATCCAGATTGTAATAATCCAAATCATCTTCAACCTCACCTCTGATGCCACGATTTACGACAGTTGCAAATTTTGCAACAGTCGCCTCCGGTTGCAGTTCACCTTCGCTATAGATATTGGCAATGTGACGGCTGATAGTCGATTTATTCTTGTCAAACAAGGCGGCAATCGCTTGCTGAGTCGCCCAGATGGTTTCATCCTTATACACCACCTGCACACCCTCCTCCTTGTTCGCTGCCACAAAGGTCAGGAACTCGGCAGTGCTGTTCCGTATCTCAAGAATTTTTGCCATTATTTCCTATTTCAACATATTAAGACGGCTGCCATATCGATGCCCACAGCATCGGAAAGTCGCTATGTGGTAATGCGTCCGCCAAGAAAACATCTGCAATAATGCACACTCAAAGATATATATTATCTACTCTACTACGAAATATTCAGCAAATAATATCGGCTCGTTCAGGACTCATCAGAGAGTAAAAACTCCACCCCTATCTGAATCGATAGAAGTGGAGAATTATATGCTTGTTTTGGACAAATATCTCCGGACTCTATTTGCTTGTTTTGGAGCCGCTGCGGCTGTAGCGGCCGTAGCTGCGGTAATCATCCATTTCTATTTCTACATCGGGTTCAGTCAGCTCACCGTCCTGAGGCAGATTGAACACAATGTACTTTATTGTCTTGCCGCGGTCAAGCCACTGCTGTTCATAATGGGTGCGTATGGACAGTATGTGGTCTGCATCGCCGCTGGCATAAAGGTCATCGGTACGGAACTCGACTGGCAGACCGTTGTGGTCAACGTTGGCACATGTGTATGTGTACATAAAACCGCTGTCGGTCTTAAGGTGTATTCTGCCGCCCGGCTTCAGTATTTTGCGGTATCTCTCCAGAAAATAGGTCGATGTAAGACGCTTGGTAGCCTTTTTCATTTGCGGATCGGGGAACGTGAGCCATATCTCGCTGACCTCGCCGGGAGCAAAGAAACGTTCAATCAGTCCTATGTCAATTCTCAGGAACGCCACATTCTTCATGCTCATTTCATAAGACATCTTTGCACCGGTCCACATGCGTGCGCCCTTTATGTCAATGCCTATGAAATTGCGGTCCGGATAAAGATCGGCCAGCCCCACGGTATATTCACCATGGCCGCACCCCAGTTCAAGTATTATGGGCCCGTCATTATGAAAGAAGGAGCTGTTCCAGCAGCCCCTCATTTCAAAAGGAATCACTTCCCTGTATGAACA
Source organism: Bacteroidaceae bacterium (assembly GCA_045617485.1). Taxonomy (GTDB): domain Bacteria; phylum Bacteroidota; class Bacteroidia; order Bacteroidales; family Bacteroidaceae; genus Colenecus. The sequence goes on from JAZLIR010000022.1 coordinate 1,810, forward strand.
GGCCGGTTCAAAGACATGCGGATATGCCGCCATGTCAGCGAACTTGGCCAGTTTTCCCTTACCCATCTATCAGTCAACGTCAATTATTTCGGTCCACTGATGCAGATCCGGCTCAACGCCATACTGTATTCCACGCAGCTTTGTATAAAGCTTGGTGAGAACAGGACCCGGCTGGCCGTCCTTTGAAATAACGTACGATGTACCAAGTTCAATATCATCGATACGCTGGATTGGAGCAATGACGGCAGCGGTACCGCAGGCACCGGCCTCGTCAAGTTCAAGCAGTTCTTCAACCGGAACAGGACGCTGCTCTACCTGCATGCCCAGATCGGCTGCAAGCTGCATAAGGCTCTTGTTGGTGATTGAAGGCAGAATTGACTCCGACTTAGGAGTAATGTATGTGTTGCCCTTTATTCCAATGAAGTTGGCTGCACCGCACTCGTCAATGTACTTCTTTTCCTTTGCGTCAAGATAGAACTCGCTGGCGTAGCCTCTGTCATGTGCAATATGATGGGCATACAGGCTTGCTGCATAGTTGCCGCCCACCTTGTACTTACCCATGCCGAGAGGTGCTGAACGGTCGTACGAACGTACCAGAGCGTAAGCCTGAGCACCGTTTGCACCGAAACCGCCCTTGAAATACGGGCCTACCGGCATTACAAACATAATGCACAGATATTCCTTTGCAGGCTTGACACCGACTTCGGCACCGGTACCGATAAGCAGCGGACGTATGTACAGCGAAGCGCCGCTTGAATATGGGGGAATGTAATCCTTGTTCAGTCTGACAACGCGCCTTACCATTTCGCAGAATGTCTCGGTTGGCAGTTCCGGCATCATGGTAGCACGGCAGGTGCTCTGCATACGCCTTGCGTTCTCATCCATACGGAATACGCGTACCTGGTCATCGGCACCCCTGAAAGCCTTGATACCCTCAAAGCATTCCTGACCGTAGTGCAGACAGGTTGCACCAATGTGAATTGGAATATATTCGGAGTCGGTTTCCTCAATTTCACCCCATTTGCCATCCTTATAAGATATTCTTACGTTCCAGTCGGTCTTCATGTAACCGAAGGGCAGATTCGCCCAGTCAAGTTCTTTCATAACAGTATTTTCAATATTTTTCCGCGAATTTACAAAAATAGCCCGAACCATGTCAACACACACGCCAAAAACTTTACCTTTGTACTTGATATGGAAGCCGGCACAACTCACCAGTCCCCAATGAGCAGGGACAACAAAAACCTCGACAGGAAAATAAGAACCATAAGAATAATACTGCTCGGCGCCGTCCTTTTTGTATGGACCGATGCCGTAGGCAAATGGTTCATTTCAGCAGACCAGTCCGTTCCCGGACTTTTTCTTGCATTGGAATGGGTGCTGTGCCTTGGCAGTGCCGCCATCCTCTTTTTTCTGACACACAAGCCTGAAAGAAACGCCTTCAAATGGACATTCTCCGTTCTGTACTTTCTGGTATTCATTGTCCTGCTCATTGTATGCAAGTTCTACCGGTATCAGGCGGACGGAATAATAGGCTACAAGGTCTCAACCAGCCTTATGCCGCTGGTAGGCATGCTGATTGAGATATACCACCCGCGCTTTATCAAATGGTACGGGAACGTACTTCAGAAAGTTTTCAAACTGGATGGAATAAGGAATGCAACATTCTTCATGGGAATGCTTGTGTTCTATGCGGCAGTCGTACTGTTGGGAATTGGCATGTACCGTATCCCCGGATGCATGAAGGAGTACAGCCGTGACATTGTGCAGCTTGTGACCGAGGGCGAAATCAATCACAACACCGACCATGCGGAGCCGAAACGCCAGTACAACCGCATTTTCAATGACGTAAACGATGTCCAGCTGGCAGCGGCACGCAAGAACGGTGTAAGCGGTCTGAACAGTCGGGAGGAAATGGAATCATGCCGACGCCTGAGAAAGATTGAAAGTTGCGAATACTATCACATACAGTCACTGACCCACTCATCACCATATCTGGTACCGAAAGCTGCCCGACTGCTCGAGGACATGGGACGCGCTTTCCAGGACTCGCTTTTCAACCGCGGGTACAACCGCAACCACCGCTTTACCGTAACAAGTGTAATGCGGACTGCACAGGATATCAAGAAACTTCAAAAGACCAATATAAATTCAAGCACAAACTCCTGCCACTGCTACGGCACTACCATAGACATCTCCTACCTGACCTTCCAGACACCCATCAAAGGAAAGAAGGCATCGGCCGAAAAGATGAAACAGATTCTTATGGAAGTAGCATACGATATGCGCAAGCAGGACCGTTGCTATGTGAAATTCGAAAAGCAACAGACCTGCCTGCACATTACAGTCCGCTAATTCTTACGCCAGTCAGAACGTATAATCATTGGTTCCTGCCCATTCTCCGTCCAGTGTTACGCTGAATGCCGATGCCAGAATTCCATTGGCGAACATTTTTCCTGTATAGCGTGTAATGTAATTGCAGGTTATCGGCACGTTCTGGAATTCATGTTCCTTTATTACCTGCCCTGAACTGTCCAAGGCACTTACCTTAATTTTCATCACATTGCTGTCGCTTCGGACAAAGGTATATACCCCATACTCCATAACTCCGGGCAGACATTCGAACATTTCACTCTGCTTGCTGTTCACACATCCGAAACCCGTATTTCCATCAATGGTGCTGCTGCCGCCAGTATATTCAAAACGCAGCTTGCTCACGCCTTCCGGCAGACTTGAATCCTCCAGTTTCAGCTGGAACATGGCAACGACACGCTTCAGATTCAATTCCAGTTCATGTGTGTCTTTGGTAATGTTCACATCGGCGCTGTAAAGGAATGTGTCAGTTATTTTCAGACTGTTCTTATTGTTAAAGGAAATTCTGGCAGGATCAGTCATGGTTGGATTGCTGTCACCGTTATGGGCAATTACCACAATCTTATAGTTTCCTTCTTCGAGATTGAATGTCGCGCAGCCAAATCCTTCGCTGCCGAAATCCTGGTTTTCCTGTTTTTTTGTCAGAGCATCGCCATCGGACGAATAGACGGCGAAACTGATTTTGGAACAGATTCCCACCGGCGATGTTCCGCCTTTGGTCATACAATTCACAACTTTGGTAAAAGGCACCTGTTCAATGGAGGCCAACTTAAGTGTCAGTGTCACGCCACCATCGGTCACTTCACGGTCAATCAGAGTTTCAGAACATGACTGCATGGCCAGAAAGCCCAGCAGTCCCATCAATGCGATTTTTGTTTTCATAGTTTTGTTTTTCGGTTAATAGATAAATGTTTTCCGGATGCAATGTTACACAATTAAAGAACTCATCACTAATGAATTTCACAAAACTTCCGGGAATGTCATGAAAAAAAGAAGAAGGGATCCCTGCGGGTCCCTTCTTCAGTTATGATACAGTCAATTCAATCAATACTGGTTGAAGCGCCACTTGCAGTCATCGCTCTCCATGTTGAATTTTCCGAGTGATGCATTCGAGTCACCTGCCGAGATAAGGCATACAGGCTCGCTGCAGCCGGGAGCTGCCTTAGGCATGATACGGTATGTACCGTCGGTCAGCTGGTCGATTGACCACATCTGCTCGGGTTTGCCTTCGAATTCAGGAGTTGAAATGACAGTCTTGTTAGGACCTGCGGTAAGAGCGCGGTTTGTGCCTGAAATGACAATCTTGTAATAAGGAGTGCCAAGTGTACCCTCTTCAAGCGCAACAAGTTCCCACTTCTGGTTAGGACGGAACTGATAGTCGCAGATGCGGACATCAATGTTGCCTGCAGGCCAGTTGCCTATAACGTCTTCCAGCTTCTGGAAAGGAACTACAGTGTTGTCAGCTGACTGTGCGCCGCCGCCGAACATACCGCCCATACCGCGACCGGCATTCAGACGTACATATTCAGTAGCAAGTTCAAGAGCATAACCGCGACGCTCCGATTCAATTGAATATACACCGTCCTTGATGTTGAAGCCAGCCTCCGGCCAACCGTTCTTCCATACTATAGGAAGGATAGCCAGTGTGCTGCGTCCGCCCTGATAGTAGTCAGCCTCCCAATGCAGAGAAACCTTTTCAACACCCGGTTCAATGATGTAACGGCCAAAATGACCTGCACCGGTGTAACCGTCTCTTGCACCGAGGAACATACGGCCGCCGCCTTCTACCATGTCACGGCCAACCTTGTCAATGAACGGACCTGTAGGGCTCTGTGAACGGCCGCATACCAGGTTATAGGTTGAGTTCACACCATCGCAGCATGTTCCGTGAGTACCGAACAGATAGTACCAGCCATCCTGATAGATAATGTCCGATGCTTCGCAGTCAACGGCAATGTTGATATCGGGAGCCAGAGAGTCAAGACGCTCACCGGTTTCAGGATTCAGTTCACACATGCGGATGAAACCGAAATATGTACCGAATGAAACGAACAGACGGCCGTCGGGAGTCATAAGCAGACCGGCATCAATGGCATCGCAGTCCTCATCGTTTTCCGAGTAAGCTACAGTAATGGGCTCTGACCACTTGTAGTCAGGTGATGTCGGGTCAAGGGTATTGTTCCACATGGTGACAATCTTACCTGCATGGCCGCCGCCAAGACCGCCGCCTGTGGTGCTGTATGCGCAGAGATAACGGTCACCAATCTGCATCATGTCAGGTGCGGCACCTACTGAAATGCGCGCACCGCTTGTCCATACCCAACCGTCATCTGAAACGAGGGCATTACCGCCGGTACCCCATGTATAGTACTTTCCGTCGCACTTGGTAATTGTGGCAGGATCGTGAATGTAAGGCACACCGATCTGAGCCATAGCGGTTTCAGTCATTGCAACTGAAGCAAGGGCCATAAGGCCAATCTTGAATATTGATTTCATATTGCTTTCTAATTTAAATTACTTGGTGGTAATGGTGATGTTCTTCACAATTGAGCCGTCTTCGTTATAGAAGCGCATGCACATATCGCTCATGCCGGGACCGTTGATGACAGCGGCACGTACAATGTTCTTGCCCTTCTTGAGGGTGAGGAGCTGTGACATGCCGTCATCGGCAACCATACGGCGGTCAGCCTGCAGAGAAAGAACCTGCTCGCCGTTGACCCACCATATTGATGCTGAGTTTGAACCGGCGGCAAGACGTACGTTCGGCATATCCTCTTCGCAGTTGATGACTGTAACTGCATTGAAAATAAGACCATAGCCGTTCTTGTCCTCACGAACACCCTTTGCAAAACGGATAAGCTTGATATTGAACAACTTGCTGTCAATAGCATGCCACTTCAGGGTCTGCGTTACGGTAGCGGGAGCTGCTGCCTGTGCCTGCTGTCCACCGCCAAAGCCGCCGAAACCGCCACGGCCACCGGCACGTGGAGCCTCTGATTCAACTTCTACGGTAGAACCGGCCTCAGGTGCTGCATTTGCAAACTGTCCGGCAAAATATTCCTTGTTCAGTTCCTTCTGGATGTAGCTGTCAGTGAATACGGTGTTGCCGCCATTCGGCTTGTTGATAGGTTCAAGAAGGAGCCAGCGACGTATAAAGCCCTTTTCATCGGGAGTAGCAGGAGCTGCGTTCTCGTCAAGCTCTACAAAATACTGGTCATACTCAACGTTTCTGTTGGCAATACGGTCAGGAGCTACGTCATACTGAACGCCTGCCTGGGCAGCGTCTTCTTCGACTGCGGCCTTCTTCGATGCGCAGCTGCAAACTACTGCAAGCATTGAGAATGCCATAATTGATTTGATTGTTCTGTTCATAGTGAACTTTAATTAGGTTTATGAATATAATGAATTTGATTATCTCACATTGGCGGGCTAAATTACAAAAAAAAAGCGGCCAGCCAAATGCCGACCGCTTTAATTATTATAAAAGCATCACTTTACTTTGCAGGCCAGAAGAACTGGAGCATCTGGTAAAGTGAACGACGCCATGTCAGGAACTCGTGAGCAGTGTTGGGTGAAACATAGCCCATGGTCTCAAAGCCGGCTTCCTTCATTGAATCGGCAGCCTTCATGATTGCATCTGGACTTTCCTTTTCACCGCAGCTCATGAAAATCTTCTTTACCTGCTTCTTGTCAGCTATTTCTGACGGAGCGTACTGACCGCCTGACAGAAGTCCGTAGTATCCGAACATTTCAGGACGTGCAAGAGTGATTGAGTGGGTTTCCATACCGCCCATTGACAGACCGGCCATAGCACGGTTGTCCTTGTTGGCTATAGTGCGGAAGTGTGCATCAACGTATGGAACCAGTTCGTCGCAGAGGAATGTCTGGAAGCCTTCGTTGCTGCCAAAGCCGCCAAAACCGCCGGCCGGACGTGCAGGACGCTGTGCAGGAGCTGCACCTGCGGCAGGAGCTGCGGGACGTGTTGCCGGAGCCTGACCTGCTGCGGGAGCCTGACCGGCAGGACGTGCGGCGGGACGTGCGCCACCGAATCCGCCCATGCCAGGACCGAATCCGCCGTTGGTCATACCATATGTGCAGACAACAATTACCGGCTTGATCTTTCCGTCAGCAATCAGGTTGTCAAGGATAAGATTTGCGTGACCCTGGGTCATCCAAGCGGTCTCGTCTTCACCCCAGCCGTGCTGCAGATAAAGAACCGGATACTTGACAGTTTCCTTGTCAGCGTGGTATGTAGGAGGAGTATAGACAAATGCGCGGGCAAGTTCGTTGCGGCTCTTTGACCATACCAGAATCTGCTGTACGAATCCGTGCGGAACATCGCGCTCGGCATAAATGTCCTTGTCGGCGTTTGTAGGGATTTCAATACCGCTCTCCCAACGGGTTGAGCCATAGTAGTTGTTGGTACCGGGGTCATTGAATGTACCGCCGTCAATTGTAATGTGATAGTAGTGGAAGCCTTCTACCAGAGGTTCGCTTGTCGTACCTGTCCAGTAGCCGTCTTCGCCCTTTACAAGGTCGGTGCCGCCGCGTGTGCCGCCAAGACCCAGACCTACGGAAACTGCCTGTGCGTTAGGAGCCTGAATACGGAAACGTGCATAACCCTGTGAGTTGACCATCGGGTACTGCTGTCCCGGCTGGTTCATTGATGAAGGAACGAAATCCTCCTTGATCTCCTGTGCTGAGCATACACCTACTGCCATTACCGCAGCACCGAAAAGCGCAATAAACTTCTTCATTTTTGGATATAATTAGGTTATTTGAAAATAAGCTGAACAAACTGATACAGGCTGCGGCGCCATGTGTGCCACTCGTGTGCTGTACCTTCAGAGATGTAGCCGTATGCATTGATTCCAATCTTCTTCAGATTCTCGGCAGCCTCCATAACGCCCATGTTCTCCTTACCGCCGCAGCTCATGAACAGAACCTTGTTGGTCTTCTTGAAATCATCGTTGTCCTCCAGTTCACCGGTATTGAATGTACCGCCGCTGAACATGCCAACGTATGCGAATGTAGTAGGATTGGCAAGTGTAACCGAATGGGTTGTCATGCCGCCCATTGACAGGCCGGCCATGGCACGGTGCTGTGTGTCAGGAATTACGCGGTAGTTCTTTTCAACCATAGGGATAATGTCCTTGAGCAGAACATCCTGGAATGCGCCGCCCATGCCAAAGCCACCAAAGCCGCCGAAGCCGCCCTGCGGACGCTGGCCACCCTGGCCCTGTGCGGGAGCCTGTGCACGCTGTGCGGGCTGAGCGTCCAGACAGTCAATGACAATGATGAACGGAACGGCCTTCTTTTCAGCAATCAGGTTATCCATGATCTGAGCCGTGTGGCCCTGCTCGGCCCAACCGTGCTCGTTCTCACCCATGCCGTGCATCAGGTACAGAACCGGGAACTTCTTGGTGGTGTTGGTGTAATACTCGTTCGGGAAGTAAATGTAGCAGTGACGCATCTTTTCCGTTACTGTTGACCAGTAATAGACTTCGTTCATTGAACCCTGCGGAACGTTCTTGACTGCCCAGATGTCCTGGTCGCCTGACGGAACCTCGATTCCGCTGCCCCAACGGCTTGCTCCATAGTAGTACAGGCTGCCTGGATCGGGTACGCTTGCACCGTCAATGTTCAGCTGATAGTAGTGGAAGCCCTCGTCCTGAGGAGCCGAAGTACCGGTCCACACGCCGCTTTCGTTCTTGGTCATTGAATAGATTTTGCCGTCAATGTCAAGACCTACAGCAGTTGCATTCGGAGCCGATATCTGGGCACGTACCATACGCTGTGAATTGACCATGGGATACTGGTGACCGGCCTGGTTGTTCGATGCGGACTTGAAGTCTTCAGTTACATTTTCGGTAACGGAAGGAACGGTAGGATTTACCTGACCGCGGCCGCCGAACTGTGCATAAGCGGACACAGTAGCCAGCGCCATAAGTGAAAGGATGATTTTCTTCATAAGAATGTTAGTATTTAGGTTTCTGGTTATTTCGAATAGCAAACATACAACTTTTATTCCTGCGGAGCAAGAATCGACTGAATTTCCTGATCGGTCTTATAAAGTTTGTCCCTGCAGAACTTTATCAGTTCCTGTGCCTCTTTCAGGCACTCGGTGGTGTGGTCAATATCCAGTTTGTTCTCTTCGATAAGTGAAACAATCTCCTCGAGACGTTTCATTGCTTCTTCGTACTTCATAGTATATACCATTAATTGATTGTACTCTCTATTGTGCCATCGGCAAGACGGGTGGTAATGACATCGCCTTTCCTGAGGGCCGATGCGCTTGTCACCGCATGACCGTTCCTGACAGTTATCGAATAGCCGCGCGCAAGGATACGTTCAGGATTGGCCGATTCCAGTTTCTGTCCAATCATATCCAGTCTGTGACGCTGCTCCGTAAACATACGTTCCAAGAACCGCGTCATGTCTGTCTGTGACTGCTGCAGACGGAAATTCTGCTGCTGGAGAATGGTCCTGACGCCGGCAGTCATGCTTCCCCACATAAGATCCAGTTTCTTTTCCTGCTTTTCCTTGAGCAGCAGGAACAGCGACGGAATGGCCTGGGCAAGACCTTGCAGACGCAGTTTCTCCACGTTCATGCGGTTATCCAGAGCCTGTGCCATACGCCGCGCCAGATTCTCCATGGCCTGCGCGCTGTCAAGCACTCTGGCCAGCAGCAGCTCGGCCGCAGCGGTAGGAGTCTTGACCTTTGTGTGCGCCACAACGTCGCAGACCGTATCGTCACGTTCATGTCCTATGCCGGTAATTACCGGAAGCGGGAAATTGGCAATGTTCATGGCCATCATATATGAGTCAAAGCAGCTCAACTCACTGACAGAACCGCCACCTCTTATTATTACCACCACATCCCAGCGGTCGCACTGGCGTGCAATGGCGTTCAGAGCCTGAATGACACTTGCCTCGGTGCCGTCGCCCTGCATGAGTGCCGGAAAAAGCTGCATTGTAAACCTGAAGCCGTACGGATTTCCGTCAAGCTGGTTGCAGAAATCGCCATACCCGGCAGCTGTGGCCGATGAGACTATGGCTATTCTCTGCGGCACCATTGGCATGGGCAGTTCGCGGTTCAGCCCTATCACCCCATCGGCCTCAAGCTGAGCAAGAATCTCCCTGCGGCGACGGGCCATGTCGCCCATGGTATATGTAGGATCGATGTCATATACCACCAGTGAAAGTCCATATACTTCGTGATACTGCACTTCCACCTGGAGCAGCACTTTCATTCCAACCTGCAGATGCTGGCCTGTGCTCTGTTCAAAACGCACTTTCAGACGGGTCCAGATACCGGCCCAGATATTCGCCTTGACCTTTGCCAGAAACCTGCGTCCCGAAGGGTCCTTCTGTACCAGTTCCAGATAGCAGTGCCCGCCGGCTCCGGCATTGTTCATGCTGCTTATTTCAGCCTGGACCCAGTATGTACCGGGCAAGCTGCCGCTTATGCAGTCGGCTATAAGCTTGCTTAATTCAAGTAAGGTTACTGATTCCATGTTTTTTCATCTGTATTGATTGATTCCGCGCTGGCTGGCAATCATAGCACCGCCAATTACCCGTTTACCCCGATAGAATACCGCATACTGTCCCGGAGTTACCGCCTGGACGGTCTCGTGAAAACGTACCATCCACATGCCGGTACCGTCAATGCTTTCAATATGGCAGCCTGCAGGACTGCTGTGATAGCGTATCATCACCTCCAGTGTGCCATGCGGATATTCACCCGGAGCCATACCTGCAAAGCACATATCGCTGACCATCATGCAGTCGGTCTCCAATTCCTCAGGCAGCCCCAGCATGACAGTGTTCTTCGGCGGATTTGTACGCAGCACATACCGCGGCTGGCCGAACGCCACCTTCAGGCCTTTGCGCTGCCCTATCGTGTAGAAAGGATAGCCCTGATGCTCACCTATCACATGGCCTTCGCTGTCAACGAACTTTCCGGGTCCGATAAGGCCGTCAATACCGGGCATTCTGCGGCGAAGCCAGCTACGGTAGTCATCTTCAATGAAACACACCTCCATACTTTCGCCGTCGGCCGATTTCGATTCCAGCCCGTTTTCGGCCAGGAAGGCGCGCACCTGAGTTTTGGCCATGCCGCCTATCGGGAACATTGTGCGCTCTATCTGCTGCTGAGTGAGCCTGTACAGGAAGTAACTCTGGTCCTTGCCGGCATCGGCCCCGCGACAGACGTACCACACGCCGTCGGCACATTCGGTGCAGGCGTAATGACCTGTGGCAATCCTGTCACAGCCCAACCGGTCAGCCCACTCCGTGAGTATGGCGAACTTGAAAAGCGGATTGCATTGAATGCACGGGTTTGGAGTCAGTCCGTCAAGCCATGCCTGCGCGAAAGGTGCCGCCACATCGTGGTCAAAACGTGCACGCTCATCGGCCACATGGTGCTCAATGCCAAGTGCAGCAGCCAGACGGCGCGCCTCAATGACATACTGCGGTTCATCCTGACCGGACTGGAGACCGATGTCAGTGTTGCGGATGGTAAGCCCTACCACCTGATAGCCCTGGCTCAGCAACAGCATACATACCGCAGTGCTGTCAAGGCCGCCGCTCATTCCAACCAGGACCTTCATTCTTCAAGCGGATTGGAAGTACGGCACAGGACAACGGTATCGCCGGTTTCAAGAATGGTATTGCCATTCGGAATTATGTTGCTTTCACCGCGCCTTACCATCACTATTATGCCTCGGCCCGGCCTGTCATACTCTTTGATTGACTTGCCCTGCCATTTGCTGCGTATGGTATGCTCTTCAAGATAGGTTCCGCTGTCCTCGAATGTCTTTGTAATCAGGACCACACGGTCACCGGCCGTCAGTCTTGTATTGCCGCGTGGAGTAATGCGCTGTTTTCCGCGCATCACCATGACAATGAGAATGTTGCGCGGAAGCCCCAGCTCCTTTATCTGCCTGCCGTTCCACAGGCTGTCTTCAGTCAAATCCACTCGGCTGAACTGGGCGTTCGTGTTGTCCTGGAAGTCGTTGAATGTCTTCATGACATCCTCCTCACCGTCAATCATATCGAGTTTGCGTGCCATAAACGGGATAAGTGTACCCTGTATGGAAATTGACAGCAGCACTATACAGAACACTATGTTGAAAATGTCATGCTGCGGAGCCGATTCCAACCCTCCGATGGCCATAATGGCAAACACAATCGATGCCGCTCCTCTGAGACCGACAAACGATATCAGCGTCTGCTGTCTCAGATTGTACCGGCCGCCTTTTCTGAAAAACGTCAGCACGGCGTTGACCGATGCGGGGCGTGCCGCAACAAGCATGAACAGGAATATGGCGAATGCCGGCAGTATGGCCTTGTGCAGCATGGCAGGTCTGGCCAGCAGACCCAGCATGAAGAAAATGATTACCTGCATGAAACCGGTAAGGCCGTCAAAGAACGCCACAAGGTCCTTCTTGAACTTGAAGTCCTCATTTCCCAGAATAATGCCCGCAAGATATGCGCTCAGGTATCCGTTGCCGCCCACAAGGTCCGGAACCGAATATGACAGAATGGCTATGCCCAGAACCAGCAGCGAAGCGTATGCCGATGACTGGTGTTTCATTCTTGACATCACATATACCGCCCCACGGCCTATGGCCCACCCCAGCATCGCACCGAAAGCCAGCTGTGCCACCAGCATCCATACTACCCGACCGGCGCTTGCAGTACCGCTGCACACCTCCAGCATGACAGCTGTCAGCATATATGCGCACGGGTCGTTGCTTCCGCTCTCCACTTCAAGCAGCGGTGCCGTACCGGCCTTCAGTCCCAGTTTACGTCCTCTCAGTATGGAAAAGACCGATGCGGCATCGGTCGAACTTACAACGGCACCCAGCAGCAGTCCTTCGTTCCAGCTCCATGACAGGACATAGTGACAGAATACGCCTACAAGCCCGGCCGTCAGTGCCACGCCTGCGGTTGCAAGCAGTCCGGATTCCACAGCCACAGTCCTGGCTGTTTCCCATCGGGTTCCGAAACCGCCGTAGAACATTATGAAAATAAGTGCGACCGTACTGGTCTGCTGCGCAAAATCACGGTCATCGAACTGTATAGGGAAAAGTCCGTTGTTCCCGAACACGATACCCAGCACTATGAACGCAAGCAGCGCCGGCACACCTATGCGTGAAGATACGTGGTTCAGCCATACGCAGAGCAGCGCCACGATTCCCATCAGTATAAGAAATAAGGTCATATTCATCGTTAGCGCAAACTTACATAAAATCCGTCAGAATCCGCCGCTATTCAGCCCGCAGAATGAAGAAATGCACATTTCCGCGGGCCACCCCCTCACGATAGGGAGAGGATCGGCGCTACAGCATGTCCTGAGTCCCTATCGTGCATAGAATAATACGCTTTCACGCCATCTGACCCTGAGGATAGGGAGCGAATCGGCGCTACAGCATGTCCTGAGTCCCTATCGTGCACGGAATAAATAAGAATATACCTCTGACTATCGGTTGATGTTCCTCTGACTATCGGAGTATCACGTGATACTCCGATAGTCAGAGGCATGTCGGCCGATATTACATTATTTGTACTGGGTCACCCGTGCAGGCTGATACTTTGATGAAAAAAGCACTAACTTTGCAGCCGGAACAAGAATTATGAAATGGCTGAACTGAAGACACCCCAGGAACTGGGAACTGAAAGGATTGGCAAACTGCTCATCCGTTACGCTGTGCCGGCAATCGTAGCCATGCTGGCATCATCACTTTACAACATTGTTGACCGTGCATTCATTGGGCACGGAGTCGGGTCCATGGCTCTGTCGGGTCTGGCCGTAACATTTCCGCTGATGAACCTTTCAGCCGCACTGGGCTCAATGGTAGGCGTGGGTGCCGGAACAATGATTTCGCTCAAACTGGGCCAGAAGGACAACCGGAGCGCGCAGATTCTCTTTGGCAACGCCATTACGATGAACATTATCATAGGCATAGCATTCGGCGTACTTGCCCTTGTCTTTCTTGAGCCTATTCTCAAGCTTTTCGGTGCGACCGATGTCACCATAGGTTATGCCAGAGAATATATGACAATCATTCTGGTGGGCAACACCGTCACCCACCTGTACCTTGGCACAAACGCCGTACTGCGTGCCGCCGGCCATCCGGAGAAGGCAATGTACGCAACTATAGGCACAGTGCTTCTGAATACGCTTATGGACTGGCTTTTCATAATGGTGTTCGGCTGGGGAATCAAAGGTGCAGCCATTGCCACTGTAATTGCACAAGTTCTGGCCTTTACATGGCAGTGCATACAGCTGTCCGACAAGAGCGAGCTCATCCATCTGGAACGCGGTATTTTTCATCTGCGCTCCGACCTTGTGCGCAACATCGTTGCCATAGGCCTTTCTCCATGTCTTATGAATGCCGCCGCATGTCTGGTGGTACTGCTCATAAACCGCGGTCTGCTGGAACACGGGGGAGACATTGCAGTAGGTGCGTACTCGATAATAAACAGCATGGGATTCCTCTATGTAATGACAGTGATGGGATTCACACAGGCCATGCAGCCTATTGCCGGATACAACTACGGTGCGAAACGATATGAGCGTGTTCTCAGCGTCTTCTACAAGACTCTGCTGTGCGGAACCATTGTTACGACGTTCGGATTCCTTATAAGTGAATTCCTGCCCGATGCATGCATAAGAATCTTTACCAATGATGCAGAACTGACCTCCATTGCACGCCACGGCATGAGAATCAATTTTCTGGTGTTCCCGCTCATTGGTTCACAGATTGTAATCTCCAACTTGTTCCAGAACATAGGCATGCCGGGAAAATCAATCATCATGTCACTGTCGCGCCAGGTGCTGCTTCTCATTCCAAGTCTTATAATATTGCCCAGATATTACGGAATTGACGGAATATGGTACAGTATGCCGATGGCCGATGCCATTTCGGTACTGCTTGGCATAGCGCTGATAATTCCGCAGATTCACAAGCTCAAAATAATGGTCAAACAAGAACAAATCTGATATGGACAAGAATTTTGCAATTTGCATTGGACGTCAGTTCGGTAGCGGCGGCCGCACCGTATCACAGAAACTTGCGGAAATACTGAATGTCAACATTTACGACCGCACCCTTCTGGAAAGCGAAGTCCGGAAAACAGGTTTCAACCGCGAGATTTTTGAGAAGGCCGATGAGGCCAGCCGCAAGGGACGCGGCATACGCTCGCTGTTCCTGAACCATCTGTCAGGTTCACATTCAGGTTCAATGCCCGGAAGCAACTATTTGAGCGATGAATCGGTTTTTGGTATGCAGAGTGACATAATACGCAGTATCCATGAGCAGGAAAGCTGCATTTTCGTGGGCCGATGCGCAGACTATGTGCTGCGCGACAGCGACCGCATACTGAGCGTGTTCCTGACCGCTGACCGTGACTTCCGCATACAGCGTCTGAAATCGCACGATGACACATCGGACCGCCGCGCCGAAGCCATGATTACAGAGGCTGACCGCAAACGCAACACTTATTTCAACTACTTTACCGGACGCAAGTGGTCCGATCCGTCCAGCTATGACATCTGCCTCAACACGTCAACGCTGGGACTGGAGCGCTGCGCGGAAATCATAGCAGACATTGCACGCCGGGAACTGTGCATTGAATAACAATCCAGTATGAAACGAATAGGAATCCTGTCCGATACCCACGGGTACTGGGACGACCGCTTTGCCAACTTTCTCAACGGATGCGATGAGATATGGCATGCCGGTGATATGGGTTCATACGTCATTGCCGAGCAATTGCAGCAGATAGCACCGCTCCGTGCTGTTTATGGCAATTGTGACGGGCAGGATATCAGACGTGCATTTCAGGAGATTTACCGTTTTAGGGTTGAGGAGGCCGATGTTATGCTCAAACACATTGGCGGCAGCCCCGACCATTACGACCACAGCGTACGGCAGCAGCTTCTGACCGAAACGCCGCACCTGTTCGTCTGCGGACACTCCCACATTCTCAAGGTCCAGCATGACCACAAACTCAACATGTTGTATATCAACCCGGGAGCTGCAGGGCTTCAGGGCTGGCAGCAGGTCCGCACACTCGTCAAGTTTGAAATTGACGGGCAGCATTTCCAAAATCTTGAAGTTCTTGAGCTGAAGCGCTGAGTTTAACATCGGTCAGCTATTTGACTATTATTTTCAGAAAAGCTTTATTAACCAATTAACAGTACAACAATGAAGAAATTTATGTTTGCAGTTGCAGCCGTAATGGTTTCAACTTTGGGCTTTGCACAGGGATTCGGTGGCGGTTTTGGAGGCGGTATGCCTCAGGGCGGTTTTGGAGGCGGTTTCGGTGGACAGCAGATGGAGCCGGAAGAAAGAGCCAAGATGCAGGCTGACCGTTTGAAGGAACAGCTCGAGCTGACCGATGTCCAGTATGACTCAATTTTCTCATACTACGTTGCCAACGCCAAGGAGCAGGCAAAGCGCCGTGAAGAAATGCAGAACGGCGGCGGTATGCCTCAGGACATGGATATGCAGGCCATGATGGAGCAGATGCAGAAGCAGCGTGAGGCACAGGAAAAGAAGCTCAAGTCATACCTGACAGAAAATCAGATCAAGAAGTATGACGAAGCCCAGGCTGCACGCCGGGAGCAGATGCAACAGAATGGCGGCGGCTTTGGTGGTGGAATGCCTCAGGGTGGCTTTGGAGGCGGTATGCCTCAGGGCGGCTTTGGAGGTTTCGGAGGCCCCAGAAACTGATTCCGACAGATTAACAGACACGAAAATACCGGACTTCATGAAGCCCGGTATTTTTATTGTCACAATAATACTATTCCTGTCAGAGCACGCTGCAGCCTATCAATATCATGAGCTGGGCGGTCAGAATGCGCAGGAACATTGTCAGCGGATAGACCGTGGAATAGGCAACTGCAGGAGCGTCATGCTGTGTCTGACCGTTTGCAAAGGCAAGTGCCGGAGGGTTGGTGCTTGCACCTGCAACCAGACCTATTATGCTGAAATAGTTCATTCCGTACTTCTTGCGTGCTATCAGCGATACTATGAATACGGGAATAGCGGTAATGAGCAGACCGGCAAGCATGAATATGAGTCCGTCTCCGCTGGTCACTGTCTCAACGAAGCCTGCGCCTGACTTTATGCCTACACTTGCAAGGAACAGGGCTATGCCAACCTCGCGCAGCATCATGTTGGCACTGGCTTTCGTATATGTGACAAGTCCAAGCTTATAACCGAAGCGGCTTATCAGAATGGCAACAATGAGCGGACCACCGGCAAGGCCGAGTTTCATAGGAGTGGGTATTCCGGGCACAGCAATTGGAATACTTCCCGCAATAACACCCAGGAGAATTCCAACAAAAAGAGTTGCAATATTCGGAACGTCAAGCCTTTTCATTTCATTGCCCAGACGTTTGGCTACTGCAGCCACATTGCCTGCCTGTCCCACAACGGAAAGGCGGTCGCCCACCTGAAGGACAAGACTGGATGAAGCGAACAGTTCGCTACCCGAACGCATCACCCGGGTAATGGTCACATCATATATGCTTCCAAGGTGCAGCTGGCCAAGTGTCTTACCGTTAATCTTATCCTTGGTAACGACAATGCGGCGTGACACCAGAGGTTCCTGTCCCTTTGTATTGTCCCAGTCAACTTCAACCGTAGTGCCGAGAATGGTCAGAATTGCCTCAGCATCATCTTCAGAACTGACAATGCACATCTGGTCTCCGCACCTTACCACGCTGTCCTTATGCGGAGTCTCCACCATCCCGTCATGACGCAGACGCGAGCACATGAATTCGCGGTTGACAATTTTCCGGACTTCAAGTATTGTCTTTCCATCAAGACGTTCGTTATGCATCTCTATGTACTGACGGCACGGCTTGACGCTTGAATCCTCCTGTTCCTGATTTGACAGCTGCATATCCTCCGTTTCAGACTTGATATGACAGACAGCCTTGACAATCATTGGCACCAGTATGACGCTGAGAACTGCAAGCGGGTACGCACATGCGTATCCGGTGGCAATGTCCAGGCCGCCCATGCCGGTCTGGTTAAGCGCTTCCTGTGCGGCACCAAGGCCGGGGGTATTGGTGACGGCACCGCTCAGCACGCCTACCAGCATTGCAAAGCTGGACGCATCGGTCCGGGGAAACAGCAGGAAAAATACGCATATTGCAACGCCTATGTTCAGAAAGACCTGGAGAATGGCCAGACGGTTCATTTTCATACCGCCCTTGCGGAACGATGTGAAGAATGATGGACCTACCTGAAGGCCGAGGCTATAGACAAAGAGTATCAGTCCGAAATCCTGAATGAAGGCAAGAGTCTTCGGGTTGGCCGTCAGGCCGAAATGGCCGACAACAATGCCGGTAAAGAGAATAAAGGCCACGCCAAGTGAAACTCCCCAGAACTTTATCTTGCCGAGCCATACTCCGACCGCTATCACGAACGAGTACAGGAGAAGAATGTGGGCAATTGATTCTGAATCAAAAAGCAGTGTGTTCAGCCATTCCATAGCGAAAAAAGTACCATTTTTAATTTCGGGGCGCAAAGGTACAAAATTTCCTTTTTTGCCATATCGGTTTAAAACTACAAAATTTTTGATTTTGAGAATTTTTATGCAAAAAAAAGAATCTGTTTTGTAATGTTCGATTAAAAATTTTATGAAAGATTAATTGAAACATTAATTGAAACATTTCAAAACAGATTTTTTATATAACTTCGCAATGACCTACGCGTTGCATAGGTCACATTGTTTACCTATTCCGACATAAATAATTAACAGATATGAAATATAAATCGATCCTTTTATTTGTACTGCTGGTGGCAATCATTGCTTCCTTCAATTTTATCTCGTGTCAAAAAGATGAACCTGAAAGTGGTGACTATTCTGAATGGATGGAGATGACTGAGGCTGATTCCGTCATTTATGCCAAGGCCAGAGCAGCATACCTCGAAGACCTGACAAACGCCAGCGCGGCGAATTACAAGATTATGCAATTACTTTCGCACAACCCAGACGCCGTGAGGACAAAAGCGGTTGAGAACGGGAAGAACTATCAGTTTGCCTGCCGGGAGTATGTCGTGACTGTTTACAAGGGTAATGGTGATGAGGTCGGAAAGGTGATAGAGATTGAGGCTGGATATGATCAGCTCCCTCATCCTTATATACCTGAACCTCGTAAACATGATACAATTCTATATTAGTCCTGGAAAGGCGCTATGGAGATTCTCTCCCAGGCAGAAAGATTCATAGAGTCTCAGGGTTTTCATCTGTTGACCAAGGAGGATATTCCCAAGTTCGCGCGTTGTGCGGCGGAATCTTACGGAAATATCGTCTATGCGCTCGATGATTACTTTGTCGGACACCCGTGCACCAAGGATGAACTATGGGAGATGTGGCTCTTCAATCTGAAATACTTCTATTCCAGAGCGCTCATATATTCAGACAGTCCGGAGTGCAATGTCTGGATGCTTTGGATTCCTCCCGGTTGCAAGGGTGTCTCGGTGATTGATTCCATACGCTACGGAGGCATCAGGATGGTCTTACTAAAAGATTAATCGGAACATTTCAAAACAGTTTCTAGAACTTTGAAATGTTCGAAAACGCGCGCGCATGTGTAGGTATTCATGTTTTAATTGATTACCTTTGCATGTCTTTCACAAAAGAGAGAAAAAATACATCAAACCAGTTATAATCAATTATGGCAAACAACAAGGAAAAACTCTTCTCAGAGTTCCCAGCGGTCTCCACTGAAGAGTGGATGGCCAAGATCACAGAAGATCTGAAAGGGGCCGATTTCGAGAAGAAACTCGTTTGGAGAACAAACGAAGGATTCAAAGTACAGCCGTTCTATCGTGCCGATGACCTGAAGGGTCTTGACACCGATACCCAGCCCGGTCAGTTCCCGTATCGCCGCGGCACAAAGGCTTGCAATTCATGGGCAGTCCGTCAGGGCATCAGCACAAAGGACATCAAGGCTGCCAACGCAAAGGCTCTTGACATTCTGAACAAGGGTGTGGATTCACTCGGTTTCTGCTGTGCAGGCCGTCTCATTGAGAGCAGCGACATGGAGGCTCTCCTCAAGGACATCTGCGCCGAATGCGTTGAACTGAACTTCTTCACATCGCCCGCCCTGGCTCTTGCACAGGCAAAGGTTATTGCAGCCTACTTTGAAAAGAAGGGCTATGACAAGTCAAAGCTGCGCGGTTCAATTTCATTCGATCCAATGGGCTACATGATGAAGACAGGCGTAAAGACCTGCATGGCCGATGCAAAGGCTCTTGTCGAACTGCTCACCCCGTTCAAGAAGTTCCGCTGCCTCACTGTTTCAGCCGGAATGCTGGCCGATTCAGGTGCATTCTGCTATCAGGAACTCGGTTACGCACTTGCCTGGGGTAACGAATACATGCGTTCACTGACCGAAGCCGGCGTAGCATCGGAATTCGCGGCAAAGAAGATCTATTTCAACCTGAGCATCTCATCGAACTACTTCATGGAGATTGCCAAGTTCCGCGCCGCACGCATGCTCTGGGCCAAGATAGTCGAGGCCTACAAGCCTGCATGTCACTGCAGCAACCAGCCCGAAGACGGAATATGCCGCTGTGCATGCAAAATGTACGTCAGCGCAACCACATCCAAGTACAATCAGACCGTATTTGACCCGTATGTAAACCTTCTGCGTTCACAGACAGAGGCCATGAGTGCAGCCATTGCCGGCGTTGACTCAATTACAGTCACCCCGTTCGATGCCGCATACCAGCAGTCCGATGAATTCTCGGAGCGTCTGGCACGCAACCAGCAGCTGTTGCTCAAGGAAGAGTCACACATGGACAAGGTGGTTGACCCTGCCGGCGGTTCATACTACATTGAGAACCTGACCGAAGCCATTGCACAGCAGGCATGGAACCTGTTCCTGCAGATTGAAGACGAAGGCGGAATGCTGTCACTCGTTGAATCGGGCAAGGTTCAGGAGGCTGTCAACGCCACCAACGCCACCCGTCACGAGAATGCCGCAAAGCGTAAGGAAGGACTGCTGGGTACAAACCAGTTCCCGAACATCAAGGAAGTATCAGAAGGACGCACACCCAAGGCAAAGTGCTGCAGCTGCAGCTGCGGTCAGGAAAAGACCGTTGCAACTCTTGACGGTGCACGTCTGGCATCACAGTTTGAAGAACTGCGTCTCGCTACCGAGAACAGCGGCAAGCGCCCCAAGGTATTCATGCTCACCATAGGCAATCTGGCCATGCGTCAGGCACGCGCCCAGTTCTCAGGCAACTTCTTCGGTTGCGCCGGATACGAGATCATTGACAACCTCGGATTCAAGACTGTCGAGGAAGGTGCTGCCGCTGCAAAGAAGGCAGGAGCCGACATCGTGGTCCTCTGTTCAAGCGATGACGAATATGCAGAGTTCGGTCCCGCAGCATTCAAGGCCGTAGGCGACAGCGCAATTTACGTGATTGCCGGTGCTCCCGCATGTATGGAAGACCTCAAGGCCGCCGGCATTGAGAACTACGTACACGTACGCTGCAACGTACTTGAGACTTTGAAAGACTTCAACAACAAGCTTGGCATCAAATAAAACGAAGTACAATGAAACCTGATTTTAAAACAATAGACATCAAGGCAGCCGCTCCCAAGGAGGAGCTTTGCAGCTGCAAAAATGCAGGTAACGCCGATGAAATCTGGTCAACTCCGGAAAAGATTGCCGTAAAGCCTGTTTATACAAAGGAAGACCTGGAGGGCATGGAACATCTGAACTATGCCGCAGGTATCGCACCTAACCTTCGCGGTCCGTACTCGACCATGTACGTAATGCGTCCCTGGACAATCCGCCAGTACGCAGGATTCTCGACCGCCGAGGAATCAAACGCCTTCTACCGCCGCAACCTGGCAGCCGGCCAGAAAGGTCTGTCAGTAGCATTCGACCTTGCCACACATCGTGGCTATGACGCCGATCACGAGCGCGTTGTAGGTGACGTAGGCAAGGCTGGCGTATCAATCTGCTCGGTCGAGGACATGAAGGTTCTGTTCGATGGCATTCCATTGAACAAGATGTCCGTATCAATGACCATGAACGGTGCCGTTCTGCCTATCCTGGCATTCTACATCGTATCAGGTCTGGAGCAGGGCGCAAAGCTTGAGGAAATGCAGGGTACCATCCAGAACGACATTCTTAAGGAGTTCATGGTACGCAACACCTACATCTATCCTCCTAAGTTCTCAATGAAGATCATTGCCGACATCTTTGAATACACTTCAAAGAACATGCCTAAGTTCAACTCGATATCAATCTCCGGCTACCACATGCAGGAGGCTGGCGCTACCGCCGACATTGAGCTGGCTTACACACTGGCTGACGGTATGGAGTATCTGCGTGCAGGTATCAACGCCGGCATGGACATCGATACATTCGCACCGCGTCTGTCATTCTTCTGGGCCATCGGCACCAACCACTTCATGGAGATTGCAAAGATGCGTGCCGCCCGTCTGCTCTGGGCCAAGATCACCAAGAGCCTGGGCGCAAAGAACCCCAAGTCAATGGCTCTGCGCACACACTGCCAGACCTCAGGCTGGTCACTCACCGAGCAGGATCCTTACAACAACGTAGGCCGTACCTGCATCGAGGCTATGGGCGCCGCTCTCGGTCACACACAGTCACTGCACACCAACGCTCTTGACGAGGCCATTGCACTGCCTACCGACTTCTCGGCACGTATTGCACGTAACACTCAGATTTACATTCAGGAAGAGACCAACGTATGCCGTGAGGTTGACCCATGGGCAGGTTCATACTACATTGAGTCTCTGACCAACGAGATTGCCCACAAGGCATGGGAGCACATTCAGGAAATCGAGAAGCTTGGCGGTATGGCCAAGGCCATCGAGACCGGTCTGCCCAAGATGCGTATCGAGGAGGCAGCAGCCCGCACACAGGCACGCATCGACTCAGGCATTCAGACAATTGTAGGCACAAACAAGTACCGTCTTGAGCATGAGGCTCCGATTGATATTCTTGAGATTGACAACACTGCTGTACGCAACCAGCAGATTGAGCGCCTTAAGGCTCTGCGTGCAAACCGTGACGAGGCAGCTGTCAAAGCAGCTCTCGCAGCTATCACCAAGTGCGTTGAGACCGGCAACGGCAACCTTCTGGAGCTTGCCGTTGAGGCAGCGAAGGTTCGCGCTTCACTGGGCGAAATCTCATACGCATGCGAACAGGTTGTAGGTCGCTACAAAGCAGTAATCAGAACTATTTCAGGCGTGTATTCATCAGAAAGCAAGAAGGATGCAGACTTTGAGAAAGCCTGCGCCATGACAGAGGAGTTTGCAAAGAAGGAAGGACGCCGTCCTCGTATCATGATTGCCAAGATGGGTCAGGACGGTCACGACCGCGGTGCCAAGGTAGTTGCCACGGGTTACGCAGACTGCGGTTTCGATGTCGATATGGGACCGCTGTTCCAGACTCCGGCCGAAGCTGCCCGCCAGGCTGTTGAGAACGACGTTCACGTTCTGGGCGTATCTTCACTGGCTGCCGGTCACAAGACTCTGGTTCCCCAGGTAATTGAGGAGCTCAAGAAGCTTGGCCGCGAAGACATTCTGGTCATTGTAGGTGGTGTAATCCCCGCACAGGACTACGACTTCCTGTACAAGGCAGGTGCCGCCGCAATCTTCGGCCCGGGCTCGAAGGTATCGACCAGCGCCATCAAGATTATGGAGCTTCTCGGTTAAACAGGGATCCATGATATGCAAACAAGAGGGTGACCAAGTCATCCTCTTGTTTTTTTCAGTAAACTGTTTTGAGGTCCATGGTCCCAAAACTGTGCGCTGCCGTTGCCAATTGGCCTAAAAAAACATGGACAATACGTACTAACGGATTATCTTTGTAAAACAATCGAGAAAGGTGCACAATGATAGTATGTATAGCTGAAAAGCCCAGCGTTGCAAAAGAAATAGCCGATGTGCTTGGTGCCACGACACGTTACGACGGATATTATGAAGGTAACGGCTACCAGGTGACATGGACCTTCGGTCATCTGTGTACCTTAAAGGAACCTCATGACTACACGCCGAACTGGAAGAACTGGAATTTGGGCAGTCTGCCCATGATTCCGCCGCGATTCGGAATCAAACTGATTGATGACAAGGGCATAGAGAAACAGTTCAGAATAATCGAGTCACTGTACAGCAAAGCTGACAGCATAGTAAACTGCGGTGATGCCGGTCAGGAGGGTGAACTCATACAGCGATGGGTAATGCAGAAGGCAGGTGTCAACTGTCCCGTGAAGCGCCTTTGGATTTCGTCACTGACCGAAGAGGCCATCCGCGAAGGTTTCTGCCATCTGCAGGACCAGCAGGACTTCAGGTCACTATATGAGGCCGGCCTTTGCCGTGCCATAGGAGACTGGCTGCTTGGTATGAACGCCACACGTCTTTACACAATTAAGTACCGCACTGCTAATTCCAGACAGGTACTCTCCGTAGGTCGTGTACAGACCCCAACTCTGGCACTTGTTGTAAGCCGTCAGGATGAGATTGACAATTTCAAGCCGGAACAGTACTGGGAACTCAAGACCACGTACCGCGACACGGTTTTCAGCTCCACCAAGGGCAGGTTCTCAAAAATTGAAGACGGGCAGAAACTGCTGGAAGCGATAGCCGGCAATCCGTTCACTGTAACTGACGTCACACGCAAGGAAGGCAAGGACTATGCACCGCGTCTGTTTGATCTGACTTCGCTTCAGGTTGAATGCAACCGCAAGTACGCAATGAGCGCCGATGACACCCTGAAGACCATACAGTCGCTCTACGAGAAGAAGGTCACCACCTACCCGCGCGTTGACACCCAGTTTCTGAGTGATGACATATATCCCAAATGCCCTAAGATTCTTGAAGGGCTGAAGGCATACACCAGGTTCACAGAGCCTCTCAAGGGAAAGAAACTGCCCAAGACCAAGCGTGTCTTTGATAACGGCAAGGTAACCGACCATCACGCCATTATTCCCACCGGCGTATGGTCCGATGCGCTGCTCCCGAACGAGAAGCGTGTGTATGACCTGGTGGCGCGACGCTTCATTGCCGTGTTCTATCCTGACTGCCAGTACGCACAGACAACCGTACTGGGTGAATCTTCCAAAGTGGAGTTCAAGGCCACAGGACGCGAGATTCTTGCCCCGGGCTGGCGCATACTATTTGACAAGGACAAATCGGACGACGCAAGGGCCGACGATGACGAGCGCATACTGCCGGCCTTCGCTGTTGGAGAGTCGGGAGAGCACAAGCCCGAACTTCAGGAAAAGTGGACTCAGGCCCCAAAGCCATATACCGA
Source organism: Bacteroidaceae bacterium (assembly GCA_045617485.1). Classification (GTDB taxonomy): domain Bacteria; phylum Bacteroidota; class Bacteroidia; order Bacteroidales; family Bacteroidaceae; genus Colenecus. Next base: position 26,513 of record JAZLIR010000022.1, read on the forward strand.
AGCCACCCTGCTGCGTGCCATGGAGACGGCCGGCAAGCTGGTGGCCGATGAGGAACTGCGCGATGCCATGAAG
>JAZLIR010000023.1:0-47836 GCA_045617485.1 Bacteroidaceae bacterium
TCCTCATCCATAGGCCTTGTATCGGGTTTCTGTCCGTCAGACCAGATGTTTGCCGCCGGCTTCCTTCAGATTCCGTCTCGCGGCGGACACCCTTGCCTTTGGCTGTAACCTTCCCACTATCAGGGCGGTTTGGGGACTCTCACCCGTTAGAGTACGTTCGTGCTGGACGAACAACGACCAAGCCCTCCTTGGGGAGGGTTTGGGTGGGGATGGAAACGGATTGTTCCGATAAAGAGTTGGCACAGCTTACTTGAAGCTGTCCCAACTCTTTATCGGAATATCGTTAACGTCAACCGTACAGAACGCATTGATGAACGAGCTTGCCAGACGTGCGTTGGTAATCAGAGGAATGTTCAGGTCAATGGCTGCACGACGAATCTTATAACCATTTGTAAGCTCATGCTGTGTAAGATCCTTCGGTATGTTCACTACCATATCAATCTGCTTGTTGTGAAGCATCTCCAGGGCCTGGGGCTGCTGTCCCTCCTCGCTCGGCCAGTAAACGCGTGTATTTGAGACACCGTTCTCTTCAAGGAACTTGGAAGTACCGCCTGTAGCATACAGATTGTACCCCTTTGACTGCAGCATACGTGCTGCGTCAAGCATTGCAGCCTTCTGCTTTGCAGTACCGGTAGAGAGCAGGATGTTCTTTTCAGGAATCCTGTGTCCCACTGACAGCATTGATTCAAGTATTGCGTAGCGCTGATCGTCGCCCAGACAGCCCACTTCACCGGTCGATGCCATATCGACTCCCAGTACCGGGTCGGCCTTCTGCAGACGGTTGAATGAGAACTGCGAAGCCTTGATACCTACGTAGTCAATGTCGAACAGGCTCTTTTCAGGTGCCTTGACAGGAATGCCAAGCATAATCTTTGTGGCAATCTCAATAAGGTTAATCTTGAGTACCTTGCTGACGAACGGGAACGAGCGTGATGCGCGTAAGTTACATTCAATAACCTTGATATCGTTCTCGCGGGCCAGCTACTGGATATTGAACGGACCGCTTATGTGCAGTTCCTTTGCAATCTGACGGCTTATGCGCTTGATGCGCTTCACAGTCTCGACATACAACTTCTGTGGCGGGAACTGGATTGTGGCATCACCCGAGTGAACGCCGGCAAACTCAATATGCTCGCTTATTGCGTATGCTATGATTTCACCGTCCTTTGCAACGGCATCCATTTCAACTTCCTTGGCGTTCTCAATGAAACGGCTCACCACAACCGGATGCTCTTTCGAAACGTCGGCTGCAAGTTGCAGAAAACGCTCAAGTTCATCCTGATTGCTGCACACGTTCATTGCAGCGCCTGAAAGCACGTATGAAGGACGTACCAGAACAGGGAATCCCACGCGGTCAATGAACTTGCCTATCTCCTTCATTGAAGTCAGCTCGCTCCATTCCGGCTGGTCAACGCCAATGCGGTCAAGCATGGCCGAGAACTTTTCGCGGTCTTCGGCGTTATCAATGTCCTTTGCACTGGTACCAAGAATAGGAACGTTCTGTGCATCGAGCTTCATGGCCAGATTGTTTGGAATCTGTCCGCCAGTCGATACAATCACGCCGTAAGGATTCTCAAGCTCAATGACATCCATTACGCGTTCGAATGTCAGTTCGTCAAAGAACAGACGGTCCGTAACGTCGTAGTCGGTACTTACAGTTTCAGGGTTGCAGTTTATCATGATGTTGCGGTAGCCCTCCTTACGGATTGTGTTCAGTGCCTGAACGCCGCACCAGTCAAATTCAACCGACGAACCGATTCTGTAGGCACCAGAACCGATGACTATGATTGACTTCTTGTCATCGAAGAATTCAATGTCATGCGCACAACCGTTGTAAGTCAGATACAAATAGTTGGCCTTTGCCTCGTATTCGCCACCCAGAGTGTCTATCTGCTTTACGTATGGCAGAATGCCGAGTTTCTTTCTGCAAGCTCTGACGGCCAGCTGACCGGCCTGTGATCCAAGTTTCTTTTCAGTACCTGTGGCACGTGCAATCTGGAAGTCAGAAAAGCCCATCTTCTTGGCCTTGAGCAGCAGATCTTCAGGAATCTTTTCAATGTCCTTAACCTTATGCAATTCCTTTGAAAGCTTGTAAATGCCCATGAGACGGGTCAGGAACCACTTGTCAATCTTGGTGAGCTCCCAGATGCGGTCTACGCTGTAACCCTCCTGGAAAGCCTGGCTGATGGCGAACAGACGCTTGTCTGTAGGTTCCTTCAGAGCCTTGTCAAGGTCAGCGAACTTGATGCTCTTGTTCTCGACAAAACCGTGCATACCCTGACCAATCATGCGGATACCCTTCTGGATAACTTCTTCGAAGCTGCGTCCTATTGACATGACCTCGCCTACAGACTTCATGCTTGAACCGATTTCGCGGTCAACGCCATGGAACTTTGAAAGATCCCAGCGCGGCATCTTGGCTACAACGTAGTCGACTGAAGGTTCGAAGAAGTTTGTAGTGGTCTTTGTAATCGAGTTCTGAAGCTCATACAGGTTGTAGCCCAGACCCAGCTTGCAGGCAACGAATGCCAGAGGATAACCGGTAGCCTTTGATGCCAGAGCCGATGAACGGCTCAGACGTGCGTTGACCTCAATGACGCGGTACTCTTCAGACTGCGGGTCAAACGCGAACTGTATGTTGCACTCGCCTACGATTCCTACGTGACGGGCAATACGAATTGTAAGTTCCTCAAGTTTCTGGACTTCGTGCTTTGTCAGTGTCTGAGTAGGAGCGACAACGATACTTTCACCGGTGTGTATGCCCAGCGGGTCGAAGTTTTCCATCGAGCAGACAATGATCGAGTTGCCGCTCTTATCGTTCACGCACTCGAACTCAATTTCCTTCCAGCCCTTCAGACTCTTCTCGACCAGAATCTGGGGTGAGAACGAGAATGACTTTTCGGCCAGTTTGTTCAGTTCATCTTCATTGTCACAGAAGCCTGAGCCCAGACCGCCAAGAGCATATGCAGAACGTATGATTACAGGATAGCCGAGTTCCTTGGCGGCCGCACGGGCGTCCTCCATTGACTCGACTGCGTGACTCTTGATTGTCTGAACACCTATCTCATCAAGACGCTTGATGAAGAGTTCACGGTCTTCGGTATCCATGATGGCCTTGACCTGAGTACCCAGGACCTTGACCTTGTACTTTGCAAGCACGCCGCTCTGTTCAAGGGCAACGCCGCAGTTCAGTGCTGTCTGACCGCCGAATGCCAGCAGAATGGCATCGGGTCTTTCCTTGGCAATGACCTTTTCAACGAAGAACGGAGTGACCGGATAGAAATATACACGGTCTGCAACACCTTCGCTTGTCTGTACAGTTGCAATATTCGGATTTATAAGAATGGTCTCGAGACCTTCCTGTTTCAATGCCTTGAGAGCCTGTGAACCTGAATAGTCGAATTCACCTGCCTCACCTATCTTGAGTGCGCCCGAACCGAGCAGAAGAACCTTGCTGTATTTCTTTGGAACCATGTTGCTTTACATTAGAGTTTTGAAACGAAATCATTGTAAACGAACTCAGTGTCAGCAGGAATGCTGTCAGATTCCGAATGAAACATGACACCTACCAGAGGCTTGCGGGTATTGAATATGCCCTCAATTGATCCGTCATTCAGATTCTTCAGATAAACCTTCCAGTGACCCACTACCGATTCTTCACGAATAGCGTAATTGTGATTCTGGCATGTGATGTAACAGCGGTCTGTACCCTCCATCTTGACAGGCTGGTTCATTGTGTGATGACCGAACTTGAGCTTGTATGTATCCATACCGCCGGCAAGACCGAGAAGCAGACATCCCATTCCAATGCCGAGAACCGGTTTTTCCTTAGCTGAAATATACTCCTGAAGCCTTGAAACCACCTCGCTGCAGTAGCTCGGATTGCCCGGACCGTCTGAAATGATCAGTCCGTCAAAATCCATGCTGCTGTAGTCATAGTTCCACGGAACGCGTACTACCTCCAGATCATAGTCAATCAGGCAGCGTATCATGCTGGCCTTCACACCGCAGTCAACCAGAACAACGCGCTTCTTTGCACCCTCGTTGTACTTGATAACCTTCTTGCATGACACCTGGGGAAGCATGTTGGTAAATTCATACTCGGCAGGCTTCTCCTGTTCCGGGAACAGGATTCTTGCAGACATGCTGCCATGCTCGCGTATGTGCTTGGTAAGTTCGCGTGTATCGACTCCGCTTATGCCTGCCACCTTCTCCCTCTTCATCCAGTCTTCAAGTGACTCCTTTGCATTCCAGTGGCTGTAGAATGTGCTGAAGTCACTTACAATCAGCGCACGCACCTGGATATGTTCGCTTTCAGCGTTGGTAACAAGACCATTTTCGTCAAGTCCCATAGGCTGGACTCCATAATTGCCAATGACAGGATATGTCATAACAAGCAACTGTCCGCGCGAAGCGGGATCTGTCATAATCTCCGGATAGCCGGTCATTGCAGTGTTGAACACAAGTTCACCGCTGACTGGCTTCTGGTAGCCGAATGCCTCGCCCTTGAATGAGGTACCATCGGCAAGAATAAGTGATACAGTCATTATTTGTAGAATTTATCGTAATAATCAATGAAAGCCTTGTTCACGAGAAGCGTTCCTCCCATTGTCGGGAAATTACCGCTGAAATACCAGTCACCCGGCGTGTTCGGGCAGGCTGCATGCAGACCATCAAGAGTCTGATATACAATCTTAACCTCAGCCTTCACCTCGGGAGGAGTAAGCATCTGACTTATCTTGTCCGATATCTCCTGCTCGGTGAAAGGAGCATATATTTCCTTGACGCAGTTCACGCGTTCTTCAGGTGCCTTGTCAAGCTGTTCGCGGCATTTGATGTATACATCGGTCACAATGTTCCACATTCCGCGTTCTTCAAGAAGTGCAAGAGCGGCCTTGAATGCAATGAAGTGGTCCATAGTGGACATGTCAATGCCGTAATAGTCCGGATAGCGCACCTGAGGCGATGAACTTACAATTACAATGCGCTTAGGCTCGAGACGGTCCAGAATTCTGAGAATCTGTTCGCGCAGCGTAGTGCCGCGTACAATACTGTCGTCAATGACAACCAGATTGTCAACTCCCGGTTCCACCACTCCGTATGTGATGTCATAAACATGGGCTGCCAGAGCATTGCGCGCCTCGCCTGCAGTAATGAACGTGCGCAGCTTGATATCCTTCCAGGCTATCTTCTCATTGCGAACCCTGCGTGACAGAATCTTCTCCATATCTTCCTTGCTGGCATCCTTGCCCAGAGCAAGCAGCTGCTGCATCTTCTCCTGATTCAGGCGTTCCTCGAAACCCTGGACAAGTCCGTAATGTGCAACTTCGGCGGTATTCGGAATGAACGAGAACACCGTATGGTCAATATCACCTTCAACAGCCTTGAGTACAGGCTCCACGAGTTCACGTCCAAGTTCCTTGCGGGCCTTGTAAATATCAACGTCGTTGCCGCGGCTGAAATAGACGTATTCAAATGAACATGACTGGTTGTCCTTCTTTTCAATAATCTGGACCAGCCTCATTTCGCCCTTCTTGTTGATGACCAGAGCCTGACCGGGCTCAAGTTCGTGCACCTGGTCAGCCTTGACGTTCAGACCGGTCTGTATGGCCGGACGTTCCGATGCCACTGTAATGATTTCATCGTCAGCATACCAGAATGCAGTACGTACGCCCCACGGGTCACGTATGACGAACGATTCGCCGCTGCCGGTTATGCCGCCTACCACATAACCGCCGTCCCAGATGGGGGCCGATGTGCGCAGGACGTTGGCAATGTCCATGTTCTCTTCAATGAAATCTGTGATTGCAAGACCTTCAAGTTTCCTGTCCTCTTCGGCCTGACGGAATACACGCTCGACCTCGCGGTCCAGACGGTGCCCTATCTGTTCAAGCATGAAATATGTTGAAGCGTTGTTCCTGGGATGCTGGCCCTTTGAAACAATCTCCTCAAAGACTTCCTCGTTGTTGGTAATTGTAAAGTTGCCGCATATGGCAAGATTCTTTGCACGCCAGTTGTTGCGGCGCAGCAGCGGATGTATTTCCGACACGCTCTTGGTGCCGCCCGACGAATATTTCAGATGTCCCAGATATAGTTCACCAAGAAAAGGAAGATTTCTGGAAACGAACTCGTCACTGGCAAGCTCCTCCCTTGAATGTGAAGCCATATCCTTCTGAATGTTCTGGAAAATGTCCGAAATGGCTCCAGCGCCGAGTGCCCTTTCGCGGAACATATAGTCCTCGCCGGGAACAGCCTTGAGCTTTACGCATGCGAGGCCTGCGCCTTCCTGACCGCGGTTCTTCTGCTTTTCCATCATCAGATACAGACGGTTCAGGCCATACTGGAAATCGCCATACTTCTGACGGTAATGAGAAACGGGCTTGAGCAGCCTTACCATTACCATTCCACATTCATGATTCAAAGGTTCCATTTACTATGTGCTTATTTTGTAAATCTTCCTACTATCCCCAAAAAAGAAAAAGGGAGAATATGGCTTAAACACTCTCCCTTTTCATATAACAAAACGGCTGCAGACACTGCCACCGCCGGTATGCTTATGTTTGGATGAACAAGTCATATAGTCTCTCTTCATTTTCATGCCGCAAAGATACTGTTTTTTGCCGGATGATGGAATTTCAAGAACAAGAAATTTCCAATTTTGGAAGAAAAAAGTATTCAATGCATACTTATGCGGTTCACTCGCACGGACATGCTATCGGATTGCAGTAGATTCCAAGGAAAATATCCCGCAGAACATCGGGCTCGTCAACCCTGCATTCCTTAAGACGTTCCATACTGGTGCAGAACGCTTCATATTCAGCCTTTGTGTACTCCGATGCATACTTCTGAGTCCCGAACTTCAGATCATACGCTACGTACGCATTCGGAAACAGGCGGTAAGAACCGCAGATGTACCGGTCGATGAGGCTGGCGACACAACGGTGGAACTGTGTGTTGGGGACATCGGAAAACGCCTCCAGGTCCTGCACAGACAATGGAGCGCAGACATGGAAATGCACTCTGCCCTTGTCCTGCCCCATGCCGGTAAGTATGCTGTTCAGATCCTCACCAGGTTTCTTGACATACGGATCCCCATTCCTGACCGCGTACAGTTCCATAGCCTTGAGCACGTCACACGGCTCCCATTCATACGAAACGGAAATGGGGGCAATGTTCAGATCGGCCAGATCACTGACACGGTCTCCGTTGCCGCTCAGTCCGAACATCTTTATAATACCCTGGTCGGTACGGTCAATGCCGTCTTTGGTACGGCCGTTGCGCTGGGCAATCCATACCGACTCGTTCCTTTCCGTGACGGTATGACGTATGTAGTCTGAAAGATGCAGAGTACTCTGATAGAATTCGCGCGGATTTCCGCCTCTTTCAACACGGAACATCCTGTTGCTCTTACCTATGTCTATAAGGAGCTGCCCCTGCATGAGGTTAGCCCCGAAAGTAATCTCCGCCGTTCTGTTCAGATACGGATATAGTGCGTACATAAGCATGCATGAATCCAGCACTATATCCCTATGGTTGCTGACAAACAGATAACTTTTCTTCGGATCAAGCTTTTCAGCGCCGTCAATTGTGAATTCCGTAATTGTTTCCTCAATGATGCGCCGGTTGACTATGGACATCACATTGTACTGGAAATCGAATATGCTCCTGAAAGAACATATCCTCTTCCGTGCCTCATCGACCGTCAGCTCGGGATATACGAACGAAGCCAGAAAGGGAAAGGATCTGTCAGCGGCAATACGTTCCATTGCTGCCGGAATCTCATCGTCACGATACGGGCGGATGTCATCGAATCTGGATTCGTCTGTCATAATCATTTGCGCTGATCTATGAATTTCACCGGTTTGCGGCCTGTTGGCGGGAAGTTGACGGCATGTATCTCCGATGCCGGACATACCTCTATCTCAGGAGCCACGCGGATGCGCGAACGGAAGCTGTCCTTGAGTTCCTTGACGACATCAAAGTCCGGCTGATGCTTCAAGCCTACCTTTACAAGCACGTCATCGGTCCCTGCCGCACTGTTACGGACAATCACAACATAATTTTCAATATAGTCCGTATTGTCAAGGACATCGTTGATGGCAGGCGGATACAGCGTAGTACCCTTGAGCTTTATCATGTTGTTCTTGCGTCCCAGCAGCGGAGACAGGCGGTAAGACCATCGGCCGCAGCGGCACTGCTCTACATGCTTGCACGCAATGTCACCCGTGCGGAACCTGAGCAGCGGCATACCCTCAACGCCAAGAGTGGTGACTACCACCTCGCCCGGTTGTCCGTCGGCCACAGGCATTCCGTCCTCACCTATTATTTCTACAATTATCAGCTCCGGATGCACATGACCGCCCATGCCGTATTCGCATTCGCTGAATGTGGCGCCCATTTCGGTCGATGAATACGTGGCGAACAGCTGGACTTCGGGCCAGCGCTCGTGAATCTGCCGGCCCAGCAGGTTATAGTCGAAATTCTGGTCACGCAAACCTTCGCCGATGCCTATTATGCGCCTTATGCTGCTTGAACGGTAGTCAATGTCATGATCTTCGGCATAATCGATGAGCTTGAGTATGAATGACGGAACGCACATTATGGAATCGGGATGGAAACGCCGTATGGTATCCCACTGCAGTTCCGGAATGCCGTTTCCTACACGTATCACACCCGCCCCCATCTCCCTGAGTCCCAGAAAGTATGCCATACCCGCCATGAAGCGCTTGTCAAGCGTGGTCATGAGTTGCAGCACGCTTTCATCGGTCAGCCCGGCACACTGGAATGACTTCTTCTCATTGTAGGCCAGACGCTGGAGGTCCTTTTCAGTACAGCCGAACAGGACAGGGTCTCCAAGAGTACCGGAAGTGGTTATATAGTCGATTATCTTCTTTCTTTCAACGCAGCAGAAATCGTCATTGTAAAGCTGGAGATCCTTCTTCTCGGTGAAAGGTATTCTGACAAGATCCTCCAGATGGACAATCCTGTCAATGTTAATGCCATAGCTGTCAAACAGACGGCGGTAGTATGGAGAATTCTCCTTCAGATATGCCAGATGGCCGTGAAGCAGATTCTCCTGGAACTCCTTGATTCTTTCAGGACTTTCAAACTCAATATCACCATTCATACTGTTGCAAATATAATCATTTCATTCCCAGATTTTCAAGCCACTCGACAAAAGAATACTTCCACTGTCTCGACTCGGCGGAACCGTAAATGTCACTCACGCCGAAACCGTGTTTTCCCTTCTCGTACCTGATATACGTATGCTCTATTCCGTTTGCCGTAAGCGCGCTGTCCAGCAGCACGGCATTATGCCAGTCAACAACGGGGTCATCCTTGCAGTTCACCAGGAACACAGGCGGACAATCCGGCGGTATGTTGTCTTCAAGTGACATCATTCTGCGCAATTTCGGTCGCATTTTGCCCCACTCGCCCAAGAGTCCGCGTCGGGAACGCTTGTGTACATACGGTTCCTTCATGGTGACAACAGGATATACAGACACAATGAAATCCGGTCTCAGCGATACTGTCGCAGCCCCCTGAGGCAGTCTGGTAAAGTCAGTCGAATGGTAACAGCCGGAACTCATGACAAGATGTCCGCCGGCTGAAAAACCCATGACACCCAGACGGGCAGGGTCGATGCCGAACTCATCGGGATTCTCACGCAGCAGCCTTATGGCTCTCTGCAAATCGCACAGCATGTCCGGATGACGGTTTCCACGTGCCACATAGCGATAATGCGTAAAATATGCTCCAAAGCCTGCTGTCCTGTACTGAAGCAGGAATGCATTTATGCCCTGCTCCTGAAGCCACTCGGCAACTTCAATGCCTTCGCCCTTCACGTCAAGCCAGCAGTAGCTGCCCCCGGGACACACAATCACCGAAGGAGACTCGCGGCTGTTTTCCGTCAGATACGGAGTGAGCAGCACATCCTCGGCCCTGCCATCAGCATCGGCCCACGGACGGGTGGTCAGATGCGACGGCGTTATCATCAGTGACGTGAACAGCAGCAGAGATTTCAGCATATAACAGGCTGTCAGTCCTTAAGCATCCTTTCAATTTCAGTCCTGTCCATCTGGCGGTAACGGTGCTGAATATCGGCACTGAAATCCACCTGAAAATACTCCTCGTCATAGAATGACAGTTTGGAATTGGTATCAGGATTGCATTCTACATATGTAATGTCACCAAGTTCAAGTCCTTTTGCCTGACATATCTGTTCGGCCAGCTTCTGTCCGGCGTATGTGACCGATGTACCCGGATTGTCCTGATACAGCTCTGTCACTATCACAAAAACCTTTCCGCCACTGCGGCGTATCTTCAGTCCGCAGGTCGAAGGCATGTCCCATTCGCCCCTGAAGCTGAAAACCTCATCATAATATTCCGGTGATACTTTCATTTTCAGTTCTTCTTTATGTTTCTGACCACATCCTTGCCGAAGGACTTGTTTGCAAGCCTTCTGTCACGCGGGCGGTAAGTGCCCTCCTCCATTTCACGCAGCGCCACATTGCAGAACAGGCGGAACATCTTCTGTTCCTGGCTTTCGTCCCTGTAGAAGCTCTTCCATGCATACTCGTAGATGTCCTGAAGTTCGTCAGGAGTCATCTTCTTGGGCTGGAACACCACCTGACCGGCATTGTAATGGTTCCAGTCAAAGTCGAATATGCGGCCCTGACGCAGCAGGTCGTCATAGACCTTGGTGTGCGGGAACGGAGTCAGCACTGTGAATTCGGCCAGGTCAAGGTCAATCTCGCCAAGGAAGTCAATCAGACGCTTGCAGTCATCGGCCGTCTGGTTGTCAAGACCCAGCAGAATTGTACCTTCAACACCAATTCCATAGTCGTGGTAACGCTTTACACGCTCCCTGATATAGTCCGATGTATCATATACGGCCTGATATACATACCAGGCACCTGCCTTTGCAGCCAGATCCAGGACTTCGGGATCATCCTCTATGGTGTGGCTTATCCATTTCTTCTTGAGTGGAGCAATGGCACGGAACAGTTCCTTCTCCCACTCCTTGTTCTGAGCAAGTGAATTGTCAACAATGAAAAGACGGTTGTTCTCAATGCCGGCCATATCCTCCACCACTTTGTCAATCGGACGCGGACGGAAGCATCGGCCGCCAAGATATGAAACCGCGCAGGGATAGCAGCTGAAACGGCAGCCGCGGCTGGCATGGAACAGATCAACCATCTGAACGCCCTTGTGGTTGTACAGCTCGCGCCTGTACAGGTCACGGCGGCAGGGGCCGACAGACTCGATTGGAGGCATGTTGCCCATGAAATTGTACAGCTTCTTCAGTTCGCCGCGGGTCCAGTCAAGCATGACCTGCTCCATACGGCCCTCGGACTCGCCGAGGAACACGCTGTCCACATGATTCACCATCTCTTCGGCATGAAGCATGGTCGATATGCCACCTGCAAAAACCAGTTTTCCGCGCTTGTGGTATTCATCGGCTATCTCCCAGCCGCGCTTGACCTGTGTGGAGAGCATCATTGACAGAGCAACGCCGTCGCACTGCTCGTCAAAGTCTATAGCCTCGACATTCTCATCGGTAAACGACACGTCAACCCAGTCGGGAAGCGTAGCTGCAAAAGCAACCGGTCCGTGAGGCGGAAGATTGAAGGTAGTCTGACCTTTCAGTTTCTGCCACTTGGGATAGATAAGTTTCAGTTTGAAATTCATAACTCGTTTATTTTATTTGTTTTATATCGTTCAATATAAAGTCGTTTCCCAGCACTGCACTGGCGGTTTCAATGGCCGTCATAGGCACTCCGCCTATGCCGTGCATATTCACGTTCTGACCTGTCAGGAACAGGTTGTCCACCTTGGTGCGTACCGGTACCCGTGATAGCATAAGATTCTCACAATCCTTGAAATAACCAAATGCGCCGGCATGTTTCGTACCATACCAGTCACGCAGAGTGAGCGGGCTTGCAGCAAATATCTCATCGGCCTTCTGCCTGATTCCCGGAAAGCGCTTCTCCACAAGGTCAAGAACCCTGTCGGTATGCTCCTTCTTCCATTCCTCATATTCCGCACCGCGGTGTCCCGTGCGCGTGTTCTCCCACCGGCTGACCTCGCTGAAATCCATAAGACAGAACACCGTCATGTGATTACCGGACATGAAGCAGTTGACCGTATGCGGCCAGTCTCCGTCACGCTTCCATACGTTAGCGCAGCTGTCAGTTACCGAGACCGGACATCCGGGACTGTCAACCGCACCAGGTTTCAGTCTTATGAATACCTTGAAGGCCGATGCCGTATCGGGAATGCTCATCAGACGGTTTGAATAGCCGGTCGTAAAGGCCTTTCCGTCAAGACGTTCTAGCAGAGACTGCGGATGTATGGCCGATACATAGCTGTCAGCCGTATATTCGCGTCCCCGGGCATCGGTCACACATGTCACATGCATGTCACGCACGGTGACCTTTGCCACCTCGCAACGCGTCAGCACCTGACCTCCGCCCTGCTCTATGACACGTTTCAGCTCATCGGCCAGACGTGAGGAGCCGCTGCCGAACCGGCACGGACCTTCAATGAACAGGACCGATGTCATAACATGAAGGTATGCGGGCGAATGTCCCGGAACGCCGGCATAAAGCGGATTCACGAACGCCAGCAGAGCCTGCAGTTCGGGGTTGGAGATGTATTTCGCAATGAAACGGTCGGCCGGCATCAGGAACTCTTCGCTGTGCTCGCTATAGCCGCTTTCCAGATAGAACAGGTTCTCTTCATGTGACAGGCGCACTATGGCGTCCATATATCGTTCCAGGTTTTTCCTTTCCTCGGGGAACAGGCCAGAGAGATATTCCACGAACGCGTCACGTCCGGCAGGAAGGTCGTATGTGCGGCCGCTGTCAGCGTATGTCACGCTTGACACCACATGAGACCGGACAATGTCCAGATTGTCCATAATGCCCAGATACCTGCAGATGCGGTACAGCGAATCACCTTGCATGAAACCGCCTGCAACGTGCATGCCGGTCTCATACATTTCGCCGCCACGCACAAAGTTCTGCAGTCCGCCGCCAATGACAGGGTTCTTTTCAAGCACGGTCACCCTGACACCCTGCTTTGACAGCAGCGCACCTGTGAAAAGACCGCCCAGCCCGGCACCTGTGATCAGCGTATCCATTACCTTCTCAATTCAAATTTCAGATTATCAGGTTTCCCGGCCAGCGATGAAGCCAGAAGCAGAGTCTCCTCATCGGCCACATATCCGGTCACTTCGGTTCCGGGGTTCAACAGGGCTGTCAGCAGGCTCTGTTCGCCCTGACCGCGGTCCGTGACCACAAGCGCCGTCTCACCGCCGGCTGCCCTTAGCTCCTGCAGACAGTCAAGGCTCTGCATACAGCTGCGGTATATGTCCAGACCCTTGTACATGTACTGAAAACGTATGTACAGCCTCCAGTACCCGGCACTTTCGCATTCACGACGCATCTGTGCGTACCAGTCAATATAGAATCTGTGGAATGCCTTTGTGCGTTCACGCGCATCACTTCCCCAGCTCATGTCACCGGCTTCAATGCGCCGCCCCACCTTCACGGTAATATGTCCCGGACGCAGCATGAAATCGGTCTTTGGCAGCACATGACCCACACCGTGCAGACACACGGGCACAATGTCAAGCCCAAGTTCCTGAGCCATGTGGAACGCGCCCTTATGAAAACGCAGAATGCTGCAGTCTTCGGAGCGTGTGCCTTCCGGGAACACCACAATGGAGTAACCGCGCTCGACCAGACTGCGCAGCTGCGGCATGTAACGGTCAACGCCTTCGGCTGCCGGAATGAATTCGGCACGGCGTATCAGAGCGCCGTATATGGGGTTGCGCCACACCCAGTCATTGGTAATGACAACCATCTTTTCACTGAGCATGAGCAGACACATCAGATCCAGATGTGACTGGTGGTTGCTTATGACCACCGCAGGCTTTTCAAACGTTTCGCCAACGCTGTTGTCAAAGGTGAATCCGACTCCTGGCACACGGCGTATGACAATATTCGAGAAACGGTACAGCACGCGGTGCAGCCAGCGCTCGCTGCGGCTGCTGCCGCCTCCGATGAAACGCACCAGTGCCACAGGAGTGACTGCAATCACCGAAAGAAGCAGGAATCCGAATGCAAACACGGAACGTCCCAGGCGCGTCAGAGTGGCAGGCACGGTGCGAAGCCGGTTTTTCTTCATTGTCAGCCACTTGAACAGCCATTCAGGCAGATAATGTGCCATGACAACCACGGTAAACATGCCCAGAATGGTAATTTCAGCAAGAGAGCGCATGGCAGGATGCTTTGCAAGAATCAGAGTGCCTATTCCAATGAACATTATCACGGCCGACAGAATTACGCTCCTGCGGCGGTCGTCAAGTGTCCTGACCCCATACGCATATTCGTGCATCAGACCTTCGGTAATGAAAATGGTATAGTCGTCACCCTGACCGAAAATGAAGGTCGCCAGAATTATGCTCACAATATTGAACTGGATTCCCAGCATGTTCATTATGCACAGTATCCATATCCACCCCACCGTAAGCGGCAGGAACGACAGCAGTGCCAGTTCCAGACTCCCGAACGAAATCCACAGGAACGCGAACACCACGAAACCGCACAGCAGCAGCACCGTATTGAAGTCATCGGACAGAGACTCCACAAGCATTTTCATGACATCGCTCATGCTCTCGCCTGTCAGAGCCTCGGCAGTCAGCATTTCGGGATTCTCACCCACCGACCTGGCGAATGGCGCAAATGCAGTCTCCGTGAACCCGAATTCGCCACCTTTTTCAGTCAGGGTATCCCCCACCCAGGCATGTAAGGTCCAGAACTCAGACCAGTTGCCGGGAGTCTCGGGAAGCATGGAAACAAGCACGGAAAGCCTGCTCATGGAGCTCATACCGGTTCCGCCCTGCAGCAGTTCAAGGTCATCCTTCTGCTGCTGCGTCATGTAGTTTATGTGATTGAGATTCGTGTCAAATCCGGCAGTTCCGCCCCATATCAGCATGGCGGCAGTCACCGCAATGACGGCACGCGAAATCCATCGGCCGGCCACACCAGTCTTCATTGTAACCTTTTCGCTTTCCCGGGCCGATGCCTCCGCCCTGCGAGGTTCTGCCAGCACCGGCAGGAACACCAGCGTGAACAGTATCGTCCCGGCAAGCATGAACGAACCGAACAGCGCAAGGTCGTGCATGGCCTGCGCCTTCAGGAAAATCAGACACAGGAACGCGCTCACGGTAGTTATGTTGCCAACGAGCAGCGGTGTGACCATTTCCCTGAGCGTACGGCGGTTGTCACCTGTATCACGCAGCGAATGCAGGAAGTGCAGCGGGTAGTTGGCCGCTATGCCAACGATGATGGAACCCAATCCTATTACAATGACCGATATGCTGTCTTTGAATGTCCCTATTATTCCAAGTGAGAACACAGCTCCGAACAGCAGAGTGAATGCAATCCACAGCATGTCGCTCAGACGTCTGAACGAGAACCACAGTACAAGGAATATACCTACAACCGCCAGAAGCACGGCAATTATGCTGTCAGTCTTGATGCGTGTGGCATTGGTGACAGCAATGACAGGAGCTCCTGTAACCGATATGCTTACCTGCGTACCCTGCCGGGCGGCATCGGCCACTGACTCCACCAGCTCCACAAGATCAGCGTTGCGGTCCGACTCGCTCTGTCCGAACGGAGATTCAAAGAAAATGAAACCTATGGGGTCCGCAGCGTGCATGATATGTCCGTCCTCCATGCGGTAGCCCCCATTGCCGCCAATGTCAGCCAGTTTGAGCAGGACCGGCGAGAAAAGGTTCAGAGGGTCATACGGAATGATGTTCCGAGTGAAACTGCCTGTCATCATCTGCAGCGAACGGCGGTCAGCCTCAAGCTGGCTGTCCACATACCCGGGAACTGACAGCAGCGAATCCATACGGCGGTAATCGGCTTCCGTCAGGAAACTTGCGTAATGCTCCTGGACGAACTGTATCAGGTCAAGCGCCATGCTCTCATCGGCCACGGCGCTCATGTCGGGAACCATATCAAGCGTGTCATATTCAAACCACAGTTCTTCAAAGCGGTCCATGGTCTCAACCACTGAACCGGTGCCGTCGCCATCACCGGAATAACGGAATATCACAGCCACCTGATTCTGCTCGGACAAATCCTCTAGAAATCCGGCCTGACGGCTGTCACGGGTATCTACAGGCAGAAAACGTGCTATGTCCTCCTCGTATTCCATGCGACATATCGGCACAGCGCACAAAAGCACTATGACAGCCACAATTGCAACTGCCAGAGCCTTGCGAGCGCATAAGCGGTCATATATGCCTAGGAAGAACCTTACCATACCCTATCTGTTGAATGTGTTGCGCCACAATGCCAGCGGCAGTCCTACAAACAGCGCTCCTATGCACAGCACGGCATTCAGCACGCTTATTCTGAAAAAGTCCCAAAACGGACGGAAATGCGTGACACGCTCGCCTTCGGGCGCATACCACACCCTGACCGGTTTTCCGTTCATCTTCACACCGTGCCATGCGGCAAACACCATAAGTTCCAGTTCCGATTCGTACCTTGATGTCACCAGTCCCAGACCATACAGCTTGTCAAGCGGATAGATTCTGAAGCCTGACTGCGTGTCGTCAAGTCTCTGGGCGGTCTGCAGATGGAACCAGAAATTTGAAAAACGGTTGGCCGCCGTATTCTCACGCGGCATGTTCTCGCTTGTCAGATTGCGCAGGCCAATAATGAAGTCGCCGGGATACGCGTTCGAAGTCTGCATGAGCAGAGGTATGTCCTCGGGGTAATGCTGCCCGTCAGCGTCAATGGTGACCGCGTGTGTGAAGCCGTCTGCCAATGCAGCTCTGAAACCTGTTTCCAAAGCGCGTCCTTTACCTCTGTTCTTGTTGTGCTTCAACACTTTAACCCCTAACCCTTCAAGTGTATCCTGTGTATTGTCCGTGCTGCCGTCATCGACCACATAAACGCGGGAACACACGTCCAGAGCGCGACGAGCCACGTCGGCAACCGTTCCGCCGTTGTTGTATGTGGGTATTATGACGCAGTATCTGTTCATCAGAAAGCCTCCCTTTCAAGTACAAGTGACATTTTCGCGAACAGGCGGGAACTGTCATCGGCCCCCTCTATGCGTGCCTGGACACTTATCTGACCGTTCTCCTGTTCCAGTTTGGTGACCGTTACGGCAATGCGTGCGTCGGTAAGCGGCGACACAATGCTTACAAACTTAACGTTCCTTATGGAACGGGTGTACAACTGACACTCCAGGGTGTGTGACAACAGTTCCTGAACCATCTGGACCAGGCACACGCCGGGAGTCACCGGATGTCCCGGGAAATGAGCCCCGTAAATGTAGTGGTCAGCGTTCAGCTCTATCACGTATCGCTGCCCGTCAACGGACACCAGCCTGAAGAAATCACCATTCAGCTTCATAATTACCGTTCAGCTGTACATTCTCTATCTCTATGACGGTGCTGCCGCCGCCAACCTCTTCCATTTCAATCTTCTCCAACAGACCGGTTTCGGAACTGAAGCTCAGAACCATGTGCTGGAACATCTTCTTCATGTCGCGGCGTACAGGAACCATGGTGGCCACCCACAGACCTTCGGCATCGGCCATACTCACCTTGAACATGCGGCTGTCCTTGAGGCACTGACCCGACATGCAGCCCATTATGACACCGGCAATGCCCTGGAACATACGGCTGCGATCAGCCGGCATCTCGCTGCCGTCAACGGTGACGGTCTCGCCGTCCACGTCCAGAGAATACGCAAAAGGTTCCGTATAAGCCCATTTCAGCTTGGACGGCTGCCTGTAGAGCATGTGTCCCTTTGAAACCTGTTCACCCTCCATGAGAGGCACATTCTTTATCTGCGTGAAATCGCACTTCATTGACCTTATTCCGCTGCACGCATCAATAATAGCCTCAATGCGTGAATCCGACGTACCCTCCGCACCACCTGCACGGAGCGTTCCGCCAGTAAGCAGCAGTCCTGCCACAAGTATCGCAAATGTCTTCTTCATTCCAAAACCGTTTTTCATCTGCTTATTAAAGCTGCGCCGACAAGAATCAGTCCCATCCCTATCCAGCGGCCGGCCGGTATCTGTTCGCCCAGAAACAGCATAGCTCCTATCATGCCGAACACAAAACTCAGGCAGCTTAACGGGTAGGCAATGCTGAATGGGAAATTCCTTATAATGTAAAGCCAGAGTATGGTTGCACCGCCCATGGTAACGCCGCAGCCCAGCCACCACCAGTTAGTGGCCTCCCTGCCAATAAAGCGCCAGAAGCCCTGATAGGCGCTCATGTTGTTCATGGCGAACTTGAGCATGAGCTGTCCCGCGGCCAGTAACAGACTTTGCAGCAATGAGAAAGGTACTATTTTCCACATACGGCTTCAAGAACTGTAAATGAATAGTGACGACCTTCCACAATATTGACCAGAAGAATGCTGCGGCACGGAACCGCCCCTTTTCCGGCATTCATGACCGACGGTATTCTGCCGGCCTTCAGACTGCAGGCCGCCGTATAGAATCCTATTGCCGATGACGAGAAGTTCACTCCGAACAACGGCTTGTAACTGCACTGCGGAACATCACTGTCAAGGAACGAATACCATGAATCATTCTCCGGATTGCCGCTGCGGCCTGTTATTATAGCATCGACTGCGACCTTTGACATGACATCGGCCAGTTCCTCCCTGGAAGGACTGTTGAGTATCTGTACGGATTTAAGCGTACACATGGCCGGTTTGCCGCTGTCGGCCTCAAGAAGTGCCGACATGGCCGCTTCGCTGCATATCTCGCCCTGTCTCACATGACCGGCCTTGCTTACAAAGCCTGAAAAGACAGGAGACATCTCGTCATGGGCCCCTACAAGGGCGTTACTTATCTTGCCAAGACGGAACTGCAACCACGCGTCATACAGGGCGCTGTCAAACGAAAGCCCCTTCTGCGAGTATGTGGAGTTGTATCCGTGACTCTTTGTATTGATTCCTATGAGTGACGATGCCGTGTTATGCGTCGATTGCATGAACTGAGTAGGCTTGAGCATCTGCTCGCCTTCGCGCACCAGCGCATCCAGGAACAGTTCCGTGTTCTCAATGCTGCCGAATCCAGTTCCGGTAATTATGGCGTCGGGGCTCTGTATTCCACCATCGTTCAGAGCCGACAGCGACGTGGCAAGAGCACGCTTGAGCAACTTGCCCAGACGCCTTGCCTCACCCGGCGAAACAAACTGCCTGAAATCGGGGTCGATGGCGCGTACAAAGCCGCCGGTGTATGTCAGCGGCGTCTCCATCCATTCCTCACACAGCGGCTGCTGAATGGAAATCTGCTTTACTGAAAGTATGTCAACACTCTGATACATTGCTAATTACCAATGATGAATCGTTACCGCCAAAACCGAACGCATTGCAAAGCACATGCCTCAGTTCACGCTCCGGTTCCAGCTTCATGTTAGGCACTATGACACCATCGTCAGGGTTCTCAAAGGCATAGTTCACGGGAGTGAACCCGTTCTGAAGAGCCAGGATGCATATTACCGCCTCAATGGAGCCCGATGCGCTGGTGGTATGTCCTGTCAGCGACTTGGTCGATGACACCTGCGGCAGTTCCCAGCCGAACACGCGCTTCATAGCCTGGCTCTCGCTAAGGTCATTGTTTGGCGTTCCGGTACCGTGTGCGTTAATGTAACCTATGTCTGACGGCTTCAGTCCGGCATCGGCCAGCGCCTTTGTCATAGCAAGATACGCCCCCTCGCCGTCCGGTGAAGACGCAGTCTGGTGAAAAGCGTCACATGCGTTTCCGTAGCCTGACAGTTGTGCCACCGGCTTCACGCCGCGTCTTGCGGCTGAACGTGCCGACTCCAGCACCACAAAGGCGGCGCCCTCGCCCAGGTTCAGACCGGCCCTGCCTGCATCAAACGGACGGCACTGTCCGTGATCCAGAATCATGAGTGAATTGAAGCCGTTCAAGTGGAACTTGGTAATGCACTCGCTTCCACCTGCCACAACAATATCGGCCTCACCGAGACGTATCATGTCGGCAGCCAGTTCAATGGCGTTTGCGGCCGATGAACACGCTGTAGAAATGGTTGTAATGAACTTGAAACGCCCGAACCGGTCTGCAATCATTTCCGAGCAGGAACCGCAGTCATGCGTGCTTATGTAGGCATTGCGGCTGTCGTTCTCTATGAAGTCCAGATAGTACTGCTCGCTCTTGTCCATGCCGCCCACGGTCGTACCGTTCACAAAGCCGGTCCGTTCAAGATCGGTTTTCTGCAGTCCGGCCTGTGCAAGGGCCTCATGCATGGCCATCATACCCATCAGCGCCGTACGGGTTGTCGGAGTGCCGGGAGCTATGCCCATGGCACGCTCCATCTCCTCATCGGACATCTTGACCTCGCCCACCGGAAACTCGGTATGGCCGGTCCTGAGGTACTTCAGAGGCCCGACCCCGGTACGGTTTGCCAGCAGAGACTCAAGCACCTGACTCTTGTCCAGACCTATGGCACAGATTATGCCACAGCCCGTAATAAGCACTGATTCACGTTTTGGCATATTATTTGGTACGGTTCTTCTGAATGTAGTCAGCCATTACGTTGACCGACTTGAATATCTCCTTGCCCTTTGCAGGATCCTGCAGCTTGATGCCGTAGTTCTTCTCCATGAGGACAATCAGTTCCAGGGCGTCAATCGAGTCAAGACCCAGACCCTCGCCGAACAGAGGAGCATCGTTGTCAATGTCAGACGGCTGCACATCCTCAAGATTGAGAACCTCAATAATTTCCTGCTTCAGTTTCAGAATCATTTCTTCCATAGTTGTTCAAATATTTAAATTGTTCATTATTGTCTTAAGTTTCGCTTCAAACCCTCCGACATCCTCTCTGCGTACAAGAGTGAAGAAGGATTTGAAGTCATCGTTCGCAGTGCTGTCAACCCATCCGGCAAGAATGCTCTGCGTACTGTCATCAGCGAACGCGCACGACAGATGGAAAGCCATCTGTGCCGCATCGGCCCCTTCGACCACGTAAAATGACGTCTCTCCGCGATAGTGGTTGCGTATTGCAATCTCGCCCGTAACAATGTTCGGAAGAGTATAGACGAACAGTGCCGGACTGGGATAGTAATTGTCCCTGTCCTGAATGGTTTCCTGATAGTTTTTATCGGCGCAGAGCGATGCCGTAGTACCGAATAGCACCACCGCACGGCTATGAGTATATTCTTCGCCTTCACAACGTTTTTCACCTAACTCTTTGAGCAGCAGTTCGCTTGCCACAAAACCCACCTTGCTCAGGGTGTCCATCTTGAAGAATTTGGGCCAGTCGGCAATGTGCGCCCTGTAAAGTTCGGCAAGCATGGCGTTTCCACTGGATTCGTGCTCCAGAACACGCCCGCTGACTACTGCGCGGTCCGATTCAAGTATTACATAGTCCAGCTGTTCCATCACCATCTGCCGTTAAGTCTGTACAACAGAGCGGCATTGCAGCCGCCGAATCCGGACAGCAGCTTTATGAACTGCCGCCCGTCAGTTTCTCTCAGTTCCGGACTTACACTTACAGGATATGTGGTACCCTGTCTGGCAAATCCGCGGGTGGCAAGGACCGTATGGTCCATGACGGCGTACATGGAAAGAATGCTCTCAATTATGCCTGCCGCACCCATTGTATGTCCGTAATAACCCTTAAGTCCTGTAACCGGAACGTCAATCAGTCCGGCACGATATATGGCTATCGATTCCATTTCATCATTATATGCAGTAGCCGTTCCGTGAACGTTCACGAAAGCAAGGTCTTCAGGCCGGCAGCAACGCAGCGTCTCCATAAGCGCCAGATAGCTGCCCTCGCCCGTCCGTGACGGACCTGAAATATGATTCGCATCGTTTCTTATGGCACCGGTCACAAGCTGCCAGCAGTCATCAGGTACACTGTCAGCTGCCTTGAGCACAACAGTTGCAGCGCACTCGCCCAGATTCAGGCCACGGCGGTCAGCGTCAAACGGACGGCAGAAATCGTCGCTTATAGCCTTGAACGACAGAAAGCCCGATATGATGAACGGCGACTGCTCATCGGCCCCCGTAACGACTGCATAATCGTACTTTCCGCTCAGCAGGGCACGCATGGCCTCTATCTGTGCACATACACCCGATATGCACGCGTTGCACACCACAAGCGGACTGTTCGGGTTGCCGAACCATTCAGTAATCTGACCTGCGGCCTTTCCAAGCAGCACACGGTCCGACGGAAATCCCGCAGGGTCACCCAGCAGGCTCACGTTGCCCTTGGTGGTGGAGACTATGAACAGCACGCGTTTGTCCGATGCGTCTATCCCAGCCTTCCCGACCGCCTGAATGGTGCTCACCAGCAGCATTTTCTCAAAAAACGTGTAACGGCCTTCAGGTATGCCCAGACGGCAGCAGGCATCATCTATGACCTGACGGTCCATGCGTGACAGCGTGAACGGTGTCTGCACGTTGCCCATGCTCTCATAGCGCTTCAGTCCGCTCTTTCCGGCCTTCACGCTCTCATAGTTCGAAAGCGAATCAAGCCCCAGCGGTGAAACCACGTTATCGGCTATGCACTGTATCAGACGTTCCATTTCCTTTTCCAATTCTCAAAAAACTCCGGATTGGTCAGCACCAGCTGGTAGTTCAGGTCCATGAAAACCTGTACGGTATGCCCTGTTGCCAGAAGGCCACCGTTCTCCGGATCAGTTATCTCATAATCAAGCACAATCTTAGCCGCTTCAGTGGGACGATATATTACCGTCACTTCAGGATTCATATCGTACAAGATTGGCTTTCTGTATTTTACCGACATCTCAACCAGCGGAGCAAAAAAACCTGCACCAAAAATATCCATATACCCCAGCCCATATTCCCTGCCGAACGCCTCGCGTGCGTCCTCAAAGTATTTGGCATAGTGTCCGTGCCATACAATGCGCATGGAATCCACCTCGCTGAAGCGTATCTTCAATCTGACACTTGTTCTGAGTTCATTCATACATTCAGTCCTCCAATGCTATCTTGAGGTCGATTTCAGCTATCAGTTCGCCGCCCACATGAACGGTGGCGTGGACAAGCGTAATCTGAAACACCTCCTGAACCACTTCTATCCTTGTTGCAAGCACTTCTCCAACCAACGGAGTACGCATTACTGTGAACCCGCTCACCGCACCTATGAAACCAAGCTTCACGCGTCCGTTCTGCGACAGGCTTATATACCCCATTCTGGCTGCGCAGGTCTGGGCAATGTTCTCATTAAGTCCGGCAGTGGAAAAATGGCCGTCATCAACGAAAATATTGTCGGCCCGCACCTCAAGACTGCTCACGGTAACCACAGGGTCATAATGAACCAGACGGTCAATCATGACGACGGAGGCCGCTGCGGCAGTAGGTCAAGCACGTTTATATTCTCAAGCCCAGAAGTCATAATAGTTGAACCACTGTGTTGGATACTGTTTTACAATCTCTTCGAGTTTTGCGGCAAAATCCTGAGCCATGGCCGTCATACGGGCCCTTATTGGCAGACTGGAGTCGGACTCAATGCTGCGTACAAACACCCGGTAGCTGCGTGCGTTCTCCCGCATGGCAAACATGGCCAGCATTGGAACCTCCTTCTGCACGACAAGCGCAAACGGCCCCATGGGGAACTTTGCCTCCTGACCCAGAAAAGTACATTTCAAAGCTTTGGGAGAGCCCAGCAGACGGTCGCCAGTCATGCTCACAATCTCGCCGCGTTCAAGAGCCGCATTCATGGCAAAAATGTGATTCATAGAGCCGTCAACCTCTATCAGTCCTATATTGTGACTTGCCAGAATATTACGGCGGAAATCCTTCATGACCTGGCTCTCACCTGCATAAAGCAGTCCGTTTATGCGCTTTGCATGCGATGTCAGGCCATAGCCCGTCATCTCGAAACTGCCGGCATGAGAACTGAGCTGCACGAATCCGCCCTTGGACTGCATCAGGTTCAGAAACAGTTCATTTCCGTCAATACTGAAACTGAAAGTCTTGCCGGCGTATGCCGCATACCTGTCAATGATTACCTGACCAAAACGGAAATGATTGGCATAGACCTTGCAGAATGATTTCAGCGGTCCGAAGTTGAAACGCTCACGGAAAAACCTGTAAATGGACAAATACCCCTTGTGACTGAACAGCATGTAGAACGGCACAATGACCGCCATTATGCAGTATATGACCCTGCGGTCAACCACTTTCATGACAGCCACCAAGGAACGTATCATCCAGGGAAGACCGTCCGTCCTGCCCTTCCATTCCGGTTTTTCAGCTTTTCCCTCCAACTTCAAAACAGTTTTCCGGTCCGATGCCTTATCCCAGCTTTGTCTGCAGATAGTCGCAGAATGCGCTGAATGTCTTTATCCCGGACATTTCCTCGCCCTTTATCTTGACACCGAAAGTCTTCTCCACAATGACCACAATGTCAATGAAGTCAAGGCTGTCAATACCAAGATCCTGCTTGAGCAGCGCATCGGGAGCAATCTTCTCCTCGTCAATTTCAAGGTCCTCAATCATGAAATTGCGGACCTTAGCTTCAATTTCGCTTCTTTCCATATAGTTTTTATTCTTTAGTGCAGACCATAATGCTATGACCGCCCTGGCCCATTATGTCATATATCTTTTCGACCTTCATGCCAGCCTTGTTCACCAGACGCTCCATAGCATCGGAATGATACATCTTGCTGTTGCCGTTGGCAATGGCGGTAAAATACAGGCTGGTCATTGTAAGGCACAGGGTTGCGGCCTCGTAGCGCTGACGATCCCAGAAGGTTTCCATGATGTACAGGCGCGTGCCCTTGTCCATGGCCTTGACAGCACGTTTGAGGATTGAAAGAATCTCGTCCTCGCTGAAGCAGTCAAGGAACTGGCTCATCCAGATGGCATCGAAATGGCGGTCCTGCGGGAACGGCGCGTTTTCATCAAGCAGATTGATTCCGTACCCCTCAATGCGGTCGGCGCCCTTCTGCCCCGCCGTCTGCCGGCGCATCATTTCAAGCTGCTGAGGCAAATCCATAATGGTGACCTTCACTTTGTCATTGTAATCGACGCAGCGCATTGCCCATCGGCCCGTATTACCGCCAACATCAACCAGGGAACGGGTTTCGTGCTCATCGAACACAATTTTCAGAGCTTCCGTAAACGAACTGTCCGAATAGAAATGGTCAAAACCGAACCAGCTCTTCTTTACCTGTTCCGGCAGGCTTGACAGGCCCTCATAAACCGTAGGCCAGCTGCCGAAATGCTCCAGTCCGGCCGGACGGCCCTCCTTGAGCGACTCCTCCAGCTTGAACCAGCCTTCGTAGTTCACGTCATGGTTGAAGTCCATATTGGCGCGGGTGGCCTTGTCCGTAAGCAGGAAGAAGCCTGTTTTCGTCATGCTGAAACGATCTGTCTCAGGATTGACAATGACCGTACCGGCCGACAGCGAAGCCTCAAGCAGCACCTTGACTGCGTATGCCGACAGACCGGTTGCCTTTACAAGTTCATCTTCGGTCATCCCCTCACTGCTGTCACGCAGCAAATCCAGGATACCGAACTTTACCATGAGGCGCGATGCCTGGAAAATGACCGGACTCCACGCAATGAATTCGGCCAGACGCTGTGCGTCACCGGCCCTCATGGTGTCCTTTGTATATGCTTTCTGTAATGCGGGTGAAAGATTCATACCTTCTTAATAACAAGTGCACTGTTGGTACCGCCAAAGCCGAATGAATTTGACAGTATTGTTCTGAGTTCCGTCTGCTTGGTTTCTGCGGCAATATTGAGTTTTGCCGAATATTCGTCAGGATTCTCGAAATTGATGTTTGGAGCCACAAAGCCGTTCTCAAGCATGAGCGTGCAATAAACTATCTCGCTCGCGCCGGCCATCCAGCATTCATGTCCCGTCATTGACTTGGTGGAACTTATCAGAGCACGGCGTCCTTCAAACAGACGTGCAAGTGCAATGGCCTCGTACATATCGCCCTGCGGGGTCGATGTGGCATGTGCGTTAATGTAGTCTATGTCATCCGGCTCCACGCCTGCAGCCTTCATTGCGCGCGTCATGGCCAGATACGATGCATCGGAATTGGGCTGTGATATGCCGCCGCTGCCGTTTGACGAGAAACCGTAGCCGCAGACCTCGGCAATGATATGCGCACCGCGCTTTACTGCGTGGTCATATTCTTCAAGCACCAGAGCGGCCGCACCACCGCTTGGAACCAGTCCGTCACGGTCACGGTCAAACGGACGCGATGCCTTTGCCGGCTCGTCCATGCGTACCGAGAAGGCCGACAGAGCATCGAACGATGCCATTGACAGATAATTCGTTTCCTGTGCGCCACCGCAGAGAACCATATCCTGCAGTCCCTGCTGAATCATCATATACCCTATTCCTATGGCGTGTGAACCGCTTGCGCAAGCGGCGCTCAGTGTAAAGTTCACGCCGCGCAGGTGGAATATGGTGCTCATATTCATGTTCACGGTGGAATTCATGGACTGGAAAATCAGTCCCGAGCCCACCATAGCTGAATCCTTGTATTCACGCATGCGCTGGTCCGTTTCAATGACCGGCTTTGCACTGGAATCGTTGCCGAATATCACACCGACCTCGTTCTGTAGCAGATAGTCATCATCTATTCCTGCGTTCCTGAATGCCTGGGCCGATGCCATGAAGGCATATTCGGCCTCCTGCGACATGCCTGCACGCAGTCGGCGGTCCAACAGCCCCTTCAACATCGGTTGCGGCACAATACCGGTCAGTATTGAACGATACCCGTATTCCTTACGTTCAGGGTCAGTGCCTATGCCCGAACGTCCCTCAAAGAGCGACTGGCGCACTTCATCCAGATTCTGTCCCAGACAGCTCCAGATACCTGTTCCGGTTATTACGACTCTATTCATTGTCAATCAAGTGTATAAACCTCCATTTATGGAAATCACGTTACCTGTAATGTACGAAGCGTCTTCCTGAGCCAGAAAAGCTACAGCGGCAGCCACCTCCTCGGGGCGGCCGAAACGGCCCACAGGTATCATCTTCTTAAGTTCTTCCTCATTGAGCTCTGCGGTCATATCGGTAGCTATGAAACCGGGAGCTACAGCGTTGACGGTAATCTTGCGCGGAGCCACCTCCTGAGCCAGTGCCTTGGTGGCACCAATCAGAGCGGCTTTTGCAGCGGAATAGTTGGTCTGACCGGCCAGTCCCTTAAGGCCCGACAGCGATGCCACATTGATAATCCTGCCCCAGCGCTTTGTCATCATGTTTTTCAACAGACGGCGGGTAACATAAAAGAAACTGTTCAGATTGGTATTCAGAACGCTGCTCCAGTCATCGTCCTGCATGAAAACCATCAGGTTGTCGCGGCGTATTCCGGCATTGTTCACAAGAACTGCAATATAATCGTCAGGATGCTGTTCCAGCCAGCCGTCAAGAGCCTTCTCCACCTGTTCCTTGTCGGACACATCAAAAGGCAGAAGTTCAGCCTGCCCGCCCAACTCTTCAATGAGCCGCTTTGTCTCGACAGCCGCTTCCTGGTTGGACTTGAAATTTATGATAACCGGGTATCCCTGCTGTGACAGTTTCAGACATATTGCCCGTCCCAGGCCCCTTGATCCTCCGGTTACAAGTACATACTTCATACTGTCAGTATTATGTTTCTTCTAAGCTTTGGAATTTAAGTGCCAAATTTAACCAAATTTGCTCATCCCACAAAATCATGAAGAAAGACATTGTAGATACAAAATACTGGTATCTTCTCATTGGATGATAGGGACGCATATGGTGCTGTAGAACCGATTCCCTCCCTATCGTTGGGGGTAGCCCGCGAGGATGCGTATTTTCCGCTGAGGATAGGGACGCAGCAGGTGCTATATGGCCGATTCCCTCCCTATCGTTGGGACAGCGGTGAAGAGTACAAAGAATAAAAACGCTCTACGATGCGTAGAACATTTTTCCTACCTGAGCCGAAGGCGGGACTCGAACCCGCGACCTACGCATTACGAATGCGTTGCTCTACCAACTGAGCTATTTCGGCTTTTCGAGCGCAAAGGTAGCGTTTTTCACGAAAAACACTACCTCATAGCTCAAAATAATATATCAATGTCAGATTAGCGGTTGCCTCCAGGGAAACCTCCTCCAAAGCCGCCAAAACCTCCGAATCCGCCAAAGCCTCCAAAGCCACCGGTGTTACCGCCCTGTTTCAGGACTTCGTTCTTGAACCACTGTGAAAGTTCATCACGCCACTGCTCTGCGTAGCCAAAATTCATGCCCGCGCCAAAACCGTGACCGCCCTTCGGATAAAGGTGCAATGTAGCTGATACTCTGTTCTTTGTAAGAGCCTGAAAATAACGAATACTATTCTCTACCGGTACTAGAAAGTCATCTTCGCAATGAATGATGAATGCAATAGGAGTTTCGGCTGTCACCTGCTTTTCGTTACTGAACAGAAGTACATCTTCATCACTGGGATTCTGACCTAGAAGCAGCTCGCGTGAACTCTGATGGGTAATTTCCATATCCATTGAAATGACCGGATAGAACAGAATCTGAAAATCCGGTTTGGTAGCATCATCAACATAGTGTGTAGCCACAGTTGAAGCCAGATGACCGCCGGCGCTGCAGCCCTGAACGCCAAGTTTGTTAAAACCCCACTCCTCGGCATGGTCGCGAAGAATGCGCATTGCCTGCTGGGCGTCGCTCAACGGTACATCTTTATGTCCACCCGGCATACGGTAATCAAGGCAAGCAAATGTTATCCCCTGCTCGTTGTAGTAGGTATTGAACTGCTTGCATTCGTGAGTGTTTGACAATACTGAATATCCGCCACCCGGAAGACCCAGCACTGCAAGTCCGTTAGGATTTTCCGCCGGCCATATTGTAAGAACAGGTTCAAAGTCCCATGCCTGGTTGCTGGATGCCGGTTTTTCCTTGGTGGCACCGTTGCTGTTTGGAGCACCTTTTGGCCAGATCTTTATCTCTATGGGTTCAACCGCCCACACGCTGACAGTTGCCATCATCATGACGGCAACTAAAAAACACTTTACAGTCCTCATGTAATAAACTAATTTGCAATCGATTATCATTTCTTCACTTTCCCATAAGCTGCTTTGCTGCTATGACAGCTTCATTAGCATCGTCAGTATAGACATCGGCACCAATCTGCCTGGCAAATTCTGCATTTACGGGTGCGCCACCAACCATAATCTTGACCTTGTCACGAAGTCCGGCAGTCTGAACGGCATCAATCACATCCTTCATATAACCCATTGTGGTTGTGAGGAGAGCCGATAGAGCCAGTATGTCAGCATTGTTGTCCTTTATGGCCTGCACGAACTTGTCGGCTTCGACATTTATTCCAAGATTAACCAGTTCAAAGCCCGAGCCCTCGAACATTGACGCTACAAGGTTCTTACCTATATCATGAAGGTCCCCCTTGACAGTACCTATCACAATTTTGCCGCATGAAATGCTCGTATCACCCTGCATGAGCGGTTTGAGCAGGTCCAGACAGCCTTTCATAGCACGGGCCGACATAAGCAGGTTGGGCACGAATGCCTTACCCTCGCCGAAACGGGCTCCTATTATCTCCATTCCTTTAATTAGGTAGTCACTGATTATTGCCTTCGGTTCGATTCCGGCATCAACAGCCTGCTGCGACATCTGTACGGCAACATTCAGATTGCCTGCAACAATGGCATTCGTAAGTTCTTCAAGTTCCATTATTTTCAGTAATAGTATTGTCTGTACAAATATACGCAGAAATGCAGAAATACCTTCATTCCACTGTAAAATAGCATTTCTTAACTTCTAATTAATAAATAATAATGCAGCATTGGTTAAACGTTTGTTCAAAAAAGGCGTCTTTTGTTATATCATATACAACTAAATAATGACACGCAACCGTTTTCTACAGATTTCCATCCTTCTCTGTGCCTTTTCGGCCTTCACACCTGCATTCTCACAAAATAACAATACCCATACCGTTCAAGGTTCAGTTTTTGATGCCGATGTCAACGAACCGCTTCCCATGGCAGCCGTCCAGATTCTGTCACTTCCGGACAGTTCCATGGTCAAGGGAATCGGAGCGGAACTGAACGGTACGTTTTCCATTGAAAACATTAAGAACGGAAAGTACGTTCTCAGAGTCAATTATCTGGGTTACAGAACAAAGAACGTTCCGTTCGAGCTAACATCAAAGCAGGACCGCACTGTCAGGCTGAAACGTATAGACCTTGAGCCCGACTACATAATGCTGGCCGATGCGGAAATCGTTGCCGAGGTCCCTAAGGTGCAGGCAGTCAAGGACACCATAATGTTCAATAGTGCCGCATACCGTCTAAGTGAAGGTGCCAGCATACAGGAACTCATAAAGAAACTGCCCGGCGTTGAACTTGACAGCGACGGCAACATAACCGTAAACGGCAAGGCTGTGTCGCAGATACTCATCAACGGCAAGGAGTATCTGGGTGAAAACATAACCACCCTTTTGGAGAACCTTCCTGCCGATATGATTGACCGTCTCAAAACATACGAAAAGAAGAGTGACCTTGCACGCATTACCGGAATTGACGACGGTGAGGAACAGGTAGTCTTTGACCTTCACACCAAAGATGAAATGAAGGGTGGACTGCTCAACACTTACGACCTAGCATACGGTTCTGATTACGGCAAGCACAACCTTTACAACGGCCAGATAATGGTGAACCGCTTTACTGATCTGAACCAGTTCACCCTGTACGGCAATGCCAACAACGTCATTGACCAGGGCATAGGCAACGGCGGACGGCAGTGGGGCAACAATCGCGGTATCAACACATACCAGGATCTGTCGGCCAGTTACGCATACGAGAATGAGAAGATTGAAGTCAACGCAAACGTCAGCGTCAATCACAACGAAAACGACTTCGGCCAGCGCAGCAACTCGGAGAATTTCTTCGGTGAGACCAGTTCGTTCTCAAACAGCGAATTCGAATACAACAACAGTTCAAACGGTTTCCACGCAAATTTCTACGTTGAATGGAGGCCCGACACCATGACAAACGTCATTCTGCGCCCTTATTTCAACACATCATCGTCGAGCAACAACTCAAGCAATACATCGGCAACATTTAATTCGGACCCGTACGAATATATGGACTCCCCTCTTGCCGACATGGTCAACACTTCGCTTGACGGCTACAAGACATTCAGAAACATATTCGTAAACCGCAACACCGGTCAGTCACTTGGAGAATCTGACAACAAGTCAGTGGGAGGCTCCATCCAGGCCAACCGCCGTCTGAACGACAAAGGCCGCAACCTTACTCTGCGACTACAGGCAGGATACACTGACAACGGCAGTGACAACTGGTCATACAATACTACAGAATATTACAGTACCGGCACTTCCGACAAGCGCAACCGTTTTACCACCACACCATCAAACAACAGCAACTATAGTGCACAGTTAATCTGGTCCGAGCCAATCTTCACAAAAATGTTTCTTCAGTTCAGTTACCGTCTCAACTACACTGACAATGAGAATGACCGGCAGACCTACAGCTATGACAACATGGGATACGGTTTCATGGAACAGCCCGACAACTGGCAGGATTACCGGGACGAAGATTTGAGCAAGTACTCCAAATACACCACTCTGCGTCATGACATACAGGTAAGCTACAGAATAAACCGCGAAAAGCTGCGTCTGAACACCGGTGTACGCCTGCAACCGTACGAAACCCGTCTTGAATATAGAACACAGGGACAGCTGTACACCCCCACACAGAAGGAGACCAACTGGAACCCTACCTTTGACCTGCGCTATATGTTCAGTGACAACACCGACCTGCGTTTCCGCGTGAACGGCAGCAGCAGCCAGCCGTCAATGACCAATCTTCTGCCCATTACAGACAACACCAATCCGCTTTACATTACCGAAGGCAACCCTGACCTCAAGCCCTCGTTCAACACAAATGCGAACGTTGACTTCCACACATACAATGCCGATACGCAGAACAGTTTCATGTTCGGAGCACGTTACCGCATTACCAACAACAGTATAAGCAACCGCGTCGAATACAATTCTGAGACTGGCGGACAGACCACACGCCCAGACAACATAAACGGCAACTGGAACGTGGGAGGCAACGTTGGAGGTACGCTGACGCTGAAAGACCAACGCTTCACCATCAACTCGTTCACATGGCTCAACTACTCCGAGCAGGCAGCATTCCTGTTTCAGAACAACGAGACTCTGAAAATGACCACAAAGAACTTCACCCCGTCAGAACATCTCAGCACCTCGTTCCGCGATGAGAAGGTTGAACTCACACTGAACGGTGACGTATCTCTGAACCATGCGCGCAATGACCTGCGTCCGGCAAGCGACCTTGACACATGGTCATTCAGCTACGGAGCCAGCGGAAACTTCACCACAATATGGAATATACGTTTTGCATTTGACATTCTGAACAGTTGCCGTCGAGGATACGAGGATGAGACTTTCAATACCGACGAACTTATATGCAATGTCGAAGTTCAGAAACCGTTCCTCAAGAACAAGGCAGCAATCGTATCAGCCCAGTTCTTTGACATTTTCGGCCAGCGCAAGAACTATTCACGCACTATTTCAGCAACAAGCCGCAGCAATACCGAGTTCGATGTAATCAACCAGTACTTCATGCTGCATTTCGTCTATAAACTGAACATTCTGAACGGCAAGCTTGTTCAGGGCGAAGACGATGATGAGCCGCAGAATCGACGTCGCGGCGGCTACCATGGCGGTGGCTACCGTCGCTGGTAACAGAATAAAGTCTCAACACGTAACAGAAATGGTCCCCGTCCTGACACCATGTAGGACGGGGACCATTCTTGTAATGTCAGCCCTCAAAAATATCAGAGAGTAGCGTTCACGTCACGAACTGCCTGAATCAGAGCGTCAATGTTCTCTCTGGTAGCACCCATCGGAAGACCGCCGCCTGTGCTCAGCATCAGACCGTGGTGGCTGCCATTTGCGGCAATGTACTTGTCAATTATTGACCTGGTTGCGTCATAGACCGCCTTGGGGTCATTGCCTGTCAGCAGCATTGGCGGTACGTTGCCCATAAGAACAAGCTTGTCGCCTGCCAGCTTGCGTGTCTCGGCAATATCCTGAAGATGGGTGAAATTGAACACATCAACCCCCATATCTGTCAGATGCGGGTAGCAGCAGTTGGTGGTATTGTCGTTGTGGAAGTAATGGCTCAGTTCCGGGAACGATGCGAACAGTTTCTGCATGTACGGGAAACACTGTGTCTGAAAATCCTCGGGACTGTAGAAACCGCACACGTCATCAAGGACCAGAATTGCCTTTGCGGTTTTGACATTCTCCAGCTGTGCCTCAAGCCAGCGCTTTACACATTCGCTTGTCTTGGTAATGAGTTTGTCGAACACCTCGGGGTAAATCATAGGCAGCATGCACAGTGTGGTAACGGTAATCATGTGCGATGCCACAGTGAACGGGCCACGGGCGCAGACCATATAGACCTGCTCGCCATCGGCCTCAAGCTGAGGCTGGTAAAGACGCTGCTGGTTCAGGAGCAGAGGCATCAGGCCATCGGCCTTGGGATCAGGCAGCTGCAGATTATTTACCATAGACTCAATCTTGTCAATATCCTCTTCAAGTGAGCGCAGATGCGGCAGATTGTCATCAAAGAAACATGTAGGACAGCCAAATCCCGTGGGCTCGGCGGTCATACCGTACTCAACCCACCACCCAGGCACGAAAACTGCCTCCGGAAAGTCCTTGATAATTTTGCGGTTATCGGCCATCCACACATCATTGCGTGCATAGTAGTCAATGAAAGTATGGCCGCAATAGCCCGGTATCCAGGGGCTGTCGGCAATGAGCGCTACCGGAATCTTTGCATTTCTGTGCTGGATAGTCTCTTCCAGAAGCTTGATCTGATCTGAATTCATATCTTATGATTATTAGTTGTTTTTAAAAAATCACTCCGCAGCAGCGTTATAGAAGGCGGCAATATTATGTGCCGGCGCTGAAGGCGGAACATCACAGCCTGTTGAAAGGATGAAATTGCTGTGTCCGGCAGCCAGAGCCTTAAGCTTCAGCACTTCCTCGCGCACCCTTGCGGGCATGGCCATCTTCATGATGCCCACCGGATCGACATTTCCCATAACTGCAATATCCTCAGGCACTTCGGCCAGTACACCGGCCATATCAATTGCATTTCCGAAATGAAGTGCCGCAGCACCGGTACTGACCATTGACTGCGTACACTGGCCCTGATTGCCGCAGTTGTGCAGAACAACGGCAAACGTATCGTCCTGAACTTCATTGACTATCCTTTTCACATAGTCCGATGAATATGTGGTGCAATCCTCACCTGAAAGAAGTCCCGATGCCGGTTCAGCCATTACAACGCCCGATGCTCCGGACTCCTTTATGGCTCTGACGTACTTCAGTATGAAATCAGTACACTTTTCCAGGAGGGCATGCACGGTCTCCGGCTCGGTGAACATTGCCATCATGAGTTCAGTCATATCATACAGACGGCCGGCCAGTGAGAACGGTCCTATGCAGCCGCCGAACAGCGGGCAGTCCAGTTCACCGGCAGCAAGACGGTTCGCCTTCAGATACTCCGGCACGCGGCCGGCATCAAGTCCGGGAGCCTGCAATGCTTCTACATCGGATGCCGACTCAAGCAGCCGTCCCGTAACCGTAGGAACCTCGCCCGGTGCAAACACCACACTGGCACCGAATGCCTCGGCCTCGACCGACAGGTCCATAATGGTGGTCGATGCCGCCGACATGGGATAACGTTTGCGAAGAGCTACAACTGAATTAGCATGCATTAGCCCGTCGCGCACTGCATCAAGAACATCCTTGCCAATGATTTCAATGCCAGGATGCGTCATAACCGGCATAACCGGCATTTTATCTCCCTTGAAGAGCGAAGCTATTATTGCATTCATAAAAACTATTCCAAAGTATATTCCGGAAGCTTGTCCAAAGCCGGAGTTTCGTAGTTCGATATGCGCAGACGGAACTTCTGGAGTTCGTCTATCGGATGCTGGAAAGGCTGGCAACCGTCAGGCAGAGGCAAATTTGAGAACTTCTGAAAATACCCCATCTCGGCATCGCGCCACCATATTGCATCCTTGGCCTGGCGTTCAAGCTTTACGGCCACCTGCCGGAAACGGTATGGATCAACATACTTCTCAACAGACTTCCATGTGTCAATGAACGAACGCGCCTCATCAATACCTTCCTGATAAGTCAGGCACAGTTCATCCCACAGGGTGCGTCCCGACTTCATTGTGTAATCCCAAGGCAGATGATGGAACCACAGTATCAGGTTCTCGGGACATGTCTCCACATTCTCAAACTGCGATGCCAGCGGCTCGTGATACTGTGCCGTATTGCCCGATCCGCTTGCAACGGTGCGGTCAAAGCCCATGCCGTAGGCTCCGGCCTTATGATAATACTGGGGTTCCCAGTCAGGACGGCTGGACCTGTCCCATGGACCAGGTCCGTAATGGTCAGGCCCCTTGAATGCATGGTGAATGCCCAAAGGCATCTCGTACTTGACGCAAGTTTCGCGCGACATGAGCATCATATTCATGACCGGCTCTATGAATTTACGGTCATTCTGCGCAAATGTCTGTCTGAGCCATTCATCGGCAATCTGCTGCGATGTCAGTTCCGGATTCCATGCCATACGGCCGAAAGCATACCAGTTTGCCTGTGCAAAGTGATGCCCACACCAGTTTACGCTGTCGCCTATGTTGGCAACTCCTGAAATCGCGGTATATCTGTAGGGCATAACCTTGCCCGCTGTTATTGCTGCAACGGTACTGCCCTCGCCTTTCATGTACGTATCGCTGTCAAGACATTCCTTCCACATGGGGTGCAAAAAGACAAGATGGTTAGAGTGTCCCAGATACTCCTGGGTAATCTGCATCTCCGCCATGACCTGAGTATGCTCCAGCTGGCCGAACAGAGGGCTGAACGGCTCGCGCGGCTGGAAGTCAATTGGACCGTTCTTAATCTGGATTATCACATTGTCACGGAACTGACCGTCCAGAGGCATGAATTCCTCGACAGCCGTATTTGCACGGTCGGGCGATGTTGACTGATATACAAACGCCCTCCACATGACTATGCCTCCGTATGGCTTCAGGGCATCGGCAATCATGTTGGCACCGTCGGCATGGGTGCGGCCGTAGTCCTGCGGGCCCGACTGACCTTCGGAATTGGCCTTTACAAGGAAACCTCCGAAATCAGGTATCAGGCCGTATATCTCGGCAACCTTTTCGTTCCACCAGCTTATCACTTCCGGATCAAGAGGATCGCTGGTCTTAAGGCCGGCCAGATGCTTGGGTGCTGCAAAGTTCAGCGACAGATATACCTTAAGGTTATATGGGCGGAAAATATCGGCCAGTACCCTGACCTTCTGCAGATACTCGTCTGTAAGCATGCATGGATCAGCGTTCACGTTGTTAAGAACCGTTCCGTTAATGCCGACCGATGCATTTGCGCGTGCATACTCGGCATACACTGCGCTGTTTGCGGCAATATCCTGCACGTCTATCTCATTCCACTTCCACAGCGATTTGCCGGCAAAGCCGCGTTCAACCGTTCCGTTCGGATTGTCCCAGTGGTTCAGCACACGGTACTGGAATGCAGGCACCTCCACTATGGAACTGTTGCCTTTGGGCATTGAACCGCATTTTTCCAGACGCTGCAAATGATATGTGCCATACATTATACCGGCCTGGGTATTGGCTTCGATAACCGGTTTGCCTTTTGTGAATACTATGCGGAAACCCTCGGTACCAAGTTCCCCATCGGTCTCCAGAAGACGGGTCGGGCAGATCTCCTGGTACGGTTCTGCAATATTTCCCAGCCAAAGGTCGTGGCCATTGTTGTTTTCGGGTCTGCCACCCGCACACGAATGAGCCGCAATGGCAAAAACAGCCGTAAACAGGATTGTTAGTCTTTTAACTTTCATATAAAATCAGGCATAGTAATTACGTGACGGCAAAGATAAGCCCTGTGCCGGATTTTTTTGTAATATTGCATTGGAATTTAATAACTAACTCTATTAATAATATGAAAAGAAACTTTTTGTTCACAGCAGCCATTCTCTGCGTTGCCGGCTTTGTAAATGCACAGGAGCCGGATACCCGTTTCGGTATGGGTATGTTCGGTGCACAGCAGTCATTTGATGTTGATTTTGACGAGTACATTCCAGCACCCGAAGGCTTTGACCAGGAGCGTCCCAAGCTGAAGGCAAAGCAGCACGGAACCGTTGAGTTGTTTGAATATCAGTCAGAATCAGTAGGCACTACCCGCAAGTGCAACGTATATCTCCCCCCGAAGTACAACCCCAAGAAGAAATACAGCGTTCTGTATCTACTTCACGGAATTGGCGGTGACGAATGGGAATGGATGAACGACGGCGGTGTTCCAAACATCATCATGGACAACCTCTATGCCGACAAGAAAGTTGCCAACATGATTGTAGTAATGCCTAACGGCCGTGCAGCAAAGAACGACTCACGTGACGGAGGCATGGGTTCATTCATGGCTTTCAACGACTTTGACAAGGACCTCATAGGCAGCCTCATCCCCGCCATCGAGAAGAAATACAGCGTCTATACTGACAGGGAGCATCGCGCCATTGCCGGTCTGTCAATGGGTGGCGGCCAGTCACTGAACTTTGGCCTGGGTAACATGGACGTATTTGCATACGTAGGCGGTTTCTCATCGGCCCCCAATACCGGACGTCCGCAGCAGCTCATCCCCGATGTCGAGAAGACCAAGAAGGAGAACAAGCTCCTCTGGATGGTATGCGGCGGTGCCGACGGTCTCATGTCCAACAGCTCGAACCTGAAGAAGTTCTGTGACGATAACGGAGTTCCCTGCACCCTCATCAACTACCCTGACGAAGGCCACAACTTCACCGTCTGGAAGTACGGTCTGTACAACTTTGCACAGCTCATCTTCAAATAAACCAGCACATTACAAACAGCAAGTCCCGGAAGCCGTCTCAGTTCGGTTTCCGGGACTTTTTCTTATGACCATTAGCCCACAATCTTTGGCTCGTTCGAAAAAGCATGGGGTTGGATACAATGCATCAGCGGTGGAGTGAAAATTGCCAAGTCTGCAGTCAGACGTCTCAAACAGCCATTTTTCTACAGGTATGACAATGTTATTGGCAAAAGTCAATAGCTTTCTGTCAGAAGGTGTAGCCGAATCCTAATAATATACCGAAATAGCCTCCTCCGCCAGCTATTGCTTGGAATCCATACCGAAAGTTAAAATGATTACCTCTGACTAGCATACCGGTATCAAAGGCAAGGCCTGAAGTATTTTCGTTTGTATAATAATTACCATAGTCACCCTTGATATAATACTTAGCTGAGCCGTATCCTAATCCAGCATATAACTGAATCACATTATTAAAATCTGAACCGGTGATTCGTGATACTGGAACATTATATATATAGCCAACTGTAAATAGTACCGTTTTTCCCATACCAAACTCTCCTTCTTCATATTCTTCGCTTTTGAGGTCTCTCCATTTTTCAGGATTAAGTGTTTGAATGCGTTTGTTGTTCTCAGGTTTATCGGTGGGTATAGACCAACTGAAGTTTGCGAATATGCCGTGTATCTTATACCAACCAGCCATTATGTTGGGATTAACTACCGACCCCCCTCCTAGGAAATTAAAGGTATTGCCGACATTAACAAAGGTATGGGGCAAAGGCTCCATCGGAGAAGCAATATGAACCTCGGTCTCAGTATTGACCTGAATGTCGGTAAACTCGAAGCTTTGAGCATAAGCTATGGTTGCGGCCATTACCATGGCTATAATTGTAAGAATCTTTTTCATATCAGTGTTGTATTGTCTTTACAGTTTCGTTTGTGGAAACCTTGCTGGAAGAATTGTGAATTACATCATCGTTGTCAATCATTCTTGCAGACTCGACTACAGTATAGTCATCAGACTGCATAGGCCTGAAGTTTGTATAACGAACGGCATAACCTTTCACCTTTACAGTGACAGTCGTTGATGTGCCCGTGCTCTCGGTAGTCTTGATGCTGAACATAGGAGATAATATGGCATCGGCTTCCGTTGATTCTGCGAACTCGAATAAGGCTTGGCTTTTCAACTCCACTATCTTGTTGTTTATAAAGATACCCACTCTATTTGCATACTCGGAATTAGACTCTCCTGTACTAATAGCCGGCAATGAAATGGTTGCGTCCATCTGATATGATTTGGGCGCATCCTTTATGACCTCTGTTTCTGCAACCAAAGGAACAGCAAACATCTTTGGATTGGAATTTGCAACAACTGCCTGATGGTGTGATACGACCACACCTGTGGTACCTTTTGTAGTCTGAGGCATAGTAGTCTGAGTCAAAGCCTTCTGAGCCATAAGCGGACTGGCTGATAAGAAAGAAAGGGCCAGATAAGTAAGAATCTTTTTCATATCAAATGTATTAATAATAATAAAATGACTAAATGCAAATAAGCCAGTGACTCGGTGTTGAAAATCTCTGGTAAACTTATATATATATATATATATATATGCAAACGCTTTAACATTTTTTATAGAATTAGAGGATCGCACGGAAAACTCATCTACCCAGAAGTTTGACACATTATTTGAAAGCCTACTCGCAGATAGACACCTGCAAGGCAGCCGGCATTGAGCCGTGCCAGTGGATGAAGGACGTGCTCTGTTATTGAGATATATAACAACAAATTGAATCCTCGCACAAAGAATGACACTGTAAACTGAATCAGTGAATCTGTAAAGAAGAACAGTTGAATCGATGGACTAATGTAAACCAGTTCAGAGATACTGAAAACAAGATCAGTTAAACAACCTCTAAAGTGTCAACCAATCTTAGGGAAGGTCAAAATATCATTGTAAAGCATTGATTATTGATTACATTGCATTACATTTGTGCAAAATATTAAATACAATGTCAACAATATCGACTACAATTAGGATAGATTCCAAAGTAAAGCAGGAGTCTGCCGAGACGCTTGAATCGCTTGGAATGACAATATCCGAAGCTGTCAATATCTTCCTGCATCAGGTAGTATTGCATAAAGGACTTCCATTTGAAGTGAAATATCCGAATGCCTTCAATAAGAAAACATTGGATGCAATGGCAGAAGCAAAACGGTTAAGTAAAGATCCGAATGCCAGGAAATTTGATACTATTGAACAACTGATGGAAGACTTGGAAAAATGAAATACAGATTAATCTATACCACGAAATTCAAAAAGGACTACAAACTTTCCATAAAGAGAGGTATGCCCATAGAACTATTGAAAGACACCATTACACTATTACAGAATGGGCAACCATTACCATCCAAAATGCATGATCATGCACTGGTTGGAGATTTTATCGGATTCAGAGAATGTCACATCCTTCCTGACTGGTTATTGTTATATTTCGTTGAAGAAGATACCATTACGCTAACATTGGCAAGAACCGGCTCCCATTCTGACATTTTCAAATAAGTTCCGGAATACGGTCCTTACTGAGTCTGTACACTCCCGAACAGTTCATCTTCTAATAAACCAGTACATTACAAACAGCAAGTCCCGGAAGCCGTTTCAGTTAGGTTTCCGGGACTTTTTTCTCATGACCATTACACACCTGGAACAATCCGATTATTATTATCATCAACGATTTATCGAAACACCTCTCCAGTACAGGACTTCAATACAGATTCTAATTTAAAACAATCGAAGAACAAATTGGAATCAATAGAAAATTAGTTACTTTTGTCATGGAATAATAATCTTACCATGACTAAAAAAGTGAAAGACATAACAGTTTTATTGGAGAATAATGGATGGAAATGCATTAGGATTAAAGGTGACCACAGAATCTACGCGAAATATGGAGCGAAAAGACCTGTTGTGGTTCCCGGTAACCTTAAGGACGATTTGGCCATTGGAACATTAAAATCCATTCTTAGAGAAACCGGACTTAGTTTTTGATATCAGTAAACTGAATAGTATGGAAGCAAACATAATTACCGTAGTCATAGAAAGGGCTGACAACAACTTTTCGGCATACGTCAAGGAGGTCGATGGCATCACTGCCACAGGCTGCACCATTGATAGAATCAAGACATCTGTCATGGAGGCTGTCGATGAGTATGTATCGGCCTGCAAGGAGCTTGGTCTGGATGTACCACAGGCGTTGACCGGACAGTACAAAATTGTCTTTGAACTTGACATTCAGAGTCTGCTGATGATTTATGAAGGGATTTTCACAAAGTCCGGACTGGAGAAACTGACCGGCATAAACCAGAAACAGTTATGGCACTACGCAAAGGGAATATCAAAACCAAGACAGGCACAGAAGCAGAAAATTGAAAACGCCCTGCACAGACTTGGCAGTGAACTGATGTCGCTGTCGTTCTAGGCTTATCGTGCGTATGCGTTCTCCGACAGTTCCGGCACGCGGTCCTTCCTGGGGAGTTTGGCATTCACCTCGTTGTAGGAGTGGCGCAGCAGCTCCTCCATCAGGTTGCGGTCAACATCGGAATCCAGGTGAATCTGATTCCAGTACTTCTTGTTCCAGTGCCATGCGGGTTCTATGGCCTCGAACCGGTCACGCAGATCAATGGCACGCTCCGGATTGCACTTCATGACAATCATATCGGGCCTGTCAAGCATGATGCAGGCAAAGATACGGCCTTTCAGACGGAACACCAGCACGGTGTCGTCGAACGGCATATCCTCGGTTGCCATAGGCAGACTGAGGCAGTATTCTCTAAGCGTTTCAATGTTCATGCCGCAAATATAGATTATATTTGTGGAATATTATGGTAGAAATCAACGACACATATCTGACCATTGAGGGCGAGGCAAAGACCCAGTTCACCGAACAGCGCAGCCGTTTCATATCATTTGCCTGGCACGTGACCAATGCCGACCAGATCAAGGAGCACGTTTCAGCCCTTCAGAAGGAGTATTACGATGCGCGTCACATCTGCTACGCATACATGCTGGGGCCGCAGCGGCAGGAATGGCGTGCCAACGACAACGGCGAGCCGTCGGGAACAGCCGGCAAGCCCATTCTCGGGCAGATAAACAGTGCCGGCCTGACCGACATACTGGTATGTGTGGTCCGATATTTCGGGGGCGTAAAACTCGGTACCAGCGGACTTATCGAGGCATACCGCAAGGCCGCGGCCGATGCCATTGAAGCCAGCAGCAAGGTAACGCTGTACGTTGAACAGGAACTTCACGTACTGGCACGTTACACCATGATGAACGAAGTCATGCGTGCCGTCAAGGACATGGGACTGACCATAGTTTCCGAAGAATACGGCCAGTTCACGGCAGCATTGCCCAAAGGCACTGTGTCCATGCCATACGACTGCCGTTACACCATGCGTATGCGCAAATCACTTGTACCGGTATTTACAGAACGCACAGGCCGGCTTACAGAAACCCAGACCGACCCGTCACTTTTGATTGAACAGAAATAAAACCGGACTATGGCTGAATCAGAGAAAATAACACAAGTAAGACGTTTTCTTGAAGCGAACGACATCCCTTACGAGATTCATTTCCATCCGCCACTCCCCACCATCGAGGATGCCCTGGCCTACTGGAAGGACATTGACGCCACGCACTGCAAGAACCTGTTCTTCCGCAACCACAAGGGCAACCGCCACTACCTGGTGAGCTTTGAGTGCCACAAGAATCTGGACATACACTCGCTGGAACATAAACTGCGTCAGGGCAAGCTGAGTTTTGCCAGTCCCGAACGCATGGACCGATGCCTTGGCGTTCAGCCCGGTTCAGTATGCGCCTTCGGACTCATCCATGACATGGACATTGCCGGTACCGCCAACCCCAAAGAACTGTTTGAAAACGGCCACCGCGTCAAATATTTTCTGGACTCCGAACTCAAGACCGCGCCAAAAGTCAGCTTTCACCCCTGCGACAACACAGCCAGCGTTGTTCTCACCAACGAAATGTTCCTCAAGTTCCTTGAAATCTGGGGTGGCGAATACGAATGGCTTGACATTTAGGACAGCCGGAACTACAGATGCAGTTCTGCAAGCTGCGGACGTATAATGGACAATATGTCATCGGTCTCTTCGGGAACGATGTTTATCCATCGGGCAATTTCTATCACAGCAGCACGTCGGATGCTCAGCATGGTTTCGTTCTGAGGCTGTTCGGCAAGTCTGTCCACGCCGTAGTAGTACTTGAAAACAAGTTTGGTGAATTCCATATTCAAATCCTGGTGAATATGGAACATATCCAGGATCTTTGCATCGCCCAGATTTATGGCGTTGTGCCATAGGGTAGAAAACTCCATTATCGGGTCACCGTACGAAAAATCGCCAAGGTCTATCCAATAGTCCCTTTCCCCGTCGGTAATGATATTCCCGCCCTGCATATCGCCGTGAATGCATCGGGTTCCATCGGGGAAACTGTGCAGAATCTTAAACAGTTCCTCCTTGATGTCCTGCGGGGCCTTCATGTTTGTAAAGGCA
This sequence comes from Bacteroidaceae bacterium, assembly GCA_045617485.1. GTDB lineage: Bacteria > Bacteroidota > Bacteroidia > Bacteroidales > Bacteroidaceae > Colenecus. The sequence continues at coordinate 43,555 of JAZLIR010000023.1, forward strand.
ATCTCATATCTTTCCTTCAATGGTCTGAAGACCGATGTATTGCATTTCTATATCATGGAGTTTCCGGGCTGCAGCTGCAAATCTGCGTGCCATTTCATCGACCCTTTCAGGCTGTTCCGACAGTATTCTGTAAAATGACTTCTTATTCCTGATGCGCTGGCTTATCATTCCGTACCGCTTGCCGTCAGTCACATACTCGTATGTTTCGGGGCACGGCACGCCCATTTCAAATACGCTGCGTGAACGCACATACTCGTCAAGAGACCTCCGTTGGGGCCATCTCTCTCCATACAGTTTCAGAACAAGTCCCAGGTCTGTCTTGTGATAGAATGACGAACCGGCTGCACCGCCGCCAAATTCAACCCAGTCATTCAAGTCAATACGTTTTGCATCCATAATTGCGGTAAAATGTAGTTGTACTGCAAAGATAAAAAAAGCTGACCTTACAGGCCAGCTTTTAGAATCAGTTTATTCCCAATCAGTCCAGTGAATGGATAATCAGACCGGAACGGAGCTTAGGCTCGAACCATGTGGTCTTTGGAGGCATAATGTTGCCCGTGTCAGCAATGTCCATTAGCTGTTTCATGGAAACGGGATAAAGAGCCAGAGCCATCTTCATCTCTCCGCTGTCAACGCGCTTCTTCAGTTCGCCAAGACCACGTATGCCACCAACAAAGTCAATTCTCTTGTCGCGGCGCAAATCCTTGATGCCGAGAAGCTGGTCAAGAATAAGGTTCGATGAAATGGTTACATCAAGAACGCCTATAGGGTCGGAATCGTCAAATGTTCCGGCCTTTGCCGTCAGCTTGTACCATTCACCGTCAAGATACAGCGAGAAAGTGTGCAGTGCAGCAGGTTTGAATATGTCCCTGCCCTGCTTCTCTACAATGAAGTTCTTCTCCAGAGCCGTCAGGAACTCCTGGCTTGTCATGCCGTTCAGATCCTTGACAACACGGTTGTAGTCAATGATTGTAAGCTGCGAAGCCGGGAAGCATACTGCCATAAAATAGTTGTACTCCTCATTACCCTTATGATCAGGGTTCTGCTTTGCCTTCTCGGCACCGACCAGAGCAGCCGCCGCCGAACGGTGGTGACCATCGGCAATATACAGCGATGGAATCGTTGAAAAACGCTCTGTGACGGTAGCAATATCCTGTTCCTGGTCAATAATCCAGAGTTGATGACGGAATCCGTCACCGGGAGCTATATAGTCATATTCCGGAGCCGATGCAGTATATTTGGCAACAAGCTTGTCCAGAACAGCGTCATCGGGGTATGCAAAGAAAACCGGCTCAATGTTGGCATTGTTCACGCGGACATGCTTCATGCGGTCCTCCTCCTTGTCGGCACGGGTAAGTTCGTGCTTCTTGATATTACCCTTGAGGTAATCCTCAACGTATGCACATACTACCAGACCGTACTGGGTCTTGCCGTTCATAGTCTGTGCATAGATATAATACTGTTCCTTGTCGTCGCGAACCAGCCAGCCGTTCTTCTGGAACTTGGCAAAGTTCTCGGCGGCCTTGGCATATACGCGCGGGTCCGTCTCTTCAGCAATGGGTTCAAAGTCAATTTCAGGCTTGATAATGTGATACAGCGACATTTCATTGCCTGCGGCTTCGGCTTTTGCCTCTTCTGAGTTCAGAACGTCATACGGACGGCTCTGAACCTTTTCTACCAGGTTCTTTGGGGGGCGAATACCCTGAAACGGTTTAATTATGGCCATAATGTCAGCGGTTTACCATGAACTTGGTGCAACCATCCTTGATAAAGCCTACAATCTGCTTTGCAGCGGCAATACCGGCGTTGATGTTGGCTTCGGCTGTCTGTGCGCCCATCTTCTTGGGTGTAGCAAAGTAGCGGTCAGCGAACAGCTGCTGGAACTTGTCGGCAGCTGCCGGAGCAATGTCAGAAACGAACTTCAGGTCATCGCGCTCCTGCATAAGAGTAATAAGTTCCTCTTCGTTGATGATTTCCTTACGTGCAGAGTTGACCAGAACGGCACCCTTAGGCATAAGGCCTACAGGATTTCTGCCAATTGAATTCTTTGTCTCATCGGTAGCAGGCAGGTGCAGTGAAATGAACTGACAGGTCTTGTACATTTCTTCGACCGATGCACAGGCATGTACGCCTGCTGCCTCGATAACTTCCTTGGGGCAGTATGCATCGAATGCATAGACATCCATGCCAAAGCCCTTGGCTATGCGTGCAACATTGCGTCCTACGTTACCGAAGGCGTGAATACCAAGTTTCTTGCCCATGAGTTCTATGCCCGATGTGCCGTTGTAGAAATTGCGGACTGCGAAAACCATAAGTCCTGCAACCAGCTCGGCAACAGCGTTTGCATTCTGACCCGGAGTGTTCATTACACATACGCCGTGAGCAGTAGCGCTTGCCAGATCGACATTGTCGTAACCTGCACCGGCACGTACAACAATCTTGAGCTGCTTTGCGGCATCAAAAACCTCGGCATCGACAATGTCGCTGCGAATGATAATAGCATCGGCATCCTTTACAGCATCAAGAAGTGCCGATTTCTCCGTATATTTCTCAAGCAGAGCCAGTTCAAAACCGGCAGCTTCAATTTCCTTTCTTATTCCGTCAACTGCAACCTTTGCAAAAGGCTTCGATGTTGCTACAAGTACTTTCATATCTGTCTGATTGATAAGGTTTGTAAATCAATGCTGTGCTTCAAATTCTTTCATACAGGCAATGAGAGCGTCAACGCTTTCCATTGGCAGAGCGTTGTAGCACGATGCGCGGAAACCGCCAACCGAACGGTGTCCCTTGATGCCTACCATACCCTTGCCCTGTGCGAACTTCAGGAAGTCTGCCTCGAGTTCTGCGTATTCAGGAGCCATAACCCAGCAGATGTTCATATAAGAACGGTCCTCGGCATTGGCGGTACCTACGAACAGCCTGTTGCGGTCAATTTCACCGTAGAGCTTTGAAGCACGTGCCTCAGCACGCTTTGCCATTTCCTTTACACCACCCTGAGCCTTGAGCCAGCGGAGTGATTCCATAGCTGAATAAATGGTGAATGTAGGAGGAGTATTGAACATTGAACCATTGTCAATGTGTGTCTGGTAGTTCAGCATTGTAGGAATGTAACGGTCAACCTTGCCGAGAGCATCGTTCTTTACAATCACGAATGCCATACCCGAAGGAGCCAGGTTCTTCTGAGCGCCGCCATAGATGCAGTTGTACTTGCTTACATCAATAGGACGTGAGAAGATATCAGATGACATGTCTGAAATCAATGGAACAGGGCTGTCAAGGTCCTTGCGTATTTCAGTACCGTAAATGGTATTGTTGGTTGTAAAGTGGAAATAGTCTGCATCGGCAGGAATCTCAAAGTTCTTGGGAATGAAGGTATAGTTTGCATCGGCCGATGAAGCCACTTCTACCACCTCGCCGAAAGCCTTGGCTTCCTTCATGGCCTTCTTGGCCCAGACGCCGGTATTCAGATAAGCGGCCTTCTTGTTCAGAAAGTTGAACGGAACACGGCAGAACTCCATGCTGGCACCGCCGGCAAGGAAAATTACTGAATAACCTTCCGGAATATCGAGAATTTCTCTGAACAGGGCTACAGCCTCATCAACCACCGGCTGGAATTCCTTTGAGCGATGGCTTATTGAAAGAATTGAAATGCCTGTGCCGGCAAAATCATTAACAGCCTGAGCTGACTTTTCAATTACCTCCTGCGGAAGAACTGCAGGACCTGCGCAAAAATTGTGCTTCATAATGTCTGTATAAATAGTTGGTTTTTATTCTTTTTTCTTTTGGTGGTGCAAAGGTACTCCCTTATTTCATGACAAACAAATATTTTACTAACAAAAATGCATAAGTTTTCAGGAATTATCAAATATTTTGAAAGCAAAAACCGCGATTTTACTATCACTTTGTATCAATATTGACAAAAGTCATTTCAATGTGTAATGTTTTGATTGACACTGGCACATAAACACTAACAAAATGACATAAAACGTCCATTCCAAATTTTCAATGTTTTCGGAGGCTATGGCTCCAGAACCGTCGCCGCCCGTGGCGTCGTGAACGGGAGGGGCCCGCGCCAAAGGCGTGGGAGGGATAGCGCCAACGGCGCGTAGTTCTGGAGCCATAGCCTCCGAAAACACTCTCTGAATCGAGTAGGAGGAAAACAAAGGTAGTTTCCTCCTACTTTTGTTTTCCGACCTCTCACACCACCGTACGTGCCGTTCGGCATACGGCGGTTCTTCATTGTTCAGTGCAATTTGACGTAGTAGTCCATAAGACAAGGATA
>JAZLIR010000024.1:0-23643 GCA_045617485.1 Bacteroidaceae bacterium
GCTGGCCAACGGAACCGACATTCTGAACACATGGAAACGGGTTGACCTTTCCGGCCTGGGCAAGGTCACGTCAGTCAGATTCACTCTGTCTTCATCGGACACCGGAGAATGGGGCATGAACACCCCGTCGTATTTCTGTCTTGACCGTCTGACCGTAAGCGAATAATGTCATCGGCAAAAAGGATTATCATAACTGGTTTGATAGCAGCCGGCACCCTGTACCTTCCCGCGAAGGCGCAGGGCCGGTTCACATCTGACAGTATTCTTTCTGCCAACATCCGGGAAATACGCATCAACGCCGGTCACACACACGGAGCCGCAGCGGTAAGCACGGAGAAGACGGCCGATGCCAGGTTCATGCAGGCAACCGGAGCTCTGCAGGTTTCTGATGTAATGAAATACTTCAGCGGTGCGACAGTCAAGGATTACGGAGGTATTGGCGGTCTGAAGACCGTATCTGTCCGCGGTCTTGGAGCCAGTCATACGGCAGTTGCATACGATGGCGTAATGATTATGGACAACCAGACCGGACAGACAGATCTTGGCAGGTTCTCGACCGCCAGGACCGAATCGGTAACTCTGACAAGCGGTCCCGACAACGACATGCTTCAAACGGCGGCTGTTGCAGCACAAGCAGCGGCCATCAGTGTTGAGGGGCACAAGCCACAGACCGACGGTCAGAAACTGAAAAGTTACGTCCAGCTCAAACAGGGCAGTTTCGGGACTATGGGTGCTCTGGCGAGTTCCGATTTTCAATCAGGCAAAGGTCTTTCCGGTACTGCAAGCGTGGAATGGCTCAGGGCTGACGGCGACTACCCTTACATCCAGAATAACGGCACCAGTTCCAAAACAATGACGCGAGACAACTCCGACATTACCAGACTTAATACGGAAGCCGCTCTGTACGGAAGCATAGGTTCAATTGACCTGTCGGTACGCGCATACTGGTTTCAGTCAGAACAGGGTCTGCCGGCGAATATCCTTTATAACGAAAACGCAGCCTGCGAGAGAATGTGGAACCGGGACGGATTCATACAATCTACCCTGCACGATGCCGTTTCTGACAGGCTGACGCTGCAAATGAAAGCAAAATACGGAGTTACACGGACGCGCTATTTGAATCCGTGCGTCAACAGCATGACCGGCATTACCGACAACCGCTACAATGAACGGGAATATTATCTGTCAGGCGTACTCATGTACCGTCTGGCGGACAATCTGAGTTCCTCCATTGCCGTTGACGGCCGCATTTCCAGTCTTACAGGAGTGCAGGCCCGCCCCACCCGTCTTACGCTCAACAGTTCTGCGGCTCTCAAATATGCATCGGAACGGCTTGTTATGACGGCGCGGCTCAATCATGTGATAACTGACGAACATACCGAACGCGACGCTGCAGCCGGCAGTTACAATCATCTGTCGCCTGTATTGGGCACGAATCTTCTTGTATGGCCGGCAATTGGTCTCCGCATCAGGGCTTCATACGAAAACTCCTTCCGCCTGCCTACTTTCAATGACCTGTACTTTGAACAGGTGGGCCGGCGCGACCTGAAACCCGAACATGCATCGGTCACATCGGCCGGTATCGTCATGGACAAGAGCATGGAAAATTGTTTCTTTTCCTTTTATGCCGATGCCTACAGCAGCTGCGTTCTTGACCGTATTCTGGCAGTTCCGGGAAAGAACACGGCAGTCTGGATGATGAAGAACATAGGACGTGTCACCACACACGGATTCGAGTCAGGAATTGACTTGTCGTGCCGATATATGGCCGTCAGTCCCGGCATCAGGCTCTCATACACCTATCAGAGGGCTATGGACAAGACTGACAGTGGCAGCAGCACATGGAACCACCAACTTCCATACACTCCAAGACACTCTGCATCGGGGATGTTTTTCATTGAGACACAGGTGATATCGGCCAGCTGCAACCTGATATACAGCGGAGACTATTTCTGCAACGGCTATAACGGACCTGAATATGCCATGCCTTCATACTGCGAGGCAGGATGCTCACTGTGGAGAGACTTCCAGTTCAGCTGGAGCAGGATGTCATTGAAGGCCGAATGCGTAAACCTTACCGACAGCCGTTACGAGCTTGTGCGCAACTACCCCATGCCGGGACGCCAGTTCAGATTTACAGCAGCATTGGAACTATGAAGAAAAGACTCTGTATTCCGGCATTTCTGCTAATGCTTGTTTCCTGCGACCCTGAGCCTCTGCTCATTCAGGAAAACGGACTTGCCATTGATAACTGCCACGAAGGCATGTTCGTGCTGTCCGAGGGGCTGTTCAATCAGAACAACAGCACGCTGACATGGCACGATTTCAAAACAGGCAGGACAGACAGCTGGCAAAACAGCCAGGGACGGTCATTTGACTGCTTTGAAAAGGCCAACGGCCGGCGTCTTGGCGATACCGCCAACGATATGCTGATGTACGGTAGCCGCCTGTACATTGCGGTTTCAGAATCGGGAACCGTTGAAATCATAGACCCGTCAACATGCCTGTCACTGAAACAGATCAACATGCCCGAAGCGCAGCCACGGGCATTGGCAGCATACGGAAACAGTATATACGTATGCTGTTATGACGGCACCGTTGCACGCATTGACACTCTCACCATGTCTGTCACCGGCACTGTGCATGTAGGACGCAATCCCGACGGGATATGCTGTACGGCGGGCAAGCTGTACGTATCAAATTCCGGCGGGCTTGACTATAACGACCCTGACAGCACCGTATCGGTTATCAGCCTTGATACGTTCACCGAGACGAAACGCATAGCGGTACGCAGGAATCCGGGCTGCATCTGCACCGACGGCACCAGTGTCTTCGTGGTTTCGCGCGGGCTTTTCGACTACACGAAAAATGATTATGACTGCCGCCTGCACAGAATTGACGTTCAGTCGGACATCATGACCGACACTTACGATATACCCGTACTGAATATGGATATTACAGGCTCTACCGCATGGCTTTACGCATACGGTAGCGGCAATATCATGGTCATGGAGACCCCGACCGGCCTCATAACCGACAGCTGTTTCATTAAGGACGGCACACGTCTGGAACAGCCATACGGAATAACAGCCGATGCACAAGCAGGCAAGGTGTTCGTCTGCGATGCAGCCGACTATGTAACCCCGGGCAGCATTCTGTGCTTTGACAGCCGGGGGTATCTTGAATACCGCATTGACGGTATTGGAATAAACCCGAACGGAATCCAATTCTACGATGCCGCCGTCAGAGCCGATGTCAACCCGGCAAATGCTCTGAAAGGCCACATTTCCAAAGTATTCGAATACCGTCCCGCCCCCGGGCAGTTTGTGAATGTGCTGCCCCAGTATGCGGAAGGCGACAATGACAGCATTATGGCCGCAAAATGTCTCACACTGCTTCGCGGCAACGGCATGATAACGCTAGGAGGATTTGGCGGATACATCACAGTCGGATTTGACGAACCTGTAATGGATACTGAAGGCTATGATTTTGAAATTGACGGCAATGCCGTAGCTGGCAATGCGGAGCCGGGTGTGGTATGGATAAGTGCCGATGACAATGCAAACGGTCTGCCCGATGACGTATGGTACCAGATAGACGGTTCGGAATATCCTAACTCCGTCATGGATTATACCGTCTGCTACAGAAGACAGGACGGCGACATTCCGTGGTGTGGCAGTGACGGTCAGAGCGGCAGCATATTGCATAACAGTTTCCACTCACAGTCATACTGGCCCTTATGGTATGACTGCGACAGCGTATCATTCAGCGCCACACTGCTTCCGGACAACACTAGCCAGGACAACGGCATTTGGGTAATGTCACCATTCGGCTGGGGGTATGCCGACAACCTGCCGAACAAAAGCGACGGCTGCAAGTTTGACATTTCCTGGGCTGTAAAAGCAGACGGTACAGCGGCCGGTCTTGACCATATAGATTTTGTCAGAATACAGACCGGCGTAATTGGCTGCAATACGACAACCGGCGAAGTTTCCAGTGAAATTACATCGGTTTTCAGCCTCAACCCTTAAAATGGTGTGAGGTTCTTTTGCTCTGGTGTAAAAAATGTATACTTTTACGCACCAAAACATAATTACTATGGCAAAGCATTTTATATCGAAGACAGCCGCTTTTCTTTGCGGCACGGCTCTATTGCTTGGATGCAGCAGTGATACGACACCCGGAATTGGAGAGTCCACAGAGCCTGAAGGACCGCGTATTGCATATCTTGGCCTGGAAGGACAGCAGCAGCTTCTGTCGAGCTCGTCGAACAAGGTTCTGGAACTGATGGACAACAGCAAGACACAGGCATTCATCAAGTATCTGAATGACAATAACACATATCAGCTGGATGTTGTAAAGCTGATTACAAGCATAACGACATGCACCAAGCCATACATAGGATATCTGATAGGCCAATATGCAAAACTTGCCCAAAGTCTGGAAAACGGTCCAATCAAAGGCAGCGCCCTGAACTTCAGCATCGACTTCGATCTTGAACCTAAGGGTATGTCAAGCATGATTACAAGCGTTTCTTCAGGCAAGAACAAGCACACTGCAAACTTGAAACTCGGTGGCAAGACCACATCGGTCATATACTCCATAAGTGACCAGGCTGTCAAGATCAACGATGATCTGCAGCTCCCGAAGAAGATAGACTGGGAACTTCAGCACCAGGGAAACTTCCTGATAAGCATAAACGGCATAATAAACAAGTTCGATCTGGAATCGGCCGGTACAATGATTGACATTCAGATAAACGGACAGATGGATAATGTCAAGAATCTGATAACGCTGAAACTTGAAAGAAAGACCGGTCTTCATGCAGGTTTTACCACCACCAACGGCAGCCAGACGCTGCTTGGTTTCAAATTTGACATCAATACCGATCTGACAGGTGTCAATGAGTTCGACTGGTACAGCCTTGTTACCTGGCTGATCAATACGGAGCACAAGACCATTGAATTCAGCACTACCCTTATGGATGGAGAAGTGACTTCATGCGCCAGAACCGTTGACCCGTTCAACAGCGACGAAAAAGCCCTTTTGTGCGGTGTTGTTGACGATATCAAGAAGGACAGCATCATAAATGCCGAACGCCTTAGCATTATCTTTGATCACATGATTCCGTACACTACACAGAATATATATTTCCAGGGCATTGAAAATTCACAGGCCAGCGTCGGCATGCTGACTCGGGCGCAGATTGAGTCTATTGACTACGACAAACTGATGACCGATGCCAGACAGCTTGATAACTTTATTAACACCATCAAGAATTCAGAACTGACAGAACTGCCTGGTGCTCTAGGATCGGTCATCACACTGATTAACGCGCTTTCTGAAGACATCAGTATGATTGACGAGATTCTCTATGATCTGCCTGTTGTCATCCATGCAGAAAATGTTAAGGATGATAACACCATCAATATCACAAAGTATTGGGAAAACAGTGGCATTGATGCAGTGAAAGACCGCTACAAATCCATGACATTTAGCGTGATTGAACCTTTCATAAACAGGGAAACGCCACTGATTGCCAATCAGGATGATCTGACTAAAATTATAGAGTTCCTTGGAACACTCCTGAAATAACTTGTCTGCAATGTATGTAACGGTGCCCAAAAGCCGAGCAATCAGTTCGGTTTTTGGGCATCATTTTAGTATCTTTGTGTCCAAATTGAAAATCCATTCCAATGTCACCGGCACAATTGCTTGAAAAGCTTGACGGGTTGGAAGCCCGCTTTCAGGAGGTAAGTCTGCTAATAACGGACCCGGCTGTGATTGCCGACATGAAACGCTTCGTCAAACTGAACCGTGAATACAAGGATCTGGAACTTATTTCAAACGCACGCAAAAGATATCTTTCGCTACAGGACAACATAGTGCAGGCCCGTGAGCTGATTGCCACAGAAGAGGACCAGGAGATGCGTCAGATGGCACGTGAGGAACTCACCATCTCTCAACAGCAGCTGGAACAGCTTGAAGAAGAGATCAAGCTCATGCTGGTTCCCGCTGACCCGCAGGATGCGAAGGATGTAGTGATGGAAATACGCGGCGGCACAGGCGGCGATGAAGCTGCGCTGTTCGCCGGTGACCTGTACCGTATGTACACCAAATACTGCGAAATGAAAGGTTGGAAAACAGCCGTATCGTCATGTTCCGAAGGTGCAGCCGGCGGGTTCAAGGAAATCATTTTCTCCGTATCTGGCGAAAAGGTCTATGGCACTCTGAAATATGAATCTGGCGTTCACCGTGTACAGCGTGTCCCAGTAACCGAAACGCAGGGACGCATACACACATCGGCCGCTACCGTTGCCGTACTGCCCGAGGCCGATGCCTTTGAAGTTGAGATAAACGAAGGCGAAATAAAATGGGACACTTTTCGAAGTTCCGGTGCAGGCGGTCAGAACGTGAACAAGGTTGAATCGGGCGTAAGACTGCGCTATTACTGGAAAAACCCGACAACGGGTACAGTCGAGGAGATTCTGATTGAATGTACTGAAACCCGTGACCAGCCCAAGAACAAGGAGCGCGCCCTATCCAGACTGCGCACCATGATATACGATCGGGAACACCAGAAATATGTCGATGACATTGCTGCCAGGCGCAAGACGATGGTATCGACAGGTGACCGCTCGGCCAAGATACGCACCTATAACTTTCCACAGGGACGCATTACCGACCATCGCATCAACTACACTATCTATAATCTGCCGGCATTCATGGACGGAGGCATTCAGGACTGCATAGACCAACTTACAATTGCCGAGAATGCGGAAAGGATGAAAGAAAGCGAACTGTAAATAATTTTCACATAATATCGAATCGTATGACAAGAGAAGAACTTTACTCGAACATAATGCGCAAACGCAGTTTCCTGTGTGTCGGACTTGACACTGACATCAGGAAGATACCGGCTCATCTGCTGACCCTTGATGACCCAGTATTTGAATTCAACAAGTCCATCATCGATGCTACTGCACCTTTCGCAATTGCTTACAAACCCAATCTTGCCTTCTACGAGGGAGCCGGTCTAAAAGGAATGCAGTCTCTGTACAAGACGATTGACTACATACGCAGCAATTATCCGGATCAGTTCATAATTGCCGATGCAAAACGCGGAGACATAGGTAACACGGCTGCACTTTACGCACGCTGTTTCTTTGAGGAAATGAATGTCGATTCCGTTACCGTTGCCCCATACATGGGTCAGGACAGCGTAACCCCGTTTCTTGGATTTGACGGCAAGTGGGTTATTCTTCTAGCATTGACCAGCAACAAGGGTGCACAAGATTTCCAGTACATACAGGACCCAGAAGGTCGTCCTTTGTTCAAGGCCGTTCTAGAGCACTCGCTTGAATGGGGCGGCAATGCCGACAACATGATGTATGTGGTTGGAGCTACACGTGCCGAAATGCTTACTGAAATACGTTCGTCAGTTCCGGACAGTTTTCTTCTGGTACCGGGTATCGGAGCACAGGGCGGCAGTTTGGCCGATGTATGCAAGTACGGTATGAACAGCAAGTGCGGACTTATTGTGAACAGTAGCCGCGCCATCATATACGCCGACAACAGCGAAGACTTTGCAAAGGGTGCTGCAGCTGCCGCTCAGGTAGTCCAGCAGGAAATGTCCTCTTATTTGAAATAAGTACGGGCGCGCACATGGGATTCCAAAAGAATCTCTTATTTTTGCAATTCTCACTAACAGACGAATAATGGATTTTACAGCAAAACAGATAGCACAGTTCCTGTCGGGACAGATACAAGGTAACGAAAACGCAACCGTCAACACTTTTGCCAAGATTGAAGAAGGCAGGCCGGGTGCCATTTCATTCCTATCCAACCCTAAATACGCTGAATATCTCTATACCACCCAGTCAAGCATCGTACTGGTGAACCGTGACTTCAAAGCGGAAAAACCTGTGAGTGCCACTCTCATTCTTGTGGACAACGCCTACGAGAGTCTGGCAAAACTGCTTACCCTCTACGCACAGGCAGTCAACCCTCCGCGTCAGGGTATCAGCCCGCTGGCATCGGTGGCTGAATCGGCCAAGATAGGCAAAGACGTTTTTATCGGCCCTTTTGCTGTCGTAGAAGATGGAGCGACGGTTGGTGACAACAGTCAGATATATTCGCATGCATTTGTCGGAAAGGGTGCTCTGATAGGTTCTGACTGCATTCTGTACCCTAATTCAACGGTTTATTATGGTTGCATTATCGGCAACCGGTGTATTTTGCACTCCGGCAGTGTTGTCGGAGCCGACGGTTTTGGCTTTGCACCGACACCGCACGGATATGACAAGATTCCGCAGATTGGAATTGCACAGCTTGAAGATGACGTTGAGATTGGAGCCAACACCTGCATTGACCGTTCCACAATGGGGCGGACTATAGTACGCAAGGGTGTGAAACTTGACAATATGGTTCAGATTGCACACAATGTCGAAGTTGGAGAGAACACGGTGATGTCGGCCCAGAGCGGAATTGCCGGTTCAACCAAGGTCGGACAGTGGTGCATGATTGGCGGACAGAGCGGAATTTCAGGACACATAAAGATTGGCAACAAGGTTAATCTTGGTGCAAAAACAGGAGTAATCGGCAATACGCCCGACAATCAGAACATCATGGGTTATCCGGCAATAGGATACCGTGATTTTCTTCGTTCATCGGTGGTTTTCCGCCAGCTTCCCGATATGAGCAAGCAGATTTCCGCTCTCCAGAAAGAGATTGAATCGCTCAAAGCAAAACTTGAAAACAAGTAACATAACATGTATAAACAGAAGACTTTAAAGGATATTTTTTCTCTAAGTGGAAAGGGTCTTCACACAGGACTTGACCTGACTGTGACATTCAAACCTGCCCCAGCCGATTACGGATACAAAATACAAAGGACGGACCTTGACAGCCAACCTGTCATTGACGCATACGCCGAAAACGTACGTGAAACCCAGCGCGGAACCGTGCTTTTCAAGGGCAACGCCAAAGTTAGCACAGTCGAACACGCACTGGCTGCACTTTATGCGGCAGGAATTGACAACTGCCACATGGAAGTGAACGGTCCTGAATTCCCTATTCTGGACGGCAGCGCCATACAGTATGTGGAAAATATCCAGAGGGTTGGAGTAAAGGAACAGGATGCCCTTAAAGACTTTTATGTCGTAAAGTCAAAGATTGAGGTCCGCGACGAGAAGACAGGATCGTCAATCATTCTTCTTCCTGATGATGAATTCAGCGTAAACGTCCTGATATCATTCGATTCCAAGATACTGTACAACCAGTATGCCTCACTTGACGATATGCGTGATTTCCCGCAGGAAATTGCTTCCAGCCGCACATTCGTGTTCGTGCGCGAGATCGAGCCTCTTCTTGGTGTCGGTCTCATCAAAGGCGGTGACCTGGACAACGCTATTGTCATATATGAGAGGGAGATGCCGCAGGAACGCTATGACAAGCTCTCCGAGGTAATGGGTGTTCCAAGGATGGACGCACATAAGCTTGGTTACATAATGCACAAGCCACTTACATGGGACAACGAACCGGCACGTCACAAACTGCTTGACATTATCGGTGACCTTGCACTTGTAGGCAAGCCCATCAAGGGACGTATCATAGCTACACGCCCAGGGCACACCATCAACAACAAATTTGCACGCATTCTGCGCAAGAACATCACCTTGAACGATGCCCAGGCACCGGCATACAACCCGGCATTACCGCCGGTAATGAACCTGCAGCAGATACAGGCCGGACTGCCTCAGAGGTATCCGATGCTTCTGCTTGACAAGGTTATTGCTATGACAGACCTGTACGCCGAAGGTGTCAAGAACGTCACCAATGACGAGTTTTTCTTCCAGGGACATTTCCCAGGACAGCCCATCATGCCCGGTGTGCTCATAGTTGAGGCGATGGCACAGCTTGGCGGTACTCTGGCTCTGCAATACACCGATAACCCGCAGGAGTATCAGGCGCGTTTCGTCAAGATTGACAACACGCGTTTCCGTCACGAAGTCATTCCGGGGGACACTATGCTGATGCGCGTTGTCAAAACGGCGCCGATGCGTCATAACATGCTGTCGCTCAAAGGATACACCTTCGTAGCCGATAAACTGGTTGCAGAAGCTGAATTTATGGTACAACTTACAAAAACAGACAAAAAGGATTAAGATATGATAAGCCCATTGGCATACGTGGACCCATCGGCCCAGATTGGGGAGAACGTTGAAATAGGTCCATTCTGCTTCATTGACAAAAATGTGGTGATTGGCAATGACAATATAATTATGCCACACGTCAACATAATGTACGGTTCACGCATCGGAAACGGCAATCAGATTCATCCGGGCGCCGTTATTGGCGGTATCCCGCAGGATCTCAAATTCCGTGGAGAAGAGACTACGGCCGAGATAGGCGACTTTAACCGCATTCGTGAAAACGTAACGATAAACCGCGGTACTGCATCGAAAGGAAAGACTGTTGTGGGCAGCAACAACCTGCTCATGGAAAATATGCATGTTGCTCATGACTGCGTAATAGGCAACCACTGCATCATTGGCAACAGTACCAAGTTTGCAGGTGAAGTTGTGGTCGATGATCACGCAACCATAAGCGCATGTGTTCTCATTCACCAGTTCTGCCACATTGGAGGCTATGTAATGATTCAGGGAGGCAGCGGATGTAGCAAGGACATACCGCCATACATCATGGGCGGGCGCAACCCTCTGACATATGCTGGAATCAACCTTGTACGCCTTCGTAGAGAAGGTTATCCTGTTGAAACAATCGATGCAATACACAATGCGTATCGCATTATATATCAGAATGGTATGAATGTTTCACAAGCACTTGCAGCACTCAAGGAAGAGTCGTTTGCAAGCCTGCCCGAAATACAGTACATAATCAAATTCATTGAATCATCGGAACGCGGAATCATCCGTGACCGCTAAACACAAGGCAACGACTATGATTTATAGATTTATCATTGTGTCTGACGAAGTCGATGACTTCCATCGTGAAATACAAATAAGTTCATCGGCAACGTTCTTGGATTTCAGCAATGCTATCCTTGAATCGGTGGGCTATCCCGATGACCAGATGACATCGTTTTTCATCTGTGAGGACAACTGGGAGAAACGTGAGGAAATAACCCGTGAGGAAATGAACACCAGTTCTGAAGTTGACAGCTGGGTAATGGCCGACACGCCGCTAGACGAGCTTATCGAAGACGAGAAGCAGCGTCTTATCTACGTGTTCGACCCGCTGACCGAAAGATGTTTCTTCATTGAGCTGAAGGAAATCATTACCGGTAAGTCTCTTGACAAGGCCAAATGCACCGGCAAGTCGGGCATAGCCCCCAAGCAGACCGTTGACTTTGAAGAAATGGCAAAGACTTCTGGTGTGACCGATCTTGGAGAGGATTTTTACGGTGATGACGGCTTTGATGAAAGCGAACTTGACCAGGATGGTTTTGATATGGGTGGCGGTCCGACTGAAGTCAGTCTTGACTCAATTGACGACATGTTCTGACAAGGTGTGAAAAGCCTGATCATAATACTTGGACCGACCGGCGTGGGGAAGACTGACATCTGTCTGAACCTCGCCGATTTGTTTCATACCCCAATCATCGGAGCCGATTCCAGACAGATGTATGCCGACATTCCTGTCTGCACAGCGGCTCCGACAAAGGAGCAGATGGAACGCGTCAGGCATTATTTTGTAGGAAATCTCAAGATTGACGACTACTATAGCGCCGCCAAATACGAAGAACAAGCTTTAGAATTGATAAGCGCTCTATTCGGCAGCCACGACATTCTCCTGGCCAGTGGCGGTTCTATGATGTATATCGATTCTCTGTGCTATGGAATAGACGATATCCCAACAGTTTCACCGGAAATCAGGCAGAATCTGACCGACAGGCTCAAGGCCGAAGGGCTTGATTCACTGACATCGGAACTCAAGTTGCTGGACCCTAACTACTACCGTCAAGCCGACCTCAGGAATCCGAAGCGCGTGCTTCATGCTCTTGAAATTTGCTACATGACCGGGCATCCCTACTCTGATCTCAGGACCGGCAACAAAGCCAAGCGGCCGTTCAATATCATACGCATCGGACTCAATCGTGAACGTCAGGAACTGTATGACAGAATTAACCGACGCGTGGGTTCAATGGTTGAAAACGGGCTGCTGGAAGAGGCCGAGCGAATGTATCCTCAACGCGGGTTGAACTCGCTGAATACGGTGGGTATGAAGGAACTTTTCAGTTGGATGGCCGGAGAGCCAGGACCCGACGGAAGGCCGCAGACTCTTGAATCGGCACTTGACAACATACGCCGCAACAGCCGGGTGTATTCACGCAAGCAGATGACGTGGTTCAAGCGCAACCCTGACACTGTATGGTTCCACCCCGATGACAGAAGTTCGATTGTAGAATATATAAACAGACGCATCCATGCTGATAAGACTGTATGAGAAGAACACCAGCCAGAAGGACATTGACCGCGTGCTGGACATTCTGAACGGAGGAGGTGTGGCAATACTGCCCACCGATACCGCATACGCCCTGTGCTGCCATGCTCTGAAGGAGCGCCCCATAGAGCGTATCTGCCGCCTGAAGGGCATGGACATACGCAGGCACCGCTTCTCCATAATCTGTTATGACCTGAGCGACATAAGCCAGTATGTTCAGATTGACAACAGCACCTTCAAGTCAATGAAACGCAACCTTCCCGGCCCGTTCACCTTTGTCCTGCGCGCAGGCAGCCGACTGCCAAAGGTGTTCAGCAACCGCAAGGAGGTTGGCATACGTGTTCCCGACAATGACATTGTCCGTGAGATATGCCGCCAGCTCGGTGCGCCCCTGCTTGCCACAACCATCCCCTTTGACGAAAGCGTCGATGACATATCGTGTCTTACCGACCCCGAGCTCATTGACGAACGCCTTGGAGATGACGTGGACATTGTAGTTAACGGAGGCAACGGAGACTACCAGTACTCGACGGTGATATATGCCGTCAATGGAGAGCAGGAAATAATCCGTCAGGGAAAAGGCATCCCCAATGACTGATTTTCACTTTTCAATAACATGATAATTCCAACATTATGAATAAGTTATCAGCAATCATTTTAAGTATGGCAATATGTCTATCCGCTGGCGCCTCAGCACGTCAGCTGCAACTTGATGACGTAGTATCCGGTGAATTCACCCCAAGTGGGACTGAGCCCATAATCCCTATGGCCGACGGCGAGCATTATCTCCAGGCCAAAGGCGGTCAGATTCTCAAGTGCTCGTTCAAAACAGGCCAGGTAACGGAAACCGTACTGGATCTCGGCACAGTCAAGGGTGACCGCATTGACAAGTTCACCGGTTTCATTCTTGCACCAGGCGAAGAGACCATTCTTCTGGAAACCCGAAGCACTCCGGTATACCGTCATTCCGTATCGGCCGAATACTACATATTCACTATACGTAACAACAGGCTGGAACCGCTGTCCCAGAACGGTCCGCAGCGGTCACCCGCCTACTCGCCCGACGGTCACAACATTGCCTTTGTCCGCGACGGCAACCTGTTTCTTGTAAAGATACTGTTCGGCAACGCCGAGGTACAGGTCACCAAAGACGGTCAGCCGGGCAAGATTCTCAACGGTATCCCTGACTGGGCATACGAGGAGGAGTTTTCCTTTACACGCGCCTTTGAATTCAGCGCCGACAGCCGTATGCTGGCATGGATACGCTTTGATGAGTCGCAAGTGGACAGCTACAGTCTGCCTTTCTTCAGCACGAAGGCCGATGATGGTTCATACAGCCAGCAGCTGGTAAGCTACAGACCGCAGCAGTACCCTACAGCAGGAGCGGCTCTGTCAAAAGTGTCGGTCCACTCATTTGACATAAAGAGTTCCGTAATACGCGACATCAGCGTGCCGGTTGACAGCAACACCTACATTCCACGGATAAAGTTCGTTGAGAACGATGACAACAGTCTGTTCGTATTCACTTTGAACCGCCAGCAAAACAAGTTGGAAATATACTCGGCCAACCCGCGCTCTACATTGTGCACCCTCATTCTCAGACAGGAGGACAGGCGCTACATTGACTGTCCGGGCTATATGGACACATGGTTTTACAATGGCGGCTTTATAATGCAGAGTGAAAAGGACGGCTATAATCACCTTTATCAGTACAGTCTTAGCGGTAAGTTAATCAAGCAGTTAACAAGCGGAGACTGGGAAGTTACGCGCTTCCTGGACTACGATGCCAAAAGCGGTACGGTCTATTACGAAAGCAACGAAAGCGGCATGTATGACAATGCTGTCTGGAAACTTGACTCCAAAGGGCGAAGAACCTGCCTTACAGAACGCAGCGGCACCAGCTGCGCCACATTCAGCACAGGAATGAAATACTTCCATAACAGTTGGTCAGGCATGGACAGCCCCACCCGCATCACGCTGCGCGACAACAGCGGAAAGGTATTAAGTACAATCGACGACGGAAGTCTGCTGGAGCGGAAGGCCGAAGAATACGGACTTCTGAAAAAGGAATTGTTCTCGTTCAAGACCGCCGACGGGACAGAGCTGTACGGATGGATGATCAAGCCTGAAAGCGCCAGTCAGTCCAACCCGGTTCCTCTGATTATGTTCCAGTACAGCGGCCCGGGCTACAACAAGGTTCTGAACAGCTGGAGCGCAGGTTTCTACCCCGGAGCATCGCTCGAGAATCTGCTTGCACAGAACGGCTATGCAGTAGCTGTAGTTGACGGACGCGGCACAGGCCGCCGTGGTGCCGACTTCAAGAAACAGACATACCTGCATCTCGGCGTGCTTGAGGCCGATGACCAGGTTGCAGCCGCACAGTATCTTGGCAGTCTTCCATACATTGACGGGGAACGCATTGCCATCTGGGGCTGGAGCTATGGAGGATACACCACACTCATGTCAATGTCGCAGGGCACGCCCGTCTTCAAATGCGGAATTGCCGTGGCTCCTGTCACAGACTGGCGCTACTACGATGCGCCCTATACCGAACGTTTCATGCAGGAGCCCAAGCAGAACGCCCAAGGCTATGCCGAATCATCGGCCATCGGACGCGCTGACAAGCTCAGCGGACGTCTGCTGCTCATTCACGGCATTGACGATGACAACGTGTTCCTGAGCAACAGCACGGCATATATCGACGCTCTTGTACAGAACGGAACCGATTTCGATCTTATGGTTTATCCCGGAAAGAACCACAGCATTGAAGGCAGCGCATACCGCAGACATCTGCTGCAGAAAATGATTGGATTCTTCGACGAGAACCTCAAGTAACCGCAGATTACCTGTAAATAAGGAATATGGCAGGAATCCTGGAGAGGTCGGGCAGCCGGTCTCTCCATTCTTTTACCGTGTGCGTATGGATATACTCGTCTGGAGTCGTGATGCCGGCGGCAATGCACAGGTGCGTTCCGGGATTGCACGCCTTGAGGATATCGGCCATCATTTTGGCATTACGGTAAGGAGTCTCTATGAACAGCTGTGTCTGATTCTCTGAAATTGCACGCTGTTCCAGGCGTTTCAGGCATTTCTGACGTTCGTCAGGCTCAATGGGCAGATAGCCGTTGAATGCAAAGCTCTGGCCGTTGAACCCCGATCCCATAATGGCCATGATAATGCTTGAAGGTCCTACCAGAGGTACCACCTTCAGGTTTCTGCGCTGTGCTATGGCAACCACATCGGCCCCGGGATCGGCAACTGCGGGACAGCCGGCCTCCGATATTACGCCCATCGGACTGCCCTGCTCCAGCGGGACAAGCATCCCTGCAATTTCTTCAGGTTTTGTGTGCTTGTTCAGAGTGTAGAACGTCAGGCTGTCAATGTCAATGCTTCGGTCAACCAGCTTGAGAAAACGGCGTGCGGTACGTACGTCCTCGACAATGAAATGTCTGATCTGCATTACAATGTCGTGATTATAAGGAGGAAGCACCTGTTCAACAGGAGTCGTTCCCAGCAAATTCGGAATAAGATAAAGAGCCGTTTCCATTTTTCTGTGACAAAGGTAGTGCATTTTGGCTATCTTTGCGGCCGCTATGGACAATTTTACTATCAGGCTGGAAAACGGCATTGTAGCCAACCCCGAATACAGACTGGCAGAGCCGGTCAACATATGCATTGAAGACGGACAGCAGGTAGCGGTATGCGGACCGAACGGCTCCGGCAAGACATTGCTTGTCAACATTCTGCTCCGCCAGTACCCGCTGCTTGACAAACGCGAAGCCGAATACGGCGACGGCATACACGGCATTGACATACGTCACATTACATTCCGCGACAGCTATGGAAGCGCCGACAGCACCTACTTCTACCAGCAGCGCTGGAACATGACCGAAATGGGAGATTCGCCTGTAGTGGGCGATGCATTTCCCTTCGTGGCCGATCAGGAGTGGAGGGACAGCCTTTTCCGTCTGTTCGATCTGTCTCTCATCTGGGACAAGCAGCTTGTATCCCTGTCCAGCGGCGAGATGCGCAAGTACCAGCTTGCCCGTTCTCTTGCCGTCAGACCACGCGTTGTAATCATTGACAGCCCGTTCATAGGACTTGACCGCGAGACGCGTGAAATGCTGTGCAACCTGTTTGAAGAGCTCATAGGCAGGTGGAACATGCAGATAATCCTTATCGTAGCACGTCCCGAAGACATACCCTCGTTCATAACCCATGTCATAGAAGTAAGGAACAAGGTATGCAGGCCGATGGTTGAAAAGGACAGATTCTTGTCCGATTACGGGGCCGATGCCCCCACTCTGTCGCAGGAGCTGGTCAATATCATGCACGGTCTTCCTGAACACGGCATGGACTCCAATGAGATTGTACGCTGCAACAAGGTCAGTCTGAAATATGGCAGCCGATGCATACTGGACCGCCTTGACTGGACAATCAGAAAAGGCGAGCATTGGGCTCTACTTGGAAGAAACGGTTGCGGCAAATCAGCACTTCTAAGTCTGATTTATGCTGACAATCCACAATCATACGCATGTGACATTTCGCTGTTCGGCCGGGCCCGAGGAACCGGCGAAAGCATCTGGGAAATCAAGAAGCATATCGGTTACGTCTCACCTGAAATGCACCGGTCATACTCACGTCATTACCCCGCCATCGACATAGTTGCCTCGGGCCTGCACGACTCAGTAGGTTTGTATAAAAAAATTACCAATGAGGAACGGGAGGCATGTCGTGTATGGCTACAGATTTTCGGAATGTCCGAATTCGAGAACCGTGACTTCTATTACCTGTCAAGCGGCGAACAGCGCATGATTCTGCTGGCACGTGCCTTTGTCAAGAACCCGTCGCTCATTATCCTTGACGAGCCTCTTCACGGACTCGATGCCGCGAACCGCAGCCTTGCAATGCAAATAATAAAGGTCTTCTGCGACCAGCCGCAAAAGACCATGATAATTGTCACCCACTACCCCGAGGAGCTGCCAGACACTATAGACCACCAGCTCAGACTGGTGCGTCACTGAACATAGTTCACAGATTTGACCAGGTTCTGCGGCGTTTTACGTGGTATCGCCACAGAAGGCTGAAATCAGCACGTTCCGGAATATCAGTCTGAGAAGACTCCTCAAGATTCTCCATACGGCTGTCCAGGAATACAGGCTTAAGTTTCCGGAATTCGCGGCGGGCTCTGAATACAGCCCTGGCATCGCCCAAGTGGAACTTCAGAATGAACACCAGCGCAGCGAGACCGTCCAGCCAGAAACGCACGCGCATTACCTTTGCAAGTTCATTCTCAGGCAGGTTCTTGTAAAGCATGAGCAGATTGTTCCTGAAATTGAGAAACGTCTTGTATGGATTTGACTTATTCAAAGTCGCTCCGCCCACATGATAGACAACACTTTCAGGAATACATACAATCCGGCGGTTACGACTGCGCAGACGCCAGCACAGATCAATTTCCTCCTGATGCGCAAAGAAACGGTCATCCAGACCGCCTGCAGCCCAGTAATCGGCACTGCGTATCATCAGGCAGGCACCTGTCGCCCAGAACACATCCTGAATTGAATCATACTGTCCTTCATCCTTTTCAATGGTATCGAACACACGACCCCGGCAGTACATATACCCCCACTTGTCCATATATCCGCCCGCACCGCCGGCATATTCAAAATACTCCGGGTTCTTCAAGTCCAGGAGTTTAGGCTGACATGCGGCGATACCCGGATGTACATCCATGTAGCTGACCAGTGGCAGAAGCCAGTCCGGAGTTACCTTGACATCGGAATTCAAAAGAATGTAATACTCGCATTCCACCTGTTTCAAAGCCATATTGTAACCCTTGGCAAAGCCGTAGTTACGGTCCAGACAAATAAGACGTATGTCAGGGAATTCGCTCTGCATCATCTCAACCGATCCGTCTGTCGAGCAGTTGTCGGCCACAATTATCTGAGCATCGTCCTGCCGGGAGCACCTGACAAGCACTGGCAGATAGCGTCTGAGCATATCCTTGCCGTTCCAGTTCAATATGACAATACCGGTTTTCATATCAGTGTTCCTGTCAAAGCGTCACCTGCTTCATTGAAGCCGCCAAGACGTACATTTACAATTTCATTCTCGCGCACCTTCCGCGCATCCATTTCCACTCTTATATAATTTGGGGTAAAGCCATGCGCAGGCATACCGCGGCGCGGTTTCTCCACAAGGACCTGTGCAGTTTCGCCTATATGCGACTCATAAAAAGCCTTAGTCTTCCTGTCTGACAGTTCCAGAAGCCTCTGGCTGCGTTCATGCTTCTGCTGGGGAGTAACCGAATACGGAATCCTCAACGCTGCCGTACCCGGACGTTCGGAATAGCTGAATACATGAAGCTGGGTAACATCCAGCCCCTCTATGAACCGATATGCGTCTTCAAAGAACTGATCGGTTTCTCCACGCATACCAACTATCACATCCACGCCTATGAAAGCATCCGGCATGGCCTGCCTAATACGGTTCACCTTGGCAGCAAACACATCACGCTCATATCGGCGGTGCATAAGCTTGAGCACATCGTTCGAACCGCTCTGAAGAGGAATATGAAAATGCGGCATGAAAGCCCTTGACTGAGCCACGAAATCAATCGTACTGTCAGTCAGCAGATTCGGTTCAATTGAAGAAATTCTGTATCTGGCAATATTTTCATCCTCATCAAGTGCCTTGCACAAATCAAGGAAGGATTCACCGGTCGACTTGCCGAAGTCGCCAATGTTAACGCCCGCTATCACAATCTCACGGCCACCATCACGACCGGCCTGACGGGCCTGTTCCACAAGACTTGCAATAGGAGCATTGCGGCTGTGACCGCGTGCGTATGGAACAGTACAGTATGTGCAGTAGTAGTCGCATCCGTCCTGTACCTTTAGAAAGAAGCGGGTTCTGTCACCGCGTGAACATGACGGAACGAATGTTCTGATGTCATTTGTGCCGACCGTCAGAGAAATGCCGTGCTCACGTTTCTGAAGTCCGTTGAGATTCTCCAGGATACTGCCTTTCAAATCCTGCCCAAGAACAATGTCAACGCCGGGAATACCGGCAACCGTACCCGGCTGCAACTGACCGTAGCATCCTGTAACCACAACGTACGCATCCGGATTTTCACGCACAATCCTGTGAATCGCCTGACGGCATTTGCGGTCGGCCACCTCAGTGACCGAACAGGTATTGATTACGCAGATATCGGCCTTTTCCCCTTTCACGGCCTTGTGGGCACCGGCTTCACAAAGCTGGCGCATAATAGTCGATGTCTCCGAGAAGTTAAGTTTGCATCCCAGAGTATAGAAAGCCGCAGCTTTACCTTCAAGACTGAAATTCGAATCGCCCATACCGGTTGCAAAAATAGCCATTATTGGAACATGAATAAAAGAAGGGATGGCCTAATTTGGTCATCCCTTCCAATTATGCTCTATGTCCGGCTTATTCAGCTACGACTTCGAAAGCGACTTCTGCCTTAACCTCCTTGTGAAGGTTAACGGTTGCCTTGTAAGAACCGACAGCCTTGACAGTCTCAACTGCAATGATCTTGCGGTCAATTTCAAAGCCCTTTGCAGAAAGAGCTTCAGCAACCTGAGCAGCACCTACACCACCGAAGATGGTACCATCCTCGTTGACCTTTGCGCTGATGCTCAGTGATACGCCGTTCAGTTTAGCTGCCAGAGCCTCGGCATCAGCCTTGATCTTAGCCAGCTTGTGAGCGCGCTGACGCTCGTTTTCAGCCAAAACCTTCTTTGCTGATTCACTTGCAATGACTGCCTTTCCCTGTGGGATAAGATAATTGCGGCCGTAACCGTCCTTTACCTTTACTATATCGTTCTTGTATCCAAGATTGATAACATCTTCCTTAAGAATAATCTCCATTGTACTAGTGCTTTAAAGATTACTTCATCATATCTGTTACATAAGGAAGCAGAGCCAGGTGACGTGCTCTCTTGACAGCCTGAGCGACCCTGCGCTGGAACTTCAGTGAAGTACCGGTAATACGGCGCGGCAGAAGCTTGCCCTGCTCGTTAAGGAATCTCTTCAGGAATTCAGGATCCTTATAATCGATATACTTGATACCGCTCTTCTTGAAACGGCAATATTTCTTCTTCTTGACATCGGCTGTCTGTGGAGCCAGATATCTGATTTCTGTTGACTGTTCTGCCATGGTTTAAGCCTCCTCTTGTTTTGATTGTCTAAGACTTCTTCTCTTTGCTGCGTATTCAGCTGCGTACTTCTCCTGCTTGATGGTCAGGAAACGGATTACGCGCTCGTCACGACGGAAGTTAACTTCCAGCTTCTCGATTACTGACGGCTCAGCATTGAATTCAATAAACTCATAGAAGCCTGTCGACTTCTTCTCAATAGGATAGGCCAGCTTGCGCATGCCCCAGTTCTCTTCATTGACAATCTCTGCGCCTTCGGCTGTGAGAATGCCCTTGAACTTTTCTACCGCTTCCTTCATCTGAACATCAGACAAAACGGGAGTTAAAATGAAAACGGTCTCGTACTGATTCATTTGGGTTGTTTATAAATAATGTTATGTTGCAAAAATGCGAGCGCAAAGTTACTCAAAATCTGCTAATAAACAAACATCATCAACGACAATCTCAATATTTCCGCAAAAAAAAGAATTCCCCGCATGTCTGATGCAGGGAATCCTTTCATATACTGTCCATAGTGACGTATTATTCGTCTAACGTGGGAGCATGTGAGTTCGGTTCCATTGAAGCTTCGGCATTTGCAGCAGCAGCCGATTTATAAACCTTCTCTCCGACACAATTCAGGAACCAGTCCTTTGCCTGATTGTGATCGCTGCACCATGTTGAGAATTCAGGATAAGCTTCAGTGATATTTGTCATTTCCCAGGGCCATTCCCAGTTTGAAGGTACACAAATCATATAAGGTATCTGACCCTTCTTCGGGGCAGCGACCTCACCGACATATACCGCACCATCTTCAGAGAAACGCTTTATTACAAAGCCTCCCATATCAGTATCGCTCATAGTAAAGTCTGCGGGAACTGTAACATCAAATTCTACAGGTTCTTTCTCCTCGCCGACTTTCTGGGTATTGACCATTGTCGTAACATCAACCTGGAACATTTCATGCACTTCACCCTCACAATTATCTCCAAAGAAAATCTTATTGCAGAGAGTACCGCCCGATGCAAGCAGGGTGCAATGTGCAGTAGTTTCGCCGGCAACATGAGAAATTCTCAGAACCACATCGTTAAAATCGTAGTCGGCATCTTCACCAAGATCCTCGCAGGCAAGACTCCAGCAAATCGGCTCATCAACGACACTTCCGCCGTCATCGTCTCCATCATCGAAACTGCCGCCAACAGTAGCGAGGTCACCCGAATAGCTGAATACCAGATGATCGTATTCCGGATAGTAGTATTGATGCGCATTGCCCTCATACCAGTCATCAAAACCAAGATAATTGCGAGTGCCATTGGCATCCTTGATATTGATTACGGCTACATGACCGTACTTGCCAAGATCATTGCCAATCCAATGCTTTCCTGCTGCAGGACCGCCGTTCTCAGCGTATGCCCATGACGGTACGGTTGAGAGCGAGCCTTCCGAATAGCCTACAGCACCAGAATTGTCATACCCACAGATAATGTAGAAACCGAATGCCATGTTGGCAGGTACGGTAACATCTATACCCTTACTTCTGTATTTCAGTTTGTCAAAAGGAGCGTAGTTTTGCAGAGATGGAATATGAGCATCGTAATATGTCTGCCAACCGCTGTTGATATCATTATACTGCATCATATCTTCCTGCTTGTCGTTGGTAAAGATAGGCACTTCCACTTTCTGACCATTCTGGTAATAGTAGATGCCGATCTTTGCCCATGTACCGGACTCGTTTGTGTACCACACCGGATTCAATGTGAACTTACCGCTCTTCGAATAATAAAGAGCAACAGAATTGTTGATATCCTTGAACGGATTGGAAACAGCCTCAATACGTGTGGCGGTAGCATTGATCACAGCAGTAGGATTCGTATAGATATCATGAAGCACTGTCTGATAGTTAAACTCAGCGTAATTGTTGTTAATGGCAGACTTTACTGTTGAGTTATTGGCAATTACAGTCTTTGTAGCCTGATTAAAATCAACGGAACCTCCTACCTTTGTCTTTCTGATAGCACCATCATTGAAGTTAATTACAATAAGATCCTCGCATCCTTCAACAACGTCAAAGAATATGGTCTGCGTTCCGGATATGCTTTTGTTGGCAACAATCTTATAGTTGTTACCATCCGATGCATAAACGCGAATCTGCGACTCAGTGGAAACTTTAACTGTAACTGATGCCTGCTGTGCAAGGTTCCAATCCTGCTCTGGGTCAACATTACCTCCGACCATCTGGCCAAAAGCTGTGTTGTTAATATTACTTGGATCAAGCCCAAGATCCATACATGACGAAACACTGACAACGGCCGTAAAAAACATCGCAACCGACATCAACAACGAAAGATTTGTCTTCTTCATATAATTTGATAACTTATTAATCGGTGCAAAGGTACGCAGTAATTTCCAATCTTTCAAACTTTTAGCATTATATCGACATTCCTGTTACAATAAACGCGCAATATGTAAAAAGGCAGAGAAAAATACGGGATCATATTTCGTATTACCGAAATAATGCGCTATTTTTGCAATCGGGAAAACAAATAAAACGCTATAAGACAATGAACGATTTCAAAAAGTACTTTGGTGCTATTCTGGTAATAGTGGCAGCTGTCATACTTATCTTAAGTTTCTTCCTTGGAGGAAAAGATTATAATGGTATCCAAATAGGAGCCATGGTCATAATGATAGCTGGCATTCTGCTCCACATTTACATTGGCAAGAAGGACTGATATCAATATCTCAAATAAAGTTCAATAAGGTGGGGCTAAGGTTCCACCTTATTTATTTGTACTGTATTCGAGATTCCTAACCGCCGTCACAGCCATTTCCTCCATGAAGTGTGAATCCGTCCGTCCGCGCGGGCACGGAGGGGCACAAAAAAAAGAGCTCCAGGTCTCCCTGAAGCTCCTTCTCTTAAAGACGGCGGCTACCTACTCTCCCACTTGCGCAGTACCATCGGCGTTAACGGGCTTAACTTCTCTGTTCGGAATGGGAAGAGGTGGAACCCCGTTGCTAT
>JAZLIR010000025.1:0-2653 GCA_045617485.1 Bacteroidaceae bacterium
TACCCAATCCGATGAGGCCGGAATCCGGAACGCCGTGGACTTCATCGATTCGAATTATGCCGTTCTTCGCGATTTGGAGTTACAAGTACGGGAATATGTCGAGGATGCCTGGAATGATATCATCGTGAACGATATGCAGCGCCTGAGCATCCGGAGATTGTCGAATGCTTGCAAGGACTTCTTCGCCAAGTGCGTGGAGTTCGAGAAGGTCTGGAATGAGAATGAGGAATCCGCTTTCTCTCTGTTCAACGATGAGTGGCGGGCCCGCAAATATGTGGTGTTGTGCCACGAGTCCCTTCAGAAGCACAAGGATACTCACGAGGCCGCGGCCAAGGGTTGTCTGCCTCAATACAGCAGTGCACCAGGCATCGGGAAGAAGGTCAGAGTCTTTGAGAGATATTTCGTCGATGTGAGCGATCAGGTCCTGGACTACTTCATCAGATTCACTCAGCCGATATTGCCTCGTGCAAAATGGCTCGGCAGCCGGGCGGAGGCCGTGATATTCGCTGAAGAATTCGGGCTGACGGCCAAGGATATGAACAAGTCCTTCATAATTCCGTCCAGAAGCGGCGTTCACAGAAATTTGAGCCTCTCCGGTGATACACCGAAGTACAATAAGGCCCTGTACCCGATATGGAAGGCGATTTCGGACTATAAATCTACACCGTGAAAGGGAATAGGTATAAAAACACTGCACGCTGCCCGGGTGAGGGTGGCGTGCAGATTTATGGGTATTGTTGAATAATAGTTAATCTGTAAGCACCGCGCGCACAGAGTATCCGCTGCTGCGGTGTTCGTCGTGCACGTACCGGCTGCCCGAATAGAAGAGCAGGCCGTACGCGCGGTTGCTGACATCAGGCGTGGATGACCAGTAGTACCCGACGTAGCCATAGTCGTAGACACTGCCGAAGTAGCAGTAGCCGACAGCAGGAAGGAACACGCTGTTGGATGCATAGCCCCCCTTGCCGGTGAATTTACAGCCATTCTTGCCGTTGACAGTTGTCCATGCCACATTACAGTTGGAAAGAAGGTTTTCAAACTCTGCCTTTGTCGGCATGCGCCAGTTGCTGCCCCAGAGGTTGGTGGCGGTGTCGTCAGTGCCTGTGAGTGGATCGGTACCAGACTTGTAATTGCTGTAATTTGAAGAAGTTTGGACTTCTGACATACCCCAGTTGTAATAGCCACCATAATCCTCTGCATTGTTATTTTCTGCACCTACATTGTACTCTGCGAACTTAGGACCGCCAGCCCAGAGTTGTACCCAGTTCACGTCAATGTCACTCGTCCTCTTGGCTGTGCCTGTGGTGGGCTGACCATCGAAGGCAATGGGATAAACCGTATTGCGGACAACCTCGATATCCTGGTCCTTCTTGGTTGTCATAACCTTGGTGGTTGTGCCGTCGCTGACTGCAATTGACAGGTTCTTATAGGTCTGGGCAGGTATGGCTACGTAGAACACCTTGCCGGTGGCATCAACGGTGGTGACAGCTTCGGTGTAGGTCACGGTTACGGTATTGGCTGTGTTTGATGCGGCGGTAAGAACAGCTTTATTGTCTGTAACGTTAAACGCACCGCTTGTAGCACAGTTTGTACTGCTCACAGTGATGCATTTTACGCTTGCCAACTGAGCATCTGTAACAGTAATCTTCAGTACACCGCAAAGGTTCCTGAAAGAAAGGGATGTCGTTGGGCTGGTGGCATACATCGGCATGTTGTATTTGCCATCCGCCCATTCCTCGCTGACATTGGCAGGCAAGGTCGGAGTACCATTGTTGTACAGATTTGCAGGGAAATAAGCATTGAATGGTCCTGTCGGGTCTGTTTGTGTGTCAGGATTCTTTGCAAAAGTCGCCTTGGTAGCGTCTGTGCCATCGGGAGTCGCAGTATACGTTACACCATTGATGCTTATCTGGTCTGTGTTCTCCCACTTTGTCTTGTAAATTACCTCAACCCCGTCAACCCTCTCGACTGTGGTCTTTGTGCCTGCTCCGGTCTCGATGGTGGCAGTGAATACGGAAGCGTTTTCTTCAGATGCGTTATTCTCCAGAAGATTCTCTTTCTGGCAGGATGCCGCAAAGATTGCGGCCGCTATGACTGCTATGGATAATATTGTCTTTTTCATATCTCAGTGCTTTAAAGATTAATTAAACCAGTCATTAGTGACCCCTTCCGGGCTGTCTTCGGTTCCGCCACTCTGGCAGATTATTCTCTGTGCTGCGACTTCGATTACCTTCACGCTCGGTGATGCGTAGGGGGCCAGCGTCTGACCTTTGTTTTTCAAATCTTCTGACTTCATTATTGCTGTTATTTTGTTTTGACTTCGGATCTGTTGCTTGCTATGACATGAGCAACAAATTTAACCAATTTCCGAATACAAGCCCAGTGCAAAGCGCCAATTTCTTCCGAAAACAAGCTCTCAAGAGGAAATAACCTACAATAAACCTTCAGGGATTTTTGAAAAAAGCGGCAATGGGAGCAATCCTGTTGCCGTTTTGGTTGATGCGGGGGCCTCAACCTGCATTTTTCAAACTTTTTTTTACAATATTTTACAACTTAGATTTGCGGTGTCAGACGGTTGTCTGATACAGTGAATGGCCATTCCTGTTTTGTTTTACTCTTAACAGGAAAATAGTATGGATAATCTCGCTCCCGT
>JAZLIR010000026.1:0-57797 GCA_045617485.1 Bacteroidaceae bacterium
CCAACCCTCCTTCTCCCAGATCCACGAAGCCCATACTCAGGTTTCCGCTCTGGCAGAGGACTCTCTGAGCGGTGACATTGATTACCTTCATGCTGGCAGGAACGTAGGCTTGACGCTCCCGCTGTTCTTTGTATTTGATGGTTTCTTTCATACTGATCGTAAATGTTACAAAATGTTTGGAAAATGCACGCGCTCCTTTCAAATTACTCGTTCAGCACCGCGCGGACGGAATATTGGTCGGCGAGCCATGGGCTGGTCACGATATTTTTAAGATTACGGAAATCCATGTAGTACACTTCGTTGGAATTAGCCACAGGCGTGGAAGTCCTGTAGAACCCAAAATTCCCACGTTCTTTGAGTCCGCTTCCGTCCTTGTAACCGGCAGCAGGAAGGAAGATGCTATTGGATGCATAACCGCCTCTGCCTGTGAATTTACGACCGTTCACTCCACTAATGGACGTACTTTCAACATCGCAGTTGGCCAGAAGCGCCACAAGATCTGACTGTGTCGGAATACGCCAGTTGCTGCCCCATGTAGTTTGTCCGTTTCCAGCATATGCGAAATATTCACCGTATCCGGTTTCCGACGTGGCACCTACGTTAAACTCTGCGAACTTGGGACCATTCTTCCAAAGTTGAACCCACTTTACATATCCGAGGCCATTGGCTTTTGCGTAGCCTACGGCGGGAGTGAAGCCCGTGAGGGTGAGTCTGCCCACGGTGTTATGGTTAAGTATCACGTTGCCACCAGTAAATGTACAGGTACTATTGTCTATGGCTGTGAAGATGATGCTGAAGTTGCTGTATGTGCCGGCCGGTACGGCAATGTTGAAATAGTTCGCACCCTTGCCGAGAGCAACTCCTGTCCCGAGGTCAAGGGTGATGCCCGCCTTATTGCTGGCGTCGATTATCGCCATTCCGTTTTCATCAACGTGGAATGCTCCGCTCATTGTCTTGCTGCCGTCCTTGACCTCAATTGACTTGAGGATAACGTTGGCCTGAGCGGTGTTGAATACTATCTGAAGCATTGCTCCGAGACTGGAAAAACTGAATGACTGTTCGCCAGTGCCCGTGATGGTCTTCTTGCTGTACATAGGGACCGTCTGGGCATTCTCAAGACTGTATGTCTGGTTTGCAGGCCAGGTCAGCGTCGTTCCGCTCACCATCTAAGAAGGATAATAGGCCTCGACATCGCAAGAAGGGGTTTCCTGGGAAACAAATACCGTCGTCCCATCCTGAGTAAACTTACCCAAAGTCTTTCCCACGCTCTCGGAGGTGATAGTAAATGTATCATTTTTATCACCACCTGTCACGAAAATTTTATCGGCAGAGGTCCAGGTCACGTCATACTTGAACTCTATCGCTGACTTTACTGACTTTACAGGAGTGCCGAGACCTTCGGCCACCGCGCTGATGGTCATCGGAACGAAATCCTCCTGCACGGGACAGATCTCTTTCTGGCAGGATGAAGCGAACACTGCCGCTGCAAAAAATGCCAATGCAATTGCTGTCTTTTTCATTTTATGCTGTTTTTTCTCTTACAATGAACGCTGCACGCGCGCCTTTCAAATTACTCCGCAAGCACCGCGCGGACGGAGAAGCCAGCGTAACGGTAGTAGTTGTTTTGCGGGCTGGCTTTGTCTGATTTGAAGTACAAGTTGTACGCGTTGCCTGTTACGCTAGAGTTGAGAGTACTTGACCAATAGTTGCCATCTGCGCCAGCCTGAAAGAGGGTGGTTTCACTGCCGTGGCCCGCAGCGGGGAAGAACAACAAATAAGCGATGGTCTTGTCATAAGTGCCGGTAACTCCACTATCAGAATTTAGCTTTCCTGCATCACCAGACTGTGGAGCGTAGACGTAATATCCTTTGTCTGTGTCTTCCCATTTCCAATATGTATTGTCCTTCAGCGCTTGGAATTCAGCGGAGGTCGGCATGCGCCAAGGGTCTCCCCAATTGTAATTAGCGGCATCATTTTCCAACGGAAGCCTTTTGGGATTATCTTTCCACGTGTAACTAGAAGAGGAGAATCTTGAGTTAAATGCATTAAGAATTTCTAATGAACCTGTCTTCGTTATAGCTGTATGACCTGTCCGTTCTCCCCATGAGAAATAATCGCCGTAACTGTCTGTCCCTGTATCGGCCGTTGCTCCGACATTCCTTGTAGCCCATTTGGTGCCCGCTATGAGGACGTAACCACGAGAATTCAGTGTCCCGCAAGGGAAAAGAGATGCCGGTGTGGTGTAGGATGTGTTGCTCTTGATTTCAGCGAATGTAATTACACCCTTGTTGATGAAGTTACTTTGCTCGATGGCGATGTTTCTTCCCTTATTAGTGTCGGGCACGAGGCCCACGGTGATTATGGCTTTGGTACCGTCAGATGGAGCGGAGATGTTGGCGGTTGAAATACTTCCGAAGGTATTTCCGCTTACTGCAGGGTCTTCACTCTTTTTCTCGCTGGGAACCAGAGTGACTTTGGTGTTGATGCCGCTAATGGTGGCGTTGGAGATTATGCCTCCACCGAGGTTAGTGGCCGCAATCTTCATCACCGAAGTGGCAAACTTGAATTCGACCATCTTATCGGTGAGTGCTGCTGTTCCGTCATATACGAGCGTAGCGTAGGCAACGAAAGGGATACCATTTTCCTTGTTCTGACATGAGAAGTCGAATGTAAGTCCATCGGCTGTGCAACCGTTGTTGTAAACGAACGTGATTACGCTGGTGCCAGAAGTGAGGTCTGTTGTTGTAATTTCTCCAGACAACTTTGCGAACAGCCCGTTCTCGCTAGGGGTGACGGCGAGATCGACATCACCACTGATTTTTTTGCTGCCGCAATAGGCCTGAACTTTGTCACCCGCTGCCCACTTAAGTCGAATAACTGACTCGGCCGTTGCCTTGGTGCCGTCGGTTGCAACGAGGTCGCCAAGGCTGGCGTTGATGTTAACCGGGATTGTTTCACCTTCTTTTACCTGGTCCTGTGTTCTGTAAACTGCAGCTTCCTTCTGGCAGGACGTTGCCGCGAAGAGGACCTCGGTAGCAAGGATGATTGTTCTGATTGATGTTTTCATATATCGCTTTCTTTTGCTATTTTCTGTAATGTTATTCTCTTCCCAGTTTTTAGGCTAGAAGACATCTTGGTTTTCCATTTCCGCAGAATCTGTGTTGTATTGGTTTCCGCTCTGGCAGAGGACTCTCTGAGCGGTGACATTGATTACCTTCATGCTGGCAGGAACGTAGGCTTGGCGCTCCCGCTGTTCTTTGTATTTGATGGCTTCTTTCATGCTGATATAATTGGGCTCAGGCTAAAATCAATATCTTTTAATACTAATTCACTGATTATAAAGCTATTACTTACCCCAAGATTGTAGAGGGAAGTACCGAATATACTTTTAATTGATGTGCGGGTAAGCATAAAATCAAACAAATATACGAATAAACCTCAATATCTCGCATAATATCGAAGGATGTTGCGTTATATGCCTTTGGATGGCGTAGATGCAGCGTCGGCGGCAATCCGAAAGTGTTATTCAAGTACTTTTTCGTTGATTGACCACTGACTGGAAGGGGTAATTTTAGCAGTTAGCGTAATGCTTTTCGCCTTCGACCAATTCTACTGAGGTCTTGTTCAGCAAGATAGAGGGCACAAATGGGGCACAGATTGGAGGCACAGGAATAACAAACCCCGATAGAATGCACTCTAACGGGGTTTTTGGTGATTCCGTTGGGATTCGAACCCAAGACCCACAGCTTAGAAGGCTGTTGCTCTATCCAGCTGAGCTACGGAACCGACCTTTATGTATGGCGCCGGAGCAAGAGCGGCACCACTTTTACGGGCGCAAAATTAGGCTTTTGTTTTGACTTTTCAAACGGTGGAACCGTTTTTTTGGTTACGCAGCATAATGACCGGAAGCGGAAGCCAATAAAGCACGAATGCTGTTATCTGCATGGCTTTGGCCGATATGCCGAAAAACTGGTCCAGGCGGGCATAGGTCAGAGTATCAAGAATCTGGCTGGCAACAAGCATGCAAATAATGAAATGCGCCATGGGACGTATCATGCAGGCAAAGGCTTCAACGCAGTCGTGCGCAGACTGCAGCGTACCACTGGCCAGTCCGTACGCCATTGACGGCACTGATGCCGCCATCATTATTATGAATATGCAGCCACGTCCAAGCGGACTTTCGGCAAGGCCCGATGCAAGACCCGTTGTCAGCTGGCTGCCTGAAACGGCCGCCAGGATGAACAGAAGAACCAGCAGCAGAAGCGAGACGGCCGCCACTACAAGCGATGCGTTCTCTCTCGGCGCCAGCTTGCCGATACGAGACAGAGCGTTCCACAGACCGCTGGCCCTGAGCACCCCCACCGTCATGCACAGCATAATGGCGTTGCCTATCGGTGCATGCTGCAGACTGGCCGATGCGGAAGACACCATCCAGCGCATTCCATTGGCGCCGAGCACGCTCCGTATGACAAGCGACGAATACGATGTCATGCCGCGCATTTCAAGCACGTTGCCAACCCACGAGGCTACGATGACAATGAGCAGAAGCACCAGATAGACGGCTGCCGGATGTGGTAACAGACGCTTATGCATCGGGAGTAAGGTTTTCAGGGTCGATGATATGCAGCTCTATGGCGCGCGTTACCAGTCTTGCCGCATTTATTCCGCGCTGTTCGCCGTCGGGAAACAGGCGGGCAATAAGGTCGGTCTGTCGCTTTTCTATGGACTTGCTGCTGAAAGGCATGGTAGGCAGTTCGGAAATCATGTCTTTGGTGTAGCCCAAAGCCAGGTGACGTAACAGACGCTCGTCATATTCGTCAATCTCGTATGTCATAATTGACTGTGACTGCATGCTGTTGGAACGCACTGACTGGCAGAAGCGTTTTGCCATGACTTCGATGACCTGCTGGCTGAACACGCAGTGACTGCCCGATACAACCGCAAGCACATGCTCGCGTGTAAGCATTTCTCCGGTCTTGAGTATAAGCCCGGCGGCACCTGCGGCAATGACATCGGCCCACAGTTTCTCATTTGACAGTTCACCGGTAAACACAAGCACCCTGACATTGGGCTGCTGACTGCGCAGACGGCGGCATATATCCACACCCACCGTTGTCGAACCGCCCAGACCAAGGTCAAGCAGAACCAGCGAAGGATTCAGGCCTTCGTCCATGAGTTTCCAGAAGTCACGTTCCGTCTGTGCCGTACCGACGATTTCGATTTCAGGAATATCGGTCCTGATAATTGACAGTGTGCCTTTCAGTTCAAGAGGCACGTCTTCAACGACTATTGTCTTGATTTTTTTCATTTCGGTTGGTGGATATTGGTAATGTGAACCATATAAGTGTTCCGCCCTGGCGGCTCTCGGCATTTATCCGGCAGCCCATATGTCCAAAGCATTCATCGTGTTCACGTATTATCTGGCTGCACAGCACAAAAGCCATGCTGTCAAGCCCTTCAAGCGGAGAGAACAGCGTATCTGGATTCGGTGATATGCCGGGCAGCAGCAGTTCAACCCTGACAAACAGCCCGTCGGTTCCGGCACTGAGTTCCACGGGAGAGCCGCATCCCAATTCAGTGCCCCGTTCCAGCAGACTTTCAAGAAGGTAATGCACAAGTATGTCATCGGCCATTATGGTCAGTCCCGATGGCCCGATTCTGGTTACGATATTGTTTTTCGCTGCCGCGACTTCTGACACATCGTACAGCAGACTGTCAACATCGACCATAGTCCGCTGTACAAGCTGCGTTCCGGTCTGTGCAAGCGCCTGCTGGCTGAGAATGCCGAATATGTCGTGATAATAGCCCACAAGTTCCGACATCTGCGCGGTGTCGCCGCTGTCGGCCAGCTGCACAATGCGGTTCGGATACCACACGGTTTCGTGCTTGAGGGTTGAAAGGCAATTGTCAAGAACCATGCTGTTCACATGAAGCTGTTCCTGTTCCAGTTTCATGCGTTCCGATTCGGCGGCCAGCTGGTTCAAATCATTGAACCCGGCCTCGAAACGCAGCAGCAGACTCTGCAGGGCTGTAGCCAGATAGCCGGCTATCATCTGCAGCTCCATACGCGAGCTGTCATTCATACGTCCGGCAGGCAGAAGTCTCATGCTGCCTACTGCGGTGCTGCCGCTTTCCAGTTCCACAAATACCGGAGCCTGTGCCGGAGAAGGCACGCCGATACGCTGTGCGCCGACGCACCGGGCCGATGCTCTGCCAGCGCCCGAATCGAGAATCAGTTCAAGCGAGACAAAACCGAACAGGCTATTCATATACGGGTACATGCGGTTGCACAGCGTCTGCAGGGTATGCTGTACGTCGAAATGGGCGGCATCGATGTCATGAAGCGACTGTTGGATGCAGCCCACAATGCGCATAATCTGCTTCAAATCACTGCGATGCCGTATCCAATGGCGGGCATAGACCACAAACAGCACAAGCAGCGACACGAACAGCAGTATTATGAACATCATGAGCAGTACGGACAGGTTGCTGTTGGCATGCTGGAGTTCAGTGCAGTCCTGTTCAATGAGACCGTCGCTGAAATACTGCTTGAACAGTTTCAGATAAGCCCGGTCGTTGTAATAGTACAAGTCCCAGTCTTTCAGAGCCAGGGCCGATACCGCCACCTCGTTTCTGAGCCACAGTACAGTCGCGTAATCGGTAGCGAAGTTTTCTTCAATCCATAACAGTTCGGCACCGCCGGGCTGTCCGTCATACAGGGACAGCAGCTGTCCCCCGCCCCCATGAAGCAGATAGTCCTCGTTCAGCATTTCCATTGACAGGGCCGCCTCGGCAATGGCAGACTCATATTCGCCTCTGGTATTGCACATGTAGGCGTTGTTCGCATGGTCGTATGCCGAAATAAGAAGGCTGTCATCCTGGGCTCTGACACCCGTGAAAAAGCAGAGCAATGGAAGCATCAGACACAAGGCTCGGCGTATGCCCTTAGGCAGACGGAACGAGAAACGGCTGCCCTTGCCCGGAGTACTTTCGACCAGGAAACGGCACACGTCGAACATTTCGTGGCTCTTCCTGTATTTTTCAATTATGCCCTTGCAGTTCATTATTCCGAAACCGCTGCCGTGACCCTCGGCACTGCCGCCAATGCTCCCGGCATCAATTACCTTCTCGGTGTTTATGCGTTCGACATCGCGCGGGCTTATGCCTATGCCCGTATCGGAGACCGATATTTCCACATAGTCATCGGTCACATCGGCCCTGACCTGCACCCTGCCTCCCGATGGAGTGAATTTGCGGGCATTGTCGGCCAGCGTGTTTATCATGAAAAGCGTCAGGACACGGTCAGCCTTGACAACGGCATCGGTAGGAAGCATTTCAAGGGTCACGTTCTTCATCAGGAAGCTTGAGCTGCCATGCTCCACAATATCGAACAGATCCTGCAGTCCGAAACTGCTTATATTCAGCTTGACCAGCCCCTGACGTATGCTTATCCAGTTGGCCAGCACCTGGTTGTAGGTGTTTATGCAGCCGGCCAGTTCGCGCACGTACTCCATGCCTGACACGTACTCGGGGCTGCCGGGTTCATATCCGGCCAGTCTTTCTATCTGGGCTTTCATGCGGTCAATGTACGGCAGGCACTGGGCGACCACCTGGCAGCAGGTCTTGCGCACCATGTTGCCGCGTTTGCTCTCGGCCTTGTGACGCAGATAGAGTCCATGCTGCTTTGATGCCTGTTCAAGACTGTCGGCCTGCCACGACAGCAGGCGCACGCTGTCAAATGCCTGTTCCACAAAAGGTGCAACCGCATCGACCACAATGCGCGAATCGCGGTTTTCCCTGCCTTTGGACCACTCCACATGAAGTTCCCCATTGTCTTCTATGACCACCCTGTCGGCCTGTACCAGAGTCATGAGACTTGGCGTTACCACAGTATCGATATGCTGTTTCAACTTATCGGCAGGAACGGGTTTCAGAATGCTGCGGCACAGTTCCACGGTTTCTTTCATAAGACTGGCAAAACGCACATTGGAGCGTTTGACACCGCGCAGGCACAGGACATACAGGGCTATGAGAAGCACTATGGCTGTAATCATGGCGTAAGCCAGAACAGAGAGACGTCTGTTGGACTGTTCCAGAAGTCTGGTACGTGCCTCAAAACGGCGGTCAAGTCTAATGTTCTTCTGGATTTCCAGATAGACATTGCGGTTGTAGTCCGATTCAGCCTTGCAGTCAAGTCCCGACCACGCAACGCTCATAAGTTCACGGACCGATGCAAGATAGTCAGGCATGACGGAATGGGGAAAAGCCTCCATCCAGTCCTCTTCGACTATCGTCCCATCCTCGCGGTACATCTCAAGCGACTGAGAAACAGTATCGTGCCCGTACAACGTGCAGGAATTGACATAATCAAGGGCCTTGCCAAGAGTTTCAAGCGCATCGGCATACAGCCCGTCTGCAACCTGACATGCCGCTATCTGGCGGTATGCAAGCAACATTTCGTATCCAGCGCCATATCCGGCCGACATACTGAGTGAATTCAGGGCAAGCATCAAAGGCATATTGTCCGTATTCCAGTTTCCGGTTTCCATTCCCCCGGAAAGCTGGTCAAGCACCAGCACACGGACATCGGTTCTGGAACTGTTTTCAAGCAGCAGACGGCTCAGCGCACAGCATGCCATTGACTTCATGCGCATGTTGCTGCCGGAGGCAAGGATGCACTGCACCAGATTATGCGCACGTTCTCCCGCAATATGTTCTCCGCTCAGTTCAAGACCTATGCCCACTCCCTGCAGATACAGATACATGAGCCATCGGTCATTGTCTTCAAAAAGATGCGAATCCTGGGCCACATGTCCCAGTTCCTGCTCAGCCTGCCATGACTGTTCCAGTTCATGATAATACAGGGCCGATTCCATGCGGAAGGAGCGTTCAAGTGAATACATCTTGGCACGGTCTTCACGGTCAAGCAGCGATTCCTCGTCGTGCATGGTGCGCAGCAGGCGGAGAATGCGGTTACGATACTCGTAGAACGACATATTGTCGGACGTGCGCTGGCAAATGCGCATCAGCCCTATGTACGATGTCAGATGCATGCACAGGCTGCTGCCACGGCTGTCAATAATCTCGTTATAGAGGTCCCATGCGCGTGCATAGTCCATGCGCATGAATGCCACCCGCGCCTGCGTGTTCAGGGCCTGGGCCTTTTCCTGCCGGCCGGCATACGGCGTTTCCAATGCCATTGCCGCATAATGATGGGCCGAATCAAGATTGCTCCACAGACACGACAGGGCCGTTTCGTTCAGTTCGTGTGCCACTTTCGAGCCACGCCCGCACGATGACTGCAGCATGCACAGCGGCAGAAGAATAACCGTCAGAAAGCCGCGCCTTAAAAGATTGCCGTATCCGGATGCCATTTGTTGCAAAAATAGTACATTCGCCATATAATATGGAAACAATAGCGACAATTCATACAGGATTCCGTTCCAAGTTCGGCGTTCCACGACAGAGCGGACTGGTTGACTCTATAAAGGGGACTGTGGTATTCAAGCCCGAATACCGTGACCCGAGCGCACTGCGCGGGTTGGAAAATTTTACACATATCTGGCTTATTTGGGAATTCTCGCAGGCCATACGTTCCGGGTGGTCGCCCACGGTACGGCCGCCCCGTCTTGGAGGCAACGTGCGCATGGGAGTCTTTGCCACGCGCTCGCCTTTCCGTCCAAACCCCATAGGGCTGTCATGCGTCAAAGTCGAAGGCATTGACCTGAAAAGCAAGAACGGTCCCGTTATTCATGTAAGCGGCGCCGACCTTGTTGACGGCACGCCAATCTATGACATAAAGCCTTACATTCCATACACTGACTGTCAGCCGCTGGCCACCGGAGGTTTTACGGACAATGTCGAAATGCATGTACTTGAGGTTGAAATTGAAGACGGCATCGGGAAAGGAATACCTCCCGCCACGCTTCAGGCAATACGCGACATACTGGCGCAGGACCCACGCCCGCGCTACCAGCAGGATGCCGGGCGCATCTACAGCTTTGAGTATGACAGATGGAATATACGCTTCAGAACCGACGGCCGACGGCTCAGCGTGGAAAGCATAAGTGAATTATTTTGACATTTTATCCTTATCGGCATCCTTCGGGGCGGAGTCGTCTTCAAGCTTTTCGACCATCTCGCCGGTTATATAAAGGTAAGCTGTCTTTTCCTTGATGTTCGACGTAAGGATGACCGTCTTGCGTATCACTCCCGGACGTATATCGGTTCCGTTGAAAGTGACCTTTATGGAATCGGTATCGCCGGGAAGTACCGGGTATGACGGGGCTTCGGCCTTTGTACAGCTACATGTCCCGCTGGCCGACGTAATCACAAGTTCTGACTTTCCTGTATTTTTGAACCTGAACCAGCAGGTCTGTACGGCATGCTCCCTGTCGAACTGCCTGAAGTTGTGGGTCGTTTCCTCAAAAGCCATTTCGGGGTACCGGTCATTTCCGGCCTGTGAGGTCTGTGCCGATAGAAGCACGGCCAATGCCAGCATAATTCCTGTGCGTTTCATAATGAGTCGGTATTTAATCTGTACCATTTCACGCCGCTAAGTTATGCTTTTTTTCTTTGCCGTTTCAAAAAAGGAAACTAACTTTGGAGAAATATATCAAGCATAATGGACATAAGCCAGAAGGATATTGAGCAGTTCAAGAGCAAAGGCATTGACATAAAGGACGTTACAGACCAACTAAGCCTTATTGCAAAGGGTTTTCCTTACCTTGAGCTGGAATCGGCCGCATCGGTCGGCAACGGTATAACCCGCATTGAAGAGGCCGATATGGAGCCATATATCAGAGTCTGGGACAATTATCTGAAAAGCGGCCACAGCATAACGAAATTCGTTCCCGCATCGGGAGCCGCAAGCCGTATGTTCAAGGACCTTTTCGCCTTTCTTGACGGCAGTTCGGACAAGCCTGCATCGGACTTTGAAAAAAAATTCTTCAATGGCATAAGGAACTTCGCATTCTACCCTGACCTGGATGAATGCTGCATGGCAGCACTGGGGAAAGGCGTTGACGAGCTGATATCGCTTGGCCAGTACAAGACTGTTGTCTCATACCTTCTTGAAGCCAAAGGACTGAACTACGGGCAGCTGCCCAAGGGACTGCTCAAGTTCCATTCGTACAAGAGTGGCGCCCGTACGCCTCTGGAAGAACACATGGCCGAAGGAGCCCTATACGCCACCGGTTCCGATGCGACAGTGAACATTCATTTCACCGTCTCGGCCGAGCACCGCAAGCTGTTTGAAAAGCTTGCCGACAGCGTAAGCCAGACCATGGCAAAGCGCTACGGCACCAGCTACTGCATAAGTTTTTCTGAACAGAAGCCTAGCACCGATACCATTGCCGCCGATGCCGACAACCGCCCGTTCCGGAATTCGGACGGCAGCATACTGTTCCGTCCGGGAGGCCATGGCGCACTGATAGAGAATCTGAACGATCTCGACACCGATATAGTTTTCATCAAGAACATAGACAATGTCGTCCCTGACCATCTGAAAGCCCCCACAGTCACCGGTAAGAAAGTACTGGCAGGCATTCTGGTAACGGTTCAGAACCGGATATTCGAATATCTGCGCGTTCTCGACTCCAAAGCGTTTGACGACAACCAGCTGAAATCCATAAGCGATTTTGTCAGGAACACGTTGTCCTGCAGAAAGAAAAATATTGACACTCTTTCAAGAGAGGAACTGGCAGATTGGCTTCATTCAAAGCTGAACCGCCCTGTCAGGGTGTGCGGCATGGTACAGAATGTGGGAGAACCGGGAGGCGGTCCGTTCCTGGCATACAACGCCGACGGCTCAGTATCGCCGCAAATTCTGGAAAGTTCGCAGATTGACCTGAGCGACAGTTCGAAGAAGGAAATGTTTTCAAAAGGCACTCATTTCAATCCGGTCGATCTGGTCTGCGCAGTCAGAGACTACAAAGGCGAAAAGTTTGACCTGCCGTCATTCGTTGACAGGGCAACCGGGTTCATTTCATCCAAGTCAAAGAACGGACGTGAACTGAAGGCTCTTGAACTACCAGGATTATGGAACGGCGCGATGAGTGACTGGAACACCATATTTGTCGAGGTTTCGCTGAAAACGTTCAACCCGGTCAAGACGGTCAACGACCTTCTGCGCCCGCAACACCAGCCAGTCTGATTTTACAGGACAAAAAGCATCCAGGTTTCAGGACTTTGTAATATATTTGCGCCGTAAAAACGCGATAGTAGCTCAGTTGGTAGAGCGTTGGCTTCCCAAGCCGAAGGTCGCGGGATCGTGCCCCGTCTATCGCTCACAGTTTTTGTTTCGAGGGATAAGTCTGTACGACAACGGCTTATCCCTTTTGTATTGTCCGCACGGAATATGTAAAGAAAAATTACCCCCCCCTAAAAGTACACCATTACATTATGTAATAATAAAGGTATCTTGGCTTGTATGTGTGAAAAAATTGTAAAAATAGAACTTTACACAGTTTTTCTTCGTACCTTTGCGGCGTACTAAACCGGACAACATGAACGGCAAAAGATTAGGTTTGATTGTTTGGGCACTTTTCCCGCTGAGTTTCATTTCATGTGAAGACAATTCCACCAACAATGGCCTCCGTATAAATTATCAGACAGAATATGACGAGACCTACAGCAATCTCATAAAGAGATTCCAGAATTTCATAGACTCGCGCGACGAATACATTGAAGGGATTACCGAGCTGTTTGATTTCAGCGACCCGAACATAATACGCAAAATAGGCATAAGTTCGAGAACTTTTACATATCAGAGTTCCGATGCATACGGAATGCCGGTCACCCTGTCGGCAATTATGACATATCCTACCGGCATAATCAACGGTCCTGTCCACACCGTGTCATCAATACTTCTTGCCATGCCGCCGCACATGCCGTATGACAATGGAGATTTTTCCGAGACAGGTTCACCCATTGAACTGAGGGCGTCTCTGTACAACAGTATCGTTGTGATACCAGACCGTCTGGGAGTCAGCTCATTCGACAGTCAGTACAGTTCGACAGACCCTATTCTTGCCGGGAAACAGGCTCTTGATGCTTTGGATTATGCCGTCAAGCTGGCGAATGAAGACCACAACCTCAAGATTCAGAACGGTTGTCCAATAAGCATAATCGGCTTCGGGAAGAATGCCGTAACCGCCTGTATATCGGCCATGATGGTTGAAGAAGGTTCGTACAACTACAGGTACAACAATAACAGAAATATCAAATCTGTAATATGTGCACAGACCGAGGTCAAGTTG
The DNA here is from genome assembly GCA_045617485.1 of Bacteroidaceae bacterium. Classification (GTDB taxonomy): domain Bacteria; phylum Bacteroidota; class Bacteroidia; order Bacteroidales; family Bacteroidaceae; genus Colenecus. Next base: position 13,260 of record JAZLIR010000026.1, read on the forward strand.
TCAAACTCCGAATACTCGACTCTGGCAAACGCCCTGAAATACTGGCGTATCAATACTCCGATTAATTTTCTCCACATACTTGACGATGGGATTGCGCCCTACGATGACATGCTCGAATTCAAGAGCATTCTCTCAACGATAAAAACCAACAGCAGCTTCATCCACACTTTTAGTGAAAAGCTGCCTTCATACTCAAGTAATGCACTTACAAACAACGAGAATGCCAATGTACGTTGGCTTGTTTACACTTTGATTAACAAGAATATGGAATTGGAATAATTCCACTAAAACACCAAAAACTATGACTGAAACTGACTTGACAAACGGTCAAATTTTCGCCACGGTATCAAAACCGTGGCTCAAGTATTATCCGGAAGGTTCTCATGAAAGAGTATGGAACTGTAACAAGGACCAGACCATGTGGAAATTCATGGAGAACGCAATGCAGACAATTGCTCCGGAGCAGGATGCATTCATATATTTCGGCCGTCACTACAGCAGGCAGGAATTCATGGAAATGACAAGAACATGGGCAAAAGTATTCAAAGGAATGGGTATCAAGCCCGACGAGCTTGTTGTTCTGTTCTCACCCTTCTCGCCACAGATAGCCGCCATGCTGATGGCGCTGAATGCTGTAGGTGCAACGACACTGATGCCAAATATGGGTTCAAGCAAGGAGGCTATCAACGGTTCCGTTGAGAATGCCCGTTTCGCCATTTGCTTTGACGGTATGTACGACCAGATTGCCGGAGCCCTTGAAAAATCGCAGTTTGAAAAAGTAATCATAGTTTCGGCATCGACCGGTATGTCACCAGTCATGAGCGTACTGGCAGGCCTTATCAACATCAAGGCCAACCGCAAGGTCATGAAGGCCGGCAACGGACGTTATATAACTGCAGCGCAGGCTCTGAAGCAGTACGGCGGCTACACAGGCAACTTTGAAGAGCCGTTTGTACCGCAGAGGGTTGCCATGATTACCGCTTCGGGCGGAACCACGCTGAACGGTCATGCAAAACTTGTACAGTGCGTCAACGAAAGCATTCCTTACATGATTGAGAGCGCGCTTGCAAGCCGTGAAAAAGCAGGCACATACTTCAATATTGGAGACCTCTGTCTCAATATGCTTCCTCCATTCGTGAGCACATCGGAATTCGTATTGTTCCTTGCCCCGCTGTACTCGGGCGGAACCATCATATTCGAGCCGAGGCTTTCACCTGAATCGTTTGCAGACAGCAACTTCAAGTTCAAGCCACAGATTACACTTATGCCAGGTAAAGGCTGGGAGGCCTACTTCAATAAGGTCAAGGCCCTGATTGCAAAAGGCCGCCGTCCGGATTTGAGTCATTGGAAGCTCCCGATAGTCGGCGGTGAAGGCTGCACGCCTCAGGAACTGGCCGAATGGAACGGCCTGATGAAGGAATGCGGCGCAAATGTCAACATCATACCGGGATATGGCATGAGTGAAGGATTCTCAGTAATGTCAGTTGACTTTGACCAGTACGATTACACACGCAACGACAGAGACTGCATACAGGTAGGACGTCCTTTCGCCGGATTCATCATGGCAGTCTTTGACAAGGACGGCAACGAGCTTCCGGCCGGAGAGCGCGGTGAGCTGTGGGTAAAGACCCCGACAGCCATGAAGGGCTATCTTGGCAACCCCGAACTTACCGAGAAGACCCTGGCAGGCGGATGGATTCACACGGGTGACCTGTTCGAGATGGACGAAGACGGAGAATTCTTCTGCTACGGCCGTATGATGGATGTCGTTTCGGCTCCGGACGGAAAGCAGGTTTACACCTTTGACATTGCAAACCGTCTGCGCAAGGATCCCGATGTAAGACTTTCCATAGTCAACAACATGTCACACGATGACAAGGCCGAGCTGGTTGCCCACATAGTAGTCGAGCCTGACTGCAAGTCCTCGAAGCAGGAAATAATTGCACGTCTCCAGAAAGACATGGAGAGCTGGCTGCCCGAAGGCCTTTCCATCAAGGGATACCTTATTCATAAGGAAAGCACATTCCTGACATCGCCTGTAATGAAAACCGACAAGAACCACTACAAGAAGCTCATGAACGGTTACTACATTGTCAGCAAAGGTGCCCTTAAAGAAGTAGGTATTTAATTTCGTCAGAAGCAGAAATGAAAATCTCAGGTATATCGTCATTGTTATTGGCAACACTTTCTGTTGTACTTGCATCGTGCAAAGAGGAAACTGCACCATCAAGGCCAGTTCAGGTCAAAGTAATGCAGACGGCATCTTTTGAGGGCGACGGCATCAGGAACTACACCGGTACCGTCAGTTCGGCCGTAACTACAAACCTTTCCTTCGGTATTCCGGGCATTGTCACGAAAGTATTTTTCACAGAAGGACAGGAAGTCAGCAAAGGTGACTGGCTGGCCGAAATCGATGACGCATCATACCGGAGTGCATACAACACAGCCAAGTCTATGCTGGACCAGGCTCAGGATGCTTACGACAGACTGAAAGTCCTGCATGACAGGAAGGCCCTGGCCGACATCAAATGGGTTGAGATAGAGACAAAACTGACGCAGGCGAAATCGGCGGTGGAAATTGCTGAAAAGGAACTTTCAAACTGTCGGATTGTAGCGCCTATTTCGGGTACAATAAGTGCATGTCACATTGACAAGGGACAGTACTCTGTCCCTGCAACGACCGCGATGACCATTATCGATCCTAACAACATGCAGTGTACTTTCTCCGTTCCCGAAAAGGAAATCAACCTGTTCCAGAATGGTATGGAGGCAAATGTTGTCATCCCTTCGCTGGGCGACACCGTCATATCGGGCGAAATAAGCAAGGTCGGTGCATCGGCCGATGCCCTTACCCATGCTTATGAAGTGTGCGTGAGCATAGGTAACAATCTGGGTATGCTCCGCCCCGGCATGATAAGCAGAATATCAGTCAAGTTCGACTTGAAGAGAGGAAGTAACGGGCAGATTGTACTTCCTTCAAACGCCATTATGCTGGATTATGACAACAGTCATTATGTATGGGTCACACAGGATGATACCATAGCCAGAAGGCGCAATGTCGTAATCGGCAAAGCTGTATCGGACGGTATTTCCATAGTGTCAGGACTTGACAGCATAGAGAATGTCATTACAGACGGTCTGCTCAAAATAAGCGAAGGCTGCAGAATTGAAATTTGCGAATAATGGGCAAGGAAAAAAGAAATTTCGTCCGGACTGCGTTCGAGCATCACAGCATTGTGATACTGGTTTGCTGTATGCTTATTGTTGCAGGAATACTTTCACTCAGCAGTATAAACAAGAACGAGTTTCCCCAATTCACACTGCGACAGGGCGTAGTGGTTGCCGTTTACCCCGGTGCCACACCCGAACAGGTCGAGCACGAACTGACAGGGCCTTTGGAGGACTACATATTCCGTTATAAAGAGGTAAACAAGGAGAACACGCGCTCTGTTTCACAAAGCGGCATGAGCATTGTCATTGTATCTTTGAACAACAATCTTACCGACCAGGAAGCATTTTGGACAAAGTTCAAGGACGGACTTGCAGTGTTCAAGTCAGAACTGCCGTCCGGAGTGGTGGCGACACAGGTAATTGACGACTTCGGCGACTGTTCGGCAATGCTCATCACCTTTGAAGGCGATAACAAGACATACGACCAGCTCAACAGTTATGTCGAGGAGTTGAAGACAAGGCTACGTCCTATTGAATCGGTCGGAAGAATGACTGTCAGCGGCATGCAGCAGCAGCAGTTAAGCGTACGCCTTGATGCGAAGAAGCTTTCCCACTACAATCTGAATGACAAGATTCTGGCAACGTCACTTTTCGCGCAGACGTTCAACACGACTCCGGGTGTCCTGAAATCGTTTGAATTGCGCCAGCCTCTGTACGTTGACCGTTCATTGAACAGCGAGTATGACATTGCCAACATGGTGGTTCTGAATGAGCAGGGCAACAGGGGTACCATAAGGCTGAAGGATGTCGGCGAGATTGTCAGAGAATACCCTGAGCCCACCGAGATCATCACGAACAACGGGCATAAGTGTCTGTTGCTGAGCATCGAGATGAAGACCGACAAGGACATCGTTGCAATGGGCCATAAGGTCAAGAAGGAAATTGAAGAGTTCAGCAGGGAACTGCCTTCCGATGTGACGATGTTCAACATCACGGACCAGACAAAGGTGGTTGAAGATTCCGTATTCACATTCCTGAAGGAGCTTGTCATTGCCATCATTGCCGTCATTCTTGTTGTAGTCATTCTGCTTCCAATCAGAACCGCGCTCGTAGCTGCAATGACAATACCTATTACGGTGTTCATTTCGTTGTCACTGTTCTATGTTTTCGGGTTCGAGCTCAACACCATCACGCTGTGTCTGCTCATTGTCACGCTGGGAATGATTGTTGACGATGCCATTGTAATCATCGACGCATACCTTGACAAGATAACGCATATACCCGACCTTGATGACGATAAGCGCAAGGAAGCGTCAATATGGGCCGCCCGACACTACTTCAAGTCAGTATTGTCGGCCACATTGGCAATCACTGCGACGTTCTTTCCCATGCTCTATACCGTAAAGGGCATACTTAAGGATTTCCTGCACGATTTCCCACTTGGAATAACGATAATACTGTTCGTGTCGCTGCTCATTGCACAGATACTGGTTCCCTACCTGCAGTACGCCTTCATAAAGGAGCCTCCTAAGAAACAGTCATCGTTCCTTACCTGGGTTCAGGAAAAGTATGACATCATGATTGCATGGTGTTTTAAAAAATCCAAATTGACAATAGGGCTAGGTCTGGTCAGTGTGGTAATAGGCATTCTGATGGCTCTGGCAATGCCTCAGCGGCTTATTCCCAATGCCGAACGCAACCAGTTTGCAGTTGAGATATACCTGCCCGGCGGAACTGCGCTAGACAAGACGACGCTGATTGCCGACTCACTTGAGCACATGATTGCAAAAGACGAACGTGTTGTCAGCATAGCATCGTTCAAAGGTTGCAGCTCGCCAAGATTCCAGACCACATACGCCCCGCATCTGCCCGGAACCAATTTTGCCCAGTTCATCGTGAACACGACCGGCAACAAGGCCACCGTTTCCCTGCTGGATGAACTGGAGCCTGCATATTGCGACTATTTCCCTGAAGCGTTCGTGCGTTTCAAGCAGCTGAACTACTCGGACAAAGACTACCCTGTCGAGATTCTTCTTGAAGGCAACGACCTGAGTAAGCTCAGAATGGCCATTGACAGTGTCAAGTCGGTAATGAGAACCATACCGGAACTGGAACAGCCGCGTTCCGATCTTGGCAATCTGTCACCTGCCAACCATATTGTCATGGACGGTAATCAGACCACGAGATACGGTATTACGAGTTCTCTCATGGAACTCAGTATGCTCATGCGTTACAGCAGCGGTTTTAAAGCCGGCAGCGTATGGGAAAACGGACATGAAATCCCTGTTGTTGTAATGAGTGATCATGCCGGCCACGCCTCGGTCACAGACCTTGAATATGAACCCATTCCAACATCGGTCGGCCTGTCTTCGGTTCCCATAGGACAGGTTGCGAACATTGAACCCACATGGGAGGAGTCGTCAATACCTCACATGAACGGAGTTCGTACCGCAACGGTTATGAGTGAATTCCGTCGTGACATGAAGGGCAACGGCATTTCTGCCGTGAAAAAGATACGCAAGGAAATAAAGAATAGAGGAGAACAGTTCATTCCCGCCGGAGTCAAGCTTAAATTCGGAGGTGACTACAACGATTTCCAGACCTTTATGCCTGGAATTCTGTGGGCGTTGGTCGGAGCCATCATTGTCAACTTCCTGATTATGCTCATTCACTTCCACAAAGTCTCGACCGCGACACTACTGCTTGGATGCTTTGCACTGACTCTGTTCGGAACAGCCGCCGGCGTTCTGCTGTTTGGAGTGGACTTCGGTTCGACACCGGTTCTCGGCATGGTCACACTGATGGGTGTGCTAGTCAGAAACTGTACTATCATGATAGACTATACCGAACAGCTTATTGAAGAAGGCATGCCCCTGTACGACGCCTGTCTGGCATCGGCCCAGAGACGTATGCGTCCCATACTGCTCACTTCAACGGCAGCTGCAGTAGGTGTCATTCCAATGATTATAAGCCAGAACAGTCTGTGGATGCCTATGGGAGCGGTAATATTTACCGGAACGCTTTGCACAATGTTCTTCATTGTCACATTCATACCGGTGGCATTTTATCTAGTCAACAAAAAAAAGCAATAATATGAAGAAGGGCTATTGGGTTGCGTGCTTTATTTTGCTGATGTGTGTCAGCACCTTGTCTAATGCACAAACTTATTCTTTGGACTCATGTCTGCAATTGGCATTGGAGAACGATGCAGTAATCAAAAATGCCCGTATTGACATGCAGATGGCCGATGAGGATAGCAAATACGCCCTCACAAAATACTTTCCGACAGTCAGTGCAAAAGCTGTTGGTTTTGTTGCATCCGATCATCTGATTAAAACCGAAATTCCCATTACAAGCCTGTCGGGTGGCAATTCCATTCTTGGTATCAGCGGTTCGGAGATCGATGTCATTTACAACCTCAACATTATAAGACAAGGTACCATTGGAGCCATAACCGCCATACAGCCCATCTATGCCGGCGGACAGATAATAAACGGAAACAGACTTGCCGCCCTGCAGCAGGAAGTCCGCCGTCTTCAGTACGAAATGACATGCGACGAGGTTCTGCAGAATGTCGAGGACTACTACTGGCAGATGGTATCGGTACACAGCAACATTCAGGCGCTCGATGCGGCCGACGAACTGCTCGATTCCCTTGAAGATATGGTAAGACAGTTCTACGATGCAGGTCTGGCTACCAGCAGCGACATGCTTACAGTCGAATTGAAAAGGCAGGAAACGACCTCACTGAGAATAAAGGTTGAAAACGGACTTGAACTTCTGCGTCTGGTTCTTGCACAGCTGACCGGCAGTTCCATGGATTCATTCAACGTTGAATTGCCGGATCTTCTTGAGACACCCGATTCGCCCGACAAGTGGTTCATCGAGCCTTCCGATGCGGCACTTGCACGCAGCGAGCTCACACTGGCCGACAAGGCTGTCAAAGCCGAAAATCTTCAAGCCAAGGTTGAGCGCGGCAAAATTCTGCCAACCGTTGGCGTAGGCGCTGTAGCTTATGGTACATACCTTGATATCCAAGGTGGCTTCAAGGAGAATCAGAGTACAAACATGCTTGGCCTTGCAACCGTTGACATTCCGCTGACCGACTGGTGGGGCGGCAGTCATAACATTAAAAAGGCAAAGATGTCACGTAAGAAAGCGCAGAACGTCAAGGACGATGCCTATTCACAGTTGCAGATGGACATACGTTCATCATGGAATTCACTTACCGAGGCATGGGCGCAGATAGACATTGCGCACAAGAACCTGGCATCGGCCACAGAGAACCTCCGCGTCATAAAGGAACAGTTCTATGTGGGTGTCGAGACTACGGCGACCATGCTTGAAGCTGTAACTACATATACACAGGCACAATCCACGCTGGCATCGGCACAGGCCACCTATTGTTCCTGCCTGTCGGCCTATAAGAAGAAAACATGTCAAGACTAACACTAATAACCAAGCTTATGAAGAGTATTAGATTTTATGCGTTTTCCGCAGTCATTGCATCAGCAGTGGGACTGATTGTTTTTTCGTCATGTTCCAATGACAATCTGCTTAAAGAAGAACTCGCTTTGATGAATACCCAACCAAAGCCTGAAAGTACGGAATGTCTGAGACCGGCACAGCCTTCTGTCAACGAAGACAACAAGACTCGTCTAGTCAGTGTTTATGAGACAAAGAGCTGGACGCTCGAGGAATTCACGTCTATGGTTGTAAAATCCATTGTTGGAAATATCGGCCAGATTGGTGACAATGAGACACTCATGTCAATTGCCGACGAGGCCGTCAACCTTTACAGACAGAAAATCGATGCCGATTTCCTGCACAGGGGCTGGCACATGGAAAAAGCCAATTTCACATACCGTTCGCTGACGGCAAGCGGCGACTCAGCCACATTCTCCGGCTGCGTTGTATTCCCGTGCGCCAATGACAATTCAACACATTTCCTTTCAGGTGTGACAATATATAGCCCGCATCTGTTTGTCAGAGATGCCGAAAGGCCCACAGCCATGGAACGTCCTGTATGGTTCCGTGCCATCTATGACGAAGCCGTGGTGACAAGCGACGGACAGGGATTCGGAGCGTCGTCCGATATGATTGTCCCGTTCTTTGACGGATATGCCAAGGGAATACAGTCGGTCGATGCCACAATGGCTGCTCTTGAATACCTCAAATCAAGGAACATAGAAGTTTCTCCCTTTGGATACACTGAAAACGTCGGCGCATCGCTGGGCGCCCAGCAGGCACTTGGAGTTCAGCGCTACATAGAATCGGCCGATTGTCCTATGTGGGTAAAATACCAGCTGCACAATATCGAGACCTATGCGTCAACCGGTCCGATAGAACCGTACAGCATATTTGATTCATACATTGAAAAGAATGACAGCCTGTCATATACCAACATTCCGGTATATATGGTACTGAGTCTGTTTGCATCGTTCCCCGATATGGTCAGCCAGTACGACATTGCCGATTTCTTTGAAGCTAAAGTAAGCGAATACGTAATCAAAGTCAACGGAGAGGATATGCTGTTACTTGACGGCATCAGGAACAAGGTGGTTGATTCAGGTGAATTCAACAAATGCTTCAGAAAACTGTACGGCTGCCATCTGAAGAAGCTTCTGGCCCCCGACATGATAGACTCGAATGGAAAGTTGGACCTCAGCAACGAGAAAGCAGCAATTCTGAAAACAGCACTTGAAAGTTTCAGTTCAGTTGCCGACTGGATTCCAATGAACAGGCTGCTCATTTCACACAGCAAGGACGACGATGTCCTGTTCTACGATGAAACCATGAAGTCCTACTGCAAGCTCAACAGAAGGAATCCGCTCAAGGTAGAGTTTACTGAATCGTATGGTGGCCACGGACTGTCAACCGGTATCGCCATTGCCAGGATGACATTCTTGCAGCATCCGGCCCTTCACTCAGATGTTGCCGAACATATTGTCAACGGTCTGGTGGAACTGATGAAACACTGTATGACATACATGCAGTAAACCGTTGCAATGAAACGCAAAGCCAGAAAGCGCCTTATCTGCCTGTCAGTCCTGCTGCTGATGGCGGCAGTCAGCGCAGTTTCGCTTTACTGGTTCGTTCTGAGCGCACCTGTGACCGAGGGACACGATTTCAATCTGTATCTGTACCCTAACACATCATCGCAGGAAATCGTTTCAATGATAAAGGAAGCCAATCCCGAAGCCCGCACATCAGGGCTTCGGGTTTGGCTTAAAATATGGGAATATGACCATAGCCCAAAAAGCGGATGCTATACCGTAAGGAGCATGGCATCGGCCAAGAGCGTGGCAAGAACCATCTGTTCTGCAAGCCAGACACCAGTCAACATAAGCCTGCGCAGCGTCAGGAAAACGGGCCAGCTGGCCAGGGACATCGCCCGCCAGGTAATGGCCGATTCTGCCCAGATTGCAGACATACTGAACAACGAAGCCATTCTTGATTCTCTTGGCTATACATCGGCCACAGTATATTGCATGATTATTCCCAACACCTATCAGGTGTATTGGAACGTAGCTCCGCGGGCACTGGTCGAGCGTCTTGTCAGCGAGCGTGAAATATTCTGGAACAGGGAACGGAAAGAGAAGGCCGCTGCAATAGGTCTTGACGAACTGCAGGTCACCACACTGGCATCGATAATCGAAGAAGAGACGGCAATGGCCGATGAACTGCCCATGGTAGCGGGTCTCTACATGAACCGTCTGCACAAAGGCATGCTGCTTCAGGCAGACCCGACAGTGATTTTCGCACTTGGGGAACGCCCGAGACGTGTTTTAAAGGCCCACCTTCAGGTCGATTCGCCATACAACACCTACAAGCATGCGGGACTCCCTCCTGCCCCCATCCGTTTCGTCAATTCACGCAGCATAGACGCTGTACTTGACTACACACATCATTCATACATATACATGTGTGCCAAGGAGGATTTTTCAGGTTACCATAACTTCGCCACCAGCTATTCCAAACACATGGAAAATGCCCGCCGTTACCAGCGGGCATTGAACCAGAGGGGCATAACTAAATAGACGCCCGTCAGAGAGTAAGAATCATTTCGCGGAACTGGTCAAATATCGGCAAGTGTCCAAGGGCACTGTCAAAGAACAAAGTGCGCAACAGGAAGTATGGCTGCATTTCATGACACAGTTCCTTGTCGGACTTTGCATCGGCGCCGAAATATGCCGGTTTGAAATGTTCCCAGAACCTGCGTGTGGTCTCACCGTTTATGTGAAAGTCATGCATACGTCTTTCCTCATCGGCAAAGAAAGCGGTAAAGTACAGCATTGTCAGGTCAAAATAAGGATGGCCGTAACTGAATGCTCCTAAGTCAATGAAATAGTCATTGCTACCGTCAGTTATTATATTGCCGTAATGGAAATCCCCATGCAGCAGGGTATGAGTCTCGTTCCTGACTGCAACGTCAAGGGCATTCTCCATTTCCTGACGCATACTGCCCTGGATATACGTAATCCTGTCAAGCAGACGCGCAAAGAAATCGGTCTGGCACGGCACACGCCTGTCAGTTGCAGGAGTGGAGTGCAGATTACGCGCCATCTTTGCCATACGGACAGCCAGATCGGGCAACAGCGACGGATCATTTGCAATGGCTGTGCAGAAAGACTTCTTGTTCAGAATACGCTGGAAAATAATTCCCAGTCTGTTTCCAACCTGCACCAGTTCTCCCGGCTTTGGACACGGCACCCCATTTTCGGCGGCAATCTTTGAAATCTCGACTTCGCCTATTATCTCGTCCCTGTTAATCTGTTCGCCGAACAGTTTCAGCATCAGCGAAGAATCGGTCCTGTGATTGTAACTCTCGCCCTGGGCACCGCCACCGGCAAGCACCCAGTCATTCAATGATATCTGCTTGATTTCCATAATGACACTATTATTTTGCAAGAGGATTACCGAGAGCCGAACTTTCCTTGTCGTTCTCGTCGAGTTTGAAAATCATGAACTGTCGGTTATCGTCGGTAAGAGGCTTCCATTCACCGCCATTCGGGCCGGCCGGATCAGCGTACTTGGCAAAGTTTGACCATGCAGTCAGCATCTTCTCTGACAGATCCCAGTCACCCTTGGTCCATGGACGCCAGCAGTGCTTGAGCGACTTGAACACAAACCACAGGTCCGATGAATGGAATGCTCCGCGCAGACGCTGTGTAACCTCGGGATGATTGCCGTCGTCGGGCAGAGGACGTGCAAACTGATAAGCCCAGGCCTTTCCGCCCATCTCCTCACGGTTAAGGCAGAAATCTACAATCTGTGTACCCATGTTGCCGGCATCGTTCAATGTGTATCCTATCAGATATGGTACCTGTGCAAGCGAACCGTCCAGACACGCATCATCAAATGACTTTGGCAGAGTGTAATTGTCAATATACGGTGAAATAGGACTCTGACTCAGGGTGCTGCGCTTGCCGGTAACCTGAGTATAGATGGTTGCAAGCGAGAAGATGGTCTCGGTCGATGCATTACGCATCTGGCTGAGAGTCTTCAGGTTCGCCCAGTCCATAACCTCCTTTATTGACTTCTCAGCATCGGCCAGTCTGGTCTGAGACTGCTGAGGCATGCCAAAGCCCATGGCAGGACGTGACGCGCCTGCAGCCGCAGCCGGCTGGGGCTTTACCAGACCGCTGCCGCTCATAATGACGGCCTTGTTGAACAGGCCCTTGGTCAAAGGCGAAGAACAAAGGAACTTGACACTGCGCGAGCCTGCGCTCTGGCCGAAAATCATCACATTGTCGGGGTCACCGCCAAACTGCGCAATATTCTTCTGCACCCATTTCATTGCTTCAATCTGGTCAAGCATACCCCAGTTGCCTGTGGCATGTTCCGGATCCTCGGCACTGATTTCGGGGTGAGCAAAGAAACCGAAAGGACCTACACGATAATTGAACGAGACAAGCACAACATCCTTGTTCGCCCACTCCTGACCATCAAATTCAGGTTCCGAGCCCCAGCCTTCGCGCATGCCGCCACCAAAAATCCAGATGGCAACCGGCAGCTTGGCATCGGCCTTGCCCGGCTTCTTGGTCCATACATTCAAATAAAGACAGTCTTCGCTGTATGGAGCTTCATCACCATACCCCCACTCCGTCGTGTAACCGCCAGGATAATGGGCTGCCTGGAATGGCGGATGTCCGAATGTGTCGCACAGTTTCACCCCTTCCCATGGAACTACCGGCTGCGGAGCACGCCAGCGGTTCTGCCCTATTGGAGGAGCGGCAAAGGGAATGCCGCGATATACGGTAACGCCCTTGATATCGGTCGATACGCCCTGAACCTGACCGCCCTCAATGGTGAGTACCGGTCCCTGATTCTTGGCCGATATGCCGGCAGCGGCAGCCAGCATCATTGCAGCAACAGCAAATAGTTTTCTCATTGTAGCTTATTGTTTAGATGTATTGTAATATTCCCTATTATGGGTGAACGGCACGAACCGACATATCGCTTGAAAGGCCGAGTTTAAATGTGACATGACCTTTATCGCTATTCCCTTTCATAAGCAATTGATTTATTTGGTTTGTATTTCATTCTGTTCAGGACTTCGTGTCCGGCCGCGCGGCCGGTATGGCAATGCATTACGGCGCCGCCAATACTGTAACTGAGCGTAGCCTGGATTCTGCGGGTATCGGCCATATAGCACTTTCTTACAGTCACGTCGCCGCAGTCAATGCGGGTGTTGCAGTATGTATGTTTCAGAAGGTCCCTGCCTTCAATCTTCAAAGTCAGTCTCTTGAATTCCTGCAGGAACGATGCATTCAGGCCATACGTGCTGTTTTCAATGTACAGGTTACGCCGGTTTCCGCTGCTGCGGAATTCGAATTCCGGATTGAGGCTGCCGCCTTTCCATAGCGGAAGGCTGGCTGCCGCCTTTGCCGACCATACGGGCTGGCCGCTGAATGAAAGTGTAACATCATTATCGGCGCTCAGTTCAAACCACTGGTCATAGATTCCGCCGTCCAGTTCCAGTAACATGCCACCGAACGGAATCAGGCATTCAAGGTCAACGTCCAGACTGCGCATGGGGCTGCCGGCATTTACCGGCTTTTCAACAATTGCCCCTTCGGTATAGTATGGGGACGGTTTTTCAATACGGCTGAACGTCTGTATTATTGGATTGTCCAGACGGATATAGTTTCCGGCTATTCTGAAAAGACCGATGTGCGTGAAATCTAAACTGAAAGCCAGTCTCTGTTCAAGCTGCCTGGTCAGTTCCGTGTTGCCGGACATGAACAGAAAACGGCTGCCATAACGCATTGAATTGTCAAAAAGGTTGAAATCGGGGCGCAGTGCACGGCAGGAATAGTCCAGTCCGCAATTCAAGCCGGACATGATGCGGCTATTTACCGAAACCAACGGATAGAGACTGTTTTCAGTATGGTCAATACCGGCGCTGCGGTCAAGCACATTGGCGTATGAGAAACTGACATGTTCACAGTTCAGCTCTGCAGCCAGACTGGTTTTGTCAATGCTGTAATGTAACTTGGCATACGCCGACACGGTGTTTTCCACCACATCGTTCTGCGATGCCTGAGTGGCAGGCACCTTTCCACCAAGAAAATAGTCGGAGTAATGGTACGAGTACGATACTTCGCTTCCAAAATCCAGCATGTCATTAAAAGCCAGACCGAGTCTTGACGCAACCATTCTGTTCTTGTACATACTTCTGGACATTACCTTGTAACTGGAATTGTCCAGACCGGTTTCACTGATGGTTGAATTGCGTCCGTCCTGATTGGTGAAGAAAGTTGTTTTGAACAATATGTCCCATTTGCCGAAACTTCCGCTATAAGCCAGTTCCGTATTGAAATTGACGGGAGTCTCATCGTTTTCATGCAAGGCGCTGTTGCTTACGCTGCCTATCAGGGCATCCGAGTTTGTGCTGACTCTGCGTATCGTGTTTTGCGACCGGTCATCAGCTTTGTGCCGCCAGTCAGAACTGAAATCCACGCTCACGGCAAGAAAACTGCGGTTTTCAAACTGCCAGCAGGTGCCTCCGGAAATGCCGTAACTCTTATTGTCAACGATACGTGACATGCTGCCGTTACCGTCAACGTGCGTATCATGACCGGTTGTGTATGAGAAACTTCCTTCAGTAAATTCTTTGCCCGATTCCAGCTTTGCGCCGATGTATGAACAGGTATTCTCGCCGCTGAATGTCAGATTGATGTTTCCAGACCTATCAGCATACCGGGAGTAGTCGGCAGACTGTGCGTCAGAAATGGAAATTTGGACTCCTGCGCCCTCATTTACACCCAGCCATCCGTCTTCGTCCGATGCGTAGCCCCATGCTGTCATATTTGAAGCGACAAGGACTGCAACTGCCAGAACAGGATATTTTTTCATTGCAGATCGGCTTTCCTGGAGTGTAAAGATAGTAAAATTATCTAACTCACAACATTTATCGGATTTCCGTCAAGAAATGAACGTATATTTTGTTTGCAGATATCGACGAGCCTTGACCTTGCCTCAAGGCTTGCCCATGCAATGTGCGGCGTAAGATAACAGTTCCTGGCACCTATCAGAGGGTTGTCCGGACTTGCCGGTTCACATGACAGCACATCGGCGCCGAAGGCTGCAAGGCGCCCCTGGTTCAATGCATCGGCAAGGTCACGCTCGTTGACCAGTCCGCCACGGCCGGTATTGATGAGAACGGCGTCAGGTTTCATCAGGGCCAGGCTGCCGGAATTTATCATTTCACGGTTGGAGTCGGTAAGCGGCAGATGCAGGCTTACCACATCACTTTGGACAAGAAGCGTCTCAAGGCTGACCGGAACAATGCCGTCAGGCAGGCTGTCCTGAGCTTTGGAAGTCACAGCCAGCACCTTCATGCCGAAAGCAAGTGCTATCTGTGCCACTTTCATTCCAATGTTGCCAAGTCCGACCACGCCCATCACCTTGCCGGCAAGTTCATGGATGGTGCCGTCATAATAACAGAACGACACGTTGCGGCACCATCGGCCGTCACGGTTCTGGCGGGCGTAATAATCAACCCTGTTATATATGTTCAGGATATGCGCCCAGGTCATCTGGGCGACGCTGTCGGTACTGTATGCCGGGATGTTGGTCACCATAATGCCACGTTCGGCGGCAGCCTTGACATCGACTACATTGTAGCCGGTAGCCATTACTCCAATATACTTCAAAGACGGCAGACCGTCCATCATTTCGGCCGATATGACCACCTTGTTGGTCAACGCCAGCTGCGCCCCCCGCAGGCGCTCCATAACCTGCGCCGGCAAAGTGTTGTCATAATAGTCTATATCGGTAACTCTGCTGCCCTCGACTTTCTGCCTCCAGGGCAGACTTGGAATCACATCACCTCCGTCAAGAATTACGAGTTTCATGAGCAATGAAAAAAACCGCACCGGTGATGTGATGAGAACTCCGAGAAAAAATGTTTTGAGCGCCCGGTTCCCTTTGTAATCCACCGACCGAAGGTTACCCCGAAAGGGGCGTGGCCCGCCATTGGAAACCGAAGCAGTCCCGGCATTCTGAATTGTTTGATGAGTCTCCCGATCTAGCCCGGTACGGTTATGACAAAGATATATAAAAAAAATCGGGCGGCCGGTTCAGGTCACCCGATTTTTTATCTGAAAGGTTCTGTTACTTTACCTTCTTTACAATAGCCTTGTATGCTTCAGGGTTATTCATAGCCAGGTCGGCAAGAACCTTGCGGTTGATTTCGATACCTGCCTTGTGAATGGCCCCCATAAGCTGTGAGTAGTTCATACCCTCCAGACGTGCGGCAGCGTTGATACGCTGAATCCACAGAGCGCGGAACTCTCTCTTCTTGTTCTTACGGTCACGGTATGCGTATGTCAAACCCTTTTCCCAAGTGTTCTTGGCAACGGTCCAGACGTTCTTTCTTGCACCAAAGTAACCTCTGGTCAAACCTAAAATTTTCTTTCTCTTTGCTCTTGAAGCAACGTGATTTACTGATCTCGGCATAGTTTTCTGTTTTTTGAATGCCAGCGCCCATCAAGACAGGACTTAAGGCTGACAAATCGGTTAAATTTCTTGTTGACTGATCACTTTTTCGGGTTTAACGCATGCAGAGCAAATCCTTAACCTGCTTTACATTTGCCTGGTCAAGCAAAGTGAACTTGTCCAGATTTCTCTTACGCTTGGTCGACTTCTTTGTCAGAATGTGACTGTGATAAGCGTGTTTTCTCTTGATTTTGCCCGATCCGGTAAGAGCGAATCTTTTTTTGGAACCGGAATTAGTCTTTGATTTCAACATTGTTATTAAAATTTTGGTTTGGTTGTTGTTTATTCTTTTTCTTCCTGCTGCGGAGCATCCTGCTTCTTTGCAGCGCCGCCCTTCTTCGGTGAGATGAAGATTGTCATGCGCTTGCCTTCAAGAATCGGAGCCTGCTCCTGCTTGCCGTATTCCTCAAGGTCTTTGGTGAACCTTGCAAGAAGGTTTTCACCCTGCTCCTTGAAAAGGATTGAACGGCCGCGGAAGAAGACGTATGCTTTGACCTTGTCGCCGCTTTTCAGGAACTCTATGGCATGCTTCAACTTGAAGTTGTAGTCATGATCATCGGTCTGGGGCCCGAAACGGATTTCCTTGACGTCAATCTTGACCTGCTTTGCCTTGGCTTCCTTCTGCTTCTTCTTGAGCTGATACAGGAACTTAGAAAAATCCACTATCCTGCATACCGGAGGAACGGCATTTGGTGATATCATTACCAAGTCAAGTTCCATGTCATCGGCCATCTTCAATGCATCACGGAGCGATACAACCTTAGGTTCAAAACCTTCACCGACTATACGTACCTCACGAGCGCGTATCTGCTCGTTTACCTGATACTGGTCACTCAAATTGTCTTTCTTCATTCAGTATGTCTGTTCGTAGATATTCTCCAAGCGGGCGCAAAATTACCATTTATTTATCATAGAATTGACTTCGTCGGCAATTTTTTTACCAAAGTCGTCAATTTTCATATTACCAAGGTTTTCGGCACCCTGTTTGCGTACGTTGACCTCGCCGGCTTCGGCCTCTTTTTCACCGACTACAAGCATGTAGGGAATGTGCTTGACTTCGTTGTCACGGATCTTGCGGCCAATCTTCTCGTTACGGTCATCGACAAAGGCACGGACTTCGTACTTTTCAAGCTGCTGTTTCACGCTGTAAGCATAGTCACAGGCCTTTTCCGATATGGGCAGGATGGCTACCTGGTCGGGCGTGAGCCAGAGCGGGAACTTTCCGGCCGTGTGTTCTATGAGAACTGCCACGAAACGCTCCATCGAACCGAACGGTGCACGGTGAATCATGACCGGACGCTTCTTGGTGTTGTCCTCGGCAATGTATTCCAGCTGGAAACGCTGCGGCAGCTGATAGTCAACCTGGATAGTGCCAAGCTGCCAGCGGCGGCCTATGGCATCCTTGACCATGAAGTCCAGCTTCGGACCGTAGAAGGCGGCTTCGCCATATTCCACCTTGGCCTTCATGCCCTTCTCGGCGCATGCATCGACAATGGCCTGTTCGGCTGTTGCCCAGTCTTCATCGGAACCTATATACTTTTCTGTATTGTTCTTGTCACGCAGTGAAATCTGGACCTCGACGTTCTCATCGGAAAAGTTGAATATCGAGAACACGGTCTGGATGATTTCCATTACCTTGATGAATTCACCCTTGACCTGATCGGGACGGCAGAATATGTGGGCATCGTCCTGAGTGAAGCAGCGCACGCGGGTAAGTCCGTGAAGCTCACCGCTCTGCTCATAGCGATATACCGTACCGAATTCGGCGCAGCGGAAAGGAAGCTCCCTGTAGCTGCGCGGACGGTTTGCAAAGACCTCGCAGTGGTGAGGGCAGTTCATAGGCTTGAGCAGGTATTCCTCGTCCTCTTCAGGGGTGTGTATGGGCTGGAAGCTGTCCTTGCCGTAGTGGTCCTAGTGGCCCGATGTAACGTAATGGTTCTTGCCTCCTATGTTTGGAGTGATGACTTCCTGATAGCCATACTTCTTCTGGATGCGGCGCAGCAGATCCTGCAGACGCAGACGCATGTCAGTTCCCTTGGGCAGCCAGATGGGAAGTCCCTTTCCCACACGTTCCGAGAACATGAACAGCTCCATTTCCTTGCCTATCTTGCGGTGGTCACGCTTCTTAGCCTCCTCTATCATTACCAGATAGTCATCCAGCATCTTCTTCTTTGGATATGAGATACCGTAAATGCGCTGCATCTGGTCACGTGTAGCGTCACCGCGCCAGAATGCGCCGGCTACGCTCATCAGCTTCACAGCCTTGATTGCGCCTGTGCTTACCAGATGGGGCCCCTTGCAGAGGTCTGTAAACCTGCCCTGGGTATATGTGGTGATTGAGCCGTCCTGAAGGTCCTGCTCGATATGCTCACACTTGTAGTTCTGACCTGCGGCCTTGAACTGTGCCAGACAGTCAGCCTTGCCTACTTCCTTGCGTACAAGAGGTTCGTTCAGACGGGCAAGTTCAAGCATCTTGTTCTCAATGGCGGCAAAATCGCCTTCGCGAATCTGGCCTCCGTCAGGCAGCATGACATCGTAGAAGAAGCCGTTCTCAATGGCCGGACCGAATCCGAACTGGATACCGGGATAGAGTTCCTGCAGAGCCTCAGCAAGCAGATGTGCGCTGGTATGCCAGAAAGCGTGCTTTGCCTCATCGTCGTCCCACTTGTGGAGCTTGATCGAGGCGTCCTGCATGATGGGACGGTTAAGTTCTGTAATTTCGTCATTGACGCTGCATGCAAGAACGTCCTGTGCAAGGCGCTGGCTGATGCTTTCGGCAATTTCATAACCCGTTACGCCCTGTTCATACTGACGTACGGATCCATCGGGAAAAGTGATATTTATCATATTTATTTTGAATTATTCCGCTAATGCGCTTTATAAAAGTCTGCAAAATTACCAAAATGTTTTCATTATGCAGTTATTCAGTCTTGGAAAAGCGCTTTATTATATTATAAGCACCGACAATGCCCAGCTCGCCGGCCTTGCTGAAGGCATCAACAGCCTGTTCTATATTGTTGAGCAGTACAAGAACCACTGCCTTGTTGTACCAGGCCTGGGCCATATCGGGCATAAGTCTTGTCGCCTCATTGAAATCGGCCAGAGCGGCATAAAGGTCATCGGTCTTTGCCCTGATTATGCCGCGGTTATACAGGGCGTATGCCATATCGGGCTCCAGTTCTATGACTTTGTCCATGCATACCATCACCTTGAGTTGGCTGCCGCTGCCTTCAACTTCCTCCATTCTGGACAGCACCTGGGCTTTCAGGAACCACACCAGCCAGTAGCCGTCAGCTATTTCCTGCGCCATGTCTATATCGGCCATGGCCGACTGGAAATCCTGAAGCAGATAAAAGTCCAGTGCCCTGAGCAGCAAATCGCCGGCACTCACGCCCTGACGCGATATCCGAGTGGTCAGACGGTCCACATCGGCAAAGAGCGCATTGATCTGTTCCGTGTTCAGGGGGCAGTCGTCATCTTCAAAACGCAGGCTGGAAAGTTTGCCGGCGACAGTGTTCACGCCATCGAGCAGAACACTTGTATAAGGCCGGAGCGACAGCAGATTGCCGTTACTGAAATATGTCAGCCTAAGCGGTGCCAGGTATGTCACCTGTACATTACGGTTCTGAACACGCCCGCGGTATTCACTGGCAAAGCCGGTCGAGTTTTCCAGATTGTCATCGACAATGATTTTTCTGTAACCGGCCAGATTGCGGTCCTTGCTTGAACGGGTTTTGCCGTTTGACACGCTGTCCTCCGCAGTATCGTCATCATAACCATGCGCGCGGTTGTAACGGCGGTTATGTTCTTTCAGCACCACCATGGCATCCTGCTGGGACTGGCTGATCTTGCCCATCTTTTCACGCACTTCGCTGCGGAACTGATATCCCATTATGAATTCGGGATACTCGTCAAGCACGCGGCTTATATCGTCTTCGGCACCAGGATAATCGCCTGTCTGGTAGCGCAATATGCCACGGTTGAATATAGCGAACATGTTGTCGGGTTCGGCATCGATTACAAAATCAAAGTCTTCGATGGCACGGTTGTCATCGCCCACCTGAGCACGCAGGCTGCCTCGGTTATAATGACCAGTAACATTTGAAGGCTCCAGATGGATAACCATATCATAATCGGCCATTGCCGCCCTCAGGCTGTCCCTTTCATACTGGACAGCGGCACGGTTCATGTAGGCCGATGTGTTGAATGGGTCAAGATAGACGGCACGGTCAAGGTCAGGGACAGCATCGTCATATTTTGACATGCGCGCCTTTATCACAGCACGGTGGACCAGCAGGTCGGGATTGAAGCGGTCAAGACTGACCGCCTTGTCAATGCACTCCATAGAGCCTGCGCTGTCGCCTTTTTCCCAGCACAGTTCCGACTTGAGAGCCAGTCCGTCAGAGTACTTCGGCCATGAACGGAGCAGGGTGTCAGCATGTGCAAGAGCATCGTCAATACGTCCGTCGCGGGCCAGACTCAGTATGAGATTATGACGCAGCGGCCTGTTTTCCGGGTCCAGACTCAGACCCATGCGGAAGTCGCTGCACGCCTTCTCGTAGTTTCTCTGATTTACCAGAGCCAGACCTCTCACCTGATAGCAGTCAACCACGAACGGATTGCGTTCAATGGAACTGTTGCAGTCCTGTTCGGCCCCGCGCCAGTCTTCAAGCGAAAGTTTGGCAATGGCCCGGTAGAAATAAGGCTCGTAAAGGTATGGTTTAGCGCTGATTACCTGATTGAAGTACTGGATTGACAGGACATAATCTTCAAAATACAGGGCGTTCTGTCCCACCGACATCATTCTGTCGGTGTTGATTTGGGCATACAGAACCGATGGAAGCAGCATGACAGCCACTCCCAGCAAACGCGCTGCATGCTTTGGAGTCATGTTATTTGGGCAGTTTCACCTTATATTCGCAGTTGAACCGGCCGGCCTGAATGGCATTGAGACTCTTCTTGATCATCTGGCGGCGCAGCGGCGACATACGGTCTATGAAGCATTTACCGTCAAGATGGTCTATTTCGTGCTGCATCACCCTGGCAGGGAAGCCTTCAAACCACTCGTCGTGTTCTTTGAAATCCTTGTCAAGCCAGCTGACACGGACACGCGAAGGACGCATGACCTTCTCGTGGATTCCGGGAAAGCTCAGACAGCCTTCTTCGTACGGAACCAGAGGTCCTTCGGTCTCCTCAATATAAGGATTGATGTACGAACGCAGATATCCCTTGAACTCCGGCTGCTCATCGGACATGATATCAAGGTCAACAACCATAAGTCTTATGGGAAGACCCACCTGAGGGGCGGCAAGACCAACGCCCTCGGTTTTTCTCAATGTTTCAAACATGTCGTCAATGAGCTGGGGCAGGTTTTCGTAGTTCTGTTCAACTTCATCGGTTTCTTTTCTCAAAACGGTATGACCGTAAGTGTATATGGGAAGAATCATAATGTAAGTTTGTACTGTTTGGAATCCATGAACGATTCCAGAATTATTGTGGCGCTTATTTCATCAACCAGCGCCTTGTTGCGCCGTGCCATGCGCCCTATTCCGCTGTCAAGCATTGCCTGTTGCGCAAGAACCGATGTAAAACGTTCGTCAAACATCTCTATCCGCTTGTCAGGATACTGTTTCTGCAGTCTGCTGACAAAGGGACGTATCTGGGACATGCTGGCAGAATCACTGCCGTCCATATTGGTCGGATAACCTACAACGACAATATCGACAGGTTCTCTGGCAAAATAGTCAGCAAGAAACTGCGGCAGTTCATGGGTGGCGACAGTTGTCAGACCACCCGGAACTATGCGCAGTATATCTGTAACTGCAATGCCGGTACGCTTGGTTCCGTAATCAATGGAAAGAATGCGTCCCAAAGCCCGTCACTTGTTGTAAAGCAGCCAGGAATTCTGGAAATCCTGATTGTCCGGATACTTCTTCTTGAAACTGTCACGCATGGCTGCCGCATCCTCTCTGGTACTGAAGCTTGCAACAATCACACGATAGGTCTTTCCGGCTTCATTAACGGCAACGACCGGCGAGAAGCCGTCGTCCTGGAGTCTCTTCATGAGAGCCTCTGCATTGGCCTTGAGTGAATAGCTTCCGCATACAACGCCATAGGTTTTGATTTCAGAATCGCCCGATACCCGAGTGACCTTTTCCTGACGCACTTGAATTACTTCTTCCTGTGCAGGTGCTTCAACTGCCGGCTCTTCGGCGACAACACGTGTCGGAGCGGTGGCAGCTACTGGAGCCGGGTCATCCTGAATAGCCTTCTCGTATGCCTGCTGATAAGCACTGGCCGATGATTTGCATCCTGCAAGACTCAGCACGCCTGCGGCTGCTGCAATAAGGAAAACATACTTTTTCATAATAAAGCGGTTTAAAATTGTTTTCTTTTTCTCTATTTGAATAATGATTCAAAGTTAAGTCTGACGGTATCCCGGGCAAGGGCACGCAACGCTGTTTCCTGCGGAACAAGCTCCCAGTCAGCAATGTGCGGAATTCTCACGGGATATCCCTGTTCGCCGCTCAGTGAAGCCTGCGAAACCATATAGTATTTCAAGTCTGTTTTCGATGACACGTTAAGCCGTCTCTGCAGTTCCCTGCCCGAGAGTCCGGTTGCAAGTGGCAGTACCGATTCCGTTCCTCCGAACAGGAACGATGTGACTGTGGTTCTGTAATACCTGTCCATACTGAACGGCGTACCGTCTGACATCGACTCTATTGTCACACGGCTGCCGTAAGGTCTGGTGACGTTGACCGTATATTTGATGCCGGCCGCTGTAAGGAAACGGTTTGCAGGTTCTTCAAAAACCGCGCTGCCATCTGCGCCGCTCAGTTTCAGAAGTCCGCTGTCATCACTGTATGTGTTGTAGTAACGGTCTGCGGAATATTCAAGTATGCTGTTTATTTCACTGCCTTTCAGCATCAGTGACACCATATTGTTGTCAAACGGATAAATGCGGAAGAAATCACGCATTTCAAGCAGCCCTGCCTCTATGGTCACAGTGTCCTGCACATACGATATGAGCGAGACTTCGGCACCCTGAAAATCCATCTGGAACGAATGCAGGTAGTCAAGTGCCGATGTGGCGCGCCATAATGCGCCCTGCGCATCGATTGGAGTTTCCAGTGAACCGACGACCGAGTCGGCGTATTCACATACGTCGGACCAACGGTCAGACAAACGGTTCAGGAACTTGCGGTCAGGCTCCAGCCCTGTCAGATCTTCGATGCGCACGCTTATTACCGGTTCTGGACTGTCAGACGACTTGAAGTCCAGACTTATGTCGGCCACAAGAGCCGATGCAGCGTACGGACCCGGATTGGCCAGCCACAGCGAGTCACCGTCAGCATCGGTTACGCGGAAAATTCCAGACTGGTGGTCATGCCCGTAAATTATAAGGTCAAAGCCTGAAACACTGCTGACAAGTTCCTGTGGCAGGTTACGCGGTGTCTGTGAGATGCTGTCACCGCTGCATTTTTCAACTCCTGCGTGAAGAATTCCGACAATGACATCGGCCCGTTCCTTCTCCCTGAGCACCGGTATCCACCGTCTGGCAGCCTCTTCCATGGCACCCACGCCAAGCTCGCCCATTATGTCGGCAGGAATGGTGTATTCCACATTCGGAGTGGTCAGACCGAGAAAAGCTATTCTTACGCCGTCAACCTCGACCACCTTGTACGCAGGCATGTAGTCTCCAAACGCCGTAAAGCCAAGGTTGCCCCAGAGGACGGGGCATTCAAGTTCCACAAAGTAGTCGTAATAACTGTCGGTTCCCACCATAAGATCGTGGTTTCCCATTGCAATGGCCTTGCAGTCAAGCAGATTGAAGGCATCTGAAGCTAGACACGGTTTGTAGAACTCTGCCGTTATATCGCGGTACGTCTCAATTGAGCCCTGCAGGACATCGCCGCAGTCAACATACAGCACATTTCTGTTGGCTTTGCGCTGGTATGTAAGGAATGACGACACTTTGGCAAGCGAACCGTCACGGTGTTCTCCCGTTACAGCATCGATGTCGAAAATATGTCCGTGAACATCCGATGTCGCCACAATCATGACACTGACTGTGCCGTGGCGCTGACTGCACGAAAGCAATACGGTGCTCAGCAGCACAAGCAGTATATGCGACAACAGCCTGTTCTTCATACGCAATCCGATGATGTCAGATTCCAAGGTCCTTCTTGAACAGTTCTATTTTCCTCAGGGCTTCGGCCTGAACCTTCAGATAATCGGCCTTCGATGCCATAGGCAGTTTGGCCTCCATGTAGAACTTTATCTTGGGTTCTGTACCCGAAGGACGCACTGATATCTTGTCGCCGTTTTCAGTGAAATACTGAAGTACGTTTGAGGGTTCGGGCATATCCAGGCAGCTGACACTGCCGTCGGCATTGTATTGCTTGAGCAACTTGAAGTCCCTGATCTTCACAACCGGAATGCCTGCCAGAGTCTTTGGTGGATTGGCACGGAACTGCTCCATCATGGCCTTTATCTCTTCGGCGCCGCTCTTGCCCGGCTTGACTACGCTGACCGCACCCTCCTGCGAGAATCCGTATTCCTGATAGGCATCAAGCAGCACATCGAACAGAGTCTTGCCGTTCTCCTTTGCCCAGGCTGCAATTTCCGCCATAAGCGAGCAGGCCGAAACGGCATCCTTGTCACGCACGAAATCCTCGGCCAGGAAGCCGAAGCTCTCCTCGCCGCCGCCAACGTATTTCTTGCCCTTTGCATTCTCATCGGCAATGACCTTGGCAATCCACTTGAAGCCGGTATAGCAGTCAAACATCTCCATGTTGTTCTTTTCGGCTATGCGTGCAATGACCTCGGTGGTCACAATGGTCTTGACAATGTACTCCCTGCCGGTAATCTTACCCAGCTTGTTCAGCTGGCGTATAATGTAGTACAGGAATATCATAGCAGTCTGGTTGCCGTTCAGCAGCACCAGTTCGCCCTTGTCGTCCCGGCAGGCCACTCCAAGACGGTCGGCGTCGGGGTCCGATGCCATTACCACATCGGCATTCTTTTCGCGGGCCAGTTTCAGGGCCATGGTCAGAGCTTCGGGATATTCCGGATTGGGCGATACGACTGTAGGGAAATTGCCGTCCGGTATCATCTGCTCCGGCACACAGTTCACGTTGGTGAACCCCCACTGTGCCAGTGAACGCGGAATCATGACGCGTCCGCAGCCGTGCAGCGGAGTATAGACAATGCAGAGGTCGTGATTGCGCTTAACCAGATCCGGATCAATGCAGATGCCCTGAATGGCATCAAGATACGGTTTGTCCACATCCTCGCCTATTGTCTGAATCAGGGCGGGATTACCCTGGAACCTTATGTCACTGACCTTGACCTTTGCCACCTCGTCAATTATGCCGGTATCGTGCGGAGCCAGAACCTGGGCACCGTCCTCCCAGTAGGCCTTGTAACCGTTGTACTCACGCGGGTTATGGCTGGCGGTGACGTTCACGCCGCTCTGGCACCCCAGATGGCGTATGGCGAACGAAACCTCGGGGGTCGGCCTGAGGTCTTCAAACAGATACACCTTGATGCCGTTGGCGCTGAATATGTTGGCAACGGTCTCGGCGAACAGACGCCCGTTGTTGCGGCAGTCGTGGCCTACAACGACCGAAATCTGCTTTCTGTCCTTGAAGTTGCGGTTCAGATAGTTGGCAAGGCCCTGAGTGGCCATTCCAACTGTGTATATGTTCATGCGGTTGGTTCCAGCGCCCATAATGCCGCGCAATCCACCGGTTCCGAATTCCAGATCACGGTAAAAGGCATCTATCAGATCGGATTTGTCCTCCTTGTCAAGGAGTGCCTGAACTTCAGCCCTTGTCTTGTCATCGAATGAAGCGCCAAGCCATTCCTGTGCCTTTGCGGTCACTTGCTTCAACAGTTCGTCCATAGCATACGGTTATTATATTGTTATAACCGCAAATATAGCACTATTTGCCCGAAAGCCGACGGAGTTTGAAATAAATTTTGGTCTGGAACGGTCTGAACCGGATTCACAGTTTCAGCTTGATTTTGATTTTCTGTTTCAGCACCGATAGATAGTCTGAATATTTTCCAAGCAGATAGATTGAAATCCAGGCCGATGCAACCAGCATTGCGCAGCCCGCAATCCAGCGCCACGGACCGTCAAGGCACATTGCCGAAAGCAATGACAATCCTATGACAGGAACCTGCAACAGGAGCATTTTCAACACCTGGCTTGAGAAGCGGAAACCATACCGTTTTCCCGTAATTATACCTACCGACACAATATCGAACACAGCCGACACCGTAATGGCCAGTCCTGTCATATCCAATCCGCCCCATTTGTAAGCGAATATTACTGCCATCACAAAGAATGCGTCATAAAGCAGTTCCTGCAGCAGGAACGTTCTGCTGTCGCCCTTTGCAAGGGCAATATACGCCATAGGCTGTGTCATTGACTTGAATATAAGGTTGATGGCCGCCAGACTTGCCATAGGCACAGCGGCCATAAACTTTTCAGACAGGAGAATATGCACGATAGGTCCCAGGAAGACAATGAAACCGACTACCATAGGGGACATAAGGAGCAATGCTACCTCGGCCTGACTGTTCACCATTTCCCTTATCCTGGCATTATCGCCGTTAATCGATGAAAGACGCGGGAAATAATCGGATTCCATGGCTGCAAATATAAACATGCCAAGCCATGCCACCATCTGATATCCGGCTCCGTATATGCCGGTCACATCGGCATTGCCGTTATTCATAAGCCAGTTGGCGATAATGGCAAAAGCGCCGCTGCTGAAGAATGACGTAATCATGAAATACACGCCAATCCTGATCATCCCGAACCCTTTTCGGATTACGCTTTTCGAAAAAGGTCTTATTCTGTACGGAAATGCCCTGAAGGAATAGCAGCAGGTTACGACAGCCGTTGCCAGCGAAACCAGGACAATCGAGGGCACAAGCCCTTTCACCCCATAATAGAAGAACAGCGGTATTGAGATGCAGCATGTCAGTATTGCAACCGCCAGCTGACTGACAGCAATCTGGCGCAATAGCCTCAGTCCTTTCAGTATGGCCATCTCGCCGCCGGTTATGGCACTGAAGAAAACTGACGGTGAAAGCAGCATGAACGACAGTGTGTACAACCTGTCACCTTCAAAAGCCCACAGGCTGAAAGCACCGGAAAGCAATACGCAAAGCAGTGCGCCGAACAGCGCCGTAATAAACGCCCAGGTCCTTGTAACCAATATGCTTTCAGCAAGCTGTCCGGCACTGGCGTCTTCCATACACTCCGACACACTACGAACTGCACTGAACGGCAGTCCCAGGTCGGTTGTACTTTTTATAAAGTTGAGACTGCGGTTAAACGATTCGTTGATTCCAAATCCCGCAGTACCGATAAGCTTTGCTACAAACTTGTTACGGACAATGTTGATTACAAGCATGAGACCCTGAATAACACCGAACAGCCCGGTGTTTTTCATTATACGGTCATACTGCCGTGAGCCTTCTCTGTCGGCTCTATCACTGTCCGTCTGTGTCATTATGCCATTCAGGTGCCTTTCCGCGCTTCCAGAACCAGCGGATATCCGAGCAGAGACGCCTGAAGAACGCTCCGTATCCGTACAGATAACGCAGTGACGGTATTGAAAGCAGCAGTGCCGCAGTAGCCCAGATCCAAGACGGCAGCAGGCAGAAATACAGCACCGACCAAACAATCAAGGCAATGGGCAGCATTGCAAAACGTGTTGCAAAACGCACAGTATTGTAGAACGCATCGTCCTTTATTCCTCTGAGAATGCACAGGATTGGTATCCACATTATCGAACCCACGACACCGCAGAACAGATAGTACGGAAGTCCCAGCAGAGCCAGCAGCACGTTGATGTGTGCCGCTATCATTCTCTTACTGTTAGCTATTGCATTGACCGATACGCCATTCTGGATTCTCCAGATTCTCAGTTTTTCAACCTTTTCCAAAAGCTCACGGGCCTTTTCTGGATTCTTTTCCTTCAAATCAAGTATCTCCTGCACAGCGTGACGGTCAACAGCCTGATCGCGCAGAAGTCCCCTGAGCCTTACGTCCGTTTCATGTTCTATCGCCTTGACGGTCCGATGGAAATAGCGCGGATTGCCGGCTTTCAGCTTGGCATATTCCCAAGTGGCATCGTAGTCCTCATCATCCGGCACATACACAATCTGGTCGGCCATTTTCTGAGTGAGAACCTCCCTCATTTTGACCATCTGAACAGGCTGCGGCTGGTCAGCGTTATCCTTGACGAACTGGGTGACGTTGAACGGCTTGCCGAAGTTCACCAGAACCGTGGAACGAAAACGGAAATAATCGCCATATTCAATACCTATCGGCATGATATACACCGGCTTCTGCTCCTGTGTCTTGTCGCATACGGACAAGGCAATGTGGAAAATGCCCTTGCTAAGTTTCAGAAGCGAATGCTTTGGCCGATGGGTCGCCTCCGGATATATCACAAACGGCACGCCGTCCAGCAGTACATCGGTAGCTATGGCTATCGCCTCATCGTTTTTCTTTACCGCATCGATACCGTCACGTATGCGGTATATGGGCATAATTTTGAGGAAATGAAGCCATTTGACAGCACTTTTATTCTTGAATATGTCGGCTCTTGCAACATAGACCTTCTGTTCAGGTGTTGCCGCCAGCATGACAAGTGGGTCCATAAGGGCGTTGGTGTGATTCGCAGCCCAGATTACGCTTCCATCCTTAGGTATGTTCTCAAGTCCTTCAACCTGAAATTTTCTATATGATGTTCTGACAGCCCAGTCAACAAAAAACTTTGTAAAGAAGTATCTGCGACCGCCATCCTGAATCTTCCGTTTCATTCCTGTTTGTATTACAAGCCATGCAAAGCTAACAAATTACTGCCAAACGGCAAAAATTAGGGTTAATCTTTCTACTTTTGTACGGTTACAGAGAATGACAATGAAGATTGTTCTGATTGTTGTAGGAAAGACTGAACAGAAATGGCTGCAGGACGGAATCAAGGAATACCAGTCCCGCCTTGAGCACTTTGTCCAGTTTGAAATTCAGGTCATTCCGGACCTGAAGAACAACCGCAGCATGGACATAACGACCCAGAAGAATCTTGAAGGACAGTCCATCCTGAAAATGCTGCAGCCGTCCGACGATGTCTTTCTGCTCGATGACAAAGGCCAGGACTTCACATCGCCCGGCATGGCCGCATGGCTTGAAAAGCGCATGGCGCAGTCATCAAAGCGCCTGGTATTCATAATCGGAGGCCCCTACGGCTTCTCACAGCCGGTTTACGACCGCGTCCCGGGCCGCATATCGCTGTCGCGCATGACATTCTCGCATCAGATGGTCCGCCTTATCTTCGTCGAGCAGCTCTACCGCGCCTTAGCCATTCTGAACAACCTCCCCTACCACCACGAGTAGCAGCAGAAGCAGAAAAATCCCCAGCACATGCTGAGGATTTTCTTTTGGTAGCGCCTACGGGAATCGAACCCGTATGCCAAGATTGAGAATCTTGTATCCTAACCGTTAGATGAAAGCGCCATCTGTCTGCATTTGGAACCGAGGCGGAAGCTGGGGGATTCGAACCCCCGGTACGGTAACCCGCACGGCAGTTTAGCAAACTGCTGGTTTCAGCCACTCACCCAAACTTCCCTAGGATTCCGCATCGTTATGCGTTCCATTTGCGGGCACAAAAGTAATCTCCTTTTCTTACTCCCGCAAGTATTTCACCAATTATTTTGGATGCACCCGGTCAAAACGGCTTTTGACGGTCATGTCAGAACAAACTCATATAGTACCCGCTGTACAGCTTCGCAATATGCAGATAGTCGTGATGGCGGCGTACATACTCTACAGACTGGCATTTCAGACGTTTTATTCTTTCAGGATGCAGAACAAGCTGCTCAAGTTCACGGCGTACACTTTCGTACGTTGGTTTAACATTGATTACGGGCCGCAGTTCAGTCTCGCCAAGAATGTCATAGCTTTCCTGTTCGCCACCGCCTACCACGACAATGCCCTTTGACATGGCAAGAAGCGAATTCATTGCCGGAGAATAGCCGTACAGCTGGTCAAGAAGCACATCGCAATCATCCATCATTCGCTGGTATTCGTTGAACGGGACACCTTCGGCCACCTTCAGTTCCATTACTCCAGGGTGAGCCGCCATGACATCCTGGGCGGCACGAAGCATAATATCGGTACCCTTGTAGGCACTGCGGTTCCTGCTTATTCCAATGAAGACCCTGACGGGAGAGCCAGAGAACGCCACATCGGTCTTTTCGGGCATTACAATGGGCAGCGGAATGTAGCTGACCTTGTCACGGAGTTCAGGCACTTCACGATAGGTAGCAAAATATTCGTACAATCCGGCTACTATTCCGTCGCAGTCAAGGGCTATATACCTGTTCAGCCGTTCCTTCTCCGTGCCTGTCCATTCCATCAGGTAGCGCAGTGGCTCGCTGTCGGTACGCAGTTCACGGCCGATGTTGAAATCGCTGTACCGCATAGGCATAAGTTCCGAATTGACCTTTGCCCAATAATGGTCCATTCCGAACGCGCCCATGACCATCATGCCGTTATGCCTGCGAATCCAGTCATATACGGGTCTTATGCGTTCTGCTTTAAGTTCAAGGAACATCGGATTTATAATCTGCACCACATCGTAGCCTTTCAGCTGGGGCAGAGCCTTGAGCAAATGACACAGGAAACGCCATCGGCCGGTATGTTCGCGTTCCAGATCAATGTCGCGCGGGTAGTTCTTCCAGCTGTCGCCGTCACTGGCAACACAGACCGTATGGCCAAGTTCCCTCAGTCCCTTTGCAAGCGTATTGTGAACGTTGCTGTACTCTCCAAGAAGCAGTATCTTCATTTTGCAATACGTTCAAGAAAGTGAAGAAAATAACATCCAAGTCGGCATTCTGCAAGACCGGCATATAATTTCATTCCCAATGGCAGTGCCGATACCGGAACAGGATAGAGGCCGATGGATTTCAGGTCTTCGACTGCAGTTTTCACATCGGTTCTCCACTCTTCACGCCGCAGGGCACGCCGCAGACAGTCAATGGCCAGCGTGCTTATTTTACGGTCAAGGCCGTCAGCCGGCAGCTGCGAAACCGTCCTGCGGAAAACTATCAGTCGGGACACGGCGGCAAGAGCATCGCTTTCACGCTGTTCTACAGCACTGCGTGACGCCGAGTTGGTTATTGAGCCCGGCCTTCTGTAATATCCGTAAACCTTGAACGGCGTATGGACATAATGTCGGCTTGCAAAGACAAGACGCGGTGTAAATTCCTCGTCCTCGATGTATGAATTCTCCATGAATCTCAAGCCGCCGGCTTTTATGAGTTCACGGTCAATCAGGTACATGCAGCTGCTGCCGAACAGATTGTGTCGGTGCATCCAGTCGTTGCCTGTAACCGGCTGCGAAAAGACCGGTGACTGCTGTTTAATATTTTCAGTCCCGTCTCCGGAGTCGGTAACCTTGAAGCCGAAGCCCAGCAAGTCGGCATTCATTTCCTTCATTGCCACTATGCAGGGCCACAGAGTGTCTTCAAAGTAGAAATCGTCGGAATCAAGGAAGGTAATGATGTCGCCGCGGGAGTTGTCGATTCCAGTGTTGCGGGCCGCTCCAAGCTTGCCATGTTCGCGGTCAATGAACCTAATACGCCCGTCTGCACAGCCAACTGCCATGGCAGGCAGGCATGGAGAGCCGTCGTTGACTACAATCACCTCGAAGTCCGCGTGCCCGTCAAGTTCATGCACTGCCGAACTGACGGCCCTTTCAAGAAGCCTGTCCGTTTCAGCATCAGACTGCGGATTGTAATATGGAACGATGACCGATACCATTGTCAGTATTTTTTTCTTCCCAGTATTTCACCTGCAAGCCATGGACCGAGAATCATGGCACCCAGGGCCTTGAATTTCGCTTTCAGTGGCAATCCCGATTTCAAGACAGAAGCCGGCAACGGTTTGAGTCCTGAAAGACGCTCTGAGGCATTATTTATGTATGAGCTGTCCGTTTCACGGCAACGGTGCAGATCAATGAGCAGATTCATGCAAAGCGCCCACAGACGTGCCTGACAGAGAGGAAGTTTCATGGCCGCCGATTCTTCAAGCAGATTCAGGTTGTGCCGCAGCAGTGGTTCCTGGCCTTTGAAAGTATAGTTTGCCGTTATGCCTGAACCGTTTCTGTAGTACAGATAGCAGCCTTTGTCCGAATACATGATTGCACGGCAGTTCCTGACAAGCACCGGACATACGGCAGCATCTTCGAAGGTCTCGCCGTCGGGAAAGCGCACGCTGTCGAACAGCGATCTGCGGTATATCTTGTTCCAGGCATAGCAGTGGTTGTAGCCTCCGCCTGAAAGCCAGTCGGCAAATATGCCGTCACCCTTTACCGTTCTTGCCTGGAAATCAAGCCGGCATTCATCAGATGACCTGTGGTGGACCGATACGGGAAATTCCAGCATATCTGCATCGGACTCATGTTCAAGCCACTGCAGATTACCGTAATATGTATCTGAAGCCAGTTCGTCGTCACTGTCAACGAATGTTATCCACTTGCCCGATGCAATTTCAATGCCGCTGTTGCGTGCCGCGCTCAAGCCGCCGTTCTCACGATGTATCACCCGGATATTCGGATTGCCGGCGGCAAAGCCGTCACACAGTTGCGAGCTGCCATCGGTCGAACCGTCATCGACCAGTATCACTTCCATACCGGACACATTCTGCGCAAGCACACTGTCCAGACAGCGCTCAAGCGTTGCCGCACTCTGAAAAACCGGTATGATTACTGATAGTGTTGCCATTTGTCCTTATCAACGTAAAAGTATGGCAAATATTTGATTCAACAAAAAAGGCTCCCCGCTATTAGGAAGCCTTTTCTTATATCAGAACTGGAGAAATCAGTCCTTGGCAAGACCGCTAATCTGGTCAACCCAAGGAATGAATTCTTCTACAGAGATACCGAATGCAGGCAGGTTGTCCTTGATTGCCTGATCAATGTGACGTACATCGGTATCAACATCCTTGCCAAGAAGGAACTTGTCAAGGAATGCCTCAACCTCCGGATACTGGCTCTTGGGGAGCTGGCAGTGTCCGTGTCCGCCCTGGATTGAATAGCCCATACGGTCCTCTATTCCGAATTTCTTCCATACCTCACGGGCAGCTACGCATGAAACGTAACCTGCTTCGTCAGACAGCCATGAGTAGTCGGTATTGCCGAGAACAAGCAGAGCACGCGGACAGATAAGTGCGCACAGCTCATGATGGTCATACGGAAGTTTGTCAACGTTCTCGTCCTTCCAGTCCCACATTGATTCCTTGAACCAGTGATTGTCGGTGCGGCCAAGTTTTTCAACGCCCTGAGTACCGCGGAAACCGTCAGAGATTTCCGACACGCGCCATGCTGCAGCACCGCCGCCACCCGGCTCCTGGGCAATTGTCAGAGCTATACGCTCATCGAAAGCGCCTGACCAGAGTGCCATCTTGCCTGCGTACGAGCAGCCCGTAATGCCAATATGCTTCATATCAATCTTCGAAGCCTCGCCTACAATCTCCAGACCGTCAATCAGACGGCTTACGCCCCATGGCCACATTGCATACGCACCATTCTCCACAAGCTCCGGATAAATCTTATTGACGGGTTCGTTTCCGCGCCTCTGCTGGTGAGCCATGACCTGATTCATGTTGAAGTTCATGGTGGCAATATTACGCTCCTTGAGCAAATTTTGCGGCAGGCTGATACCCGACGCACCGATCATCAACGGGAACGGACCGTCACCCTCCGGGTAACTGATCTTCGATGTAAGCGTCAATGTCTCACCGTTGACAGTCACCTTGACCGTAAGAGTATTGTCCTCAAGGGTAGCCTCGATATTCTCACGATCCACCTGCGGCTTCAAGCCCACCTCGTAATGATACAGTTCACTTACAATTTCGGCACGGCGCTTCTCCCAGTCCTTGAACTTCTTGACCTCCTTCTTGCTGTTTTCAAACTGGAAGGGGTTGGGGAGAGCCTTTTCAATCTTTGCATTGTCAAGGGTCGGCATTGCCGGAGCGGCATACTTCGAACCTGTGAATTCCTGATCGTAAACCAGAGGAATTGACTTCTGTGCCTGAACCTGCGATGCTATGACTGCGCAGGCTGCGATAAAGAAAAATCTTTTCATTCGATTATTGTAGTAATTGGTTTGTATGCAGTATTTGGATGTTCAAAGGCCAAAGATAAGAATTGTTTCCGAACAGCAACCCATGTCACTGCTCTTTTATTAAAAGGACAAGCGGAGCAGTATTGGCAGATGGTCCGAAAACCCTCCCTGATACCGCCGGCCATTGTAGGTGCGATACGGCTTCACGCCTCCATACCGGTTGTCATCTTCAAGCAGGAAGTCATGCTTCACGACTTTCACGTTTTCAAATGATGTACAGCCAAGCCCGTTCAGCAGACTTGCCGATACAATGAACTGGTCATAGCAGTACCAGTATCCGTCATAGCGGCAGCTGCCATCCGATTGGGAATCCATAAGCGTTACGAGATTGCGGTCCGTCAGGTTACGTCCCTGTAAAAACGGTCTGGCTCCAAGACCGGATGTCACGGCCTGACATGTAGGGTCTTCGTTCAAGTCGCCCATAATTATGACGTACGGTTTACGGCGTATGGCAAATACGCTGTCAACCGATGTACGCACTATTTCTGCTGTTTCCAGTCTGAGATGTTCAGTTTCCTTTTCACCGCCGATACGGCTGGGCCAATGGCAGACATATACGTCAAGGGTATCGCCGTCGGCTATCAGTCCTGTAACATGAAGTACGTCACGCGTAGCTTTGCTTCCACTGCCTTGCAGCCTGACATGAAGCGAGCAGTGGGACAGCAGTCTGAAATCGGCCCGACGGTACATCAGCGCAACATCAATGCCGCGCCGGTCGGGCGAATCGGTCATCACATAGCGGTATCCGGCACGCCGCAGCGCCGAGCGTCCGGTCAAATCGGTCAGTACCCTGTCATTTTCGACCTCACACAGGCCAACAAGTGCGGGGCACAGGTCATCATCGGACGCGGTCACGACTTTTGCCAAAGCATCGAGTTTATCATGATAGCGGCTCCAGGTCCAATGATAACCGCCATCGGGTGTAAAGTCATCATCGTCCCTGGCAGGGTCATCGTCAGGATCAAAAAGGTTCTCGGTGTTGTAGAACATTATGTTCATGCTCTGCTGTGCCGGTGCAATGTATGTGAGCAGGATTGCTGGTATTAGAAAAAGTAAATGTCGGCTCATCTGGAAGCTGTTTTCTCAATGTACTGATAGCATCCGGCATCGGGATGCCATTCTGGTCGGACGTTGCCGTCAAGGTCTATGGGATAAGCTCCCGGACTGCCGCCGATACCCCTGGCCCTTGAAACGGAATCAAGTTGGAAGCAGCGTTCATATTTGGCAGGAGCCTCGACAAAATTTGCGGCACCATACACAAGACCTTCCTTCTGGTTCTCGAACAGGCAGTCATCATAGAAGCCCGACAGTGAGTCTTTTGTCATGACAAGTGAATGGCTTATGACAAGACGGCTTTCATAGTTCGATTCAAGTGAGCCACCCGCCTCCATTTCACTCTTGTGTCTGCCGGTTATGATGCACGCGTCAAAGAATGCCCCTCCGTAAGGACGTGTATCGGTTTCAGATATTCTGTCCCTGATACTCACCGCTACACGAGCCATATTCCAGACCGAGAAATCGGCTATGGTGGTGAAAGACACATGAGTTTCGCCGCCCGTTACACATAGGCAGCACTCGCCGGAATTGGTAATCTGCGAATTGTAAATGTTGACTTTGCAGCCGCGCAGCTCGATACAGTTGCCTGTCATGTTATGCACTATGGTCGAAACTATGTCGGCCGTTGTAGTGTCGGTTCTCGAACTGTCGGCAACTATGCCATATTTTGCGCTGTGAATATTGCACCATTCAAACCTGTTACCATAGCTGTCCGCACCGAGCCTGATGCCTTCCCACTGTCCGTCCATCAGGTCATACGGAATATCGGGCGTAATGCGGTCAAGCCGGTAGCCTGAAAAGCATATCCTGCCGTCTGGCAATCCGTTTGCCACAATGCGCCCGTCAACGGTCAGACCGGCTCCGCTATGGAAATACAGCCGCGTACCCGGTCCTATTTCCAGAGTGGCTCCCGCCGGCACATAAAGGCTGTCAAATATCAGATAGGACCTGCCGGGCTCTAGTCTTTCCGTACCCCGGACGCTGTATGAGTCCAGTCTTATGGCATTGACCGATGTCACAGTAACCGGCAGATACTGCACAGCACCGTTGCCAAGTATGAATTCTATCGTATCGGTATAACGTGTCGATGGCGCATCATCCCTGAATTCGGGATTTGCACGAAGCACGAACATGGAACTGTCATGAGCCCCGATCTCAAGCCCGCAGGCAGCACTGCCGCCGACACCGTCGGCAATCATTTCAAAAACGCTCTGACTGCCACCGGCCAGAAATGCGTCAAAACGGATGCTGCAGTCATTGTTGTTGTAGGCCTTGAACGTGACCGATGGAGACTTCATCCCTGCCATTACGCTGTCAAGTGAAATGACATCGGCGGGGAAAGACAGCACCTGTCTGCTGTCTGTAGAAAAGACTTCATCATCGCTGCATGCGGTCAGCAGCATGACAGACAGCACAGCGACGGCCGTTCCGATTGAAAACAATGACCTGCCCATAATTTCCACAAAGGTAAAATAAAAACTATCTTTGCAGTCACTTGGGCTATATGAAAAAAGACAATAACAACACGGAAAGTCTGCTGCTGTTTCTCAAAGACTGGATGCTGGTCATTGGAATCATTACGGGAATCACATCGTATCTGGTATATGCGCAGATTCCCGCACTCCACCGGTACGGTCATTTTCTGGAGAGCGCCATACATTTCGTACAGCCCGTTCTGCTGTTCCTGATGCTTTTCATAAGTTTCTGCCGTATTGACCCAAAACAGCTTGTCGTACGGCCATGGCAAATCCGTAACCTTTCCGTTCAGGTTGTCTGTTTCCTGCTGCTTTCCGGGACAGTAATGCTGGGAATCCACGGACAAAGCGATGCGGCCCGATGGATTGTACGGAACAGGCTGCTCTTTGAAACCGGAATGCTCTGTATGATTTGTCCGACGGCGACATCGTGTGCCGTAGTTGCCGGACGTCTGGGCGGCGACATGGCACAGGTTGTCATGTACACCATAATGATAAATCTGACTGTGGCAATTCTGGTACCGCTTACCGTACCATTGCTGTATCCCGATGCCGATGTTTCATTCCTGGCATCGTTTTCACGTATTCTGTCGAAAGTGTTCCCGCTGCTTATTCTGCCTTGCCTGGCAGCGTGGACTGTCAGAGCTTTCCTGCCGGGATTTCACAATTGGGTATCGCAGCACACCAATACTGCCTTCTACCTGTGGAGCATTGCACTGACTCTTGCCGTAACAATAGGAACAAGAGCCATAGCAAACAGCAACTGCAGTATATTGCTGCTGCTTGGAATGGCTCTTGTATCGCTGTTATGCTGTATTTTCCAATTCAGTGTCGGAGGCCGTATCGGGCAGCGTTACAACTGCAGGGTTGAAGGAAGCCAGACACTGGGACAGAAAAACACCGTATTCGGAATCTGGATGGGTTACACGTTCTGGGACCCGCTTCTTTCAGTATCGGGAGCCATGTACACTATCTGGCACAATCTGCGTAACACCATGCAGCTGTACCGTCACAGTCACAGCTCTCGCACCGGCTCCAGATAACCCGGCTATGTCAGGACGGAATATGTATTATTCTTCAGTATCGGGTACAATAAGCTTGTAACCCTTTCCATGGATGTTGATAATCTCGACCGAATCATCTGCCTTCAAATGCTTGCGCAGCTTGGTGATATACACATCCATACTGCGGGCATTGAAATAGTTGTCATCAATCCAGATTGCCTTCAGAGCCATTTCACGAAGGAGGATTTCATTCTGATGCTGGCACAGAAGTCCAAGCAGATCGGATTCCTTGGTGGTAAGTTTGGTCTGATTGCCGTCTATTGATAGAATCTGCTTCTTTGAATCGAACGTGAACCTGCCAATTTGGAACGTGGTGATTTCACGGTTCTTCTTGCCATGGACACGGCGCAGGATTGCCTCGATTCTGAGAGTCAGTTCCTCCATGCTGAACGGCTTTGTAATGTAGTCATCGGCTCCTATCTTGAAACCTTCAAGGACATCCTCCTTGAGATTCTTTGCCGTAAGGAACATGATAGGTATTTCAGAATTGTTCGCTCTGATTTCCTTAGCCAGTGTAAAACCGTCTTTTTTAGGCATCATGACATCAAGCGCACAGATGTCAAACCTGCCTTTCAGGAATGCCTTGTAACCTGCATCGCCATCGGGACACAGTTCTGCATTATAACCTTTTGCCTGAAGATACTCTCTGAGCAGCATACCCAGATTCTCATCATCTTCACAAAGCAGAATGTTCACTTTTTCTTCCATATCAGTCGTCTTTATGCGGTAAAGTAATTATGAATTTCGTTCCATTTCCAAGTTCGCTCTCGGCACGTATCTGTCCCCTGTGATTCTGAATGACCTTCTTCACGTATGCCAGCCCGAGACCAAATCCTTTCACATCGTGGCGGTTGCCGGTATGGACGCGGTAGAACTTGTCAAATATCTTCTTCAAATCTTCACGTTTGATTCCAATGCCGTTGTCCGATATTGAGACCATAAGCTTTTCAGGTTCGTTCCATGTTCTCAGCTCAAGATGCAGAGGCACATCGTCGCGCTTGTACTTTACCGCGTTGTCCATAAGGTTGTAGATAACGTTAGTAAAATGCATCTCATCGACCATGCCGAACGGATCGGTTGTCTCGAAGCTTGCATCAATTGTGCCGCCCACGTTTCCTACCCTGAGGCGGAAAGTGCTGACAACGCCGTTTATCAGTTCGTCAACATCCATTTCCTTGAGTTTCATGGTGTTGCTCTGACGCTCGAACATTGACATCTGCAGAACCTTTTCCACCTGGAATCTCAGTCTCTTGGTCTCATCGGTAATGACACCTGAAATATGCTTGAACATAGCCTCCGACTTGCTGACACTAGGGTCACCAAGCATCTGAGCCGCCAACGAAATGGTCGAGATAGGCGTCTTGAATTCGTGAGTCATGTTATTGATGAAATCGTTCTTGATTTCGGTGACTTTACGCTGTCTGAGCACGATGAATAGTACCACACAGAACGACACCATCAGAATGACTATGAATACTATTGAAGGAAGGAAAAAATTGTCGGAATTGTCAATGTATTCGTCAAGTGTGGGAAAATGAACCTTTACCACATACATGCGATTAAGGTTGTCATTCCTGAACACGGTCTGGGAATATGTGTTTTCCGTAACTTTCGGATCAAAATCCTTGCATCCGCATGTGTTCAGCACCCTGCCACTTGAAGTTGTCACCACATAATGGAACGGCAAGTCAATTCCATTATTTTTAAGCTGGTCGTTGAGTTCCTCTGACAGAAGAGCATAGTCAATCCTGTGACCGCGCGGTCGGGAGTTGCTCATCATGTTGTATATGACCTCGTCAACCAGATATTTGTTGGCAAGATAATTTTCAAGCTGTTCCTGCTGGATATTCTTCATTCTCTCGGACACCGAGGAATTGGCCGATTCCTGTTTCGGAGTGCGAGGCATCTGCAGCGACGGCATTGACTGTCCCGACATGTCCGGATCATTTCCGGAAACCGATTGGATGCTATGACTGATGGAGAACCCTCCGTTCTGGAATACAAATGACTGAGTCTGACTGAAGAAGCCCTCTGTTAACTGCTGGGCATCCCTGCTGCGCTCCATCGCACGTATATCCTCTTCGACAAAGCGTCTTGCCTCCTCCAGTTCCAGTTTATGTTCAACCTCATAAAGGCTGCGCTTGACCGCCTCGTCAAATTGTCTCTGACGCATGGAACCCATTTCCCGCATGTAGCGGAACTGCAGGGAAAGAAGCAACAGGAATGAAACGCACATTACGCCGCTCAATATCCAAACAAAAGTCTTCTTCATGGCGGTAAAATTACTAGCATTTTTTAAAATACGATATCTATTAACTTAAATAAATTACATTTCTCCAATAAAAAAAGGGCCAGAATAAATATATTCCAGCCCTTTTAGTTAACAAATCGTCAATTATTCCTCATCTTTCTGCTTTGACTCAAATTCCTTTATGAGCTCGTTCTGAACATCGGTCGGTACAAGTTCATAACTGGAGAAACTCATTACGAACGAGCCGCTGCCGCCTGTAATCGAACTCAATGAAGTTGAGTAGGTTGCCATTTCCTTCAATGGAACCTTAGCACGCAGCTGCTGGTAATTGCCTTCACTTTCCATGCCCATAATCATGCCGCGGCGACCCTGAAGATCACTCATAACATCGCCCATGTATTCGGCCGGCACAAGAACCTCGACATCATAGACAGGTTCCAGAATCTTAGGACCTGCATCCTTGAATGCAAGGCTGAATGCATTACGGCCAGCCAGTATGAATGAAATTTCATTTGAGTCAACCGGATGCATCTTGCCATCATAAACGATTACACGTACGTCACGAGCGTATGATCCGGTAAGCGGACCCTGGTCCATGCGCTGCATGATACCCTTAAGGATGGCAGGCATGAAACGGGCATCAATCGAACCGCCCACAATGCTGTTGACGAATACCAGCTTGCCGCCCCACTCCAGAGGATATTCCTGAGTATCCTTGATACTCATCTTGAATTCCTGGTTGCCGAACTTGAACGATTCAGGCATCGGCTTGCCCTCTTCATAAGGCTCAACGATAAGATGAACTTCACCGAACTGACCTGCACCGCCGGACTGCTTCTTGTGACGGTAATCGGCACGGGCGGCCTTGGTAATGGTTTCGCGATAAGGAATCTTTGGTTCATCGAACACAATCTGCATCTTGTCATTGTTCTCAATGCACCACTTGAAAGTACGCAGATGGAATTCGCCCTGACCGTAAAGGATAACCTGACGAAGTTCCTTTGACTGTTCTATAACCAGAGTGGGATCCTCTTCAC
Organism: Bacteroidaceae bacterium; assembly: GCA_045617485.1. Classification (GTDB taxonomy): domain Bacteria; phylum Bacteroidota; class Bacteroidia; order Bacteroidales; family Bacteroidaceae; genus Colenecus. The sequence goes on from JAZLIR010000026.1 coordinate 54,532, forward strand.
GCATACGGTTGACAATGGACATCATCTTTTCCATATCGGCCTCATTTACAGGCTTCAGTGCGCGCGAATACTTTGAGTTAGGATATTTGATAAAGTTGAATGTGCGTTCTGCACCCTCGTTCAGAGTATTACCTGTACGTACATCCTTGAGTTTTACGGTGCAGCCCAAATCGCCCGCGGGGAGTTCGGCAATCTGGACACGGTTTCCTGAGCCCTGGCTTACAAAAATCTGCGCAACACGCTCCTTTGAGCCACGGTCGCCGTTAAGCATGTCAAGACCTTCACGGGCCTTGCCTGACATTACCTTGAAGTATGAAACGGCACCGATATGCGGTTCCATCGAAGTCTTGAAGAAGAACAGTGAGGTGCCGGCCGACTGGGCATTGACAATTTCATCCTTGCTGTCCTTGATTTCGGCACCCTGCAGCGGCGACGGGGCTACATTGCCAAGGAATTCGCACAGACGGTTTACACCGATATTGTTTGCAGCCGATGAGCATACAACTGGGAAAAGCCCGCAGCTTTCAACACCCTTACGGAAGCCGAGACGGATTTCATCAATTGTAAGTTCGCCCTCGTCGAAGAACTTGTTCATGAGGGTTTCATCGTTCTCGGCAGCGGCTTCGGTTACCATGTCACGCATGGCCTTGGCACGGTCGGCAACCGATGCCGGTATATCTTCGGCCTTGAACGGCTGACCGTCGGCAAATGTAAGCTTCTGGTTCAGCAGAACGTCAATAATGCTGTTGAATGAAGGTCCGGACTGTTCCGGGAACTGGATTGGAACGCTGATGTTTCCAAATGTTGAACGAAGCTGTTCAATGATATTATCGTATTCGCATTTGTCGCTGTCAACATTGTTAACCAGAAAGAATGCGGGTTTTCCTAATTTTCTGACAAGACGGAAGCAGTTAATGACACCGACATCGACACCGCGAGCGCCATTGACCACAATCACTGCTGAATCGCAGATATTAAGTGCTGTTACAGCCTGGCCTGAGAAATCGTCCGAGCCCGGGCAGTCAAAGAAATTGAACTTTCTGTTGTACAGTTCAACTGAGAACACTGTCGAATAGACTGAATAACCGTATTCAAGTTCAACGGCAGCCGTATCGCTTGCGGTATTCTTCTGGTTCACTGATCCGCGGCGCTTGATAACGCCGCCTTCAAAGAGGAGGCTCTCTGCGAGCGTGGTTTTTCCTGATCCGGAACCGCCCACAATGGCGATATTCCGGATGTCCTGTGTTTGATAATTCTTCATATTAATCGGTTAGTTAGGTAGTAATTGGTTGTAGCCTCGAAAAAACTCAAGACACGCAAATATATAATAATATGGAGACAAACAAAAGATTTGCTCCATATTATTTGAGAAACGATGTCGCGCAGTCACTGCCCGCTTGCCGACTTGTACAACGAATCAGCAAAGCCCGGTAGGTTATAAATTCAAACTCAACACATTCATCCACCCAGACGTATGAACCAAATCTCGTTTGAAGCATACAGACAGATTTGGTTTGGGCCGTTAAAACCTATCAGTTTTGTGGCGGTCAAGACTCATTGTGTTTCAGGAGCGTTTGTCAATGAAGATGAATGCAAGAATAGCGGTTTAGTTTAATTCTTCAAACAACCTATTGGAACTACGTGGATTCCATCCGGCCGGGTGTACGCATAATCACCCACAGCGGTCAGCACCATCATGAATGAAGGCTTGGACATCTTTGTTGTATCAATCTTATCCGCCAATGCCATAAGGCTTGTCACACCTTCCACTATCTTCTTTTCTCCTCCCAGTTTGACCTCGACAAGACCATATGTGCCATCCCTTCTGTGAAGCACGGCGCCGCACTGCAATCACGTATTATCACGGTAATGGTGGAGTTACAAAATTATCCCTGTTGGAGCATAAATATGCAGTGATGGGGAAATCTGACCTTCCATCATTGTGCCTGAATCTCTGATTAGCCGTTTGTTTTTTGACATGGCTGATATGTACTGTATGTGGCTGTAGCATCTATTTTTTAGTTATCTGTTTCTTCTGTGACTAAACGGATAGCTATGAGTAACTTGCGATTGAAAAACATGCAAGCTACTATGCCAGGGTATTATCACATCAGTTCCGACGGTATGTCGTCCAGTTCGATTTTTCGCGAAGTCTCCGACTATGTCGCAGGGATGAACCGAATCTTTTTCTGCAGGGCTGTTTCCGGCGTTGCCGTTATCGCGTTCTGCTTGATGAGCAACCATGTGCACTTTGTCCTATATGGTGAAGAGGATCAGTGCTGGTCTTTCATAAATAAGTATAAACAGCTCACGGGCAAGTGGATGCAGATTCATTCAGATGATGGGACGCTTTTGGATTCGATGACTGTCGACGTGAGGTTTGTTCCAGACATAGAATACCTCAAGAATGTGATTGTCTATGACATCATGAATCCTACCAAGGCTTTCATGCCTTTTCTGCCCGCTGGGTATAGATGGAGTTCGGCAGGGCTGTATTTCGCCGACCGTTCTTTGCTCAAAGACATTTATGTCGAGGCCGGCACGCTTTCCGATGCGCAGAAGCGCAGGCTTCTGGGCACGAAGAAAAGTGTCCCGGATTCTCTCCTGATTGGCCCGGACGGGATGATATGGCCCGGCTGTTACACCGATTTTGAATTTGTGGAGCGATTGATGGAAAAGCCTCTTTCGATGCTTGACCGTATGAACAAGTCTGTCGAGTACCAGATCAACAAAGATATGGCGGAAGGCTCCCTGTCACTTCCGGATGCTGAGATCCGCCAGAAGGCTATAGAACTTTCAGTCCGTTGCTTCAACACAAGCAAGCTCGGTGATCTGGATGTCAATCAGCGAATAGATCTCGCCCGCCGCTTGAAGATGACGACGAAGGCTTCATACAAACAGATTTCCCGCATTGTCCACATGCCATACAAAGACATCCTCACAGTCTTCCGGCAATGAGCGCAGATGAATACCCTGGGTGGCTACGGCAAGCGCCTCGCCAAGCTCGATGGCGGCTCGCTCTGCGATTGACGTTGCACTGGTTCGATCAAGACAGTTGCTCTTGTCAGTTAAACTGTTGCTCTCGCTAGTCAGATTGTTGCTCTGGTTCGTCATACTGCCAATCGATTGATTATTTTCGTGATGAGTGGGCGTATTTGACAGCAATATCTTTCCCACTCAGTCATGATTACGAGGGAGTGGACAAGAAAAGAGGCGAATTCTTTGCCACTTGCTCGGCAGGAACAGGACTGATGAAAGGAGTGGGA
>JAZLIR010000027.1:0-40898 GCA_045617485.1 Bacteroidaceae bacterium
GGATGCCTTTCCAAAGGAATCGACCAAGAGGTACAAGGTGGATAATTACAATCCGGACAAGTCCTTCTCTTTTGAACTGTCTGATCTGAAGGTTAATGTGACGTACCATGCGCGTGCGTATATGTTAAATCGGATGTGTCTTTATACAAGTCAGACAGAATCGTTTACAACAACGTATGAATGTGTTGACCTTGGCCTTAGTGTCAACTGGGCCACCTGCAATGTAGGTGCCACCGCTCCTGAAGGCTATGGTTACTACTTTGCCTGGGGCGAAACGCAGGCCAAGTCAGACTACAGCTGGTCCAGCTACAAGTACTGTGAGGGCAGTGAAACCACTTTGACTAAATACTGCAATAAAAGCAGTTACGGCTACAACGGCTATACCGACGGCAAGACCGTCCTTGACCCGGCTGACGATGCCGCCAATGTGAACTGGGGCGGAAACTGGCGCATGCCGACCAATGCCGATTGGAGCGAGCTGCGCAACACCGACAACTGCACCTGGACCTGGACCACGATGAATGGCGTGAACGGTTACAGGGTACGGAGCAAGAAGTCAGGTTACGAAGGCAATTGGATCTTTCTTCCCGCAGCTGGGTACCGCTACGACACGAACCTCGACAGCGTTGGCTCCTACGGTTACTACTGGTCCAGTTCGCTCTATACGGACAGCCCGTACGGCGCGTACGGCCTGTACTTTAATTCGAGCTACGTGGTTTGGCGCAGCTACTACCGCTACGGCGGTCTATCTGTTCGGCCCGTCAGCCCAAAGGATTAGTCCTGCCCTCACAGGCAAAAATGCCCGGCAGGCATTCGGTTCGCGCTGCGTGTGGTGCAAAGGTGAGCGACTGGGTCGCTCGGGCACCACAGGCGGCGCGAACCGCTCAAGTGCAGTATTCTGGAATATCCTCTTGAACGCAAGACTTCGTTTGACTGTATGGTCTTTGTCGCAGACCTCAAGCAGCCCGTGAAACAATCAAAAACGGCAACCGGCTTACATGAAGTATTCTTCTTGCCGTCAGTATCAGATGACTGCCGAAACACCCAACACTCTTTCTTCCCGCAGTTGGGTACCGCAACGACACGAACCTCAACAACGTTGGCTCCAACGGTAACTATTGGTCCAGCTCGCTCAATACGGACAACCCGATCAACGCGTGATACCTGTACTTCCTTTCGGGCAACGTGAATTGGAACAACAACAACCGCAACAACGGTCAATCTGTGCGGCCCGTCTGCCATTAGCACTTGCCCGGCGCATTCCTTATTGTTTGTAATAGCCAATGAAAGAAAACTCAATTCCATATGCTCTAACTTACAGCCAGTTGCGCAATGACCTAATGCAGGCATACCTTGATGCCCGCCGCCACAAGCGTAACCACCGCTTTTGATGTAAGACAATTTAAAGAAGCGGCTGACAGATTCTCAACCAAGATGGTATTCAGAGAAGACAATACTATTTTCCTGATGGAAGGCGCAACAGCCGACGATTTGAAAATCAGTGAGCCTCTGTTCGCTTTTTTTAATGATATTGTCAAGTACTGGAATGAGCATCCTGCAAAGTTTATGGGCAAAGGGAATAAGACCAAAGGACTTATGACATCCACAAGAGGTGGCAATATACTGTGTGATATAGCAGCATCTGAAATTTATTCGATCACTTATATTTTGGGATGGAGGTTTTCTGCAAAGTTGTTCCAAATGTGGTATTTCGACAATAGAACTAATGATTATTTCCTTACGGACAGGGAGTGGTCTCCTGTTGCGAAGTATTCGAAAAACATTGTGGGCCAGAATTTCCGGAACGACTCTTTCACATTTGAGAATAGCACCTACTATCAGAATGGAGTTTCATTTTATCAGGCTCCAAATGATTTGAAACTCGCATTGGGAAGTAGTACGGTAGTTTTTGATGAATCGGGAAATGCTGTCGGGCTAAGTGACTTTTACGATTTCAATGCCGGTAACAGAGATTATCTGTACGAAGCTCTGGTCACGTTCATCAGATGGATTGGAGATGACGGCGGATATGCAGTGAAGTATGGAATAGTGAAACAGCAATGATATACGGCTGGGCAGAGGCTTCTGCTGGCTGAAAATGTGCAAACCTTACCCGGTGTTTTGATCGGGTAAGGTTTTGTGCAATGTAACTGTCAGTACCGGGAGTGTTCATGCTCTTTCAATTGATGGAAATGAAGCCTGATCTGCATAATTTCTGTATATATACATTTTCTTATGCAAATTATATGTAAAATTGGTAGGTACGCGTAATAAGCAATTGAATATTCTTGTAATTTTGCGACGTTTTATTTGAGTAATCTTTCAATTTCAGAAATACTATGACGATTAAAGAATTGGATCAGGTGGTTGTCCGCTTTTCTGGCGATTCCGGTGACGGAATGCAGCTTGCCGGCAACATCTTCTCCACGGTTTCCGCAACGGTAGGAAACAGTATCAGTACATTCCCGGATTATCCGGCCGATATCCGTGCCCCGCAGGGTTCGCTGACGGGCGTTTCGGGCTTTCAGGTTCACATCGGCGCAGGCAAGGTATATACCCCTGGCGATCTCTGCGATGTTCTGGTGGCTATGAACGCAGCAGCTCTGAAGACGCAGCTCAAGTATGCCAAGAAGGACGCAACAATCATCATCGATACGGACGCATTCCAGAAGAGTGACCTTGAAAAGGCCGCCTTCAAGACCGATGACCCTCTGTCCGAGCTGGGCGTCGATCCGGATCGCGTAATTGCATGCCCTCTCACACAGATGGTCAAGGATGCTCTGGCCGATACCGGTATGGACGCCAAGTCAGTCCTGAAGTGCCGCAACATGTTTGCTCTGGGTCTTGTATGCTGGCTCTTCAGCCGCGACCTTGAAATAGCATTCAACTATCTGCGTGACAAGTTCGCCAAGAAGCCCGAACTTGCAGCTGCCAACATAAAGGTCATTCAGGCCGGCTATGATTACGGCCACAACACCCATAGTTCGGCTATGAACGTCTATAGGGTGGAATCAAAGACCAAGGAGCCGGGCCGTTACATGGACATTACCGGTAATAAGGCAACCGCATACGGCTTCATTGCCGCTGCCGAGAAGGCTGGTCTGAAACTGTATCTGGGTTCATATCCTATCACTCCTGCAACCGATGTCCTTCACGAACTGTCAAAGCACAAGTCACTGGGTGTTACAACTGTCCAGTGCGAAGACGAAATTGCAGGTTGTGCATCGTCAGTAGGTGCATCGTTCGCCGGCGCTCTTGCCGTTACTTCAACATCGGGCCCCGGTATATGCCTCAAGTCCGAGGCTATGAACCTGGCAGTCATTATGGAATTGCCTCTGGTCGTTCTTGACGTTCAGCGTGGCGGTCCTGCAACCGGTCTTCCAACGAAGTCAGAGCAGACGGACCTTCTGCAGGTGCTTTTCGGCCGTAATGGTGAAAGCCCCATGCCTGTAATTGCCGCTACCAGCCCTGTCGATTGCTTTGATGCAGCTTTCCAGGCATCCAAAATGGCTCTTGAACACATGACTCCGGTAGTTCTGCTGACCGATGCATTCGTTGCCAACGGTTCGGGTGCATTTAAACTGCCTGACCTTGCTGACTATCCGGCAATCAATCCTCCTTATGTTCCTGAGGAACTGAAGGGCAAGTGGACCCCATACATGCGTGCAGAGAACGGAACCCGCTACTGGGCTGTTCCCGGACGTGAAGGTTTCTGCCACATTCTTGGCGGCCTTGAAAAGGACAACCTTACCGGTGCCATTTCAACAGCACCAGAGAACCATGATCTTATGACCCGTCTGCGTCAGCAGAAGATAAACAATATCCAGGTTCCTAATCTGGAGGTTCTTGGCGATGAAAACAATGCCGACCTGCTCATTGTGGGCTTTGGCGGAACATACGGTCACCTGCGTGCCGCAATGGATGAGATGCGTGCGGCAGGCAAGAAGGTTGCAATGGCACACTTCAAATTCATCAATCCTCTGCCAGCCAACACTGCAGCAGTACTGAAGAAATACAAGAAGGTTGTTGTTGCAGAACAGAACATGGGCCAGCTGGCATCGTTCTTGAGAATGAAGGTCGATGGTTTTGTTCCTTATCAGTTCAATCAGGTTAAGGGTCAGCCGTTCGTTGTAAGCGAACTGGTAAGTGCCTTTAACGAAATCTTAAACAAGTAAAGACTATGAGCGAATATACAGCACAGGATTTCAAGAAGGGCCAGCCACGCTGGTGCCCGGGTTGCGGTGACCATTTCTTTCTGGCTTCACTGCATAAGGCCATGGCCGAAATCGGAGTAGCTCCGTACAATACTGCAGTCATTTCAGGTATAGGCTGCTCGAGCCGTCTGCCGCACTACATGGCAACTTACGGTATGAACACCATTCACGGCCGTGCAGCAGCCATTGCAACAGGCTGCAAGGTTGCCAACCCCAATCTGACCGTATGGCAGATATCAGGCGATGGTGACGGTCTGGCAATAGGTGGCAACCACTTCATACATGCCAACCGTCGTAATATCAACCTTAACATGATTCTGCTGAACAACCGCATTTACGGTCTTACCAAGGGGCAGTACTCACCTACCTCGCCACGTGGCTTTGTAAGCAAGTCAAGTCCTTATGGTACCGTTGAAGATCCTTTTCGTCCTGCCGAACTCTGCTTTGGCGCACGCGGCCATTTCTTTGCACGTGCCGTTGCTACCGATGCTTCCGGTACGGTTGACATTCTCAAGGCAGCCTACAACCATCAGGGTGCATCGGTCTGTGAGATTCTTCAGAACTGTGTGATTTTCAATAACGGCACTCACGAGGCCGTATATAATAAAGAGGGCCGTGCCAAGAACGCCATTTATGTAAAGCATGGCGAGCCTTTGATATTTGGTGAGAACAACGAATACGGTCTTGTACAGGAGGGCTTTGGCCTGAAAGTTGTAAAGATAGGTGAGAACGGCATTACACTCAAGGACATTCTTGTACACGATGCCCACTGTCAGGACAACACACTGCAGCTCAAGCTGGCATTGATGGGCGACGGCGACGGATTCCCAGTCGCACTTGGCATAATCCGTGACGTCGATGCTCCTACATATGACGATGCTGTTACAGCGCAGATTGAAGAGGTCAAGGCCGCAAAGAAGTATCACAGTTTTGCAGAACTGCTTGAAACAAACGATATCTGGGAAGTGAAGTAACTCATTGTTGCGTACAATAAGGGAGCCCGGCCTTTTGACGACCGGGCTCCTTTTATTATGTTATGACGGGGTGGTCAGAATCCGAATCCACCGAATCCCCCCATGCCTCCGCCACCAAAATTGACATTGGCAGTGTGCTGAGCCTGAACAGGCTTGCCATCTTGTTCTGCCGGTGTCCAATCCGGCATAACCATTACGGTACGCAGGGCCTCCTTGTCCATAATGTGAACATCGGAACTCTTGCTGATGACCGGGTTTATGATTGCTCCGTCAGTATCAACGGTAAACGATATTGTTACATTGCCTTTTACCTTCGCATCTTCAAGATTTTTTGGATAGTTCGTGTTGCGGCTTATGAACTGCTGCATCTGCCAGTTCCCGCCCGGGAATGTGGCTTGTGGTCCAACGGACCCCTGAGGCGCACTGCCTCCTCCCATGCCAGGAAAACCTCCACCGAATCCGCCTCCAAATCCTCCCATGCCCGGGAAGCCGCCCTGTTGGGGCTGTTCAGGTTCTGCGTTGGGATCCGGCATCGGGTCAATACGCATTGGTACGCCTATACTCAGTACCGCTTGCAGTGAATCGATGAACGGAGTATAGTCAGGAAACTCCATATCAGACATCAAAAGTGTACGGTACCACTTCTTTGCATCCAGCAGTGCAGTGGTGTCCTGTGCCATTCTCCACTTGGTAAGGTTGGATGTCCCGAGAATTGCCTGAGCCTGCAGTATGTTATTGTCTTTGTCATTGACCTGATTTATGCCTTCCATACCTTCAAGCAACTTTATGGCTCCGTCAACGTATGCCTGTTCTCCAGTGTGCTTGCCATACTCCATATAGAAACGTCCAAGTGTGCTGAGAGAACGCATGTCACCGGCAGTTACAGCTTTCTTAAGCCATCTTGTACCGGTTTTGAAATAAGAGGTATTATCAGGCTTGTTTGCCCAAAATAAATAAAAATAGGTACCAAGCTGGTAAGCCCCCTCAACGTTGTCACCTTTTGCGGCCGTTTCCAGAAGATAAAGCCCCAGTGACATGTTGGACTTTATGTTCTTTCCGCTCATACATTCAGCACCAAGTGCTGCTACAGCGGCAAGATCACCTTTCTTTGCGTTCTTCTTGTACTTGTCAATGGTCTGCTTCATTGAACCGTTCAGGAGAGTGATATTGTCAATTTCCTGTTTTATGGAGTCCGACAGAATGTCTTCCTGCGCAAATGCGGGGACTAAGGCAAGTAAAGATAAAATAAAGGTGGTGATTCTGGTTCTCATATTCGGTTAGTATAGGATATTTCTTCAAATATCGTAAAAACGTTTGAATGTTAAATAAATAAGACAATAAAAAATCGGAGCCCGGTCAGAGCTCCGATTCCCGATAGATGAATTGCTGTTGATTACTGCTGTACAGCGGCAAATTCCTCTTTTTCCTTTTTGGTCTTCTTCATTGTCAGGAAGGCTGTAGGAGCGGCGATGAACAGTGATGAGCATGTACCGAATACAACACCCAGGATCATTGCAAATGCGAAACTGCGGATGCTGTCTCCTCCAAGGAAGAATATGGCCAGAAGTACAATCAACGTACTTACCGAAGTGTTGATTGTACGTGCAAGTGTAGTGTTCAGCGCATCGTTGAACAGCTGCTTGCGGTCGCGCTTGGGATAAAGACCGGTGAATTCGCGGATACGGTCAAAGATAACCACCTTATCGTTGATTGAGTAACCGATAGCAGTCAGAACGGCACCGATGAATGTCTGGTCAACTTCAAGTGAGAATGGCATCCAACCATGACAAAGAGCATACATACCTATAATGATAAGAGTATCGAAGCACAAGGCGGAGATTGCACCTACTGAGTATGCTACATTGCGGAAACGTATCAGAATGTAGAGGAAGATGGCTATCAGGGCCAGTATTACAGAAATGATGGCACCGCGTGTAATATCTTCTGCTATTGAAGGACCTACCTTCTGTGACGAGATGATTGAACCTCCTTCACGATTCTCACGGTCAATGAATGTTGCAAGGTCAAGGTCTTCACTCAGCATACCTGCACCCTTGAGCGATGTGAACAGGAACTCTTCGATTTCTGAATCGATGGTTTCTGAATCTTCATTGATACGGTAGTTTGTGGAGATACGGATTGTTTTGTGATCTGTACCGAGGGCAATAGCCTGTACATTGCCTTCGTTGATTGCGTTGTCTTCTTCAATCGCAGCAGCCATAACGTTGCGTACGTCTTCGGGCTCAACAGGCTGTTCAAACTGAACTACAAAGTTCCGGCCACCGGTAAAGTCAATGCTCTTGTCAAGCTTGCGGATTGCAAGTGCTGCAATGCAGACAACCGCAATGATGCCGAAAACGGTGAACGACTTCTTGGCACTTTCCATGAACTTGATTTTGGTATTTTTCATCAAGTTCTTTGAGAAGCTTGTCACGAAGGTGAGGTTCTGCATTCTGCCCTTGCTGAGGCCGCGCTCGTAAACCAGACGAGTAAGGAATACTGCGGTGAAGAATGAGCAGAGAATACCGATGATCAGGGTCGTTGCGAATCCGCGGATAGGACCTGTACCAAATTCAAACAGTATGATACCGGTAATTATTGATGTGAAGTTCGAGTCGAAGATTGCGCTGAAGGCGTTTTTGTAACCGTCGTTCAGAGCCGACGCTACGGTCTTGCCTGCAGCAAGCTCTTCCTTGGTGCGCTCATAGATAAGCACGTTGGCATCGACAGCCATACCAAGTGTCAGAACGATGCCGGCAATACCCGACATCGTCAAAGCTGCCTGGAACGATGTGAGGATACCCAGTGTGAAGAAGAAGTTGCACAACAGGGCTCCGTTTGCAATCATGCCCGGAACGAATCCGTAGATGACGCACATATAGATCATCAGGATTACAAATGCAATGATGAACGAAATGAAACCCTTCTGGATTGATTCCTGGCCGAGTGACGGACCTACAATGTCTTCCTGGACAATTTTTGCCGGAGCTGGCATCTTACCAGACTTCAGAACGTTTGCAAGGTCCTGGGTGTCTTCAACTGTGAACTGGCCTGTAATCTGCGAGTTGCCACCAGTAATCTCGCCCTGCACGTTAGGGGCGCTGTACACGTAACCGTCAAGTACAATAGCTATGCAGCGGTTTACGTTTTGGCCGGTGATGTTGGCCCACTTGCGTGCACCGTCGGTGTTCATTGTCATACTTACGCTTGGACGTCCGAACTGGTCGAAATCGGCCTTTGAATCAGAAATGGCATCGCCGTTCAGAGCTGCGCCATAGTTCCTGCCGCTGGTCTTCAGAGCGAACAGTTCAAAGTACTGACCGCCTTCGTCCATTGCCTTTACGCCCCACATGAACTTGAGGTCACGCGGCAGCAGTGTCTTGATTTCGGGGCGGGCAAGCATTGCGTTTACCTTTGCGGTATCGGAATAGTGGCTTACACCTGCTATGCAACCGTCATATGGATACGGCTGGAGCACTGCAAACAGAGGGTTGGTCTTCATGAGAGCGGCCTTCTGCTGTGCCATTGAGGCTTCGTTGTTCTCACTGACATTATTCAGAATCTGTGCGGCGAGGTCTTCGGCTACAGTCTCAACAGAGTCTTTTTGTGCTACGCTTTCCTCTGCGGGAGCTGGCTGCTCGTCTTCAAGAGATGCACGAAGACGGCTGTCGGCCGCTGACAGAATATCCTGGATTTCTGCAACCTTGTATGTCTCCCAGAATTCCAGATTTGCCGAGCCCTGGAGCAACTTGCGGACACGCTCCGGCTCCTTGATGCCCGGAAGCTCGACCATGATGCGGCCCTGCTTTCCTGCAAGTTCCTGAATGTTGGGCTGTGCAACGCCGAAGCGGTCGATACGTGTACGCAGAACGTTGAATGCGTTGCCTACTGCTGCGTTGACCTGCTCCTTGAGAACTGCAACAGCCTCTTCATCGGTGGTGTTGACGCTGATGAGTTCCTTTAGGTTTGATGTCGCAAAATATGAACTCATTTTGGCATTTGGATTGACCTTCTTGAGTTCTGCGTAGAAAATGTCCACGAAATTGTCCTGGCTGGCAATGGAGATTTTGCGTGCCTGAGCCATTGCCTTTGAGAAGTCGGCATCGGATGTGTTGCCTGCAAGTGAACTGACGACATCGGGAATAGACACTTCAAGTATTACGTTCATGCCGCCTTTCAGATCAAGTCCGAGACCTATCTGCATCTCGCGGCACTCGCGGAACGAGTAAATGCCAAGCCAGACCTTCTTGTTCATTACAGAGTCAAGATAGGCCTGCTCATCCTGACTCTGTGCAGCGGCTTTTTCAATGCTGCGGGTTCTGAAGGTAAAGGAGAGATAGAACAGGCAGATGACTGTCAGCGCTATTGCAAACACCTTTACGAATCCTTTGTTCTGCATAGTTTTTATTTGATTGATTATTAATATTTCGCGCACGTAAAATTACAAGCGTGCAAATATAGGGATTTTTTCAATTCCTTATACCCGCACGCGGTACTTTTATACTCTGTTTGCGTGTGTCTGCGGTACTCCGATTAGTCAAAGGCAAATGGTTTGTAGTATTTGTTCGGTTCCGCCCTCCAGTCACCGTAGCTGATTATGAAGCCGATTCTGTGCGGGACGCGTGCATCCGGTATATACTGCGGCTCGGTACGGGCACCCCAGGCATCGTTGCCTCCTACACCGATTATCTCACTGTCAATGTTTATGTTGAGATAATTTCTGACAGGGAGCTCGAAACCGTGTCGTGCCTGTTCGATGTCTTCCTCGCTACAGTTCCAGATGCGTACGTTGCAGGTCTCTTGGAGTGTCAGTAGCAGACGCTTTCCCGCTCCTGATGCATCTTTCCCGCCATAAAGAGTCAGACAGCTTATATCGCAACGGTTGGAATTGTCCTGGGGATAGACATAGTCAGTCTGCCACTGCGAAAGCGGCAGGGTGTATGTTCCTATCATGGCACCGTTCTTGCGGTCCGGATAGTTCTCCCAAGGCCCGCGTCCACGCCAGGATACACTGTCATACAGATGGTCAGTACGCATGCGCATACCGAATTTGGGCATACTGGCAACAGTGATTCCACAAGGTATGTATTCCATTTCAACGCCGACCATGCCGTCATGGTGAAGATAATACCGGATGGTAAGCCGGGCTCCGACAGGCAGAGAGTCTGTCACTGTCACGACCGTTGTCTGTTTCCGGCCCGTTTTGTCCACTGCCATGCGGTCTGTCGAAATACCTGTCGGAATAATATTATCGGTGGCATTACGCCATACGCCCATACTGCGTTCATAGTCATTGCGCAGCTGGTTGTCATTGGCAGGTTTCCAGAAGTACGGTTCCAGCGTGCCGGCCAGAAGCTCCTCATTGCCGAATCTGATACTTGCCAGAGAGCCCTTCGGGGTGACGGTAATGCTGTTCATGCCTGCTGACACTGTAACGTTGCCGGTCTCATTGTCCCAATCGGTCGAAAACTCGGGCTTTTCGTCGAACGGGGGTACCACTGACGAGCTGGTCAGCCAGTCATCCGTGAGCTTGAACTGATCCCATGCCACGACATGTCCGGCATCGGCCCAGAGGGTGGAGCAGGGCAGTACGGCCGATACGTTGATGTATGGTACCGGGATGTGTGGCGGTAACTGGCCGGGTTGTCCGAAATCCACTTTCAGGAGTCCTTGGGCATCGGGCTTGAGGCGTATGGCCGTGTCACCGGCAGCTCTTACGCTTTCGGGCAGGTCGGTGCTTATTATATAATCGTATTCGCTTATGTCGGTGAACCAGTCAAGGCTGCGTACCCTGATGCCCTGATCGGGAACAAGCGTGAATTCCAGCGGCTGATACACGTGCTTGAGTTCGTAGTAGTGCGGATGGGGTGTGCGGTCGGGGGCCAACAGGCCGTTGATGACAAAGTTGCCGTCATTCGGCTTGTCGCCGAAATCGCCGCCGTAGGCCCAGTATTCGCCTTCCTCAAGTTCAAGGCCCTGGCCTTTCCACCTTAGCGGACTGCCGTCAATGGGTTTGGCTATTCCCTGGTCAACCCAGTCCCATACAGCCGCTCCGGCTATGCTGCTGTCGGCATAGATCACGTCCATGTATTCTGTCAGGTTTCCGCCTGAATTGCCCATCATGTGTGCGAATTCGCGCATGAAGAAGGGCTTGTCGGCAATGCGCTGCGCCTCGGACTTGAGACGGGCGGGCGGAAGATAGCTGTCATCGTACAGATCGGACTGGCTGATGTCGGTGTCGGAGAAAACAAGACGTGTGGTGTCTATGGCAAGCACGGCCTGGCGCATGGATGCCATGTTGGCGCCGCGTCCGCCTTCGTTGCCCAGTGACCAGAAAAGGACCGATGCGTGGTTCTTGTCACGCTGTACCAGTGACAGCGCGCGGTCTGTCATGGCTGCCTTCCATTCGGGGCGGTCGCCTAAGACTCGGTTGCGCAGACCGTAGCCGTGCGATTCCTGGTCGGCTTCGTCCATGACGTACAGTCCGTAGCGGTCGCAGAGTTCATACAGCGCAGTTCTGTCAGGATAGTGTGAAGTGCGCAACATGTTTATGTTGGCCTGCTTCATGAGCCTGATGTCCTTTTCAAGTGTGGCGTAATCTACAAAATGCCCTGTTCGCGGATGGTGGTCATGACGGTTCACCCCGCGCAGTTTGACCTTCTGTCCGTTTATGTACAGAACTTCGCCCTTGACCTCGACGCGGCGTATTCCGTAGTTCTGCACAAATCTTTCCGAGAGTTCTCCCTTGCTGTCAAGCAGTTCTATCGTGGCCTGGTACAGATTGGGCTTTTCCGAGGACCACAGTTCGCGTCCCCGGCTGACTGCCTCGCATTCAAGTGTAACGGTGTCGCCCGGCATTATTGGGGGAACGGCAAGTGACATATTGTCAACAATCAGTTTCTGTCTTTTGGATTCCCTTGTTCCGGCATTGGTGATTCCAACTTCAATGTGCGTGACATCGTAACTGAAATCTTCCGATGGAATGGCCGATACCATGTAGTCCGATATATGCACAAGCGGCCTTCTCCACAGCTTTACCGAGCGGTGTATGCCGCTAAGGCGCCAGAAGTCCTGATCCTCAATGTAGGAGCCGTCGCAGTAGCGGTACACTTCGACCGCAAGACGGTTCTGACCCTTGACCAGGTATTTGCTTATGTCAAACTCGGCCGGTGACATGCTGTTCTGGCTGTAGCCCACCTTCTGCCCGTTTACCCATACGTAAAAGGCGGATTCAACGCCTTCAAATTCAAGAATCCAGTTTCTGCCTGCGGGATCTTCCACATCAAAGAAGGTCACGTAGCTTCCTACGGGATTCCGGTTTTCATACACTGTCCACGAGTGGTCGGGCTCACCTGTCACGCGGGGCTGGTCACGCTTGAACGGATAGTTGTAGTTGGTGTACAGCGGGGTGCCGTAGCCCTGCATCTGCCAGCTGGCCGGCACGTGGATGTCATCCCAGCCGCTGACATCGAAATCTGTCCTGAAAAAGTCCGCCGGACGTGACTGAGGGTCCTTTGACCAGTGAAATTTCCAGACACCGTCAAGCCAGGTTATTTCGGGATTGTTCTGTTGCGAAGAAGGGTTGCCCAAAGTGGCATGGTACGGCAGCTTGTTTATGCCGAACACCAGCGGATTCTCCCAGTCGGGAACTGTCTGTGCATATGTTATGCATGGGTACAATAACAGCAGCAGTGCGCTCAGTCTGATTATCCTCATCTGTATAAAATCAGTAGTTCGCCTTTTCTGATTTGGCGAATTCGGTTATAATCGGGTAGTGGTCACTCAGTTTGCAACTGCGGTCAATGCGGCAGCTGACTGGCTTCAGCTCCCTGCTGCAGAAAACGTGGTCAATTCTGTAGTAGAGATGGTGCTTGTTATATGAATAGCCTATGCCGGTTCCGACCGTGGCGTAGCAGTCTGTAAGATAACGGTCGAACAGACGGTGGACATATGACAGCGGGGAATCGTTGAAATCTCCTGCCACTATGACTGTACCGCTGGTGTTTTTCGCCATTTCAGCGATTGTTTCAGCCTGTTTAGCACGTCGTGAAGTGGAATTCAGAAGCTTGCGCAATACACGTTTGCTCCCGGCTATGATGGCATCGTCCTGGTGTGTGGCTTCAAAATCAGCCGGATTCAGGTGATTGGACTGGAAGTGGCAGTTGAAGATGGTAATGGTATCGTTACCGGTCAGTATTTTCAGTATCATGCATTTGTTGGCTATTGCGCCTTCAAAATCCACAATCTCCTGACTGAGGATGGGATATTTTGAGAGGCATGCCAGACCGCTGCTCTTTTCGGCTGCACTATATGGGTATAATGCGGATATCCTTTTGTCTTCTTTGGCCCTATCAGTGACAATTGCCATTACAGCTTCCTGATAGCAGATTATATCGGCTCCCATTGAACAGGAATATTGGAGTACCTGATTCTTTGAGGAATAGTCGTTGAAGTTTGCTGTTCCGAATCCTTGTGTGTTGTATGACAGGAATTTGAGATCCGGCTCCATTCGAGTTTCCCCTATATGTACGGGACAGTAGTGAAATGCAGGGAATAGTGTTGTTATCAAAAAAAACAACGGTAGAATGGTGAATTTATGTGTCGTTATCAACCATAATAGCAGGAATGCCAGATTGGCGGCGAAAAGAAATGGGAACGCAAGCCCGGATAATGACAGGAGTGGCCATTCACCTACCGGTGGCAGTAATGAACAATATGCGCTTACCGTCAGCAGTACTCCTATGACAAGATTTACGGCCAGTGCCGGATATGCGAAAATCTTGCTCAGCAGGGACATCGGTTGTGCTATCTTACCTTTTTTAGCCATGTGTCCAGCCAGATGAAGAAAACGGTTACCGGTTTTGTGATGTCGCGGCCTTTCCATATAAGACGTTGGAAAAGCCACCCTGTGCCTGCTGCAGCCAGATGTGCAATGTCACTGACGGGTGTGACACGTGGTAGCATTGATATGTCAATCAGTCCTATGGCAAGAATAATCCATTTTATTTTCACGGAACCGAACAAAGGTAACGATTCTGTTTTATCGGGAAACTGGAATGCCAATGCCGTGCCTATGGCAAGGATTGATGCCGATGCAAGAGGTATGGATTCCGGCCAGTCTTTTTCGTGAACACCCGGGATGAATCCCATAAGTATTATAACCATCATGGCGGCAAGAGCTCCCAGAATGTACAGACCGCGAAGGGTGTTGCTGGTTCCTTTTGATGCAAACAGACTCCCAAGCCAATATAATGCTACCATATTGAACAGCAGATGCCAAAGCCCCCAGCTGGTAAAAGGTGAAGTGATGATTGTCCATGGCCTGAAAGGGATGTCGCCTATATTCCACTGGAATTGCGTGATGACCGCAGCACTGAGGCTGCTGTCCGTAAAACTCAGTATGGCATCAATGAGAAGCGAAATAATATAAATGACGCAATTTATTACAACGAGACGATTGAGCATACTCTCGTTATATTTGCTCTTCAGAAGTTCCAAAAGTTGCATTACCAGGTAAACTGAATGTGATTGTCGTTTCCACGGCGTTCCTTATGACGCCAGTACAGGATTATCAGGAAACCGACCAGCATACCTCCCAGATGGGCGAAATGTGCAACGTTGTCGGCGGCGTTGTTTCTGATTCCAAGGCCCAACTCTAGGACAATGTACGCAATGATAAGCCATTTTGCCTTGATGGGGAACGGGAAAGGTATTATGAATAGAGGGCTGTCCGGAAAAGTCATACCGTACCCAAGCAGAATGCCATATATCGCTCCTGAAGCGCCTACTGTGAGTAGCGTGTCAAGATATACAGCCATTGGAACGGTCATTCCATGGGAAAGGACAGCATCGTATCGTGCCAAGGAAATTTCGTAGTGGATGAACTGGCAGATTTCCTGTGAAACGGCGGCGCCTATCCCGCAAAGAAGGTAGAACCACAGGAATCGTTTGGAACCCCACTGGACCTCCATTACGCGGCCGAACATCCACAGTGCGAACATATTGAAGAAAATGTGTTCGAATCCTTCATGAAGGAACATATATGTGAGAGGCTGCCAGAGTCTGAACGATGGAGCCATGAAGAAATGGAGCCCGAAAATGTTCTGTAAATCAAGACCGTATTTGGCGAGAGCCATTGTACCCATCCAGCACAATATGTTTATGATGAGCAGGTTCTTGGTAACAGGGGGCATTTTGTTCATATCTTCATTAAATGGGGTATAGCGCTGCAAAAGTAGCCATTTTTTCAGTAACTTTGCCGTCCACAATCCAAATATATGAAAATAGAATCATTGATAGCCCGGATGACTGTGAATGCAGTCAAGGCATTGTACGGCCAGGATGTTGAGGCCGATCAGGTACAGGTTCAGAAAACGAAGAAGGAATTCGAAGGGAACCTTACCGTTGTGGTGTTTCCTTTCTTGAAGGTGTCGCATAAGGGGCCGGAACAGACCGCAAACGAAATAGGACAGTGGCTTCAGGACAATATGGATGCTGTAAGTGCTTTCAACGTCATAAAGGGATTTCTCAATATCGTCATTTCTGGCAACGTATGGCTTGAAATGCTTTCTCAGATTAACGCTGACAAAAGTTTTGGCATACATAAAGCCACAGATGAAAGCCAGCTGGTAATGATAGAGTACTCGTCACCGAACACGAACAAACCGCTTCATCTCGGACATGTGCGCAACAATCTGCTTGGTGGTGCTTTGGCAAACATTATGGCAGCCAACGGTTATCGTGTTGTCAAGACGAATATCGTGAATGACCGTGGCATCCACATCTGCAAATCCATGCTTGCATGGCTCAAGTGGGGTAATGGTGCTACACCTGAATCCACCGGTAAAAAAGGCGATCATCTTATCGGTGATTATTATGTTGAGTTTGACAGACATTTCCGTGCCGAGGTAAAGAGTCTGCTGCCTGCTAACTATGACCAACTGGACGAAAAGGCACAGGAAGAGGCAAAAGCAAAGGCCGAGAAGGAATCGCCACTAATGCAGGAGGCTCATGCCATGCTGGTAAAATGGGAAGCCGGCGACCCTGAGGTGCGTGCTCTTTGGGAGAAGATGAACAGTTGGGTATATGCAGGGTTTGATGAGACATACCGTCGTCTGGGCGTAAGTTTTGATAAGATATATTACGAATCGCAGACCTATCTTGAAGGTAAGAGCAAGGTTATGGAAGGTCTTGAAAAGGGCTTGTTCTTCCGCAAGGACGATGGTTCCGTCTGGGCCGATTTGACTGAAAACGGTCTTGACCAGAAGTTGCTCCTGCGTAGTGACGGAACATCGGTCTATATGACTCAGGATATAGGAACTGCCAAAATACGTTTCCAGGATTTCCCTATTGACCGTATGATTTATGTCGTTGGAAACGAACAGAACTATCATTTCCAGGTGCTGTCAATTCTGCTTGACCGTCTTGGCTTCAAATGGGGTAAGGACCTTGTGCACTTCTCATATGGTATGGTTGAACTGCCCGAGGGCAAGATGAAGAGCCGTGAGGGTACGGTGGTCGATGCCGATGACCTGATGGACGAAATGATTGAGACTGCGCGCCAGACATCGGCCGAACTCGGCAAGCTGGACGGCATGTCCAAGGAGGAGGTCGATGAGATTATGCGGATTGTAGGCTTAGGCGCCCTGAAGTATTTCATACTGAAGGTCGATGCCAGAAAGAACATGACCTTCAATCCTAAGGAATCCATCGATTTCAACGGCAATACCGGACCATTTATCCAATATACCTATGCGCGTATCCGCTCAATTATGAGAAAGGCCGACGCCGAAGGTCTTGACTGCGGTGCGGTTCCGTCAGCGGCAGCCATATCGGAAAAGGAAATCGGACTGGTTCAGATGTTGAACATGTTCCCCGATATTGTTTCGCAGGCTGCAGTTGACTACAACCCGTCAGTCATTGCCAACTACAGCTATGATCTGGCCAAGGAGTTCAATCAGTTCTATCATGATTTCAGCATAATGCATGAGTCTGATGCAACCTTAAAGTCAATGCGTCTGGTGCTTGCCGCATGTGTAGGTAAAGTCCTGCAGCTTGGTATGGGATTGCTTGGCATAGAGATGCCTGAGCGCATGTAAACTTGCAATTCCTGTTATGGCAGCCAGCAAATACTATGTGGTTTGGATAGGGCAGACTCCCGGAGTCTATGACTCATGGGAACTGTGCAAACTCATGGTTGAAGGTTGGAAGGGAGCCGTTTATAAGGGCTTTGAAACACGTGAGGAAGCCGAAAGGGCTTTTATGCTGCCGCCCGACAATTACATTGAGAAGAAGAAACCGGCTTTAAGGAAAAGAAGGGAACCGGGATCTCTGCCACCGCAGGTGATACGGCAGGCTCTTGCTGTTGATGCCGCATGCAGTGGAAATCCGGGCCAGATGGAATACCGTGCGGTATATCTTGGCGATATGGAGGAAAAGTTCCATTTCGGTCCTATTCTGGGTACCAACAATATCGGTGAATTTCTTGCAATTGTACATGCACTTGCTTTGTATAAGAACCGTGGTCTGGACTGGCCGGTTTACAGTGACAGCCGTAATGCAATAAATTGGGTCCGGCAGAAGCTGTGCAAGACTAAGTTGGAACGTAACGAAATGACACGGCAGGTGTTTGAACGAATTGACAGTGCGGAACGCTGGCTCAGGGAGAACAGCTTTACGAACCGGATAATAAAATGGGAGACATCGGTCTGGGGTGAAATTCCGGCAGACTTTGGAAGGAAATGAAAAAGGCATTCATTATAGGCAGGTTGAGCATTCTTGTCTGGCATTACGTGATGCTGATTCTGCTGTTTATGCTGGAAAAACCATTGTTCATGCTGTATGCCGGGGGGCTTACAGGTGGATATGGGATGACTGAATGGCTTCAGGTCGTATGGCATGGAGTAGGAATTGACATTTCCGTCGCGTCATACCTGACATTGTTCCCTCTTGTCGCTGCAATAGTCAGCGTGCTTTGGCAAAAATTTCCGGTCAAAACGGTCATTAGAGTTTATGATGCACTGATATCGGTCCTGCTGTCACTCATTTTCATTGGCGATGCTGTCCTTTATCCGTTCTGGGGGTTCAAACTTGACGCATCGGTTCTGTTATATCTGCAGACTCCCAAAGAGGCAGTGGCAAGTGTGTCGCCTGTTATGGCCATATCGGGGCTTCTGCTGGTGGTATTGCTGGCATGGCTCTTTTACTGGGTCTTATCATTGCCTTTTAGGAAAAACACATGCGCAATTGAACCGGTAAAAAGGAAATTTGCATGTACAACAGGGCTGGTTATACTCATTTTACCGCTGTTTTTAGCCATACGTGGCGGCCTGGGACAATCAACGATGAATATCGGCCATGCATATTTTTCCAGTGACAGTTTTCTGAACCATTCGGCTGTCAATCCAGGTTTCAGCCTGATAAGTTCATTGAGCAAGACCGACGACTATTCCAAGTGGTACGATTATTACCCCGAGGAGGAACGCAGCCGTTTGGCCGACGGTATGTATATTTTGGAACCTGCTGACAGCAGCGCGAATCTGTTGCGCATTTCACGTCCTGATGTACTGCTTGTAATTCTTGAAGGCTTTGGTGCCGACCTCATTTCGGAACTTGGGGGAATGGAACAGGTATCACCGAATCTTGACCGTCTTATCAGAGAGAATGTGTCGTTCGATTCGTGTTATGCCGGAAGCTTCCGCACCGACAGAGGTCTTGTATGTGTCGTTAACGGACATCCGGGACTGCCCACCGTATCGCTTATGAAAATGCCGGTGAAATGTTCAAAATTGCCTTCAATATCCGGAACTCTCTCACAAAACGGATATGACTGCGATTTTATATATGGCGGTGATATCAACTTTACCAACATGAACAGCTGGTTGTATGGTGCCGGTTATTCGAAGGTGATTTCAAGTGTGGACTTCAGTTTACAGGATAGTCATGCCAGCGCGTGGGGAGCGTACGATGAAGTTGTCTTCTCCCGGGCACTGGAGGAGATTTCAAGCCGGGAACCTGATATTCCCTGGTTCACGACCATTCTCAGTTTGAGTAGCCATGAACCGTTTGACGTTCCGTATCACCGGCTTCCTGATATGATTCCAAATGCATTTGCCTACACTGACAGTTGTCTTGGCGCTTTTGTTGACAGCCTCAAGGTTCGGAAATTATGGGACAACCTGCTTCTTGTGATTACATCGGATCACGGATTCCGTTATCCGTCTGTCGGGCATCCTCAGGCCGCACATGTACATCACATTCCTTTTATCATGGCAGGTGGAGCGCTGCGGTGTGATTCTCTGCGGTTTGGACAAACAATGAATCAGACGGACATTGCTGCAACTCTGCTCGGACAGCTGGGCTACGGACATGACAATTTTAAATACAGCCGCAATGTGCTGTCAGAGGGATATGACAATAATTTTGCATTCTACACATTCAACAACGGGTTCTGCTATATTGACAGCACCGGTGTGTCTATGTATGATGCCGCTTCAGATACGCCGATTGCCGCTGAAGATGATAATGACACCCTGAGAATCCGCAAGGGTAAGGCTTTGCTACAGACTCTTCATGACGACCTTGGCGAAAGGTAATCGTCCCTTTTGTTTGATTTGAGACAATACTTGACCCAGTCCTGATAGCCTTCCCAGGTGCGTTTCCAGCGATTGTGAGTCCAAAGCCAGAGGTGCGGGCTTTCATTTATGTTTGCTTCCAGCAGTTTGACGTATCGCTCGGTAATAACGTTTTCATCGGGAATTTCATCCCCACTGAACATTGGAACTACTTTAAGAACGTAGCGGCCGCGTCGTTCGCGGCTTATATGACCATAGCAGGTCGTAAGGTGCATCTTTCTGGCCAGTTGCTCGGAACCTGTAAAGAACGGAGTCTTATGGTTCATGAACATCCCCCAATAATGTATGTCCCAATAAAGCGGTGACTGGTCAGAAATCAAGCCCACAATAAACTGCTTGCCGCTGTTCTTTATTTCAATGAGCCTTCTCAATACGCGTTTCAGGGCTATGCTTTCAGCACCGTATTGTCCGCGTAGCCGTAGCATGACGTCATTGAAAACCCGGTTCTGCAAAGGGTGATATACCTGGCAGCAGATGGCGTCATCGTTTGAAACGTGCACTGGCAGTGATGAAATCCATTCCCAATTGCCGGTATGTCCCAAATACATGACCATGGAATTGCCTTTGGCAAATTCCTGCCGGATATATTCCATGCCCTCAATGCGCATGTGTCGTTTAATCCATGCCTTGCCCATTGTGGCAGATTTGAACGTTTCAAACAGCTGGTCAAGAAACTGAAGATAGAACTTCCGTTCGATTGCACGGAGCTGTTTGTCTGTCTTTTCCGGAAACGAACCTTTAAGGTTTTTCCATACTATTTTGTGACGGTATCTCAACGGCGGGCATATATATGCTATCACCCACAGGATGTCGGCTATCAGGTAGAGAAATCTGAGCGGCAAAAGTGATACCAGCCAGATAATGCCGTACAATACCGAGGTGAGAATCTTATTCATGGTGGAACGAATAGGACAACTTTATGAGCTGGCGGTTGTGAACCGGCGTGTGTGGGGTGAAGTTGAGATCCCAGCAGAAGGAAAAATTGACTTTGCAGTCCAGTATAAAAGTGTATTCCACACCGGTCTTGCAGTAGAATGAATGGTTGTAGAACGGATCGGCGCGGTAGAATCTGATTCCGGATTCGCTATCCTCGAGGAATGGCAGTATTCTTCCCCCGGAATATACGGTGGAATGGGCACTGAGGTTATTCCATGAACCATTCAGGTCTGCCAGCAGTCCATACGTAGTACGCATGAGTTCATCAGCCCTGCAGCGTTGGAAATCGCCCAGAAAGCCGATTCGGGTATTGAGTGAAGCCTGATCTGGAAGCAGACGGCCAAAATCCAGTTGAACGTACGGATTGGCCTGAAACTGCTCGTAAATGAAATGCCCCGGTTCCTTGGGCTTGGCGAAGTGTGTCATGGCCACAAACCATCCACCACCAAGAATTGACCCTTTTCCCCCGATGAAACCATCAGAAACTATCCTGAATGCTTCGCGTTCTGTCTGGGTCTGCCTTGAAAACCAGTTGCAATAGACCTCGGCCTGAAGCGCTCCTTTTGAATATTGTACTGACGTTCCCTGAATGCATGGCTCGAACATGGCGATGGAATCGTACAGCATGCAGTCCGGGAGTTGTCTTTGCAAATGTTTTCTGGGAAAACTTCCAAAATACGATTTCCAGTTTTTATTCTGAAAATTGTAATAAAGTATTACTCCGGCATCAGGCTGGGAATCGGCACCGAACTCCCATAATTTGGAAACCCCGCCTGAAATGCTGTGACGGTCATCTCCAATAATTATTTCCGGCATCAGACGCATGCCATAGATTGTCTGTGGAAGCATGTCGTTCTTGTACTCCCTGTTGTCAAACAGCCCGTCATATGAAAGATTGAACGAAACTTTTTCCGCGTTGGCTTTCAGCGCGGGAACAAGACAGATGGACAATATGGCTGTGCGTAAAATTTGTTTCATGAGTGCAAATATATTATCTTCGCAAGAAAATTCAAAATCAATATTTCCCCCCAAGGATGAAAGAACTGTTCCGCTTCCTTAAGCGATTTGTCAAACCATACAGAAAGAACCTTGTTGGCAGTGTTGTATTCAATTTGCTGTCGGCAATACTCAACATATTCTCGTTTGCATTCATTGTCCCGATTCTTGAAATACTCTTCAAGATAAACCAGGGGGTCTACGAGTTCATTCCAATCACACCGGGAATGCCCGATATGGGACAGGCCATCAAGAATGACCTCTACTTTAAAATCACGGAGTTTATAGATTCGTATGGCAGTTCCACAACCCTGCTGCTTCTTGGCCTGATGCTTGTTTTCCTGACTTTGCTCAAGACAGCCTGTTACTTTGCATCAACTGCTGTCATGGTCCCTCTGCGTACAGGTGTTGTCCGTGACATAAGAACGCAGATTTACGACAAGGTACTGAGCCTTCCAATGGCATTTTTCTCAAAGGAGAGAAAAGGCGATATCATTGCCAGAGTCAGTGGCGACGTCGGAGAAATAGACAATTCCATAGCACAGTCGCTTGACATGCTTATCAAGAATCCTATACTGATTCTGGTCTATATGGGTACGTTGGTTATGATCAGCTGGAAACTCACGATATTTACTATACTTGTCGGACCGCTCATTATTTGGGTCATGGGCACAATAGGCAGGAAACTCAAGGCTTCTTCGCTGGTTGTCCAGTCTTATTGGAGTGACACCATGTCCCAACTTGAGGAAACCCTTGGAGGATTGCGCGTGATCAAGGCTTTTCTGGCCGAGGGCAAAATGTCCAGACGTTTCCTTGAGAAAAGCAACCAGCTGCGTCAGTCCTCAAGCCGTGTGAGCATACGTCAGTCGCTGGCGCATCCTGTAAGCGAATTCATGGGTACAGCCCTGATAGTTGTAGTGCTGTGGTATGGCGGTACGCTTATTCTGAATGACGATGCGGTAATCACTGCGCCGAAGTTCATATACTATCTGACAATACTGTACAGCGTGATCAACCCTATCAAAGACTTTTCGAAAGCAGGCTATGCCATTCCAAAGGGACTTGCATCGGTAGAAAGAATTGACCGTATTCTTTTGGCTGAAAACAGCATAGTGAACAAGCAGGGAGCCGTTGTAAAGGATGTGCTTGAAAATGAAATACGTTACAATGGAGTGTCATTCTCATACGAGGACGGCCGTGAGGTACTTCATGACATCAATCTTACGGTACCGCGTGGAAAAACCATTGCGCTGGTAGGTCAGTCAGGTTCTGGAAAATCCACTTTGGTTGACCTTCTGCCACGGTTTTACGATGTTTGCAAGGGCAGTGTAACCATTGACGGTGTCGATCTGCGCGACATGAAACTGGACTCCATACGCGGCATGATGGGTAATGTGAACCAGGAGGCAATCCTGTTCAATGACAGTTTTTTCAACAATATAGCATTCGGCGTACCCGGTGCAACGAGAGAACAGGTTGTTGAGGCTGCCAGGATTGCAAATGCGCACGACTTCATAATGGAGACAGAAAACGGGTATGACACCACAATCGGTGACCGCGGATGTCTGCTGTCCGGCGGTCAGCGTCAGCGTATCAGCATAGCACGTGCAATCTTGAAGAATCCGCCTATCCTCATTCTGGATGAGGCTACATCGGCTCTTGATACAGAGTCCGAGCGTCTTGTTCAGGAAGCGCTTGAACGTCTCATGAAGGACCGTACCACTATAGCCATAGCACATCGGCTGTCCACTATCAGAGGAGCCGATGAGATTTGTGTGATGCACGAAGGCCGCATTGTGGAACGTGGTACACACGAAGAGCTTTTAGCATTGGATGGCTATTACAAGAGACTCAATGACATGCAACAACTTTAATTATAACAACTATGGTAAAGATCGGAACTCCGCTTACTAAAGTAGCCAAGAGAGCTCTCCTGTGCGGATCAGGAGAACTTGGCAAGGAAGTGACTCTAGAATTGCAGCGCTACGGTGTAGAAGTGATTGCCTGTGACCGCTATGAGGATGCGCCGGCCATGCAGGTGGCTCATCGCAGTCATGTTCTGAACATGCTCGATGGAAAGGCTCTCAGGGAAGTCATTGAACTTGAAAAGCCTGATTTGATTATTCCCGAAGTGGAGGCCATCGCAACACCAACACTCATCGAGTTGGAAAAGGAGGGGTACAATGTTATTCCTACAGCCAATGCCGCTTTCCTGACCATGAACCGCAAGGGTATTCGCCAGTTGGCTGCAGAAAAGCTTGGCCTTCCGACCTCAAAGTATATATTTGCCACAACGCGTCAGGAGTTCGATGCCGCTGTCGGAGAGATTGGAACTCCATGTGTCGTAAAGCCTATCATGAGCTCATCTGGACATGGCCAGAGCGTTTGCAAGACGCCGGCTGATGCTGACAATTCATGGAAGATTTCTCAGGAAGGCGGCCGTGCCGGTGGCGGTGAAGTCATAGTTGAAGGCTTTGTAAAGTTCGATTATGAGATAACTCTTCTTACCGTCCGTCATAGTGGTGGTACGACATTCCTGAATCCTATCGGCCACCATCAGGTTGACGGAGACTACCGTGAATCATGGCAGGCGCAGCCAATGAGCGAAAAGGCTTTGAAACAGGCTCAGGATATAGCCAAGAAGATTACCGATGCTCTTGGAGGATATGGAATATTCGGTGTTGAAATGTTCGTTCAGGGTGACAACGTGCTGTTCAGCGAGGTTTCGCCACGTCCGCATGATACAGGAATGGTTACCATGATATCGCAGGATCTTTCCGAATTCGCCCTGCATGCCCGTGCAGTGCTTGGCCTTCCTATTCCAAAGGTAAACTTCTATGGCCCGAGTGCGTCAAAGGCCGTTGTGGTTGAAGGTGATGCAACCGAGGTCGAATTTGAGAACATTGACGAGGTCCTGTCAGAACCAGATGTTCAGATACGTCTGTTCGGTAAGCCTTTCATAAAAGAGCATCGCCGCATGGGCGTTATTCTGGCAAAGGATGAAACCGTTGAGAAGGCACTGGAAAAGGTTGAGCGCGCCTATGCAAAACTCAAGTGGAAGATTGTCAAATAACCAGAGGCTTTGAGCCCATGTACTCCATATATTGCTGTATTATGGCCTTGAGCTGAGCCTCCATGGCTTCTTCAATATCAGGATACCTGCCTTGAACATTGTTCTCAAGGCGGGTATCTTTTTTGTATTCATAGACACCCAATATCCGGTCGCCATTGAATTGTATCATCAGATCACCCTTATAGAACATATATATTCCATTCTGATAGTCGGTTACCCATATTTTATTGTCTGGGGTGTTCAACAGATTCTGCCCGAATGCCACGAAAGGCCTGTCATATCCCAGATATCCGAGAATTGTCGGCAGTATGTCTGACTGCTGAGCAAGGCACTGACGGTGGGCTGCAATGCTGTCTCCCGGTGCGTAGAACAGAATGGGGATACGGAATTGTCCGAATTCTGACTGGTAGTCCGGATGTTCTGACAGATTGGTATGATCTGCGGTGAGAACAAACAGCGTGTTTTCAAACCATGGCTGTTTGCTTGCGCTTTCAAAGAAACGCTTCAATGCGTAGTCTGAATATCTTACAGTCTTGTATATCGGCAGACCGCCTTCATCCGGCCAGATATTGCGGTATCTTGACGGAATGTTGAACGGATTGTGCGACGATGCTGTGAAGACCGATGCAACGAACGGTTCCTTGAATTCGTTTATGCTGTCAGCCATGAACTGCAGGAACTCTTCGTCCCAGATGGCCCAGACACCGTCAAAGTCCCTGTCTCCGTCATAGCGGGAATCCATATCGAATTCATCGCGACCGTAATAGTCGTCATATCCCACAAGTCTTGCGTATGACTGAAAACCCATTGAGCCGTTATCGGCACCATGGAAAAAGGCGGAATAGTACCCTTTATCCTTGAGATAATATGCCAGACCTCCAACCTGTTTGGACATCATTGTTCCGGTCAGCATGAAGTGATCATTCAGCATGGGGATGCCCGACAGAACCGATGGCATGGCGTCGATGCTCTTCCTTCCATTGGCCATGGAATACTCAAAGTACAGACTATGCTGCATGAGCGAGTCCAGAAAAGGAGTGCAGTCGTGAATGCCTGCGCGCTCCCTGTTCATCTGACCTATGTATTCTGCCCCGAAACTCTCCAGAATGAAGACTACAACGTTCTTCGGTCTGAAAGCATCGGTGGAATCGGGCGTTATAATAGGAGAGTATATGTTGTCAAGTTCTTCCTTGCTATAGTATTCGGGAACCGCTGCAGAATGGTGCCCGATGCTTCTGATAGCGCAGAACGGAGTGTTTAGCACCGCTGCAGCCTGTGCGGTGGTGTTGGCGTACTGGTAGGCCGTACTCATGGCAATGGGACGTATGTTTTTTGCGAATCCACCGCGTATTCCGCCTATACTCAATGCTATGCAGAAACAGAATAGTACGGTGCGTACAAGATAGTATTCCCATAGTTTGTTGAACTTGACCAATATGGGGGTGCGTGCAGCGAAACAGACAAATATCATCAGTGCCAGTTCTGCAAGTACAATATACCAGTTCGCAATGATGTTGTCAATGAATATGCTTGCAAGTTCCGTCGGACTCTCGCCCTGGAATTCAGTAAATACGGCAAACGTGCTGCGGCAACCTGTGTATGGGAAATAAACGGCATCACAGGAGTTGGCAACGATACCAGCGCATACTGCAACGGAGAAAAAACACTTCAGGAATATATGGAACCCTCTTGTTTCTTTGAAATGCAGTGGCAGCAGCATAAGTGCTATGTATGGGAGCAACAGATACAGGATGCCTGCCGTATCAAATACGAGCGAACCTTTAATGAGTGATATGACAAGATTCCTGTCGCTCAGAGTGCCGGCAAATACATCCCAGTTGTACCAGACAAAAATAATCCGGCATAGCATGAAAACAATATATGCAAGCAGCAGATTGCCGACAAGTGTGAAGAAAGGTGTTCTGAAAAAGGAAACTCTGCCTGTTTTTTTCATTTCAATCCTAATCTATGTTCCAATGCGAACTGCATGCTGACATAGTTGGATGTGCTGAGGCATGCTTCCGTTCCAAAGTCTATGCCTCTTGACGCCAGTTCTTTCCAGACTTGTGCGTCAGCATGCTCCAGATTATCTCTCAGTATTGACTGCTCAAGCAGTCCGTAGATTATTCCTGCATTGAAATTGTCACCGGCACCGATGGTGCTTACCGGTTCAATCTGTTTTGATTTGAACGCATGTTCATGCCTGCCATCAAGTACAAAAACTCCCTGACTTCCCCGTGTGCAGATGAAGTGTCTGCAATAAGGCGAAATGTGTTCTCTGTATATGCTGCGGAAATCATCATTCCCGTAAATGTTTATCAAATCTTCATGGCTTCCGCGTACTATGTCTGCTAAAGCATAATTTCGGATGAAAGTCGCTTTCAGACCTTCTACTTCGCTGCAATGGTTGCTGCGGAAGTTCAGATCATAGTAAAGAATTGCCCCTCTGCTCTTTGCATACTCCAGAAAAGGACCGACTTTGTTCTGAAGCACAGGATTCAGAGCGTAATACGCGCCGAACATAACGATGTCGTTCTGCTGTATGGGCGGAAGTTCAAAATCCAGCCTGTTGTTGGGGTAATCCTTGTAGAAACTGTAATGGGCATCTCCGCTTTCATCAAGATATGCCAGCGAAATCGCCGTCTTACGTCCTTTATAGCAGGATGAAAAACGTGAGTCAATGCCATTCTCCTTCATGAATGAGAGAATATGCATCCCCACTGCATCATCACCGATTTCTGTAATGAAAGTGCAGTCGGCGCCAGTGCGGCCAAGCGAAACCAGACCATTGAAAACAGAACCTCCGGCTACTGCATCAACCGGCTTACCGTTCTTGAACAGTATGTCATAGACGGTTTCCCCAATACCGTAAACCCTTCTCATAAAAGCTTTTTGGAACGCTGTCCCAGATATCCGCCGTGGTGGCGTTTGTTATATTCCTCTGCGCTGAAACCGATGCTCTTCATGGTCTCGGTGACAAGTGCATCGCCGATGACATTCATGACAGTAGTGCTGGTAGTAGGCGTAAGACCAAGAGGACACACCTCATCCGGATTGCCTGTGCCAAGAACTACAGTGGCAATTTTTGCGAGAGGACTTTCGGTACGTCCTGTGAGTACGATGAATTTGAGCGTCGGGTTCAGTTTCAGCGCCAGATCGGCTAGCTCAAGTATTTCACGTGTCTTGCCTGAATTTGAGATGAGTAGGAAAATGTCGTTCTTCTGCAGTATTCCCAAGTCTCCGTGCTGTGCCTCGCTTGGATGAAGGAAAATGGAAGGCGTTCCAGTGGAACTGAAGGTCGTAGCCATGTTCATGGCTATCTGTCCCGCTTTGCCCATGCCGCTTGTGATAAGCTTTGCACCCAGATGGTGTACATGGTGAACGATAAGTTCCACAGCTTTTTCATATTCCGGTCCTACGGGGATGTCCATTATGGCCTGTGCTTCGTGGGCAATCATATCCTTTATGGAATCAACCATCATACTTATTCTCGTTTTCTCTTAGGCTCTGCAAAGATAGCATTTGCCTTTGCAAATATCAAATATTTCCATTTTTCATTCAATTTGGTTGCTTCTGTCATTTCAAAACTTTAATTTTGCCGGCTACATATACAATAGGTATATATTTTCTATTTACTAAATAATCAAAGATGAACATTGTAACAAAAGAATTCCAGCTGCCCGATGGCAGAACCATCAAGCTGGAGACCGGGAAACTGGCCAAGCAAGCCGATGGAGCCGTAATGCTGACTTGTGGCAGAACTATGCTCCTGGCCACTGTGTGCGCCGCAAAAGATGCAGTTCCCGGAACCGATTTCATGCCTCTTCAGGTAGAGTACAGGGAAAAGTATGCTTCCATTGGCCGTTTCCCAGGTGGTTTCACCAAACGTGAAGGCCGTCCTTCGGACTACGAAATCCTGACCTGCCGTCTTGTTGACCGTGCACTGCGACCGCTGTTCCCGGACAACTATCATGCTGAAGTATTCGTGAATATCATATTATTCAGTGCTGACGGCGAACAGATGCCCGACGCTCTGGCCGGACTTGCAGCATCAGCTGCCCTTGCCGTATCAGACATTCCGTTCGGCGGACCTATTTCAGAAGTCCGTGTGGCACGTATCAATGGCGAATATGTCATCGACCCGACCTTCAAGCAGCTTGAAGAAGCCGATATGGACGTCATGGTTGCCGCCACTTATGACAACATCATGATGGTAGAGGGTGAGATGAAGGAAGTCAGCGAAGCTGACCTGCTTGGTGCCATGAAGGCCGCTCACGAGGAAATCAAGAAGCACTGCAAGATTCAGATGGAACTGACCGAAGAGGTAGGCAAGACCGTAAAGCGCGAGTACTGCCACGAAGTCAACGACGAAGAACTTCGCGAGGACCTCAAGAAGGTAACCTATCCTCTGGCATATGATGTGACAAAGCAGGCTCTCGAGAAGCATGCTCGTGCCGAAGCTTTTGAAAAAATTGCCCAGGACTACAAGGATGCATACGCTGCAGCTCATACCGAACTCAGCGAGGACGAACTTGCTGAAAAGAACGCACTTATTGACCGTTACTTCATGGATGTTGAGCGTGACGCAATGCGCCGCTGCATCCTTGACGAAGGCATACGTCTCGATGGCCGTAAGACTACCGACATCCGCCCGATCTGGTGCGAGGTAGGTTATCTGCCCGGCCCTCACGGCTCATCAGTCTTTACACGCGGTGAAACTCAGTCATTGTGCTCGGTAACCCTTGGCACAAAGGACGATGAGAAGATGGTTGACGATGTGCTTGATCAGCACGACGAGCGTTTCCTGCTACACTACAACTTCCCTCCGTTCTGTACCGGCGAAGCCAAGGCACAGCGCAGCCTTGGACGTCGTGAAATAGGTCACGGACATTTGGCATGGCGCGCTCTCAAGGGTCAGATACCTGCTGACTATCCTTACACTGTACGTGTAGTATCCGATATCCTTGAATCAAACGGTTCATCATCAATGGCTACCGTATGCGCAGGCACCCTTGCCCTTATGGATGCCGGTGTCAAGATAAACAATCCTGTATCGGGTATTGCCATGGGCCTTATCAAGAACCCGGGCGAAAGCAAGTACGCAGTGCTGTCTGACATTCTGGGTGATGAAGACCACCTGGGCGATATGGACTTCAAGACCACAGGTACGGTGAATGGTCTTACTGCCACACAGATGGATATCAAGTGCGACGGTCTGTCATACGACATACTAGAGAAAGCTCTGGCACAGGCAAAAGCCGGTCGTGAACACATTCTCGGCAAGATACTTGAAACCATTCCGGAGCCGAGAGCCGATCTCAAACCGCATGCTCCAAGAATCGAATCACTTACCATTCCTAAGGAATTCATCGGTGCTGTAATAGGCCCGGGCGGCAAGATTATCCAGGGCATGCAGGAAGAGACCGGTGCAAGCATCAACATTGAGGAAGTTGACGGTGTAGGCAAGATTCAGATTGCCGCTTCAAACCGTGACAGCATAGATGCCGCACTTGCAAAGATTCGCGCCATTGTAGCAGTTCCTAAAGTCGGTGAAGTCTATGATGGCAAGGTCCGTTCGGTAATGCCGTACGGTCTGTTTGTCGAGTTCATGCCTGGTAAGGACGGCCTGCTTCACATCAGTGAAATTGACTGGAAGCGTTATGAAACCATTGAAGAGACCGGTATCAAGGAAGGCGATAAGATTCAGGTGAAGCTTATTGACATAGATCCCAAAACTGGTAAATTCAAACTTTCACGCCGTGCACTTCTGGAGAAACCGGAAGGTTACGAGGAGCGTCCTGCACGTCAGCCGCGTGGTGAGCGTCCGCAGCGTGGCGAACGCCGTGACCACCGCCAGAATGGTGAGGCCAAGAACAATCCTGCTCAGGAGAGTAATGAAGAAAAGTAATCTTGCCGTTCTGGCAATAGGATTATCAATGGCAGCCTGTCAACCCCCGGTTGACAGGTTTGCTGTTTCAGGGGTTATCGACGATGCCCAGGGGCGGATTGCCTATCTGGAAAAGATGGGTGTTGAACGTATAGTTGCGGTCGATTCAGTAGAACTTGACGAAGATGGGTATTTCTCTTTCAGTCAGCCGTCTCCAAACGGTTGCTTTGAACTGTACCGCCTCAGGGTCGGCTCCAGATGGCTTGCTTTTGCGGTTGATTCTGTTCAGGAAATTGAAATAGCATCAGAGTTGTCATGCATGCAGACCAATTATGTCATTGACGGATCAGAGACATCGGTCGGCATCAGGGAAGTAATGAGAAAACAGCAGCAGTTCATAGAAAATCTGAAGGGGCTTCAGAAACGGTATTCCGGTCCGGAGGCAGGCGTACTTGACCGGCATGTGTCGGAACTGCTTGACGTTTTCAAGTCGGAGATATGCAATGAATACATTTTCCCGAATCCGGGTTCGCCGGTTGCGTATTATTGCCTTTTCCTCAGCGTGAACGGTCAGAAGATATTCAACCCGTATGCCAGTCGTCAGGACGCAAAAATCTTTGCAGCCGTAGCATCGAGTATGGATATATTGTACCCGCAGGCCGAGCGCACCCTGCACCTGCATAATCTGGCTATGAAGGCCATGTCAAAGACATCGGCACCGAAAGCTGTTTCACAGGAGCAGATTGACTGGTTAAGGAATATAGTGGTTGAAGTTGGTATGATTGATATGGAGCTACCTGATTATAAGGGCGATATGCATAAGTTGAGCGACTTGACAGGCAAAGTGGTACTGCTGGATTTTACAGCTTACAAAACTGACTTCTCGGCTAACTACAATCTTGTTCTGCGCAAGCTCTATGACAAGTATTCCGACAGCGGATTTGAAATCTACCAGGTGTCATTTGATGACGATGAGAGTTTTTGGCTCAATGCTTCGGAAAACATCCCATGGATATCGGTGCGTGACGAGAACAGCCTGAATTCCACAATTCTGAAATCATATAACGTCGAACAGCTGCCTACGGCGTTCCTCATTGACAGGGACGGCAATCTGGTAGAGCGTCCTGACGATTCTTCAGAACTCGAGGCCGGCATTGAGGCCTTGCTGTAGAGTCTGTACCGATGCAGAAACAGACCTGTTCGGGTTTGGGTAAAAAATAGGACCGAATGCCTTTGACGGAATAAAAATATATTCTACCTTTGCATAGAAGACGTATGTGAAGAAAGGGGTTCCAACATCTGTTGAAAGATGTATGTTGGAATCTTTTTTACTCACGTCTTTTAATTAGGAGTTAAACAGTTAAATTATTGATATTATGGCATATATGTCAGAAGAAGGCTACAAGAAGCTGGTAGCCGAATTACAGTATCTTGAGGGCGTGCGCCGCCCCGAAATCATTCAGCAGATAGCCGAGGCCCGTGATAAGGGAGACCTTTCGGAAAATGCCGAGTATGATGCCGCCAAAGAGGCACAGGGTATGCTTGAAGGCAAGATAGCAACCCTGAAGGCTCAGATTGCCGATGCCAAGATCATTGATGAAACAAAGATTGACACATCGACCGTGCAGATTCTTACCAAGGTCAAGATGCGCAACACCAAGAACGGTGCTACCGTAGTCTATTCAATAGTACCTGAAAGCGAGGCAGACCTCAAGGCAGGCAAGATTTCAAGCACGACTCCCATTGCCAAGGGGCTTTTGGGCCACAAGGTGGGCGAGGTCGTTGAAATCCAGATTCCAAGCGGAAAGATAGGTTTTGAGATTCTTGAGATATCTCTCTAATAAGAAGGTGCCGGTATGACCATTTTCAGCAGAATCATTGCGGGTGAGATTCCCTGCTACAAGATTGCAGAGACAGAGAACTGCTTTGCATTCCTTGATATCAACCCAATGGTAAAGGGACACGTTCTCTGCATTCCCAAGCGCGAGGTCGATTATCTGTTTGATCTGACCGATCAGGAACTGTGTGACCTGCAGCTTTTCGCAAAGAAGATAGCAGCTGCCCAGAAGAAAGTTTTCGGCTGCGTCAAGGTGGGACAGGCTGTCCTTGGTCTGGAAGTGCCGCATGCGCACATACACCTTATTCCAATGCAGTCTGAAAAGGATATGCTCTTCAGCAATCCCAAGCTCAAACTGACCGATGAGGAGTTCCGTCAGATAGCAGCCGATATCCAGGCCGCACTCTGAACCTGAAACTTATTTCTTACGGAAATATTTGCCGATTACCGGGAGACTGGTGACCGGCAAATCTTTTTTCAGGATTCTTGCCACATAGACAAGCAACAGCAGCGTGCCTATTGCCATGTAAAGCCATGATGCCAGTCCTTTCATTGGAACCAGCAGACAGGCCGTTATGACGGCCGCATACAGACAGTACATGCCGATTTCCTTCATGGGGTAGCTGACATTGCTGTACCTGCGGCCTATGAACCACGACATCAGCATGCATACCCCGTAGCCTGCAAAGCCGCCCCATGCGCAGGCTATGTATCCAGCACGCGGTACGAATATCACATTTATTGCAATCATCACGGCAGCTCCGGTAGCGCTCATCACAGCGCCCCACCATGTCCTGTCAATAAGCTTGTACCAGAATGACAGGTTGAAGTATATGCCCATGAACAGTTCCGCCACCATAACAATAGGCACAACCTTCAGGCCCACCCAGTAGCCGTGATTGCTGACAAGATACTTGAGAAGCGGCAGATACACCATCACAGCCAGGAACGCCAGAAGTCCGAAAATGATGAAGTACTTCATTCCCTGCGCCAGCACATCGTTATTGTCCTTATCTTTTGTATTACCGAATACGAAAGGTTCATACGCATAGCGGAATGCCTGAGTGAGCAGGCTTAGAATCAGCGCAATCTTTGCGCATGCACCGTAAATGCCAAGCTGGACCTTACCTTCCTGACCCGGTACAAGATTGGGATAGAACATCTTGTCAAACACCTGATTCAGTATTCCTACCACGCCAAGCAGTAGCAGAGGCCAGGCGTAACGGAGCATGCGGCGGGCCAGCTGACGGTCAAATCCGTATGAAAGACCTTTCATCTCGTTCATGAACAGCAGTCCAACAAACAGGGTGCATATCAGGTTGACAAAAAATATCAGTCCTACGCCATAGTCAAAGCGTACGTACAGGTCATGCAGTGCGGAAATTCTGGGCACCAGCATGAATACTGCAAGGTTCAGCAGAACATTTGGAATGATGAACGCCATCTTCAGTGCCATGAAGCGCAAGGCGCGGTGCTGCTGTCTTAGACGGCTGAACATTATGGCCTGGAATGCATCGAGCGCACCTATTATTGCAAAGCAGGCAACATATTCGGGATGGCTGGAGTAGGTCATTGCGGCCGATATCGGCTTGAGGAATGCAAATACCAGAGCAACGAATATCAGTCCCACCAGTACCACCATACGCAGCGATGTGCCATATACCAGCCTGTCATCCTCGTCTTCACGGTTGGCAAAGCGGAAGTATGTGGTCTCCATGCCGAAGGTCAGCACCACAAGAACCAGTCCGGCCCAGGCGTACAGATTTGACACTATGCCGTAGCCGCCGCTTTCAGGGGCTATGTATTTTGTATGAACAGGTACCAGCAGGTAGTTCAGAAACCGTCCTACTATGCTACTTATTCCATAAATTGCTGTGTCCTTGGCCAAAGTGGCCATTTTTGCGTTCGGCATGTCGTCTTTGTATGGTTTTCTCCAAAATTACGCCATTTTGTGGCATTTTTTTTGACCTTGGGTGAAAATTTTGTGAAATGCATTAATGATGTATTATTTTATGAAGTACGTTTGCCGTCGGAATGCCAGTTGAAGATGATATAACAGAATAAACCATGAAAAACACAACATGGCAATTCATGTCTTCATGGCGGTTTGTTTTGTGCGCAGAAAACAACCGCCATGGACTTGAATTCATTATGCTGTATCGGTCGATGTACCTTGGAGTAACGGAGTATCACGTGATACTCCGTTACTCCAAGGTTATTCCAATGTTACAAATACTGCCATTGCTTAACCATGGTGTTAAAAATGTTAATATGATGTAGCACTGTTAATTTAAATTAAGACATTTGTGGCCGAATTGTTTTAACAAATACCAAACTGACTATGAAACAGAGAATTACCTTTGGAAGCATTGTGCTTTTGTCTTTTGCTTTGTCTATGCCCCTGCTTGTTTCCTGCGATAAGGATGAGTTGGAATCCCTTACTTCTGCAACAAGTCTGAACGGCCATGAATACGTTGACCTGGGGCTCAGTGTAAAATGGGCTACCTGCAATATCGGTGCTGACAGTCCCTCGCGTCCAGGCGACTTTTTTGCATGGGCTGCTACCAAGCCCCTTTACAAACCCGGTTTTGCTTTGTCCGAAGAGCCGGAGTGGAACGGGTATACTACCGGATATTCCAAGACTGGATCTCCGTACTATTGTTTTTACCTTGATTTTGCAAAAGATTTTTCAGAAGATGGAATCATTGACGCTTGGAAGAGATATTATCCTGCAGGTGCCAAATATGATTTTTACGAAAAGTCAGACTCCCACTGGAACGATACCAGGCTCGTTTCGGAGGATGATGCTGCCAGCGTGAACTGGGGCGACAAGTGGCGTATGCCTACCAAGAGCGAGTTTGAGGAACTGCTGGATACAGGCAAGTGCGTAGTGGAACCGTTCCTGTATGACGATGAAGCGGTTCTTGGGGGCGAATACGGCATTAAAATTACAAGTAAGGTGCCCGGTTACGAGGGCAACTTTATTCTGCTGCCCACCTCGGGAGGCGTACGTCAGGACGAGGAAATTTTATACGTTCCAGGAACTACCTTCTACTGGACCGGCGATCTTGACATTTCCAATCCCAGCTATGACTCCTATTGCAAAAAAGCATGGACTTTGGGTTTTGTGCTGAATATCCCCTTTGCGACTAGTGCGGACCGTTATGTAGGCATACAGGTGCGTCCGGTCTTCAAGTGAAACGCCGGATTGGACGGATAAAGAAAAGGAGTTGCGAATTCGCAACTCCTTTTCTCTTGGCGCTCCTTCTAGGACTTGAACCTAGGACCCCCTGATTAACAGTCAGATGCTCTAACCAACTGAGCTAAAGAAGCTTTCCACATTTTTTGAAGGAATATCCTTCTCAAACGCGGTGCAAATGTACTGCCTTTTTTGGAATACACAATATCATCGGCAAAAAAAATGGCAGGAAAACTCAAAAATATATATCTTCGCTGTCAATGAAAGCTTGAAACAGGCCACATTATTGTTATCGGTATGAAAAGAAACTCTATTATATTGCTGGCGCTGGCTGCGTCTGTCGCAGCGAAGGCGGCCGACACTGACAGTAAGCCCAGACAGGATACCCGGTTCCAGATTGCATCGAACATGGAAATAATGTACGAGGTGGTGCGTGAATTGGAAATGATGTATGTCGATACCCTTGACATGAAGGAAACTATCGAGACAGGAATCAACGCCATGCTCGGCAGCATTGACCCATATACCGAGTTTTATCCTGAGGATGATATGAGTGAACTGAAAACGATGACCACCGGCAAGTACGGCGGCATCGGCGCAATAATACGTCAGTATCCAAAGCGTGATTACATTTATATAGCCGAGCCGTACGAGGGAATGCCTGCCCAGAAAGCCGGACTGAAAGCCGGTGACCGCATTCTGGCCATTGACGGCGAAAGCATGAAGGGCAAGGCTTCGCAGTATGTCAGTGACCATCTGCGTGGTGAGGTGGGGACCAGCCTGACGGTTACTGTAGGGCGTGGCGCCGATTCCGTTGATGTGCAGTTTGACCGTAGCACTATAACACTGCCATCGGTTCCGTATTACGGAATGATGGACGGTTATGGCTACATTTTGCTTGAACAGTTCACAGAGAACTGCTCCCGTCAGGTCCTGAAGGCCGTTGTCGAACTGAAGGAGCAGGGCGCCAAGGGGTTGGTTCTTGATTTGCGCGGTAACGGCGGCGGTTTGCTGAACGAGGCGGTTGACATTGTGGGCCTGTTTGTGCCGTTGGGCACCAAGGTCGTTGACGTCAAGGGCAAGACCCCGCAGTCGAATGGAAGCTGCGTGACTCAGAAGAAACCGGTCGATACAAAAATTCCACTGGTCGTACTGATTGACGGTGAATCGGCATCGGCCAGCGAAATAGTTTCGGGCAGTCTGCAGGATTTGGACCGTGCGGTCGTTCTGGGCGCACGCTCGTACGGAAAAGGACTAGTGCAGAGTACCCGCCCGATGCCATACAACGGTACGCTGAAACTTACTACGGCCAAATACTATATACCCAGTGGCCGGTGCATACAGGAGCTTGATTATTCCAATAAAAATGACAGAGGCCAGGCTCAACATATTCCGGACAGCCTTACCAGGGTGTTCCGTACCGTTGCAGGACGGCCTGTACGTGACGGAGGCGGCATAAGGCCCGATGTCGAATGCCCGGTTGATACGGTGCCTGCAATAGTTTATGCACTTTCGCAGGATGTGGTGATGTTTGATTTCGTGAACGATTATTGCAGCAGGCATGAACGTATTGCCCCGATAGAACAGTTTGCGTTAAGTGACGATGAGATGGCCGGCTTCAGGCAGTATTGTCGCGACAATGGTTTTGAATACACAAGTTCAAGCAGCAAGGCACTCAAATCGCTGCGTGGTATAGCAAAAGCCGAGGGGCTAGAATCGAAAGCCCTTGACGAATTCAGGGCTCTGGAGGAAAAGCTCAAATACAATTCCGATGCAGACCTGGACCAGTTCAACGAGGATATACGTCGTATCCTTGCTGCAGAAATAGCAAACCGGTACTACTATCAGAAGGGCTCGATCATTCAGAGCCTGAAAGATGACAAAGCTGTAAAGTCTGCAATCGGACTGCTGTCGGACAGCGGGCGTTATCGTTCAATACTGACCGTTTCGCCGTCGGACAAATAGCCAAGGCTGTCAATTCCAACAGATACCTTTGCCGATTTGGCCGGCAGAGGCAGTATTGATACCATGTCGGTTTCGTCATTGACCACAAGCAGGGTCGATTCCAGTTCGAAACGTTCAATTGAGAGTGTCATGGGCGCACCGGGAGTGCCTTGGAACAGCAGACTGTCATTCAGATACAATGTCACCGGATGATTGACGGCATTCTGCTCGATTTTAATGTCATACCTTTCGTTGAATGTGAATTCCTCCTTTTCATATATCTTGAAGGAAAGAAACACGAACAGTACGACGACAAGAAGTACCAGCACTATCATTAAAACTGAACCTATCAAAAAGGCATTGTTGGCTCTGACCGATTTTTTACCCATGTTATTTTGGAGTTGGTGCACAAAGCTACACGTTTTTTTTGTTCAAGTCGGCAAAATTTACGAAAATTGCAGGAGCAATTGACTGTATTGACCTAATTAACAATCAACGATAATGAAGAAAACTGCACTTTTTGCTATGGCAGCGCTGCTGCTTACACCGGCTGTGGTCCTTGCCGAGCCGGATCCGAATTTCCACATCTACATCTGCATCGGTCAGTCCAACATGGAGGGCAACCCGCGTCCTGAACAGATTGACAAGGAAGGTGTTCCTGAAAACTTTGTTACCATGAACGCTGTTGATTTCCCTGACAGCAAGATGGGTGAATGGCGTAAGGCTGTGCCTCCATTGGCACGTCCGAATACAGGCCTGACTCCTGCCGACTGGTTTGGCCGCACTATGGCCCAGAATATGCCGGAAGGCACAAAAATCGGTGTTGTTATGGTTGCTGTTGCCGGCTGCAAGATTGAACTGTTTGACAAGTCGCAGGCTCAGGAATACATATCAACATCGGCAGACTGGCTGAAGAACATCTGCAAGGAATACGGAGGTGACCCGTATGCACGTCTCATTGAGCTTTGCAAGAAGGCTCAGCAGGATGGCGTAATTAAAGGTATCCTGTTGCATCAGGGAGAATCAAACAGCGGTGAAGAGGAATGGCCTGCCAAGGTCAAGAAGGTTTATGAGGATATTCTTGCCGATCTCGGTCTTGAGGCTGCAAATGTTCCTCTGCTCTCAGGCGAAGTCGTTCCTGCCGACCAGCGTGGCGTTTGTGCCGGTCATAACGAGGTAATGGCCAAACTGCCAAGCGTTATCCCGACTTCAATGGTCGTTCCTGCATACGGCTGTGCCGCCGGATTTGACCATCTGCATTTCAATGCAAAGGGCTCACGTGAGTTCGGCCGCCGTTATGCCGCACGCATGCTCGGCTACCTGGGCTATTGATTGTATGGACTGCTAAAAGACAGGCACCCGATGGAACATCGGGTGCCTGTCTGTAATATAAGAGGTGGAGGCTATGAGTAGCGCTCTCCGAATTTTATTTGGGCGTCGTTCAGATATTTCTTGAAATC
Organism: Bacteroidaceae bacterium; assembly: GCA_045617485.1. GTDB lineage: Bacteria > Bacteroidota > Bacteroidia > Bacteroidales > Bacteroidaceae > Colenecus. Next base: position 39,154 of record JAZLIR010000027.1, read on the forward strand.
CACTTCCTTGTCCCGCGGGCAGATTACCAGCACGTCATCGGTATCAACCACAAGGAAATCATTCAGCCCGTCGACCACAATCAGTTTCTTGTCATTGTTGCATAGTACCATGCTGCCGTTGCAGTTATATGTCTGGTTGTTGGTGGTGCCTATGACATTTCCGCTATTGTCTTTGCGGCAGTAATCATACAGCAGATCCCAACTTTCGATATCGTTCCATTGGAAGTTTCCGGTGGCCATATAGACCTTGTCGGTCTTTTCCAGCACAGCATTGTCAATTGAGATATGTGGAAATGCCTCATATACTGAATACAGAAGCCCCCGGCGGGCGTCGCGGTTGTGCGCGCTGTCAAATATCACATTGAACTGTGCTTCGAGATCGGGCAGACACTCGCCTGCAATTTCAATGAATGAGTTCACGTTCCACATGAGAATGCCGGAGTTCCAGAAAAATTCGCCGCTCTCCACGAAGATTTTTGCGAATGACTCTTCCGGCTTCTCGGTAAAAGCCCTCACCTTGTTCATTCCGTCAACCTGCCTGTCATCGGCCTGTATGTAGCCGAATCGCGTTTCGGGACGTGTGGGCTTTATGCCGACCGTAAGCAGACCGTCATTCTCTGATACAAAATTCAAACCGTCAACAATGGTTTGCCTGTATGGTTCTTCGTCCATGATAACAAGGTCCGATGGCACCACCACCACGTTTGCATTCGGATTGATGTCGCGTATGTGGTAGGCGGCGAGCATGATGCTGGGGGCGGTGCCTTTCATCACCGGTTCACGCAGTACCTGATGGGGTTCCAGATCGGGTAATTGTGACAGGACGTCCTCGTAGAAATCAAGGTTGGTTGATACAATTATATTTTCTTTCGGTATTATTCCGGACATGCGTCCGACGGTTGTCTTGAGCAGTGTCGAACCGTCACCGTTGAAATCAAGGAACTGCTTGGGCAGTCCTTTGCGGCTGAGCGGCCAAAGCCTTGTTCCAAAACCTCCGGCCAGCACAACGCAGTAAAAATCAGAGCCTAACATAAGATGGATATGATATTGGGCTTACACAATTCGGTTTGTAATGCTCCAAGATAGCCAATCCTCTTGGATTATCTGCAATCCGATCAGTTAAAAATGGAGTGTGTGCTGCCTATTTTCTGAATAGCGAGCTTTTTACTGCGCTTGGTGTTGCAATATCGGGAAAAAGTTCTACTTTTGCACCCGCTAGGCCCAGATGGCGGAATCGGTAGACGCGCTGGTCTCAAACACCAGTGGGGCAACCCGTGCCGGTTCGACCCCGGCTCTGGGTACTTAGAAAGCCTTGCAAGTCGTTGATTTGCAAGGCGTTTTCTTTTTCTAAGGTGTAAAAAAGTGTTAATTTTGAACGTTTAATGGAAAACTGGTCAAAGAAACGAAAATTTTAGTAAATTTGTAAAACTTATGCGAAAGTTGAACAGTAATATATCAAACTGCACGTTCTTCCCTGGTCAGGGGGGGGTAACTTTGCGTATATCAGTTATTTAGAAGTATCGAGACGCGACCGGACCGGCAATGGCCCGCCGCGTCTTTTCTATTATGTGCCCAGCATAACCGTTTTGACAAACTCAAGGGAAAACAACAATATCAATAATCAATAACAAATCAAAAGGAATGAGAAGAAAACTTCAAACACTCGTCCTTGCGGCCCTGACAATCGGGCTGCTGGGCTCCTGCGCGAAAATCGAAGAGCGCATTGACAACCTTGAGAAGAGGGT
>JAZLIR010000028.1:0-63599 GCA_045617485.1 Bacteroidaceae bacterium
GAATGAAGCCCTTTCGAGATATATTCAGCCGGCCCTCCGCGCAAAGTTCCGTTATATTTGAATTTATATTTGTTTGCAAGTGTGGATTCCGTAAATGCAGTGGATGCGCCCAGAAAAGCTATCAGCCACATCCAGAACACGGATCCGGGCCCCCCCAACGCAATCGCAGTCGCCACTCCGACTATGTTGCCGGTTCCGACGCGTCCGGAAAGAGCCACAAAGAATGCCTGAAATGAGGAAATTGATTTTTTATCGTCTCCCTTTCGTCCGTCTTTAAACAGGAGCTTAATCATTAATGGAATCCTGCGAACCTGAACACAGCGGGTTCGTATCGTAAAATACAGACCTGCGAAAACAAGGAGTATAATCAGAGCAGGACCCCAGACGATTTCATTGACAATGTTGACGACTTTCTCCATCCGGAATCCTTAGAGGAAATGTGAAATAGGTGTCGGGATATGGTTCATTCGCCAGAGTGAAATGCCACCATTCAAATTCGTATGGCTTGAAACCATGGGCCGTCATTGCATCACGTAACAGAATACGGTTGCGATACTGCTCTGTGATTCATCGAATTATACAGTTCCTCAAGAACAGCTTGTTCTTCCTTTCTTCCTACGATTAAAGACCTCATGACACATAAATTATTCCGCCACGAATATACTGATTTATTGCTTCGTGGCAAAATAAGTTAAAATAATGATTTGTGTGAACAAAATTATGTCTATTTTTGCCCAGTGCAAAATTTTAAGAACAGATAAGATTATGCGTAAAATTACTCTTTTATCAATGATTGCCTTGTTGGCAGTGTCTTGCAGTAATGACATTGAGCTCATCGAACCTGAACAGTTTGACAATCAGACTCAGGCACAGCCCACTTCAGTATTGGACGCCAATGGAATTATATCAAGATCAGTTTCCGCCTTGGATGACGAGATGTTCTGGAAGTCTGGTGAAGTATATGGCTCATTCTTCCACAATCTGTTAACCAAGAACCCTGCCGCATTCATTGTTCCCATATCAAATGCTTCAGCTAAGGATTTCGGTCAGGTTTACAAATTTGATATTTCAAAGTTGAGCGGTAAGTTCACTGCCGGCAAGTATGACTGGTCATACGCTCCTTCCGACAAGCTTGAGTTCGATTTCGTTGACATTGACAGCACCGATTGCTCACTTGAGGTTTCAATGGGCGAATCGGCCTTCACACTGGCTAGAAATCAACATTTCTCACTCAGTTTCCCTAACAGCATCAAGAGCGAACTGTTTTTTGATGGTGCACCGATTGCTGGTGATTCAATTTCTTACAAGGGCCAGAGCGCATACTTTGAGAGAAGCGCAGGAAATCTCCGCGCATTTGGCGAACTTAAGAGCGGTGACAAGTACACTGCACAGTTCGAGATTTTCAACGGCGGTGAAAACGTTATCAACCTGAAGGCTGAATCGGAAACACTTATGGAGGATGCCACTTGGACAATTGAACTTGGTGACACTCTGTCATTCGAGGTCAAGACTTCGGTCCTTGATGAATTCATTGCTATCCTGATGGCAAACGACACTATCAACGAGGCCAGCGAAGCAGGCAGAGCATCAGTACAGGAGCTGATTGACGATTTCAATTCTTATGATATGGGTAATCCTGCAAAGTTCTACTATACTTACATATTGAATGGCGTAGAGACAAAGGGGCAGGTTGTTCTGGTAATGTGCGAACCTGGAACGCCCATTGGTTATGATGTTGTCAAGAACGAACCAATTGTAACCGACGAATACTTTATCGGCATCGGTTTGGCCGATAAAAACAAAGTGACATTTGTCAGCGCTCCTGTCCTGAAGACTGTAGTGGCAGTCAGGGAATTTGTCGAAATGGTTATTAATGAAATCTGCATTCAGATAGACAGAACTCTTACCTGTATTCATAATAGGATTGCAGAATTCGTAAATAATGTAGAGACATTCGTGGAGCATGTTAGGACATGTATATATGAGACCATTGATTTTCTCAATGATTTCCCGAAAAAGAAAGTTCCTGGATTCCCTAGTTTCAGAGATTAATCAAACGGAAAAAAAAATAACAGCAGGCACGCCTGCTGTTATTTTTTTTGCGTAGTGCTCAGAGCAACTCTGACAAGTGCTCGAAGTACTGTTTGCTGACCGGTACCGGAGGTACATTTGGAATGTTCATTTCGGCAAACATGAATCCGTCGCGGTCCTTGCGCAGAACGGTTACGTGTTCGGGGTTGACGAAATATGAACGCTGGCAGCGTACCAGGTTCTTGGCGAATGCTGGTGTGTCAAGGCTTTTCATTGATGCTCTGAGCATGAATTCCCTGACTTTTTCAGCTTCCAGGTAGCATATTCTGAGGTAGTTCGATTCTGCCTTCACATACAGCAGCGATGATGGAGCAATTGTCAGTTTGAGCCGCTGATGCTCGTCATGGAAACGTACAAGGCTGTCATTGTCCTGAAGTCTTTTGGCCTCAAGCAGTTCGTTCTTGTTTTTGACGGCGCGCGACAACGACATTGGAACGTATATGAATGTCAGTTCCAGATAGCTGTATTTCAGACAAATGGCCAGATGCTGGAAATAGTTCTGTCCGTCGTGCTTGATCAATACGGTATATAAGGCCATGAAGAACGTAATTCCCAGCATTTCGCTCAGACACCAGCCGATGTATGAAATCCATCCGATGGGCGATGCTTTCAGAATAAAGTGCAGCATTGTTCTTGAAACTGCAAGAACTCCCATCATGATACATGCCAGCATTATAATGTGAAAAGGGAATTCGTATCCGTTGGCTACAGAATAGAACTGCTGTATGTCAAAAGGGGTGTAGAATATGGAAAATGCTATAAAAAACAGCGGAATGCCCAGAATGTATGCCAGCTGGTTGTAATATTTGCCGCCCATGTTGAAGTCGGCATTTGGAAATTTGAGATTCTGTATCATACTGATGTGGGATGAAATTTTTTTATGCTTTTTTTCGTCCCACAAATATAGACCTTTTCCCGCAAATTGGCGTATTGGTAACTTTTATTGTTTTGCCTGTACCATTTTCTTCCCAGGCGGACAATGACCAAGTAATTTTGCAGCAATGATTTAAAACGAAGGGCTATGAAACACTATTTATCAAGATTGCAGGAGCAGATTTATGACAACTGGAACAGAAAGGCATTGTGCAACTATGGTGGTGACAGCATGACTTTCGGACAGCTGGCCACAGGCATTGAAAAACTTCATATACTTTTTTCCGATCTGGGGATAGCCAAAGGCGACAGAATAGCAATCTGTGCACATAATCAGGCTAACTGGGGACTTGTTTTTCTTGCCATCAACACATACGAGGCTGTTGCGGTACCTGTTCTGTCAGATTTCCATAAGGACAATATATCGTCTATTCTCGAGCACAGCGGGAGCATAGCGCTTTTTGCTGACAGAGATATTTATGAAAGACTGGATGCGGATTCGATACCCGGTGTCAGATGGGTTCTCGACATACGTGATTTCTCTGGGCTTTCCATGAGTGACGGAGGAACGGAGGCGTTGCAGAATCTTGAAAGTCATTTCAACGGACTGTATCCTCAAGGCTACACATCTGCGCACATTGACTTTCCTACGGACAACGGAAAGGAACTTGCTGTCATAAACTATACTTCGGGCTCTACAGGAAAGCCTAAAGGCGTAATGCTCAGATATGAATGTTTTTCGGCCAATATCGCATTCGGCCAGAAACGACTTCCGTCCACTCCGGAAGACAGTTTGCTGTCCATTCTGCCTATGGCTCACATGTTCGGACTGGTATTTGAGTTTCTTTATCCGCTTTGCGGTGGAACGGCTGTCTATTTTCTTGGCAGGACACCTTCACCGACGCTGCTTATAAAAGCTATGGCCGAAGTTCGTCCTTATCAGGTTATTGCAGTACCTGTGATTTTTGAGAAAATCTATTGGAACAAACTGCTGCCGGCAACGAAAAAACCGGTAATAAGAATACTTGCCGCTATTCCGGTGCTGAAGAGTATCGTATTCAGAAAAATGCGCACGGAAATAAACAAGTCGTTTGGCGGCAAGGCACAAACATATATCATGGGAGGCGCAGCAGTCAATCCTGAGGTGGAGGCGTTCTTGCGAAAGATTGGCCTTCACTTCACGGTTGGCTACGGAATGACCGAGGCCGCACCGCTGTTGGCATTTGAAAATTGGGACCGTTTTTCGCTGCGTTCCTGCGGCAAGGCTATGGATTCGGTTCAGTTGAGAATAGACTCCGAGAATCCTACCAGTGTTCCGGGCGAGATTCAGGCAAAGGGAATAAACATTATGTCAGGATATTACGACAACGAGGAGGCTACAAAGGCAGCTTTTACAGAAGACGGCTGGTTCAGGACAGGAGACCTTGGCACAATGGATGCGTATGGCAATCTCTACATAAGAGGTCGCAGCAAGAGTATGCTTCTGTCATCAAGCGGCCAGAACATTTATCCTGAAGAGATTGAATGTGTTGTGAACAGTCAGGAGTGTGCGGCTGAATCGGTTGTGGTGATGCGCAATGATCGTCTGGTCGCTCTGGTGAAACTTGACGAGAATGAAACGGAGAAGCGCTGTGCTGCAGGTCGCGCCATTTCCGATATTCTGGAAAACATACGTGTCAATTCCAACCGCAGTCTGGCAAAGTTCTGTCAGATATCAAAGGTCGAAGCCGTTGACAAACCGTTTGAGAAAACACCGAAAATGTCAATCAAGCGCTATCTGTACCAATAGGGAGTTTGTTGCTGCGTTTAGAAAAAGCACGGAAAAATTTGCACATTGTTCAATAAAGGGATATCTTTGTACCCGATGATACGATGTGTGGAGAGGCTCAAGGGCCTCTTTTTTCGTACCGTTGCAGTAGAATTGTTCCAGCCGCTCCTGGCAGAGTTCTCTTACAGGAGGGCGGTAAATGGTATTATTATTCAACAATGATTGGAAAACAGACGGTTGGTGCCATCGCAGAGGAATGGCTGAAAACCAAGGAAGGCTACTTCCTTGTTGATGTCAGTGTGTCGGCTGACAATGTGATTGTCATTGAAATTGACAACAAGGATGGTGTATGGATTGATGACTGCGTGGAACTGAGCCGCTTTATCGAATCCAGGTTGGACCGTGATGTTGAAGATTATGAGCTGGAGGTCGGTTCGGCCGGTATAGGTCAGCCGTTCAAGGTTCTCCAGCAGTATTTGAACCACATCGGCCAGGAGGTGGAAGTGCTCCCAAAAAGCGGCAGCAAATTCATAGGCACTCTTCTTGCTGCAGATGACAGAGGCTTCACCGTAAGGACAAAGCGGAAGCAGCTGCAACCCGGTTCAAAGCGCGCGCATCTGGTTGATGTTGAGCTTGAATTGGAACATTCACAGGTAAAATATGTAAAATACGTAATAAGTTTAAAGTAAGATGGCTACAAAGAAGGAAGAGACAATTTCTCTTATTGGAACCTTTCAGGAGTTCAAGGAGCTTAAGAACATTGACCGCATGACACTGGTCAGTGTGCTTGAAGAGAGTTTCCGCAGCGTTATTTCCAAGATGTTCGGAACCGATGAGAACTACACCGTCATTGTCAATCCGGACAAGGGCGACTGCGAAATACAGCGCTCCAGAATAGTTGTCGAAGACAGCGCTCTGGAAGATTCGAACACTCAGATTTCATTGACCGAAGCACGTCTGATCGACGAAGACTTTGAGGTCGGTGAGGAAGTGTCCGAGCAGGTGGAATTTGCAAAATTCGGACGTCGTGCCATTCTGAATCTACGTCAGACTCTGGCATCGAAGATTCTTGAGCTTGAAAAGGACAGCCTTTATAACAAGTATCTTGAAAAGGTTGGCACCGTAATCCAAGCCGAGGTCTATCAAATCTGGAAGAAAGAGGTCCTGCTCCTTGACGAGGAGGGCAATGAACTGCTTCTGCCGAAGACCGAACAGATTCCGAGCGATTTCTTCCGCAAGGGTGAAAGCGTACGCGCCGTTGTTGACCACGTTGACAATGTGAACAACCCGAAAATCATTCTCAGCCGTACATCACCGGTGTTCCTGCAGCGTCTGTTCGAGCAGGAAGTTCCTGAAATTGCCGACGGCCTGATCACCATCAAGAAGATTGCACGCATTCCCGGCGAGAGAGCAAAGATTGCCGTCGAGTCATACGATGACCGCATTGATCCGGTTGGAGCATGTGTCGGTGTCAAGGGCTCCAGAATTCATGGTATCGTGCGCGAGCTAAGGAATGAGAATATTGACGTCATAAACTACACCACCAATCTTGACCTGTTCATTCGCAGGGCTCTGAGTCCCGCCAAGGTATCAGAACTCAAGATTGACAGTGAGGCACGCCGCGCCGAGGTTTATCTGAAGCAGGATCAGGTTTCGCTTGCCATAGGTAAGAGCGGTCTGAACATCAAGCTTGCCAGCATGTTGACGGAATATACGATTGATGTATATCGTGAGCTGTCACAGGAATCGGCCGAAGAGGATGTCTATCTGGACGATTTCCGTGGAGATTTGGAGGACTGGGTTGTCGATGCGCTGCATGATGCAGGCTTTGAAACAGCCAAGTCGGTTCTTCGTGCTGACCGCAGCATCCTTATCGGACAGGTTGACCTTGAAGAGGAACAGGTTGATGACATTCTGGATATCCTGGCTCAGGAGTTCAGCGATGAGGAGGAGTTCCAGAAATTCATTAAGAAGTGATTCAATAACTAGATATTTTTATAGATGGCGATAAGAATAAGCAAAGTTACAAGAGAACTTAACGTGGGCTCTGCTACGCTGGTGGAGTTCATGCATAAAAAAGGCTTTGACGATATTGTTGATGACCTCAACCAGAAACTGACAGACGAACAATACAATATGCTGGTTGCAGAGTTCAGCCGGGACAAGTCACTCAGGGACGAGGCTACACGTTTTCTACAGGACCGTCAGAGCAAGCGTACACAGGATGAACAGCCAGCTGTACAGGAACAGCCTGTCCAGGAAAAACAGCCTGAATCGGAAAAGGTTTCTCAGGGACCTGCTATCAGATTCAAGACTGTTGGTAAGATTGATTTGGATGCTCCGAAATCCGAACTCAAGGTTGCGAAACCTAAAGACAAGGTTGAAGTGAAGCCTGAAACTAAATCCGAATCCAGGGCAAAGGTTGAGACCAAACCGGAGGCCCGGCCCAAGACAGAAGGCAGGGAGGAGCCCAAGCCTGAAACAAAGGCGGAAGTGAAGCCCGAATCTAATCCTCGGGTGGAGACTGCGGAGGTCAGGCTCGAAGCAAAGGTCGAGGTAAAGACTGAAACAAAGCCTGAACCCAAGGCCGAAGAGAAGCCTGTTGCACCTGTCGCACCGGCCCAGCCTAAGGAAGAACCCAATGAGGAACTCAAGCCGGAGTCTAAGCCGGAGTCTAAGCCGGCCGAAGAGGAAGTGTTCAAGCTTGACACTCCGTCGAACGGAGGTCTTAATATCAAGACCGTTGGAAAGATTGACCTGGCAGCCATCAACCAGTCGACTCGTCCAAAGAAGAAGACAAAAGAGGAGAAGAAAAAGGAGCGTGAAGCCAAGGACCAGCAGCGCCAGCAGCAGCGTCAGCAGTTCAAGGATTCTCTTATCAGGGAAATTCGTCCGAACGGCAATGCGCAGCAGGCTCAGGACGGTCCGCGCAAAAAAGTCCGGGTAAGAATAGGCGGCGAGAAGGTCGATCTTACCAAGGCTGACGATTACGGGCAGTCGCAATCGCAGAATAATGGTTTTTCGCATTCGCAGAACAAGGGGCAGGGCGGAAACCAGAATGCCGGAGGCCGTAACGGCAAGGACCGCCGTTTCAACAAGAATGACCGTAACGATTTCTCGAATGACGATGTTAACCGTCAGATCAAGGATACGTTCTCTTCATTCCAGAAGGGCAAGACTAAGTCGTCCAAGTACCGTAAGGACAAGCGTGAACAGGTTCAGCAGCGTGCACAGGAGGCCTTTGAACAGGAAATGGCTGAAAGCAAGGTGCTGAAACTGACCGAGTTCGTAACCGCAAACGAGCTGGCCACCATGATGAATATTCCGGTGACCAAGGTCATTGCCACATGTATGAGCGTGGGCATGATGGTTTCAATAAACCAGCGTCTCGATGCCGAGACAATCAACATTGTGGCCGATGAGTATGGCTTTACAACAGATTTTGTCAGTGCCGAAGTTGCACAGCAGATAAGTGAGGAGGCTGACCGCGAAGAGGATTTGCAACCGCGTGCTCCTATCGTTACCGTTATGGGTCATGTCGATCACGGTAAGACTTCGCTGCTTGACTATATAAGGAAGTCAAATGTGATTGCCGGCGAAGCTGGCGGCATTACCCAGCACATAGGTGCCTATAACGTAAAGCTTGATGACGGACGTCATATAACCTTCCTTGACACTCCGGGTCATGAGGCCTTTACTGCCATGCGTGCCCGCGGTGCCCAGGTTACCGATATTGCAATTATCATAGTCGCTGCCGATGACAATGTGATGCCCCAGACCAAGGAGGCTATTGCCCATGCCACTGCAGCCAATGTGCCGATAGTATTTGCCATCAACAAGGTTGACAAGCCTGCAGCGGATCCGGAGCGTATCAAACAGGAACTTGCCCAGATGAACTTCCTGGTCGAAGACTGGGGCGGCAGGTACCAGTCACAGGACATTTCGGCCAAGCAGGGTCTGGGTGTTCCCGAACTTATGGAGAAGGTGCTTCTTGAAGCCGAACTTCTTGACCTGAAGGCCAACCCGAACCGTAACGCGACCGGTACCATTATCGAGTCATCGCTTGACAAGGGCCGTGGCTACATTGCCACAGTGCTTGTATCGAACGGAACTCTGAAGATGGGCGATATTGTCATTGCTGGAACATCGTGGGGCAAGGTCAAGGCCATGTTCAATGAACGCAACCAGAAACTGAAATCGGCCGCTCCTGCGGAACCGGTTCTGATTCTGGGTCTTAACGGTGCTCCTCAGGCCGGTGTCACATTCCACGTTGTCGAATCTGAACGTGAAGCCCGTGAAATTACTGGCAAGCGTGAGCAGCTGCAGCGTGAACAGGGCGTGCGTACAGCACAGACACTAACACTTGACGAACTCGGCCGTCGTATCAAGATGGGCGACTTCCATGAACTAAACCTTATTGTAAAGGCCGATGTGGACGGTTCTGCCGAGGCTCTGAGCGACTCGCTCATAAAGCTGTCAACACCCAATGTGCAGATTAACGTTATCCACAAGGCGGTAGGTGCCATCTCGGAGAGCGATGTTAGCCTTGCTTCGGCATCAAACGCCATTATCATCGGTTTTGATGTGCGTCCTTCGGGTGCGGCAAAGCGTCTGGCGGAACAGAACGATGTGGATATCCGCATATACTCCATCATCTATGATGCCATAGATGAGGTCAAGGCTGCCATGGAGGGTCTGCTCGCTCCTACAATCAAGGAGACAGTCACATCTACCATCGAGGTCATGGAGGTGTTCCATATCTCGAAGGTTGGTATGGTTGCAGGCTGCCGTGTACGTGACGGTAAGGTTACACGCGGCGACAAGGTACGTGTAATCCGTGACGGCATTGTAATCCACACCGGCGACATGAATGCCCTGAAACGTTTCAAGGATGACGTGAAGGAGGTGGCAACCGGTATGGAGTGCGGTATCAGTCTGGTAAGTTACAACGATTTGAAAGAGGGCGATATGCTTGAAACCTTTACAACGGTTGAAGTAAAACAGACACTCTGATTGCTATGGCAGTAATAGACTACATTATCATATTGACACTGGCGGCTTCTGTCGTGTCAGGTGTCGTGCGCGGTTTTGTACGCCAGCTTTTCAGTCTTGGCGGCCTGATAATCGGAGTGATATTGGGCTCGTTTCTGTATGGCCCGTTTGCCGGTCTGCTTGAAAAGTCTCTTTCTATTAAACCTGGTGTTGCCCAGATTGTAGCATTTGTACTTATACTGATTGTCGTACCGCTGCTGTGCGGCCTGCTTGGACGTCTGTTGTCAAGACTGGTACGCGGTGCCGGACTGGGTTTCGTGAATTGTATTCTCGGTGCCGTGAGCGGTGCGCTTATCTGGCTGCTGCTTGCAGGTGTCACGATTCATCTCATGGAGATGACCGGCCTGTCCAAGAATATTGTAGTCAGGGAGGGTAAGGATGACCCCAGAACGGGTTCCTCTTTTTACGGCCCTGTCCGTGATGTGTCAGGTCAGTGTCTTCAGTGGACATGGAACAAGGTGCAGAAGATTGATTTGCCCAAGTTTGACAATGGCTCAGAGGAATAAGGAGAAAGACAACGAACTTGTAAGGGAACTTTCTGAAGAAAAGTACCGTTACGGTTTTACGACCGACATACATACCGAGATAATTGACCGTGGACTCAATGAGGACACGGTACGTCTCATTTCGGCCAGAAAGGGTGAACCTGACTGGCTGCTGGAGTTCCGTCTCAAGGCCTACAGACATTGGCTAGAAATGCCTGTACCCGTATGGGCGCATTTGGATATTCCGCCAATTGACTATCAGAACATTTCATATTATGCCGATCCTACGGTTAGAAAGGATGGTCCGAAGAGTACCGATGAGATAGATCCCCAGGTCATGAAGACCTTTGACAAGCTGGGCATTCCGCTTGAGGAGCGTCTGGCACTGTCGGGTGGAGTGGCTGTCGATGCCGTTATGGATTCCGTATCGGTCAAGACCACCTTCAAACAGACTCTTGCCGAGAAAGGTATAATTTTCTGTTCAATAGGCGAAGCCGTAAAGAGCCATCCGGATTTGGTCCGTCAGTATCTGGGCTCGGTTGTCAACTACAGGGACAATTTCTTTGCAGCCCTGAACAGTGCCGTATTCAGTGACGGTTCATTCGTATATATACCGAAAGGTGTGCGCTGTCCCATGGAACTGTCAACCTATTTCCGCATCAACGCACAGGGGACCGGGCAGTTCGAGCGTACTCTGATAGTGGCCGATGACGACAGCTATGTGTCATACCTGGAGGGATGCACGGCACCTATGCGCGACGAGAACCAGCTGCATGCCGCCATTGTCGAGATTGTGGTGCTGGACAGGGCGCAGGTCAAATACAGTACAGTGCAGAACTGGTATCCCGGCGATGAGAACGGACGCGGTGGGGTTTACAACTTCGTGACCAAGCGCGGTCTGCTGCGCGGCGTTGACAGTCGTCTTTCATGGACGCAGGTCGAGACCGGCTCGGCCATAACCTGGAAGTACCCCAGCTGTGTGCTTCAGGGCGACGGCTCGCAGGGCGAGTTCTATTCAGTGGCGCTGACCAACAACTGGCAGCAGGCCGATACTGGTACCAAGATGATTCATTTGGGAAGGAATACAAAGAGTACTGTAATAAGCAAGGGAATAAGTGCCGGACACAGCCAGAATTCGTATCGTGGCCTTATTAAGGTGGGCGAAAACGCAACTGGAGCACGCAACTACAGCCAGTGTGATTCACTGCTTCTGGGCAGTTGCTGCGGTGCACACACTTTTCCGTATATGGACGTGAAGAATGATACTGCGGTGGTCGAACACGAAGCCACAACATCAAAGATATCGGAGGACCAGCTGTTCTATTGCAACCAGCGCGGTATTCCGATGGAACAGGCTATTGGCCTTATTGTAAACGGATATGCAAAGGATGTGCTGAACCGTCTTCCCATGGAGTTTGCGGTCGAGGCGCAGAGGCTACTGTCCGTGTCACTTGAAAATACAGTAGGTTGATTATGGAAATGCTGAAAATAGAGAATCTGCACGCCGGGATTGCAGGAAAGGAGATATTGAAAGGAATTAATCTGACGGTCAATCCGGGTGAGGTTCATGCAATAATGGGTCCTAACGGGTCAGGCAAGAGTACATTGAGTAACGTGCTTTCGGGACATCCCGCGTATTCCGTCACACAGGGAAAGGTGACATTCAAGGGTAAGGACCTGCTGTCGCTGCCTGTCGAAAACCGCAGTCATGAGGGCCTTTTCATGTCGTTCCAGTATCCGGTCGAGATTCCGGGGGTGAGCATGACCAATTTCATGCGTACCGCCATAAATGAGAAGCGCCGTTATCTTGGTCTTGACCCCATGTCACCGACCGAGTTCCTGAAACTCATTAAAGAAAAGCGCGACCTGGTGAAACTTGATACCAAGTTCATGAACCGCAGTGTGAACGAGGGTTTCAGCGGTGGCGAGAAAAAACGCAACGAGATTTTCCAAATGGCCGTATTGGAGCCGTCGCTCAGCATACTTGACGAGACCGATTCAGGCCTTGACATCGATGCGCTGCGCATCGTGGCCGAGGGCGTGAACAGCCTGAAAACGCCGCAGACATCGGCCATTGTCATAACCCACTATCAGCGTCTGCTGGACTATATCAAACCTGACATTGTGCATGTGCTGTACGCCGGGCGCATTATCAGGACTGCGGGTCCGGAGCTCGCCCTTGAACTGGAAGAGCGCGGATACGACTGGCTGATAAGGGAATTTGCCGATTCCACAAAGGGAGAGTAATGTCGGAGAAAAACTATATTGAGCTTTTTACAGGAAACCGCGAACTTATAGACCGCGGTGGCAGTCCTGTACTCAATGCCTTGCGTGACAGGGCTTTCCAGTCTTTCCGGACATGCGGTTTCCCAACATGCAAAAATGAGGAATATCTGCATACCGATGTCTCGGCATGGTTTGAGCCCGATTGGGGCGTGAATCTTGCCCGTGTGAATATTCCGGTCGATACTGCCGAAGCGTTCCGTTGCAATGTACCCAATATGTCAACCCAGCTCTTTTTCCTGGCTGGAGACCGGTATCTTCAGCGTGACGGTTCACCGTCACTGCCCGACGGTGTGATAGCAGGCAGTCTGAAGGATGTTTCCATGACGGATGGGGAACTTGTCGCATCGCATCTGGGCAAACTTGCCGATATGGACAGACCTGGAATTGCCGCACTGAACTCCATGCTGCTGCAGGACGGATTTGTGGTATATGTGCCTGATGGGGTTGTCATTGAGAAGCCTGTCCAACTGATAAGTCTTATGCAGTCGGCAGTGTCCATGCTTGCCATGCGCAGAATACTTGTCATACTTGGGCGCGGAGCAGGTTTGAGACTGCTTATGTGTGACCATTCGTCGGCCGGGAAGGAATGTATGTCGGCCTGTGTGACCGAGTGCTTTGTAGGAAGTGGGGCAAGTCTTGAACTGTATGACCTTGAGGAGACGGCTTCAACCAATACCCGCGTCTGCGAGTACTATGTAAGTCAGGAGCAGGATTCCAATGTCCACGCAGACCTGATAACACTGCATAACGGCAGAACCCGCAATACGTTCACATCAGTCCTCAAGGGGCGCGGCGCATCGTTGGAACTGAACGGCATTGCCATTTCGGACAATACGCAGCATATTGACAATTATACATTCGTTGACCATCAGGCCTCAGACTGCACCAGCCATGAGCTGTTCAAGTGTATGCTTGATGCCGCGGCTACCGGCTCGTTTGCCGGCAAGGTGCTTGTGCGTCCCGGTGCCCAGCGTACTGTATCAACTCAGACAAACCGCAACATCTGTTTGACCCGCAGTGCGCGTATGTTCACGCAGCCTCAGCTTGAGATATATGCCGATGATGTCAAGTGCAGCCACGGCGCCACCGTAGGCCAGCTTGACGAGAAGGCGTTGTTCTATATGCAGCAGCGTGGAATAGGCTTGACTGAGGCACGCATGCTTCTTATGCTGGCTTTCATGTCCGAGGTTCTTGACCGCATATCGCTTGATCCGCTGCGTTCAAGGCTTACGGGGCTTGTCGAACTCAGGCTGAGGCACGGCCAGTCCAAATGTGACGGCTGCAACGTTTGCAAATAACAGATTCCAATCATGTTTGATGTTGAGAGCATAAGAAAGGACTTCCAGATACTGGGTAAGCGGGTGTACGGAAAGCAGCTGGTGTATCTGGACAATGCGGCTACAACACAGAAGCCGCGTCAGGTCATTGACAGCATATCGGACTGCTACCTGAATGCCAATGCCAATGTGCATCGCGGTCTGCATTTCCTGTCTGAGGAGGCAACGCGCCAAATGGAGAATGCGCGTGAGACTGTGCGGCGTTTCATTGGCGCAGGCAGCACTCAGGAGGTAATCTTTACCCGTGGCACTACAGAAAGTCTTAACCTTCTGGCACACAGTTTTACCCGTGCCTTTGTCAAACCGGGTGACGAGGTTCTTGTGTCATGCATGGAGCATCACAGCAACATTGTTCCGTGGCAGCTTGAAGCGGAGAAAAGCGGTCTGGTTCTTAAAGTCATTCCTATGGATGACTGCGGCAATCTGGATATGGAAGCCTTTGAAAGACTGCTGTCGGACAGGACGAAACTTGTCAGCGTGACTCACGTGTCGAACGTTCTGGGTACGGTCAATCCAATTCGCGATATTGTAAGAATTGCGCACGCGCATGGCGTGCCCGTGGCTGTCGATGGAGCGCAGTCGGTGCCACACACCGACATTGACGTTCAGGTTCTTGATGTTGATTTCCTTGCTTTCAGCGGTCACAAGATATACGGACCTACAGGCGTTGGCGTGCTCTACGGCAGGAAAAGCCTGCTTGAGCAGATGCCTCCATACCAGGGCGGTGGCGAGATGATAGGCCGTGTCAGCTTTGAGAAGACCACATACAACGAACTGCCATACAAGTTTGAGGCCGGAACACCCGATTATGTGGGAGTGATTGCGCTTGCATCGGCTCTGGACTATGTAAGCGGGATAGGCATTGACACCATAGCCGAATATGAGCACGGTCTGCTTGACTATGCAGTGCAAAGGCTTTCAGCCATTGACGGGTTGAGGCTTGTGGGCACTCCTGCAAAGCGCAGTGGCGTGCTGTCCTTCCTTGTCAAGGATATTTTCCCGTCCGATATGGGCACACTGCTTGACCATCTTGGCATTGCCGTACGCACGGGTCACCATTGCGCTCAGCCGCTCATGGACAGACTTGGCATTCCGGGAACTGTCAGGGCGTCGGTCTCGTTCTACAACACGCGCCAGGAAATCGACGTTCTTGCCGCCGGCATTGAACGTGTTGCCGGAATGTTCTGATTTCCGTACTCTTCGGCAGAAGTCATGCGGCCATTGTGCCGGTTTTTCCGTATCTCTATGATGAGTGGTGATTTTTTTCCCTTTGTTTTTTACTTTTGTTATATTTGCTTGTCTAACAACAAAATTACCGACCACTATGAATACGAGAAACCTATTTGTCGCGTGCATTCTTTCCGTTTGCACATTCGCCGGTGCCGGCGCACAGAACCTTCAATTGAACGATTTGGAGTACTTTGAGACCCGCGGAGTTAATGTGCTTGTTTACAGCAACACATTTTCAGGCGGATTCAATGATGAGAAGAATTCCGGAATAGAGATAATTCACCATGGTGTACGGACTGTTCAAGGCGGTGCGGTCCGCTTGAGCAATACACCGGAACAGTGGGATCTTGTACCTGAAACGCCATCACGCGTGGTAAACAGGGAAAACGGCAGCATAGAGGTGAGTCTGCGCTATAAGGATTACGATTTTGATTCACGTATTGTTGTAACTGCGAACGGAGACAATTTTGACATCGAGGTATGGCTTGACAAGCCGCTTCCGGCAGAACTGGAAGGCGATGCCGGATTCAATCTGGAGTTTCTCCCGTCTCAGTACTGGAACAAGGCTTACAAAATGGATGGACGCTACAATCGTTTTCCGCGTTATGCAGTAAGTCAGACTGTTGCCCGTCCCAACAGTGAAAAGATAAAACAATACAAAGGTTACAAGACATACGATGACCGTGGAACAGACCAGTTTGTAGATCCAGTGCCTATGGAACAGGGCAGATGCATAATAATGGCTCCCGATGATCCTGAACGCACAATAACTGTTAAATCTGATGATGCCGACCTGATGCTTTTTGACGGCCGTATGCTGGCCCAGAACGGTTGGTTTGTACTGCGCAGCCTTCTGCCTGCAGGAAAGACCGGTAAAGTTCTGACATGGAACATCAAACCCGGCACAATCAAAGGGTGGATACGCGAACCGAATATAGGTTTCTCTCAGGTAGGTTATCTGCCTGACCAGCCCAAGGTGGCAGTCATAGAACTTGACAAAAACGACAAGCCGCTTAAGAAGGCATCGGTCTGGAGAATCAACGACGATGGTAGCGAAACCAAGTGTTTCGATGGCAAAACTCAGGTTTGGGGTGCTTTCTACAAGTATAACTATGTCAAGTTTGACTTCAGTTCAGTGAAGGAGCAGGGCGTGTATTTTATAAAATACGGCAATACCAGGACAGTCAATTTCCTGATAGACGGCAGCGTATATGACGAGATTACCAGTGCCACAAGTGATGTGTGGATTCCTATTCACATGAATCACATGACAGTGAACGAGGGTTATCGTATATGGCACGGGGAGCCTTTCAAGGAGGGATACCTCCAGGCTCCGGCTCCGACTGACCATTTTGACCTGCATTCCCAAGGAGCTACCACCGATACCAAGTATCAGGCTCTGGAACTGATACCCGGTCTTAATGTGGGCGGTTATTTCGATGCCGGCGATTTTGATATAGAAACAGGTTCCAATATCAGCGTGGTACAGAATATGGTCACCATCTGGGAACGTTTCAAACCCATGCGCGACGAAACGTTCGTAAGCGAGGAGCAGCGATACGTTGATCTGCACCGTCCCGACGGAATTCCTGACATGCTGCAGTTCATACGTCATGGCGTGCTGAATCTTGTGGCGCAGGCCGAGAACATAGGCCACATGGCACAGACTCTGTCCAATTCCGTTCTTGACAACTACCATCATTTAGGCGATGCTGCCGCTATTACCGATGGTCTGCATTATGACCCGTCGCTGAAACCGTACGAGGTATCGGCCGACGGAAAATCCAGTGGAACCCCCGATGACATGTGGGCATTCACAAGTCGTAACGCAAGTCTTGACTTCCGGGCCGCCACAATGTTTGCCGCCGCCAGCCGCGTACTGCGAGGATTCGATGATGAACTTGCAGAACGTGCACTGACACAGTCCAAGCGCCTTATGGCCGAGGCCACGGAGATTATGACACAATCCCGGCAGAACGGCCGTGCACGTGGTAATGGTAATAATATGGCCACAAACCTGCAGTTATATGTGTCAACTGGGGAAAAGAGCTATCTTGACCAGTTCACTCAGCAGATATGGCCGGCTCTTGAGCGCAACGCCAACTCGGCCATAGGTACTGCCATGGATGCCATACCGTATATGGATGTCGAATACAAGGAAAAACTGAAACCATACGTGGAAAAGTACAAAGAGTATCTTGAAAGCGTTTCAAAGCAGAATCCGTATGGTGTGCCAATAGGAACAGGCAACTGGGCCGGAAGCGGCAACGTGGTTTCATTCGGAACAACTGCTGCATTCGCTGCAATATATTTCCCCGAGATAATAGATAAGAGTTATGCGTACAATGCTATGGCATACATGTTCGGATGTCACCCGTACCACAACTATTCGTTGGTAGCTACTGTAGGTGCAACAAGACCGAAAGCTGTATTCTACGGCAACAACCGTGCCGACTTCTCTTTCATTCCCGGTAATGTGGCTCCCGGTGTGCTATTCCGCAAACCGGATCACTTTGAGAACTTTGACGACTGGCCATTCCTCTGGGGGCAGAACGAAGGAACCATAGCAGGCAACACCAGCTATCTGATTTTCGGCCAGGCATTCAAAAATCTTGTCGGCAGCAGGTAAGAGAATATTTTCTGTCTTCAGAGAATCTTGGTAGTCGCCAAAAATGAGTAACTTTGCGGTTCGTGAAAATAGGACAAGGTTTAATATAAATATTATGGCAAAGAAAGCATTACTCATGATTCTTGATGGCTGGGGCATTGGCAACAAGTCAAAGGCCGATGTGATTTTTTCAACTCCGACTCCTTACATGGACTATCTGAACGCAAACTATCCTCATTCACAGCTGCTTGCCAGCGGCGAGAACGTAGGACTGCCTGATGGTCAAATGGGCAATTCCGAGGTCGGTCATCTGAACATCGGCGCAGGTCGCGTTGTTTATCAGGACCTGGTCAAGATTAACCGCGCCATTGCAGACGGCAGCATACGTCAGAATTCTGAAATAGTTGCCGCATACAGTTACGCAAAGCAGAGCGGCAGGAAACTGCACCTTATGGGACTTGTATCGAACGGCGGTGTCCACAGCTCGCTTGAACACATCTTCTGTCTTTGCGACATAGCCCGTGAGTACGGACTTGAGAATGCATACGTCCATTGCTTCATGGATGGCCGTGATACTGATCCGAAGAGCGGCAAGGGTTTCATTGAGCAGCTGGTGAAGCGCGGTGACAAAGTAGCGTCAATCATAGGCCGTTACTATTCAATGGACCGTGACAAGCGTTGGGAACGCGTGAAGCTCGGTTATGATCAGTTGGTATTCGGTGAAGGCCGCAAGGTCAGCGATATGGTCAAGGCCGTTGAGGAGTCATACGCCGAAGGTGTGACCGATGAGTTCATGAAGCCCATTGTAAACGAAGCATACGACAGCCGCATTGAAGAAGGCGATGTTGTGATATTCTTTAACTTCCGCAATGACCGTGCAAAGGAAATGACAATTGCGCTGACGCAGAAGGACATGCCCGAGAACGGCATGCACACCATTCCGGGCCTGCACTACTGCTGCCTGACTCCGTATGATGCATCGTTCACCGGCGTTCATATTCTGTTCGACAAAGAGAATGTGAACAATACACTTGGCGAATATGTGTCGTCAAAGGGACTTAATCAGCTGCACATTGCCGAGACAGAGAAATACGCTCATGTGACATTCTTCCTGAACGGCGGTCGTGAGACTCCTTTTGAGAACGAGGAGCGCATCCTGGTTCCGTCACCCAAGGTGGCCACTTATGACCTCCAGCCTGAGATGAGCGCCTTCCTGGTACGTGACAAACTGGTTGAGGCCATTGGAACCGACAAGTACGATTTCATTGTCGTCAATTTTGCCAATGGTGACATGGTGGGCCATACAGGTGTCTATGAGGCCATTGAAAAGGCTGTGACTGCAGTCGATACCTGCGTGCACGATGTGATTGAGGCAGCCAAGGCTCATGGATACGAGGCAATAATCATTGCCGACCACGGAAATGCCGACAACGCCGTGAACACCGACGGTACTCCGAACACCGCACATTCGCTGAATCCTGTTCCCTGCATCTATGTGACTGAAAACAAGTCAGCCAAGGTTGCAGACGGTATTCTGGCCGATGTCGCTCCAAGTATTCTGACCATCATGGGCCTGCCTGTTCCTGCCGAAATGACCGGCAAGAATCTGCTTGGCTGATGATTTGAGAGAGTGACTCATATTTATGTAGCCCGAACCTTTCCGGTTCGGGCTTTTTTTGTAATTTCGCGGACATTTCCAAAAATGAGCAAGCTGAAATGAAACTGATTCCCGTTTACACCTGGAACAAGAACGTGTTGTCATTCAACCGTAAAAGCACGCATCTGTCGCACCAGCCCTGGACTCAGGGCGTACTGCTGCTTATCTGCGTGATTGTTGCAATGATACTGGCTAATCTGCCGGCTACGAGCTATTACTACAGGGCATTTCTTGAAACGGACATTCAGATACACATGGCAAGTCCCAACGGAGTTGTGGACTGGCATTTCCCGCGTGATCTGACCATTGAAAAGCTTATCAACGATGTGCTCATGGTGGTGTTCTTCTTCACCGTGGGTCTGGAAATAAGACGCGAGGTCGCACACGGCGAGCTGTCATCGGCAAAGAAGGCGCTTCTTCCAATCATTGCGGCATTCGGAGGCGTTGCCATGCCGGCTCTCATATACACTCTTGTCAATCATGGAACTCCGGCTGCCGGAGGTTGGGGAATACCTACGGCAACCGACATAGCCTTTGCCGTATGCATACTGTCGGTGCTCGGAGACAGGGTGCCCGTTTCGCTTAAAGTTTTCCTTACAGCCCTTGCCATAGCCGATGACCTGATTGCCATTCTTGTGGTTGCCATCTTCTATGGAGGCCACATCAATCTGATTCTGCTC
The DNA here is from genome assembly GCA_045617485.1 of Bacteroidaceae bacterium. Classification (GTDB taxonomy): domain Bacteria; phylum Bacteroidota; class Bacteroidia; order Bacteroidales; family Bacteroidaceae; genus Colenecus. The sequence continues at coordinate 20,068 of JAZLIR010000028.1, forward strand.
GGCATATCGGTCCTGATTATAGCATTTGCCATGTTCCTGAACAAGTTCGGGCAGAAGCACATGTGGCCGTATCTGGTTCTGGCGTTCATAGTATGGATACTGTTCTACTATTCCGGCATTCATGCCACGATGTCGGGTGTCGTAATGGCCTTCATCATTCCGTCAAATGCCAGATACAGCCGTCCGTATGTGCTTCACAAGATAAAGTCATATTCGAACAAGCTGATTTCGTTTGATCGTATTGATGATGAAACTGCCTTTCCAAACGGTCCCCAGCGTCATTTCCTGCGTCGTATTCATAAGACGGCGTACGGTTCGATGGATATGAGCTACCGCGTTGAACATGCACTGTCTCCCTGGGTGAATTTCCTCATAATGCCCATTTTCGCACTGGCAAATGCCGGTGTCGAGATTCCCGATATGTCGTTCTTCAACATTCTCAATACGGGAACCGCCGCGCAGGGCGTGGGACTTGGCATTTTCCTCGGACTGGTTCTGGGCAAGCCGCTCGGCATAACCCTGCTGAGTTTCATCTCCATAAAGACGGGCATATGCACAATGCCGGAAAAGTCAGACTGGGCAATGTTCTTTGCTGTTGCGTGCCTTGGCGGAATAGGATTCACCATGTCAATCTTTGTAGATACGCTTTCATTTGCCGATGCAGCGGCAGTCGAGGCAATGCGCAATTCGGGAAAGATAGCCATTCTTATGGGATCGGTCACTGCCGGTGTCCTGGGCACTGTTCTCATAAAGACCATATCTTCAATACAATCAAAGAAAGGTTGAACGAAATAATGTCTTATCTTTGTGATGCTTACCTTCAATCACATGAAAAGACTGATTTTCGATTCTCTTTTTGCCGGCCTTATGATAGGGTTCGGCTGCATTGTCTATGTCATTGTACCGGACAAGGTGATAGGCTCGTTCCTGTTCGGATTCGGACTGCTTACAGTGGTTATCCAGCAGAAGAAACTCTTTACGGGTATGGTGGGCTATGCTAACAGCTGGCAGCAGGTGCGCGATCTGATTGTTGCCATTTTGGGCAACCTGTTCGCCATCGGCCTTATGTGCTGGGCTTTCGCGCGTTTTTCCGGCATTTCACTGGATACATCGGCCCTGACAGCTGCAAAGTATCAGGAAACATGGTATGCCGCCCTGCTCAGGGCATTCGGATGCGGTGCCATGATGTTTCTTGCAGTTGACGGCTGGCGCAAGACGAACAAGGCCGTTGCGGTGCTCATGCCGGTCATGATATTCATATTGTGCGGCTTTGACCACTGTATAGCCAACTACGGCTACATGGCAATGAACGGACAGTTCTTCCATACCAATCTGCTGCTCTGGATTGCAGGCAATGCAATCGGTTCGCAACTGTTCTCAAGAATAGGCGGAATGCTTAGTAACTCCTAAATGGAATTTGCCATCGGTTTGCTGATTATACTGGCCGGACTGCTTCTCCAGTTTGTTGCCGGCCCTTTTCAGTTCGGATGGATTGAGCCGCCTGTCAATGGCATCATATTCTGGCTGTATATCCTTGTCGTGGATTTTGTTTCAATCAGATTCAGGGAAAGCCGGGCAGTCAGATGGCTCGGTTCCATACGCTCGGCTGTCGGCTCAATGTCGTGGACTCTGGCTCTGACTCTTGTCCTGGGGCTTGTCCGTCAGCAGCCGGTGCCTTTCCGAACTTTTCCGGGTTTCAGGGACATGCTGTCCAATTGGTCTTATCTGCTGGTTTTTCTGTGGCTGCTTACCTCAATAGCCTGTGCACTCAGCAGGGTCTGCCAGCCGATGACGCTGAAGAAAGTTCCGTTTCTGCTGTTCCATCTAGGCCTGTTTCTCGCGCTTCTTTGCGGTTTTGTGGGAAAGGCTGAAGTCAGACATTACAATATGACACTTTCAGTCGGAGAGTCATCGTGGCATGCTGTAAGTAAGGACGGGTCGGACAACCTTCTGCCATTTGCAATTGAACTGACCGGCTTTCAGATGCCATACGGTGAAACAGATACGCAGATTCCCCGGCAGTTCATTTCCAGCATAAGAATTGATGACGGCTTATCAATCAAAGACTGCCTGGTAAGTGTGAATCATCCTGCCAGGCTGGGCCGATGGCATATCTATCAGTACGGCTATGATACCGATTCATCGACACTGCTCATTGTCAGTGACCGATGGCGTACAATGGTCGGCCTCGGGCTGCTCATGATGCTTGCCGGTGCGGTTTGCCTTTTTATACAGACTTCCAGAAGAAAGAACTGACAATGGACTGGACACTTTTCCCATATTTTGCACTTACGGCACTGACTGCATGGATTGCATCGGCCATAACGGCATGGAAGGGCGCGCGAAAATGGACTTTCGCCCTTTCAGCAGCCGGACTTGCGGTCTTGTTTGCGTTCATACTTGGAATGTGGATCAGTCTGGAACGCCCGCCCTTGCGCACTATGGGCGAGACGCGTCTGTGGTATGCGTTTTTCCTCCCGCTGGTTGGCACCGTTGTCTATGGCCGATGGAAATATCGCTGGATACTCACATTCAGCACCATGCTGGCATGCGTCTTCACGCTTGTCAATCTGCTCAAGCCGGAAATTCATGACAAGACGCTTATGCCGGCGCTGCAGAGCCCGTGGTTCGCGCCCCATGTCATAGTGTATATGTTCGCCTATGCCATGTTCGGGGCGGTGACGATTATGGCTCTGTACCTGCTTTTCAAACGCAAGGCGGACAATATGCCCGCCATGATGTTGCAGTGCGATGACTTGGTCCGTACCGGACTTTCATTCCTTACATTCGGTATGCTGTTCGGCGCCTTTTGGGCAAATAAGGCATGGGGCGCATACTGGACATGGGACCCTAAGGAAACATGGGCTGCCATTACGTGGCTTTCGTATTTTCTGTATATCCATCTCAGAAAGCAGGGCGTAAAGCCAAAAACCACGCTTGTGGTTCTGCTTGTCTCGTTTGTATTCCTTCAGGTGTGCTGGTGGGGCATAAACTACCTGCCATCGGCACAGGGTATGAGCGTACATACATACTGACAGTCTCATGCCGCATTATCTGACAATGGGTGAATACTTGCAGACCGTCTTTCACGGAAAGGTCCGCAAGATTGCCATCGATGCCGGACTTGGTTGTCCCTGCCGATGTGCATACTGCAGCAACGCGGCGTTCAGCCCGTCATATTCATACCGTTCGGGCCGAAGCGTTTCCGAACAGCTGGCAGACGGCATTCGCTTTTCGGAAAGGAAGGGCAAGGTCATGGGCTACCTTGCATATTTCCAGTCATATACCAATACCTTTGGCAGCCTTGAACGTCTTGTGGAACTGTATGAGGAGGCCCTGTCGTATCCCGGCGTCCTTGGACTGGTAATAGCTACGCGTCCCGACTGCATAAGCCGGGAACTCATGGACTGGATGCAGCACCGGTTCGGCAATGGTGCCGGCAGGGGACATCCGTATCTGCTCGTGGAAATAGGGGTGGAGTCAACGTTGGACCGCACGCTTGAGGCAGTGGGGCGGGGTCATACATGGGAATGCGCAAGGCAGACCATACTGGAACTGGACCATAGGGGAATAGATACCGGAGCGCACCTGATTTTGGGGCTTCCCGGCGAGACCCATGACGATTTCATGGTTCACTCACGCGCACTGTCGGCACTGCCCCTGAAAACGCTCAAACTGCATCAGCTGCAGATTATCGAGGGTACCCGTTTTGCCCGTGAGTACAAAGCCAGTCCGGAACTGTTCCGTCTTTTCACTCCGCAGTCATACGCGCAGACAGTGCGTGATTTCCTGTCATTCCTGCGCCCGGACATTGCCCTGGACCGTTTCGTCTCCGAGGCTCCGCAAAGCATGGTCGTGGCTCCCCGCTGGGGCATGAAGCCCGCAGAATTCGAGTCACTTCTGAACGGATTGTGGGGAAACTGAAAGGGGATGACTGAAAAGCCCCCCCCTTACAATCAATATGCCAGAAGACTGATTACTTCTTGGCCTGCTTGGTGCGTACCGAGTCAAGGAAGTCGGTCATCTTCTTGAGGTTCTCTTCAGAGTACATGCCCATTCCGTGACCGCCCTGTGGCTCGCGCAGAATGTAACTCTCAATTCCGGCCTTCTGCATCTGGTCATACAGATACTGGCTTGAGCATGAGGGAACTATGAAGTCTGCATCGCCGTGGAAGATGTATGCCGGAACGTCATCCTTGTCAAGATATCCGCTGGCTGACAGAAGCAGGAAGTTGTCCTCGTTGCCAATCTTCGGGAGACCGAGAATCTGCTCTTCGGGAGTGTTGCCCGGGCCGCCGAATGACATGGCGTTGCCGCAGTCCATCTGCAGAAGTTCTGTGGGGCCTGACCAGTCGCAGACTGCATTCACATAGCTTGATTCCTTGGTGTAAGCGCCAAGACTGCCCTCTATGTCATATTCAGCCTTGTTCAGCTTGGCAACCTTGACGCCGTTTGACATGGCGCATACCGTTGCAAGATGACCGCCCGACGAGAAGCCTGAGGTTGCAATGAATGAAGTGTCGAACTTGTACTTCTTGGCATTGCCGCGAATGAAACGGATAACGGCCTTGATGTCGTTGATCTGTGCCGGCCATTTGGCGTCGCCTATGGCACGGTGGTTAGGAGTGACCACTGCGTAACCGGCCTTGAGCAGGGCGGCGCAGATGGTGTTGATGTCGGCAGCACCCTTTGAGTTGTTTGAACCCCATGCGCTTCCGTAGATATGGACTACTACAGGATAGCTGTCCTTGACTTCCTTTGGAAGGTAGATGTCCAGCTTGTGATATACCTGGTCGTCGCCTACATAGTCAATGTCGGAGAACTTTTCGGAATATTCGGCCTGTGTCTGTGAAGACTGGTCACCGCCAAGTCCGGCAAAGCCGCCGCCCATAGGAGGCATTCCGCCGCCAAATCCGCCAAATCCGCCACCAGGGAACTGCGCAAAGCCGGTCAGTGATGTCATGACCGCTGCAATCAAAAGAAGGTTCTTTTTCATAAATATTGAATTGGTTAATGTTGCCTTTGTTCAAGATATAACTCTTGCTTTACAAAGTTAAGCAAAAATGGAGGAAAAGCGCTACTTTTGTACGTGTATTGTTTGATTATATGATACAGATACGGGACACTATTGTATCGTTGGATGTCATTACCAGGCAGTTCTGCTGTGATCTGGCCAAGTGCCATGGCGCATGCTGCGTGGAGGGCGATGCCGGTGCACCGGTTACGCCCCAGGAGATAGTTCAGATAGAGGAAATGCTGCCAGAAATCGCGGACATGCTGTCTCCATCGGCCCGAAAGGTTATAGAGGAGCATGGTGTAGCGTATTCTGACCCCGAAGGCGAGCTGGTGACATCGATCGTTGACGGCAGGGACTGCGTGTTCACCGTTCATGAAGGCGGCAACTGCTATTGTGCCATTGAAAAGGCTTTCCTTGAGGGACGGTGCAAATTCCGCAAGCCTGTATCGTGCCATCTGTATCCGATACGCGTAAAGAAACTGGGCCAGTACTGGGGCTTGAACTATGACCGGTGGGATGTGTGCCGTCCGGCTGTCGTCAAAGGTCAGAGGCTTGGACTGCCTGTATACAAATGCCTGAAGGAGCCGCTTATCCGCCGTTTCGGGCAGGAATGGTATGGTGAACTTGAACTTACAGTACAGGAACTGAAAAAACAGAATCTGATATGAATATTAGAAAGATTGCCCTTTTCGTGGCATTGTCGTTGTCTTTCACGGCCTGTTCCAGACAGGGGTATGTGCAGCCGCCATTCGGAGGCATGAAAGGCCGCGTACGTGAAGTCAGAATGTATCATATCATGCCCGACGAATGGCGGTTTAACTCCATTACCGATACGGTAATGTATATCAATGCTGCGGTGTATGACATTTATGGAAATGAAATAATGTCTGCACTCATGGACAGTGCGGGTCGCATACAGTCTCAATCGGAAAGCATGTTTGAGAATGGTGTCTGCACAAGCAGTTGCCAGAAGAATGCCGCCGGCCGTACTGTTGCCGAGATGCACCTGGTATTGCACAAAAAAGGACTTACCGTATATAATCAGAAGAGAGGCGGCAGGACTGAACGTCTGGAGGTAAGGGAAATGAAACGATTCGGCAGATATAAGTCGGTAGTTACATTGGACGGGAAACAGACTATGGAAAGCACAATCACTGCCAATGATGCCGGGCTGCCGGTAGAACTGGTCACTGTCGATGCATCGGGCAAGGAGACGATCCAAAAGAATACCTATTCGGCCGGCGGTGACATAATAGAGAAGCACATACTCAAGGAGAACGGAACCCGTGACGATGTGACCACTACCGAATACATACGTTTTGATGAAAATGGAAACTGGATCGAGGCGCACACGTTCAACCGCATCGGTATGACCAACGAATATCTGATCCGCGAGATAGAATACTGGGACTGAGAGGGTGTGATCCTTAGCAGAATACAACCAAAATTTTAGCAGACTGATTATCAGTGTTATACAAAAATCGGCAAAATTACTTGCACCACATTTGCACCACTTTAGGGTAACAGGTTCGTCACCGATTTAAGTTTGTTTAACTTATCAGAAAAGGATTTGCACTGAATGACCTTGTTTGAAAGGTAGTTTAGTTTGTTTTGGTATATATTTCCAATGGAATAAACTAAACCTGATTTTCGGTGCTGGCCAAAAGAAAAAGGGTAAATGTTAACGAGTGTAAAACGAACGTTTGTCGCGCAGATGGAGGTGAAAACCACGCACGGATATGTGTTATTCTTTTTCTTTTCGCCAGCAATTTTACTTTCATTTGACAAGGGATATATCTGCAAAACTTATTTATCTTTGCCGTATATGAAGATAGAGGAGGCCATACTGTACTGCATTGCCAGCCGTAACGGCGGAATGCGTACTGAGCAGATTGCAGAGATGATCAATGCAGGGAAGCTCCATGTGCGCAGGGACGGCAAGCCTGTCACCAGTGAACAGGTGTATGTGGTGGTGATGCACAATCCTTCTACCTTCTGTAAGGCCGAAGGCCGGATAATGTTGATGACGCTGTCCGGAAACGCATCGACCACCAACAACCTCACGCACTGCTTCATAGCCACTAACGTCAGGAAGCTCTCCAAGGAACAGCATCTTGACAGGACCGAAGACATCAGAGTGTGACTTCTGAACCGTGAACAGGTACTTGACCTTCTGGTCAGCGACCAGGTCCGTCAGTCACTGATGGCCGCCCCGCTTTGGAGATATTTCGCTGAACAGTTCAGTGGAAAGTGACAACTTGAAGATTCAAGGATAAAGATAAGCGACAGAATAGAGTCCTTGTGCTGCGCTTACGCAGAGGTGCTCGAGTTCCAATCTGAATCCTTTGCTCATACTTTCAAATATTCGGTAACGCTTTTCCAGTCTGGGAATTTATCACTCCCGAATTCTATCCACTCTCCCTTGAACTCGCTTGTGCCGTTCTTACCCCGGTCATCAATGAGATAGTCTCCATCGATGAGGTTTTTACAGTGGGTGATAATGATGCGCTTGTAGAACACATCGCCCAAATACTTCTGCACCCAAAGCAGCTTGTCCGACCAGGCAGAAGGATTCTTCCAAGGGGCGGTCGAAAGGATATAACACTCATAGCGCCCATTCTCGCTTATACGATGGACTGCATCCAATGCTCCACCAACCGGATCCATAAGGCTGAAGATTCCGGGAATCTCATCATACCTTCCTTCGTATTCGGCCTTGACATCCTCGCTTACTTTGGCCAATCCTGATTCAAAATCAACCAGGACATCATCCATATCAAAAAAAACTCGTTTCTTAATCATGACTATTCAACAATCCAGACAATATATTCTTTGCAATTTCCCGTCTCCCCAAAGGTGCTCGACCTCCACACAAATTCTTTTTCCAACGTATTTGTAAATACAGCATAGCTAATCGTATGAGCAGAAACAGGATTCACTATGTTTCATCCCTTTTTTCTCACAATATGCAAGAATTCTTGATAAAGCCTGTTCAGCATCATCATTCTTTCGCACATATCTTTCCCGAAGTTTCAATAGAAATGCTTCTGAATTGCCAGGAGACTGAAACCTGGTCTCAAACCTTGCCGTAGTATCCTCATCAAATGAAATAAACTTTTCGTAGCAATCATTTCCCAGGCATAACGACAGCCGTTTCTCTGAAATGTTGGCAGAAAGGAAATATCCTATTGGTTTTGAACGTTCGACCAATGTGATACTGGAATATGACGGGTCCCGGTACTTGCTTTTCATTATTTCACAACGTTCCTTTTTATATTATTCAAAATCTCGATTGCACGTGCTTTCCCAGTGGCAAAGGGTGGCCGTTCCATTTGACGGAGAGAGGCATTGACACACTTGGTGCCAGGGATTGGCTGCATATTTTCATCCAAGAACCACCAGTTGTAATATGTTTCGGCTCCGAACCCGTCTTCATCGGGGCCATCCCAACTTTCAAATGTTCCCGCCAGCACCAACCCGCAGTCCGCTGTATGTTTTATCTCATATTTTGCGGACGGATCAAAAAAAGCATATCCCAAATCGTTTAACAGTTTCCCCGGAATGGCAAAAGAATAACAGTTGTCGCTTATGATGTTCCCTTCACCAAGAATTGACTCCAAATGTTCATCCGGATGCTCGCGGAAGAATTGACTGAACCATTCCTTAGCCTTGCTGTTGCCTTTGCAATATGCCTTGTATCGCCAGTAATTTGCCGCCCGAATATAAAAAGGTGAAGCACCTTTTCTTGCGGAGTATGCTTCAAAGAATTCCGCCAGTTCTTCCATAGCATCGGCGTCTCCTTCAGCGCATTTCTCCACCAGTCTTTTGAATTCAATTGTGTGACAGTGGTTCAGATTTGCAGAATCTTCAAGATGCTTTGTCAAGAAATACATTCCTCTCAAATGAAAGAGTCTGTCGTTTCCGTCAATAGCCGGACAATTGATTTCCTTCAAATTCACGCATCCTGAAAATGCTCCATAGGATATTCTGGTATCAGGGTTCAAAACGGTTACCTTCTCCAATTTCTCGCATTTCCGAACAAATTCAGGGCACAGTTCTTTCACGGAAGCAGGAATAGTCAGTTCTCGGATTCCACACCCGATAATTGCCATCCTCTCTATCTTTTCAAGACCTTCAGGCAGATATAGTCTCTCCAGATTTTCATTCTCAATGAATGCCTGCCATGCGATGGTTTTTACCGTGTCAGGAACTGCCCATTCATTACCTGACACGGAATTTGGGCAAAAGACAAGGATGGTTCCGGAAGCATTCAGAACAGGGGAATCCAGACAAGTATCCCAAAAGGTCCACCCCTGATAAACTTTGACGCTGTCAGGATATACTACCTTACGGAGTTTCCTGCAACCTGAAAATACGTTGGATTCTATCTCTTCAATTCCTTCCTGCAGGACGACTGTTTCAAGATTCTCACAGTCAGCAAAAGCCCGGGCACATATCTTTTTGACCGTTCCGGGAACCGTTACTGAAACAATTGACGAATTGCCCTCGTATTTCTCAAAGCCAATCTCCCGCACACCTTTAGGGATAATAAGATTCCCCGCTACAATATTGCGTAACTTATACTGTTTCATCGTTCGTTCATGACAAATGACACATCAGCTGTCGCGCCTTCCTCATTGAAAGATATTCCGGAAAGCGAAATCTTTTCAAGGACATTACCCAATTGTGGAATCTTATCCAAAGCGACAGTCAAAGTTTTATCCGGATTTACAGAAACGGCCGGATGCTTTACGAAGTTTTCTACAAAAACATTCGCCGCTTTATTTTCTATGGCTTTTGTTCCGCGTCTGAAAAGCCTTTGTAAAAAAGAACGCGTTGGAGAACAAGGAGCAACGAGAACATCACCCGTAGCAATATTGGATTTGTCTCCAATATGGTATGAAACAATTATTGATGGCTTCTCAATACGTTCAATATGGAGGTGATAAGGGATTCCTATACATTTCACAATGATATCATCAGGATTTCCTCCATATTTCATATTGATTTTCCTGCCAGTTTTATCGGAAATCAAAACTTCCAATTCCGAATAAGTAGCTGTAATTTTCATAATCCCAAAGTTAAATGAATTTTATGATTCAGAGAATACAATCTCCTGTTCCACACCCGTTTCATTTCCGTACCATTCATTCCTATCATCTCTTCTACAAATTCAAGGTAATTTTATACTTCTCGCCAGATACTCTTCAGGTAGTACATAGGTGATGCTGCGCCCGTCAGGGCTGAATCCAACCCTTCCAAAATGCTTGTCCGGCTCACTCTCCGTCATCCAAAGCTGCTCTCCGCTGGCGGCATCCCAGAGGCGGATTGTTCCGTCGCTGGCTGTGGACACTATTCTATTTCCATCCGGACTGGCGGCCGCGTATTGTGAATCACCAATGTGGCCGCAGTATTTCTGCACAGTCTCCTGCCGTTCAGGATTATATCTCACGAATGCGCTATCCTTGCCAAAACAAAGCAAAAGGTCTTCTCCGCAAGGCTCTATACAGTTGATACATTCAAGGCTGTCCACAACGGTTTCCATTTCATTGGCCACGTCCACCTGGACAAGGATTCCTCCATATGCAGTATATCCGGAAAGGGACTTCCAGTCAAAGACAAGAGGAGAATCTATTTCCTTGCTGTTCATTTTGTAGATATGATAGACTTCCCCCGTGCGGGCATCAGCTATTGTCACCCTTCCACGCCAGCTTTGCACAAGCACCTTGCTGTCATCGGGGCTGAACTGAAGCGAAATGACTGAACTGCCGTCACCCGCAATGGTAAAGGGGCTGAGCTCTCTGGTACGCAAATCCAGGATTCTTACATCCTCATTATTATTTTTAAGTCCGACTGCAATCAGATTCCCGTCACTGCTGAAACCAAGAGCTTCGTTTTCCAAAGCTCTGCGCATTGCAGCATCTGTCATGGGCGACACCATCTCCCATTCTGGAGAACCTGCCCATGCGAGCTTGTTTACCATTTTATTCCTTGAACCGGACGCAAGTTTATGCATTTTCCTGTAATATCCGTTAAGACCGGTTTTTTCATCTCTGGCCGGATCATATTCCAATGACAATTCGTCATCGTTTTGGACAATATGCAGCGTACGCACCGTCTGAGACTCCTTCGGTCCATACACCAAGTCCACCGACGCTTTCCAATACCACTGGAAATATGCATCAGTCATATCTGCATCCGTGGTCAGCCACTTAGTCAGGACATCCTCGTAATCGACATACTGCAAAGGGAAGTCAACTGAACCATCGAAATTTCTTCTCATCACATACAACTGGAACTTTTCCGGATCCATACAGTCCGTATAATATACAAAGTGAAAACCACCGTAAAGACCTATCTCCTTCACCCGGTCAACCTGCAAATTGTCCGAGAACCTCGTCTGAAATACCCCGTCCATATCCTTGTATACAAGAATATTTGTCGCGCGGTCTGTATATCTTCTGGTAAGAACAATGACGGCCGCCTCCTGAGAGCCTGTATACTGGTCTGTAAGAAGGCTGATATCCGGGCAAAGGCGTAGCGCCTGCTGGGTAAAGCGGTTGAAAAGGATGGTCATAGGAAGAGAGACGGTCCAGGAGTAATCCAGACTGCGGGCATACTGCCCCTGAAGCTCTGTCAGAACATCCCTTACAACCTCTGCAGGATAATCATCGCAATCATTCTCATAGCCCCAAAGTGCCGGTGCCATCTGAGAGACAATCTCAGAATTAATCTCGCAGATGAATGTATCATCCTCATTATTGAATCTGATTGACTTGTCAGGAATCCAAAGATATTCCCAAAGGTCCTTAGGCACAGGAGCAGACTCGAAAACCTGCTGACAGGCAAACGCATTCAGCACTCTCTGGAGTTTGTTCCTGTCCTCTATCAGTACCTGCCCGTCGTCTTCTCCTCTGTCGATGCTGTTTACGACTTCGCTCATTTCTTCAAGTACACAGTCGTACTTAGGCCTGTTTTTATTGCAGCCGACAAGCACTGCTGCAACACAAAGTCCCATAATTGTCGTTTTGATGCAATTCATATTTTACTGATATAGCTGAGTATCGGTTTACTTCTACCTGTTTCCATTTTATCCGGTCTTTCAAGTCTCCTGCGACTTTGCTTTTATGATGATGTCTTTGGCTTCTTCCTTTATTAACGGCACAAGTTCTTTTCTGGCTTCTTTTGCCACAATCTTCCTCATCTCTTTCTTGTTCAGCCGATAATGTTTACCTCCAACTTCAATATACTTGATGGTGGCGTAACCTATACGAAGGCAGGTGTAGGCATTAGCCGCTCCATTGGCAAGGGGCTGGAAAATCTTGCAAACAGCGCCGACTCCGGCATTATTCACGATACTTCCAAAGTCAAGATTATCCAACAGTTCATCAGCTGACGCTACAATCCAGGATGTGGAAAGTACTGCAGAGTATAGTCTGAAGAGTTGAGTAAATGATGGGCGATACCCAGCCTGTCTGATCAGTGACCCGATGAGTTTGAAGGATATGGCAGTGTTTGCAAGCATATCGATCGAACCGTTTTGGGAGACTGTGGTAAGCACCAGGGAAATCTTCGCCGAATCTTTTACTGTATTCTTCAACTCTTCCCTCTTTTGGGGTTCCAATGTAATCTGCCCTTTTATCTCAGGAGTAAGGATAACCTTCACCACAGGCAGAATTATACAAACCGTAAAAAACACGCCTATGACCGAATAGAATGCGATGCCGAGTGCTCCAGAACCACTTCTAATCCGTTCTCCGAGAGAAATCACATCTCCCAGGATACAGATACAGAACAGCAGCATGATGGCGACAATCCAGAATATGAATCGGGATTTATTCATATCAAGTCAAAATTCTTTTCCGCAGTTACAGCATCTGTGTCCGTGGAATTCTCCCGGCTCAGTATTTTTCCAAACAGTATATCCTGCTGCTTTCCCGGTTGTTGGCCCCCCAATCGAGCCGACAGTCATTGCGCCAGCAGCAAGTAGACCTCTTCCAATGTGAATTAAACCACGTCCTACGTAGTTCCCGATAGCGGCTTCCGTATTATATGAGCCGCAGTGTGGACATCTTTTTGACATAATCTTTGTTGTTTTGTTTCATTAAATAAGAGTATACGTATATTGTACATCTATCAAAAGAACTAAACGAAATGTCCACTGTTCCTCTTTGTGACAATGGACATTTGCTACGGATTGATGATTTGGCTTTGTCGCTCATTTCTTGACAGCTTCGTAGATTCCATATGCGACAAGACCTACAGCGGTAATGATTGTTGTTTCTACTGGGGCGACTGCAAAACCTTCAGACAGTTTCTTTGCGATGTAACCTACTGGAACACTCATAATACTTGATTTTAAAGATTAAACGGGAATGATGTTGTTACTAATGTAGCATTCTTATTTCGTGACGAGTTTATAAATCCCGTATCCTATTCCTACAGCAGCGGCAACAGGGAGTACAACCGGTGCAGCTGCGATGGTAACAGTTTTAACGGCCTCGAAAGTTTCTACTGGATGTCTTACGACTGTCTTATAGGCGGCGTAAGCAAGTGCGGTTGAAGGTGTCATGATGTTTTCCTTTTTGAATGTTCAACATATTTGTATTTGAAGGTCCTTCTGATTATACTGAGGCAATATGCCGGAACAGTCTAACAGATTGTATGAGTAATCATTCCTATGGCGATGATGATGAATACGATGAATGGGGCGGCACAAAGGCCGAGGACAATTGTAAAACAGACAGTCCCGAGTCCGGGGATAAGTTTCAGAGCTCCGCCAACCAGAAGCTGACCGGCATTTGCCGTGAGGTTTCCCATAATGGCGGACCCGATGCTTTTCATCAAGTTATCCGAGAAGGAAATGCCGAGGTGTTTGTTGATGCGGACATACATAGTCCACACGTCTGCTGTAACCAGAGCCACGTCCAGCCCGGAATCGGGGTGAGAGCAAGAGCTGCAGCTCCGGCGGAGAATCCGTAAATACAATTAACTACATCGTTGGGGACGCTTGCTCTGAGATCCCTGTCTACCGTTCTTGCAGCTATTACTGCAGCGGCCATAATTGCTGTTGATGTCATATTATTAAGGATTAATCTATGGCTTCTATTTTATGTAGAGCCACATGTTATAAGAATCTATCAAAAATGACGAGACCATGTCGCTGACAGATACCGCGGCATCGATATGGGGGACGACAACCTGCTCATGTGACTTTTTCTTTTCGCCAGCAGCAGTTACCATGTAGGTTCTCCATTACCGTTGACAACCACCTTGTCCATATCGCTGACTGTGCAGAGATACGTGTCCGGACCTATTGCCTCAATGTCCTTGTATTTAGGCATTGTGACAATGCGGCCTTCCGCAGTCATCAGACCTTCGTAATAATCTCCCGCGATATAGGCCATGAGACGTGCAGCAGCTTCCTTGTTGTCCTTCTCGACATACTCGAATTCGTCACCGTATGCATCATATCCGGTTCCCTTTGTGTATATTATCTCTCTCGTATCGTAATTTAAAATGCGGTTATTGATTATGTAGAAGTCATTGATGAGGCTTCCATTGTAATCGTATCTGCGTATTGTGTGATCAGGCATGGTCACCTCAATACCATCGGCCTGCAGACAGGCATAACCGTCAATGAACGGCAGAACAGCATTCTGGTTCATGTCATAAACGGCGCTCTGCCCGTCCTTGCGTATGTGCAGATACTGATGATTGCCGGCAATTTCAATCAGGTCATATTCCTTGTCAAGAACCTGCGCGCCAGACCTGTCAATCAGTCCGTACTTGCCGGTTTCCTTGTCCCGGACTACAAGCCTGTTGCCATGGAACACATATCCGTCTGATGACGGGTCATAATCTATGCAGTTGTCAATGACCACCTGACCGGTTCCGTCAATGAACTTGATCTTTCCGTCAACTTCAACGGCTGCAAGTCCTTCTGAGAAAACCCATGCGTGACTGTACTTTGGTTCTATGATGACCTTTCCGTCTTTAATGTTGAAATAACCGCGTTTTGAACCGTTGCTGAAACACACCAGCGTGTCCTGTCCCAACGGTTTTGCAATCCAGTCAATTCCTTTCAGAATTTTCCTGCCGGTATCCTTATTTACAAGGTATCCCTTGTCTCCATAATAGTCGTCTACGTAACCTATTGTCTGGCTTATGTACTGGCCGCCCAGTTGCATGCGAAATTTGTCATAGCGGTATTCCGTTGACAAGTCATCGTAGCAACTCTTGACAATCAGACCTGCCAGATACGCCATGATAATAGCCGCGCTTACAGCGAACACGCCCCATACACACTTTGCAAATTTGCCGTCCCTCCTGTACCCGAACAGTCCGAAGAACCATCCTAATGCCTGACACACTCCTCTCCACAACACCATGAAGAACGTTTTTACTGATACTTTTTTCAATTTTTCCATGACTGATCAGTCTTTAAATAATAAGTATCCGAGGTATCCTACACCGGCTACAACCGCTGTGCCAATGACGTAAGGGGCTGCAACTGGCAAGCTTGCTGCTGTAGCGGCCAGTGCCTTCTTCGGGTCCTTTGAAATCTCTTTTGCCAGGTGAAGACCTAAATGTTGAATTGCGTGCAATAATTTGTTTGACATAATTGTAGAGTTTTAAAATGGTTAATACTAATTCTAATCATGATGTTTTGAAAATGCATTTTCTGACAAGATAGAGTACTGTCTTCTGTACGAACTATCAGTTTTCATGAATAAACAGTTTGTTTGTTTCAGGTGATAGATGGTACAAGTTTCCATACTCTATGGAAGAAAACAACGATATGAAACAGTCAGCCTCCATTTCTGCAAAGCACATTATTTGGGCAGTCATAATCACATTTGTCCCTGTTATCTTGGGCGTAATCATGGGCATCGAACTATTTGTCAAATAAAAAATAAATATGCCCTATTTTTCATACTTTTGCATAATACGTAAAAGAATGCTTATGAACAGTAGGGAGAAGCAGATTGTCACATGCCTGTTTGATACAGAAAATGAATTGCGCAGGAACGAAAGCATCAACATCCTTTTCAATGGCAAGTTTGTCTCCGACAAGGACGGACACCGTCATTTTCAAAAGACTCCGTATGCGAAAGCCATTGAAAACGCCGTCAGAAAGTATTTCTCAGGGTTGTCGCGTTATGATGTCAAGTTCGAACACATATACTGTTCATTTGAAACGGAATTTCTTGAATTTCTGATAAAGAAAGGCCGGGACAAACTATTGGAAATAGATCAGCTTGACCGCTGGCTTTTCACTGCTGCCTGCCATTTCGCAGCGAATCCCTATTATAGGAAAAAGGTGGTTGCGGCCGTTGGAGTCGATGAAAGCACAGACTATGCATTCATAGGCTTGGATGTCACCACAGATAGGGATGAAGAATCCATGTCCGCAGATTCCACTGATGCAATTGTTGTGGACTGTCCGGAGACTGGTATAGATCAGAAGATGAAGATTCCTGAGCCTGATGACTCTTATTGGGCTGAGAATAAGATCCGTTCCTACATTGACAAAATACCTCATGAATACTACAGGACCATATTACGGGCAATTATGCTGGACAATGTCAGTCATGATGATTTTGCAAAGCAGCAGGGAAAGAGGAAATCGGCCATATACAATGATCTGTCAAGAGCCATGGACAGTCTGATTGTCGCCGCATTGCCTGACATACGCTTCAGGACAAGACAGATATTCAAGTTATATGGAGACCGGCTGTCCGATGAATCGGCCCGGTGTCTGATGGAACAGTTCTATTCCGGCCGGCATACAATTGTGGATATAGCTGCCCGGAACGGACTTACAGAGAGCAAGTTGAATTCAATATTGGCCAAAGCGTACGGCGAACTGCGGAAATTCGCGTCAAAGGATGCGGCCTGTTACAACAACTGATTGATAATTATGAAAATAACAGAGAATGACATAAACAGGTTTCTTGAGGCAAAGACAACTCCTGAAGAAACGATGAAAATACTTGAAGCCATTGCTTCGAATCCTTCACTGGAGGAATATGTGGTGTCCGGCAGACGCGCAAAGTATTTCAGGGAGCAGATGGAAGACTATGGCAGTTTCATTCCCGTAGGAAGCATGGCTGCTGCCGATGGTGATGACAACATGTGCGACTTCAAGTGCGAATCCAGGATTCTTGAACTGGCCGGAATTGAAGTCCGGAACGATGAACTGGAATCGGTCTCGAAACGGAATTACTGGCTGCGCAGCATGGGTACACCGCTGTTCAATATGGGACGCCTGCTTGAAGGCAACGGATTCCTTGTAAACCGGATATACGATGCCACGATTGACAGTCTGCGTAAGGATCTGGAAGACCATTACGTTATTGCGGTCGTCAATGGCGATGTTCTTGAAGGCAACACACCTGATATTTTTGCTGATGATTTCAACTTTGAAGATAATCCTAATCACGCGGTACTGGTGCTAGGATTTGGCAGTGAGACTGTCTGCCTGTATAATCCGGCAAGTGACACAGACTTGAAGGAATATCCTCTGGCTCTGTTTGCGGAAGCCTGGAGTGAGTCGCGCAATTATGAAGTGACAGCCAGACTGAAGAGATTCCCTGAGGAATACAACCCGCAGCCCATTGACGTGTCAGGCGTTTCATTGAACCCTGAACTTGAGGAACTGATAGAATTCATTGCTGAGAACGCCCATGACGTATGGGCTGTTGACAAATTCGCTGACGGATATTCATATGCCACTGTTGATGATAGGGCTCACAATCATTACTTGAAACCATATTCCATGCTGGATGACAAGGGTAAGGAACCGGATCGCAAGATGGCGCTCAATACCATCAAACTGCTGAAAAGAATCGGGTACCGCCTTGTCAACATCAACAGCATGTACAAGTGCCCTGATTGCGGCGAGACCATAGAACCCAGTCACAACTTCTGCCCCAACTGCGGGAGACAGCTGTCCTGGGAGGATTTCAAATAGTTGTCAAAAAAGTAACAATAATACTCATCACCAACCGCATACTGCGGATATTCCATACAATTTTCCGCAAGAAGTTCGCTGTTTTGAGATAATTTTCGTAATTTAGCTTCGAAAAACGTATGATAATGCTAACGACAATTCAACAACAGCGACAGGAATGTGAGCGTCTCGGGTCACTGCCATACATCGGCAGGCAGACTCGTTACGACATTCCTCTTCTGCTGCAGAATCCTCAGATAAAACTCATCACGGGGCCACGGCGTGCAGGCAAATCCATTTTTGCCCTTATGATGCTGAGAGGGCAGAAATTCGCGTACCTCAATTTTGATGACCCGAAGCTCCTTTCGCTCTGGGATGAGGATCTTGTGATGTCGGCCCTCGACAGCGTATATCCGTCATATCAGTTCCTGCTGCTGGACGAGGTTCAGAATCTTGAAGGATGGGACCTGTGGGTTGCAAAACTGTATCGCAGAGGCATCAATCTGATTATCACGGGAAGCAACGCCAAGATGCTGAGCAGCGATATGGCAACCGTTCTGACCGGTCGCTATGTTGAGATTGAAATGCTGCCTTTCAGTTTGTCGGAAACGCTTGACTTTTCCGGAATTGATGCCTTGAATATCCTTCCCGGGCAAGAAGCCGGTGCCCGCATAGTTTACGAGGAATATCTTCACCTCGGCGGTTATCCTGAGACTCTTCAGGCACGTCAGATGACGGCAAGCTATCTCCAGACCCTATTCACTGCCATCATCACAAGGGATGTCGCCCAGCGTCACAAGATCCGCAAGGTGACGGAGCTTTTCAATCTTGCAAACTATCTGCTCTCCAATTTCTGCAACCCGTTCACCACACTCTCCCTGAGCGAGGATTTGGGTGTGGGCAGCGAAAACACGGTCAAGAAGTTCTGCGGCTATCTGCACGAGCCATATCTGTTCTACTACCTGCCTCGTTACAACAACAAACTCAAGGTAATGCAGAAAGCTCCGCGAAAAGCGTATGTGGTCGATAACGGCTTTGTGTCGGGAGCAGGATTCAATGTGAGTGAAAACCTTGGCCGTCTGCTCGAGAATGAAGTCTTCCTCGAACTTCGCCGCCGTGGTTACGATGAAGAGAAGTCGCTCTTCTATTACCGCTCACGCAATGACAAGGAAGTGGATTTTGTCACGCGCAGAGGGCCGCAGGTGGAGCAACTCATACAGGTCTGCTACGACATAAGCAGCGAACGCACCCTCAAACGTGAGCTCTCCGCCCTGGTGGAGTGCGCCGGCGAACTTCATTGCGACAATCTTCTGCTTGTCACCTTTGACAGGGAGGATATGATCAAGTATAAGGATTACGATATACGGGTGCTGCCGTTTGATAAGTGGCAGGCAGGCTGTGTTGACAAAACGGTCGTGGTGCTGAGGGAGAGTTTGTAGTTACAGAGTGGTTGAGATGTAGTTACGGATAAAAGGTTTTCAAGTATGGCACTGAATATAACCTCCAAACAAACTACCATCAAGCTCGGCCCGCACAAGGGCAAGGATATGTATGTGATGGAAGGTCACATCGTTAAAATCCCCGGGCTGGGCAACATTCGGGCCGAAGTGCGCGCCAAAGCGCAATCCAAGTCCGAAGACGTGACCGAGTCCGACATCATCCGTCGCAAACTCCTCCTCACTCCCACCAAGGAAATCAAAGATGCCCTCAATGCGACACCTGTCAGGATTACTTGCTGTGACATGGAGGGGAGTGAAGAAAAATAGAATATCAAATAAAGTGTAATATGACAGAGCTTGAATTGCAAAAATATCTGCTTGCAAAGTATCCGGAAGAAAACGAAAAGTGTGAGTGGAAAGAATTCAAGAACCTCAAGAATGATTTCTGCGGGAAGGAAAAGGATGATGTCATCTCTTATGTCTCTGCATTATCCAATATGGAGGGCGGACACCTGGTTATTGGTGTTGTTGACAAAACTCTTGATATTGTAGGCACAGATACATACAATTATAATGTTCAGAAGGCAAGGTTGAGATTGACGGAGCAATGTGCCAATCTGCCATCAGAAGGCTTGCTGGTTGAAGAGTTTGTTACAGATGATTCCCATAAGACTGTTTGGGTTATTCACATACCCAAACACATGAAGCGTCGTCCTGTCTATGCGCACAACAAAGCTTGGCAAAGGATGGATGATTCGCTGGTGGAAATGACTGATTCCCGACTCAATTCAATTCTTGACGAACAGGTATATTCATTCGATTGGACTTCACAAGTCATTGAGGATGCCACAATAGATGACCTCGACCCTGATGCCATCAAGCTTGCACGCGAAGGGTACAAACAGCGTTATCCTAATTTCGCACGAGAATGCGATACATGGGATGACAGGGTGTTCCTGGACAAGTCGTGCCTGACAATTAACGGTAAAATTACGCATGCTACGATGCTTCTTGTGGGCAAGGAAGAAATGGTTTACAAACTCAATCACATGGCTCAGATTGTCTGGAAGTGTTTTCAGGACGGACAGACCTTCGGAGACATCTATACCATTCCTTTTATCCGCACCACGACAGAACTGTTGAATCGAATAAGAAACTATCGTTTCAAAATCTACCCAAGGAACTCACTCATTCCTGCTGAGGTATGGAAGTATGATACCGAAAGCATTTTAGAAGGTCTCCATAACTCGATTGCTCATCAGCGGTATGAAAGCGGTTCTCGAATCATTGTCACGGAAGACAAAGACAAACTGACCTTTCAAAATGATGGATACTTCTTTGAGGGATCTTATAGCCAGTATATTACGGGAGAAAAGACACCTCGCAACTATCGTAATCCAGCACTGGTGAAAGCAATGGTAAATATCAAGATGATTGACACCCAAGGTTATGGTATCCATAAGATGTTTGTCAGCCAGAAGGAGCGTTGTTTACCTATGCCAGACTACGACAAGTCAACTGCAACAGAAGTAGTATTGACTCTTCCCGGCAATGTCATTGATGAAAACTATAGCCTAATATTATTGGAGAACAGAAACCTGTCTTTAACCGATGCCGTTCTACTGGACTCAGTGCAAAAAGGGAAACGTATTTCTTCTGATGCCGTTTCCATGCTTCGCAAGCGCAAATTGATAGAGGGGCGCCTGCCCCATATTTTCATTGCAAAAGATATAGCTCAGGTCACGGATCGGAAGATAGAATATACAAAACACAAAGGTCTTGACGAAAAGAAATGCGAGGCATTGCTTCTTGACTCTATGCGAGATCATGGCTCACTTACAAAGCCAGAGATTGTTCATTTGCTATGGGATGTATTGCCCGACCAGTTGAATGACAGTCAGAAAGGTAACAAGATAGACAACCTGTTAAGAAAAATGAGATTGGAAGGCAAGGTAAAATCAATCAGAAACGGAGGGAAATCATCGTGGTTTCTCACGTAAATTCCGAAAAATTACGTGAGATTACGCGAGAAAATACGCGAAAAGAGAGATTAAATGAAAACAGTAAGCCTACAATTGGAAAGAATATGGCACTGAATATAACCTCCAAACAAACCACCATCAAACTCGGCCCGCACAAGGGCGAGGAGATGTATGTGATGAACGTTACTTCGTGTTATGATAACTAATTTCGAATGTCTATGGCAGAAACGTATAAATATACTGCATTTATTAGTTACAATTCTAAAGACAACCATAAAGCAAAATGGTTGCAGAATAAATTGGAACACTATAATCTTCCATCTGTTATCGCTAATGAAAAGGGGGAAATTATTAAGTCATACGACGAGAAACCTAAGACGTTTCGCATATTCCGTTATGTGACTGATTTGGTTGCGCAAAATTTAGATGATGGATTAAGAAAGGAACTAGATTTATCACGGTATCTTATTGTAATATGTTCACCAAATTCAGCTAATGCTCCATGGGTAAGAAAAGAAGTTAAGCATTTTGTGGACACGGGTCGAAAAAAGCAAATAATTCCATTTGTAATAAAAGGGACACCTTATAGTAATGATGATGACGAATGCTTTACTCCAGAATTAAAAGAGGCTTTCCCGACAGGCTCAGCATTAGGAGTTAACCTAAATGATTATGGTGATGACCTCTGGTTCTTCCGAAAGCGTAAGGCTGTAGCAAAAATGGTTTCACTTCTGATTGACTTACCGAATGCATATGACTTTATTTGGAACAGATATAGAGTAAGTTATATTAAGTCAATAATTATCAAAATATTCATTTTTATCTTTGGTATTCTTGCCATTGTCTTTTCTGTTGCCTATGTGAAGTATAAGGAAAAACCATTTGATATGTATGTTGAAGTAGTTGAAACTAATAATAACCCTTATCTATCACCACTAAATGAAATTGAGATTTCAATCTCTATAGAAAATGACAATCTGCAGAAAGACACCTTAGCCTCATTAAATGATAAAGCAGTGTTTGCGCAAAAACCGGGGAGGATGATGGGTAAACCAATGAGACTGATTGCCAGAAATGCTGATTGCTATGAAGTAGATACAGTTCTATCCGTACAAAAAAATATTATTATTCCATTACAACGCAATCCTCTGATATATGGCAGAATTGATTGTTTTATTCTGAAGGATCAAGAAGTGTTGTGCAATCAAGTACTTTCTGTTGAGAACATCAGAGTTAAAACAAATAGCGAAGGGAAATTGGAAATGGAAATACCTTTTCATAATCAAAAAGACAAATACGACATAAGGTATGAAGAGTATTGTGGTACTATTCAGATGCCGTGTGTCGGGACGCCGTGTATTATACTTAAAAAATAAACTCGTGAAAAAACTTATCGCGATATTATTGGTATTTATTCCTTTGGTAGTTAACGCTCAAGTTCAAACGCTTGTTCAAAAAGGGATTGTCAGATCTCAGAGTTTTGCAAGTCAGAGCGGGAAAGGAATAGTGGGTGCAATTATTGCACGTTCAGGAAATGACGTGAATCCCGCAATAAGCCAAGACACCCCAGAAGATGGATACTTTGAATTATCTATGGATAAATTGGGCGGTCGGAAAGTTTACTATATTGAATCAGTAGAAGGTCCTAAAGGAACCCGATATAAGTTGTTATATCCTCGTCCTAATGATAAAATAGAATTCACTCCAAATGCCCCATTAACCATAATTATGCAGTCAAATGAGGAACTGGATAAATATGTAGCCAAAGTTAAAGAAGATGCAAAAAAAGAAGCTGAAGAAAAATGTAAGAGAGAAATAGAGAAATGGGAAAAAGAATGTGAGGAAGGACGTGTTAGTATTATAGAAAGAGACCAAAAGATAGAAGAATTACAACAAAAACTTAATGGTTTTGAGGGGCTATTTTCTGACTATATATACGAGACATTAAAGAATACTGATTTCGAAAGATTAGACTCACTGCAAAAGGAAATCAGCATTGCACTGGAAGCAGGTGATGTGTATAGAGTGGATTCATTGTTAAATTTGCGTCCCGATAGTTGGTGGAGAAATGAACATGATGAGGCCAAAAGGAAGAAAGAGATAGCCGACAGAGACTATGAAATCATACATGAGAGAACCATAATAGATAAGGATCAAAAAATTGAATGTGCATTTAGGAAATTTGATTTCGGAGAAGTGTTATCTCATATGAAAGACAGATTATACTATGATAGCACAAATGTCAACTATTTATGTCAATTGGGGGCTCTATTGGAAATACGCTACAATGATTATCGTCAAGCTGATGTATATTATCAAAAAGCATTGTCAGCTGCAATAAATGAAGGTGATAATGAGGTAATCGCAATATGTCATAATCATTTAGGCAATGTATACTATAACCTCAGTGAGTATAAATTGGCAGAGGAACACTATAAACAAGCACTTGTGTTCTTGGAGCAGCAAACAGATACGCAACATAAAGATTTATATGATACATATTTGGGGCTTGGGAACATTTATTATTCACTGGGAAATTTCCATGAAGCTTTAAAATATTTCAATAAATGTGCAGCACCTGATGTAAAAGCCATTAACAGCCAGGCATATTGGCAAGGAAAAATAGGAATAGGGCAAATAAAATTGACAAAGGGCGATTATAATGGTGCGAGAGATGATTTTTCCTCTATTATCAAAGTAATTGCTTCATCACCAGATGATATAGAAACATATAGTATGGCATATTTTAGTATGATAGAATGCATGACCACTATTGGACAATATCAAGAGGCGATAGATTCCTGTGATGCGGCAATTGGGAAAATAACGACCTATTCATCTCCTAAAAATACTTATATTGCTGGTATCTTAACTTTACAAGGTACTGCATTTGTCAATATTGGAAAAATTCAGGATGGTAAGCAATGTATGAATCAAGCTATAGATATTTACAGGAATATTTTAGGCGAAAACCATCCGAACTATGCGAATGCTTGTGTGCAGTTTGCCGATTACTATTCTCTTGTGGGAGATTTGAACAAATCAAAAGAGATGAGTGAAAAGGCTCTCGAATTGTTCAATCAAAAGTTCGGAAGGAATCACATAGTATCTGTTGGTGCACATATATCCAAATGTAATTTATTTCAAACCTGTGCAAAATTTGATGAGGCACAAGCAGAGCTTGATACAATAAGAACAATATACAAATCTTATGGGCTTCTAAATGATTATTGTCAAATTCAGATTAGTAGTTGTGAAGCAGCCATTAAGAGTGCCCAAGGAGAACCAGCAAATGCCATAAGGATATTCCAAACTGCTATAGAGTGTGTAACCAAGACATTAGGAAAGGATGCTGTTCAATTGATTGGATTGTATAATCAACTTGCAATGGCTCATTTAGAACAATTGGAAAATGATAAAGCCAAAGTGTTTCTGGACAAGGCTATAAAATTGGCAAATACAATATATGGCGATGAGAGCCCGATTGCTATTATGCAACAGATGGAGATTGGGCAATATTATATTAATAAAGGAGAATACCATATAGCGTATGAACTATATTCTAAAATTAAAGATAGTGCGGAAGATGTATATGGATCAGACAATTATCAACTTTGCCGTATTTATGATGTGCTGGGTGACTATCACCTGGGTCAATATCAGTTTGATAAAGCTAATCTGTACTATGAAAAGTATTTTGATATCGTAAATAAAACGTATGGTTCAGAACATTATTTTATAGCAGCCCCTATTTCTAAAATTGGAGCGTATTTGATGAATGTTGGTGATTTTTTCAAAGGATTAGAAAAAGAGCAACAAGCATACAATATTTTGTCTACTCATTTTGGAATCGGGCATAAAGAGACCCTGATGTCACTGTTAGGCGTTTGTTCTGCATATATCCAGTTGGGACAATTTGACCAAGCAGAATCGAATCTATCAGATTTATCCATAGCCGTTGAAAAAGAATTAGGTAAAACTAATATATTCTATTCGAATGTTTTGCAGAAGAAGGCTGAGCTATACCAAGTGAAGGGGGAATTTATTAAAGCAATAGAGTGTGCAGAAGAAGCGATTAACATAATTGAAGGTTTATTCGGAAAAAATCATTCCAATTCAATAGCTTTGTATCAGTTACTAGGTACTTTATATAGCAACATGTGTGACTTCCCAAGAGCAATAATATACAATGATCTTGCGCTCTCAATTGCTACTACCTATTATGGTAAAGACAACATAGGTGTTATGCCAATTCTTCTTGGAAAAGGAGTAATGTATGCCAGTCTAAACCAGTTCAAAGAGGCACATAAAATATACGATAAAGTCAAGGACGTGTACGTACATTATTTTGGTGATTCTTGTAAGCAATTGTGCACAGTATCTCTATTAGAAGGCCTATTGCTTTGTCAAGAAGGCTATGGAGAACGTGCAGTAGAAATACTGAAAAAAGTAGAAGTGCAGATGAAATCTATGTACGGAGAAAGCAGTGTTCAGATGTGCAGTGTATACAATTCATTAGCAGATGCTTATCTAAGTATTATGCAGTATGAATTAGCAAGAGAGTATTATCAAAAATCTCATTCCATTGTAAATAGTTCTTTAGGCAATAATAATATTAACAGCACATATCCATTAGTCGGTTTGGCTAATGTTTGTCTTGCCGAAGACGTTACAGGGCAGGAAACTAGAGAAGCATCCAGCTTGCTAATGAAAGCTAGTCTGATTTCAGCATTTGCCTATGGATCAAATAATCTTAATACAGCAAGCATAGATGCACAACTTGGTCAGATTAGCCTTCGACAGGGGAATTTGAATGACGCATTCAATAAATTTCAAAAATATAGTTCATGTATCCGTGAGACGTTGGGTGATAATATTCAAAACCATACAAGAATAGCGGACGCACATATGAACATGGGGTATTATTATTTGGCAAAAGCTAACGAGTCTTCATTTCAGCAAAATACTGATAAAGTACATGCTTATGCAACACAAGCAATGGGAGAATTTGAAAATGCGAAAAGGATTGCAGAAGCAGTATTCGGAGCAGAATATGCTGGAGGTTATATTGCAGCATCAATGAATGCAATAGCCCAAATATATTTTATCTTGCAAGACCCCGATTCGGCAATAGCAACTTATGTTAGTTCAGCGGAAATGACAATAATACAATTCGGAAAGCAATCACCTCTTGCCGCTCAAGCATATGCCCAACTAGGAGCTGCATATAAATCTGAGAGCGATCTAATAGAATCTGGCAATCAGGATAAATTAAATGCTGCTCGAGAAAATTACGAAAAAGCCATTTCTATTCGTGAAAACACTTCAGGAAGTTCTAGAGAAGTACTGATGACATCTACTATGGATTGGCGTATGGCTCTTGTTACAATTTATGTGGGTCTCAACGATTATGGTAATGCTTTCAAGATAATTGATAAAATAATAAGCGAACTTGAAGAACTGAATCTTGACAATAAATTAGCGCTATATAACTGCTATTACACCAAAGCAGGTATGATTGTGCAAAATGGCACTGATATCAAAGAATCTCTGGAATTATTGCTGAAAGCCAAGGAGTTGTCGTCTCAAATCTCTTTCCCCGATAATATGATGAAGGCGTTGCAACAATTTCTACTAATGACTGCACTCGGAAATATATATGAGCAATTGGACATGATAAAAGATGCTATCCTATGTTACGAGAGTTCTTACAAATTAATGCGAGAGTTTCCAAATAATCAACAAGTTAAAGCCCAAAAACAAGAGATAATAGACAAGATTGACGAACTGAAGCAAAAGTGATTTCACAATTTCACCTCCAAAATTATGTCCCTCAACCTGACCTCCAAACAAACCACCATCAAGCTCGGCCCGCACAAGGGCGAGGAGATGTATGTGATGAAGGTGGATCACTACAGCACCTTGGGTGCTGAGAAGATTATCCGATACGCCAGCGAGACTTGCGGCATCCCCAAAGCAGCGTTGCGTCAAGCGTAGGAAGCTCTTGGCAGTGTCATCACCGCCTGGGTGCTGGAAGGTCACATTGTTGAAATCCCCGGACTTGGCAACATCAGGGCTGAGGTGCGCGCCAAGGCGCAATCCAAAGCCGAAGACGTGACCGAGTCCGACATCCTCCGCCGCAAACTCCTCCTCACTCCCACCAAGGAGATCAAGGATGCCCTCAATGCGACACCGATCAGGATAACTTGCTGTGACAGGGAGGGGAATGAGGATAGAATGATAAAGGTTTGACATAAATATTTATCTTTACACAGATTAACATCAAATAATTATTAATAATTTAAATTCAACTAATTATGAGCAACCCTTACAAAACTTATTGGAAGTACAATCTTCTGACCACTTTGGGAATTTTATGTTTTCTGCCTGTCGGCATTTCCAATTTTATCCGATTCAGAAAACTGATACTTGCAGATAAAATCGGTGATACGGAAACAATTGAAAACAGTAAAAAACACATAAGAATCGGAAGTTGGATTATGCTTGCTTTTTATGTTGTTTGTATAATTGCGGGCATAGCAGCATAAAAAAGAACAGATGTATTGGATAATACTTGCTCTCAGCAACATTTTCCCTGTTGCTCTCTTGTCTTATGTCTTCAAGTCAAGAAAGATTGATTTTTTTGATGAACCATACAAGAATGCTGTTCTCACTGTAAGTGGATTAGGTGTTGCTATGTCTCCCATTAGCATCCTTATTGGGATTTCTTTATGTGGAGAAGGTGTTTTTTATCTTGATGCTTGTATCGGCACATTTCTTATCGGATGGATTTTCCCTGTGTGCCTTCTTATATTCATATTGAATAAAGTCATGTTGCCGAACATCAATGTGAGAGGATATTCGAAACGGTCATGCAGCAGTCTTTGTGATAAGAAATTCAGGGGAAAACTCCTACGCAGACTTGGCATTAGCATAATGCTGATTCCTGCAGCATTCTTTATATTTGTTGATAATGAAAATTTAGCGGTTCAGCTATCGGGAGAAGACTCATATGACGTTACTGTAGAGATGATAATTCTGGTAATTATACTACTGGGAGGATTCTTAACGATTTGCCTTTCAAACTACAATTTCAGATTCTGGAGTTCACATAAAGAATCTGTGACGGAAAAGATTAGAATCCAAGAAATAGACAGCAATAAGGCTCCCATAGTTCTTCTCCGCTCTTTTGAGATAATGGTTAAGTATGGTGTGGTTCCTGCCACATATGACGAGAATTTATTCAGTCCTTTTGTTCGTGAAGGATATCCTGTAATATCTTTGGCAGATCCAGATGTCGCAAAATATGGTGGGAGCATTAAATTCGAAGCAAAAGATGATTCTTGGCAGGAAGCGATAGAGTTGATATTATCTCGTACATCTGCGGTAATAATGTTGGAAGGGAAAACCGAAGGTCTTCAATGGGAAATCTCGAGAGTCAAAAAGTTTGTTACGCCGGAACATTTTTTTGTCATTACGTTACCAGAGAAGATGAGAATGGATTGTTGGTATCCAAAAGAGGGGGCGTTGTTTATTCCTAATCGTAATAAGAAAGCCTTACGAGCATTTGATTTCATATGGAGGTCTTTCTCCGCTAAATTGGTAAATGAAAAAATCAATACTCCGCAGGAGAATCCAGGGAATGGAGCCATTCTTTTCTTTGACAAGGACTGGAATGTTTCAAAAAAGGCATATTATAAGGATGGAGACGAACTTTCAAATATAATAAAATCGACGATTGGAGAATCTGTCTCAGATTTCAATTATCAGGAGCTGTACAATAAAATTTCTCAGTTCGAGGCGCAGAAAAATATTCCGAGTTCGTATTTGGATAAATTCAAGAAGTATTCAAAAGTAATCCGGTGGTGTATCTGGGGGATAATTCCGTTGTCTCTCTTGATAATGTGTGTAATGGCTGATTTATAATAACAATTATGTCCCTCAACATAACCTCCAAACAAACCACCATCAAGCTCGGCCCGCACAGGGGCGAGGAGATGTACGTGATGAAGGTGGATCACTACAGCACCGTGGGGTGCCGAGAAGATCATCCGGTACGCCAGCGAGACCTGCGGCATACCCAAAGCATCGTTGCGGCAGGCGTGGGAAGCCCTCGGCACTGTCATCACCGCCTGGGTGCTGGAAGGTCACATCGTTGAAATCCCCGGGCTGGGCAACATCCGGGCCGAGGTGCGCGCCAAGGCTCAATCCAAGCCCGAAGACGTGTCCGAGTCCGACATCTTCCGCCGCAAACTCCTCCTCACCTCCACCAAGGAAATCAAGGATGCCCTCAATGCGACACCGGTCAGGATTGCTTGCTGTGACAGGGAGGGTGATGAGGTAAAGAGATAATAAAAACAGAATACGTAAGCTTATGGATGATATTAAGATATTTATTGCAGGAGCGAAAGATCTTTCAAAACAACGGAATCTTGTAAAAGCTTGGGCGAACGATTTTAACGAAGAAAGTGCTTCATCACGAATTATGGTCCGTTCCTATGAGAATTTTGTCAACAACCAATCAGCTTATGACCGTTTCATAGAAAAGAATGCGGATATTGTTCTATTTGTAATTGATGGTAAAATCGGTGCGAAGACCGAAGACGAATTGAAATTGGCTTCGTCTTGCCGAGATAAGAATGGTAAGCCAAAAGTATTTGTTTTTGTCAAGAAATTTACAATTAAGACTGAAGCAATTGAGCATGTTGAAGATGTAGTAAATAAATATGTTGGGGATTATTATATTGAGTATGAGAATGATGAGGATTTAATTGCAAAAACTGAACGCCATATAAAAAAATACCTGAGTTCAAGAAATGCTCCCATTACTTTTAAACGAATATGCTTGATTCTTTCTATCATAATTGGACTTCTAGTGACTTGCGTCAGCATCTTTTTCTCGATAGGATTAGGGGTAAGTTATTTGGTATATGACAAATCTGAATCACAGATAATTAATGATAATATTATTCCCTTGGATGATTATAGTGCATTGCAGTTCAGATATGAAGACATAACTTGCTATTACTATATTCAAAATGATTCATTGGGAGTGATCTCATACAATGAGGAATACAATAAGGTGAACCACAGGCTATCAAAAAACTCTATTTTTTCTGCTTTGTCTATTAGTACTTCAACTTTGGTATTGGAGAAATACACCAATATGATAGCACAAAAATTGGGAAGAGGTGGAAAAGCGCAAAAAGTTGTAGCAGTATGCTTGATTGCTGGAGTTTATGTTGGGACATTCATAGGCTTTAGTCAAGGTTACGCATATGGTGAAATGCGGCAAGATGAAGATATCCGCGAAAATATTATAAGATTAATCTCAGATCCCGAAACATGGGTGTATATGGCCCAACGTTTAAAAAAAGCTAAATTATTAATGCAATGAAAAATAAATCACTTCTGTGCCTATACTTGATTATTTTTTGTGTGAGGCCATTATTGGCCACGGACACCATTCGATTCGTCAACAATGAGTATCACGCTCATTTCAAAGGCGAATTGTTGCAAGTGGTTGAGAATGACTCTATTTATAAAGGAGTGCTGGTTGATAGTACACTAGAAGAACAGCATGGCTTTTTTACGAAAGATTTATCCTTTCAGAGTTATGTGTCTCATTATTCGAATTTAATAAAGACTGTTACGATTGATGGTGGGCGTAATTTTCAGGTAATGAGGTGGGATGATCAATACACACAGAAAGACCATGAGTTAACGAACAGGTATAAAAAGTTATATGATAATGCTTTCGTTGGATGTTATTATCTCCCAGATGATGATTACTGGTTCATGGGAACTAAGTATGATGATAAAAAGTATGGATTGGTTAAAAATAATAAGGAGTTTACGATTGCCGGAAGTGACAATTGGAATGATTTTGACCAGAAATACATATTCTATGGACCATTCATCTGGGCTTTCTGGGCCTTATTCTTATACGATCTCATAATAGTATTGTTTAAGAAAAGGAAGGTGTTGATTTCATTTCTTTCTTCTCTAATACCCACTATTCTAATGTACATTGTAATACCACACGATGTATTATGTTACCAGTTTTTCGCGCCATTGATACTTTTCTTTGTATTGTGGTTTTTGTCACGAAAAAACAAACATATCAGAATTTTGGTTAGAAGCATCGCATATACTGTTTTGGTACTATGCGTCATCTTTAACAATTTTATACTGAAGGATAGTGTGAAAATTGGAAGTGAGGAAGTTTCGGTAAAATGGAAAGCTGGGACTGGCATCTTGAAAAGATATATGATTACAAATGAATTGGAGAAATTGCAAGAGATGGCTGTTGACATTCAACGTGGAGGTAAATATCCTCTTTATGTTGGAAAAGAGGTTTTGACCGATGGCGTGTTCAATGCTGTTATCGGTGCTCCATTTTGGTGGATTCCCTGTCTTCAAGGGAAATTAAATGAACCAATAACCTATAGAGAGTATCTCTTTTTTTTGGATAGGCTTAAAGATATTACAGGCATAGATAATTTTGATTTGTTGAGATATGATGAATTAAAGGATTTGAATGACAAAGATTCAATTATTCTAGAGGAAGAATTTAACGAACTGACATCAAGTTATCACATTCGTTTCCAAGCAATCGATGACAATCGACTTATGCCTGTTTATGATAATATCGTATATATTGATTCTTCAAGTGTTGATTCTAATGGTAAATTAAGTGATAATTATTGTTACAAATATAAGAATGCTGTTATTTACGATGCGACTGCAAGATTAGTAATGAGAAAGAAAGAAGGAAGGCATTTTGATGTAATGGGAATTAAGAGTGACCAGACAAATATAAACCTGCCAGATAGTATTAGGCTTCTTTCTATTAATGGAAACCAGATAGAGAAACTGTGTTACGAAAAATTTGAAGAACTCGAAATTGAATCATTCTATAAAAACCGCACAATAGAATTTGTGACGAATTATGTAGAGTTGCCCAAAAAACTTTATCAACATGCGGGAAGAACTGATTATTGGTATATTCCGATGTTCTCGTACGATTAGCATTTTAGACTAACAGCATCTATTATGTATTATTTCTCTCAACAACGTAATATGGGTATCGTCAACATTATGAATAATGAACAAGATTATACAGTCCACAGTAAATAAGATTAAGGACGCATTTTCCTTATATACGGTATCTATTTTCCCTTTGTCAACAGAAAAGGGGATAGAACTTTTAAATGGCATTCTTAGTACTTACTTCCCAGAATCTTTAAGGCATTCATATGAACGAGACCAATGCATAATCTATGTAGATATCAAAAGAGCCATAAAAATTAAGGTCTATGACCAATTAAAATATGCAGTAACAGTAAATGATTGCATTATGTCATGTTATAATGATGACTTGGTTATTTTTGATGCCTCAATAGAAGGTGAACAATATGAATTTAACAATTATAGATTAGCAAACGCTTTACAGTGTCCACTTGAACATGTGTTGATTGTAAGTCGAACTTATCTGCCACTTAATATTTATTCATATAATGCAGGTGGATTCCCAACATATAAACAGCAAACCTTTTCTAATGAGGAAATATTAAATTGGATGGGGAAAGAATTATCACTGGTTAATTTTCGACAATTAAGGAGCCGTGATAGTAAAGGAATAAAGAATATTGTTAATTATCTAAAGCAAAGCAAGGCGAAATATGACTCATTAAAAGTTGCTGAATCATCTGTCTTTATTAGCTTTAGGACAAAATATACTCAAAAAGAGGAAAATAGTAGATACAAATATAGCGTGGCTGAACTTGCTCGAAGAATAGAGAATGGGTACTATGGGAAACCTCGAACAGTTAAATATCTAGATAATGGAAGTCTTGTGTTTAATACGGAACTTCTTTCGCAGTGGAAAGCATGGCAATTACTTAGCATAATAGATAGAGAGTACATAGCATATTGTGACGAAATGTGGATATATGCTAGTGACGATTATCTAAATTCTTGGTGGACGATGGGAGAACAAATTATCTTTTCGTATTTGATGCACCAACACATAGATAAACGTTCATTACCTTGTGCGCCGAAAAAACTTATGGCCTATTATCCCAAAGAAGATCGCGTGGAAGAAATTAAGCCAATTGCTATTAATGATGCCATAGCAAAATACATAAGGACAATTATATCAGATTGTTATCCTCTAGATGTGAATATCTGCTCAAAGCTATCTTTAATCTCTATGAGACAGATTGTTTTTGGGAATGAAAAACAGTTTCAAATTGGGATTCGTGAACAAGGGAAGAATGTTCTTAAAATTATGGTAAGAGAATTGAATAAAGCGGGACTATCTCAGAGCGAAATACATGAAGAGATAGAAAGACAATGTGCATCTTAAGAGTTTTGGGGTTATTTGACTACTCGATTCTTGGATTTCAGAAACAACTTTCACAATAATACGCTAACAGAGGAACAGGTAGCACCTTATATACAAACAGCGTCACTAATGCAAAGTAGTGTAAACGAACTTGGTGAGGAATTGGATATGTCAGATTTTTTGGAACGTTTTTTTGAGATGTTGTCTGACGAATTTCTGTCTGAGGCGTTTTGGGAACAAATAATATATAATGATAGTTACAACGGGGATGGTGGAATTCAAAACCTACATGATATCTTAACAGAAGAAAATGTTATGAAGCATCTTTCTATGGATTTTCCTGGTCACGAAGTAGTATCTACTATATATGATATAAAAGAAGGGGACTTTATTAATGGGCAAAAAGTGGTTAGAAAACCGTCACGCTTTATTTACATGCCCTTATTACCTAATGAAATCGATCCATCTCCTACAAATAATAATTTGTATGAAATGTCAGTCTATATTTTGGAATAGAAACTCAGTGATATTGTGATAGAAAACAAGTAATAGGAGATTAAAAGAATGAACCGAGTAAACATAAATGATGGACACGCTGTTTAATATCATTAATAAAGCCATACGCTCACATCTGCCTTCTGTAGAAGTTGGTATATCAACTACTGAGAATGACGTGTATATGGCAATCTGCCAGGTGATGCGTGGCAATCCGGATATCTTCTGGTTCTCGCATCAGTGGAACTATTCGCAATCTGATGCTATTGTGCGATTCCGCTATACAATAGACAAAGAACGTAGCGAGAAGATAAGGAAACAGATCGAAGATGTCGTAGAAAATGACTTCAAGTTGGATTATGTGCGTACACTTCCTGTTCGTGAGCAGGTGATGTATGTCTATAAATGGATTGCTCTGTACAGTAATTATGACATTCATTCTGCCCACAATCAAACAATCTACAGCGTGTTTGTCCAGCGCCATTCAGTATGCACTGGTATTGCCAAGGCTGCACAATACCTCCTCGAACTGTTGGGGATTGAAAGCCGTTTGGTATTTGGCAAGATGAACAATAGCGAAGAGGAGAGTCGTCATTGCTGGCTTGTTGTTAATATTGAAGATAAGTGGTACCATCTTGATCCCACTTTCGCATTGCCGGAAACGGAACATCTGCTTCGCCAGTGTGGCGAAGAACCAATAAAAGGCGAGGATTTCCTGTTCTATAACTTTTTCTGCGTTGACACCGCAACCATCAAGAAGACGCGTACAATAGAGGAAGAGGACCTGTTACCGAAATGTAACGAACAATTAAACCACTCCATTTTACAGAATGTCGAAGTCACACCGTCTCGAAATGGGAATCAGCTGGGCTTGGGATGCATTCTCTCCGATGTGGGAACGACAGCAGACATCTATCTTGCACATGGTAAGGACAAGTATTATCGCCATCGAACTGTAGCCAAAGCCTTCAAGGATGATCCCGATCACGAACTTC
Organism: Bacteroidaceae bacterium; assembly: GCA_045617485.1. Taxonomy (GTDB): domain Bacteria; phylum Bacteroidota; class Bacteroidia; order Bacteroidales; family Bacteroidaceae; genus Colenecus. Next base: position 55,300 of record JAZLIR010000028.1, read on the forward strand.
TGAGAAAAGAACTGATTGTGATGCGAGAGTGTGCGGGCCCTCATCTTTTGAGGGCAAAGGATGCGGACTTTGACAAGGGTATTTTGTATATGGAGCAGGCAATTCCTTTGTCGGAATTGCTTGCCAGTCATTACTACAAACTGACTGTCAAAGAGTTCTGCAACCTTCTCATTGATATAGCATCTGGATTAAAGGAGTTACTTGAGCGCGGAATCATCTATCGCGATATCCATCTCAACAACATCTATCTTTCAGATACTGTAATTGATGGACGTAATATCTATAAACTGGGAGATTTCGGCAGTTGTACATTTGTCGATAAAGATGGAAGATTTGCAGGACTGACAGAACGTGGTGGTGTGGGAAGTAAATGGTATCTAGCTCCGGAAACTTGGAATGAAGGCGTGTTTGATGAACGTTCTGCGGTTTATGGAGTTGGAATGATTGCATATCATCTGCTCAATGATTTGTATCCGCCGCTATGGTTGGAATATGGAGAAGAATCGATGGAGTTGCGCATACAGTCGCACCGATTACCTATACCGTCCAAACTCCAAGAAGAAAGGTTCGGCCAGTTTAGGATGGATTTTCTAGTTAAATCCTTGAGAAACAACCCATCTGAGAGATACCAGACCATTGATGAATTGATTGGTGCGGTTAATGAATGTGCTGACAGCAAATATTCCAATCAGGTTCTAATAGAAGGCACCGAGTTTAAGACTGCTACTAAGATTGTTCAAGATGAAACCTTTTGCTCGACTTGTGCTGGTAATCCATCGATAATTGTATCAAACGGAGAACTTGACGGAACAGCTATTGATGTTGATTTAATTGATCTTTGTCCTGAATGTTCGTCGTGCGATGATTGTTGTGCCGATGGACAAATGAACGATACTGGCTCTTTTGATTCCTTATCTTGGATAAACGAATTCGCAACAACATGTGGAGGAAATTGGAATAATCACGATGATGCCTCAAGTGATGTTGACGACGCTGTTGATTATTCTGAAACATCAAGTAAAAGAATAGATGATTTTGCAACATCAATGGCTTTGCCCCCTCAACGTTTTTCAGAAAATAAACGAACATATACGCCCCAGTCAAGCACCTCTGAATCATCTTCATTTTGGTCACGTTTGTTTTGCAAAAAGAACAAACAACATTCTGTGTATAGTTCCGTCTTCGCTCCTGCCGAGATTGCCCCTAAGCAGCATCTGCTGGTGCAAGTCTATCTGCATCTTCCGGAAGAGACGGAGAAGGTCAAGGCTCTTGCATCAGAGGCTGATAAACGTGCAGAGCGCAGAGGATATGAACCGCTTGAGGTGCCGTTAAAGAAAGGGGACAACGTTGAAATCGAACTTAACGTCAATGGCGACAGTCTGTTGTATAATTGCCGCAAGTCAGTCGTTTGGCAAGGCTCTTTCGTGAAGCGCGCTTTTGACTTCGTAGTTCCATCGGACATTATTGTTTCTGAATTGAGCTGTTCGGTCAACGTCTTCGTAAATGGTGCCATTGCCGGAGAGCTGATATTCCTTACGGCTATCGTTGATTCTCCCCGCCAGCTGAACACAAATGTCTATGCAAAGCCCACGAGAAAGCTCTTCATCTCCTACTCCCACAAAGATTTCCAATCTGCGGAGAAGATTGCGAAAATCCACGAGGCTTTGGGCATTGACGTGTTCTTTGACAAGCATCGACTGAAAGCCGGCTACATCTATTCCGAGGAGATTTCACGATTCATCCAAACAGCGGATACTTTCGTCCTATGCTGGTCGGAGAATGCAGCAAACAGTGACTATGTGGAGAAAGAGCGTCATGAGGCCCTTGCCCTGGCATATCCCCAACGGAAGCCAAGGGAACATGCCAGACTGAGGATTCATCCATACAACATTGAACCCCACGCCGTTCCCCCGGCAGATATGATTGAACACTATCATTTTGAAGAATTATAACCACAGTTACAGAATACCCAAAAATGACCAACAAACTGACACAACACACCGACAATATCCCCACCCTCCAGTCTCCCTTCGAGCAATTGTGCGAGAAGGATGCAGAAGGTAGGGAGTGGTGGAATTCGCGCAAACTTGCACGCGTGATGGGCTATGGCAAGTACTGGAACTTCGAGCGCGTAATGGCTAAGGCTCAGGCGTGGGTGACTCAGAAGGGTTATCCGCTCGGTGAGCATTTTCGTGAAATAGAGGAGATGGCGGAACTGGGAAGCGGTGCCACGAGACTGGTGAATTCCATAATGCTCTCCCGTGCTGCCTGTATGGCTGTAGCGATGAATGCGGACGGAAAGAAGGATATGGTCAAGGCCGCCCGTGAGTTCTTCTCCGCTTCAATGACAAGCGATGTGGTGGTCAGGGGTATGGAATCAACCATTATGCTCTATAAAGGAGCGAAGGGCAAGGCACAGGTGCAGGTTATTTTCGATACCAACACCTTCTGGCTCTCGCAGCAGCGGATGGCGGAACTTTTCGGGGTGACTCAGCAGGATATCAGTTATCACCTCATACAGATTGAGAACAGTGGAGAAATCCATCTGTCCGAGGCTGTCAAAAAAATTTTGTTACCTTCGGACAAATGGTCCGGCGAAGTCCTGATGTACAATCTGGATGTGGTGATTGCCGTGGGCTATCGGGTCAACAGCTATGAGGCGACACAGTTCCGCATCTGGGCCACTGGGGTATTGAAAGAATACCTTACCAAAGGTTTCGTGCTTGACGATGAGCGGCTGAAGGGCAGGAACGTGTTCGGGGCTGACTATTTCGACGACCTGCTGGAGCGCATTCGCGAGATTCGATTGTCGGAGAGACGTTATTATCAGAAGATTACCGATATCTACAGCGAATGCAGTTCCGATTACGACAAAAATTCGGAGACCACTCGTGCCTTCTTCAAGACAGTCCAGAATGTGATGCACTATGCTGTCTCGAACAAGACGGCAGCTGAGATAATCTATGAGCGTGCCGATGCCGGACGTCCCCACATGGGGCTTACCACCTGGAAGAATGCTCCCGATGGCAGAGTAGTAAAGTCGGATGTCACCATAGCCAAGAATTACCTGAGCGAGAAGGAGGTGGAGTCGCTGAATCTGATGAGCAATGCCTTCCTTGATATGGCTGAGATGCGAGCAATGGATCACGTGATAATGACCATGCAGGACTGGTACGACCAGTTGAAGAAATTCATAAAGCTCTACGACCGTGACATGCTTCCCAATGCAGACCGCATCACCCACGAGCAGGCTGTGGAGAAGGCTCTCACTGAATACGACAAATTCCGCATCGTTCAGGACAAGGAACTCATGTCCGATTTCGACCGGGAGATATTTTTTTTGATGGAAAGAAAAGACAAATTTCATAACCGCTGATAGATTCCGCCGACTGCAGTTCTCTTTATAGGTGAACAAGCAATAAAGAATACGACAATGGGTAAATTCAGTTCATCAAAGGTTTTTGCGGCTCCTCAGGAGTTCATACCTTTCGCATCAAGAAAGATCAGGAGCAGTTTCGAATCAGAGGGCTTTGAGTATTCAGTTGAATCGGAATCGGCCAACAGGATGGTGGTGACAGTTACTAAGGGCAATCTGTTCAAGCAGATTGTCGGTCTGAAGCAGGGGCTGGAGATAACGCTGTCCAATAACGGTGGCAAAGTGTCAGTCAGCGCAAAGGGAACAGTCTTCAAGGATCAGCTTATTGCATCGGCATTGACATGGTGGGTGGCATGGCCTGTAATCATACCGCAGGTTATAGGAATGATAAACCAGTCAAATCTTGATGAAAAGGTAATTGATGTAGTCAGCAGCGCATATCAGGAGTTCGATGCCGGTAAGACAGCGTTCTGTCCGTTCTGTGGCACAAAGGTCAGTAAGGATGACACCTGCTGCCCGCATTGCGGAGCTAGTCTTAACAATTGAATCTGAAAATACAGACCACTATGATTTCATATTCTTATTTCATTCATCCTGAAGATGAGAAGGCCTTGAAGGCCATGAAGGCAGTTCCGGGTTTTGACGCTGCAGTCAGGAAATTCATGAATGTAGGTTACGAGACGCTTCTGTATGGAGTAAATACCGCATCCAAACTGAAACTGTCAGAAACCCAGTTGCCGTCAATCTATCATAAGGTCACTTCAGTATGCGACAGGTTCGGCATAGACTATCCCGATGTCTATCTGGAGATGTCACCTTATCCTAACGCTTACACTTACGGTGACACCAAAATATTCATGGTTCTGACAAGCGCCCTGTTCGAATACCTTGATGATGATGAGATAGATTCCGTCATAGCACATGAATGCGGTCACATTGTGTGCCATCATGTCCTGTATCACACTATCGCTGAATTCCTGAGGTCTGGACTGACCGGCCTGCTGGGCAGCATAGCCGAGCCGCTGAAACTGGCAGTGTTCTATTGGGAGCGTAAGAGCGAACTCAGTGCCGACCGCGCCGCTGCACTTGTATGTGGTGCCGATACCGTAGTAAGGACACAGCTCAGGCTGGCCGGCGGTCCGAAAGCCCTGACCCAGCATGTCAACATTGAGGAATGGGCCAGACAGGCTGAAGTGTATGAGAGCATTCGAAACGGAAGCACCTGGAACAAGATTCTGCAGACAACGGCCACTTTGACACTGGACCATCCGTTTTCGGCTGTCCGCATCAGGGAGGTGCTGAACTGGTCCCGGTCTGAGGATTATCTGAGGAGCAGGAACGTCATTGAAAGCAAACAGCGTCTGTGTCCACATTGTCATCAGCCTATAGATGACAATTGGTTGTACTGCAAACACTGTGGAGGTAAACTATAATTATTGCAGAGATGGAAACAATTGAATATATACCAAAGCCAATGGACACCGCAGGTGCTGAATTGGACTCCAGCCTTGAAGAACTGGTTGAAGCAATGGCTCGCAACACGCATGACGTGTGGTCTGAAGGACGTATCAGAGAAGGTTGGACATACGGTCCTAGACGTGATGATACCCTGAAGACCCATCCCTGCCTGATACCTTACGAACAGTTGCCGGAAAGTGAGAAGGAGTATGACCGTATGACTTCATTATCAACGCTCAGATTCATCGTGGCGAACGGGTATGAGATAAGGAAAAAATAGAAATGATTGGGCTGCGGTAGATTCTTTGTGCTATTTTTGCCATTGAACTTCAATCATTTCAGATATGGCTTACATTTTATCCTCACAAGCATTTTTATTTGATTTATTTGACGACATCAGATTAAGCTTCAGATACAATTTGTCATGCTGTGAAAAATTCCAATATGTTTTTGCCATTGGATTACTGGTACTGGCAGCATTCACCCTATTATTCCGAATCATTCCGTTTCTGGCTAGGGCTATGGCCGACAAAGGGCGGAGCCGATATTTCCTTAACAAGGCATTCGTTTCATGGGCTTGGATGACCTTGCTGGGGGGATGGTTCGTTTATATGGTTGGCTTCTGTGAGGCAGGTACCTCAAAATCTGTTATTGCCATTCTTGTCCGTCCTATGCTTTCATCACTGGAACAGTTCGTTTTCCATTCTGATTTGCTTGAAGTGTCGGATAGCTGCCATGGTTCTCCATGGTTCATGACTGCATACACCATTTCGTATCTGAGTGCCGTACTAATCAGTTCTATTGTCGTAGTCAACTGTTTCTGGAACAGAATACGCTTCTTCATCAGAAGGATTATATGGTCTGTAATATCTTGCAATACGATCAATGTCTTTTTTGAGATAAACAACAAGAGCATATGTCTGGCAAAAAGCATTCATAAAAAGGAAGGTGGCAGGATTGTATTCGTTCAGTTTCCTAAAGAAAGCAATGAGCACAAGGGGCACAACAGCCTGGGCAAGATATTTGGACTGAACACCTTTGACAGGCAGCAACTGCTTGCTGTCAAAAGTCTGAAATGCATAGTCATCAATGCTTCATCGGAACTGTTTGATGAAGATTTGGCTGATGAACGTACCGTATCTCCCTATGCTCTGGAATCAAATGGTCTGGACAGACTGGTCAGGCCACTGAAATGCGCGCGTAACATACGTCTGTTCTTCCTGTCTGAGAATGAGAATGAAAATGTCAGGGCCGGTATCAATATGGAGCACAGCCATATTCTGACAGGCAAGGATGTTGTAATTTACTGCAAGGCCAGACAGTCATATGAGAACTACACACTTACAGACAATTCTACAAATGCATTGTTCCATCTTGTGGACGATTCGTCATTTGCTGTCAATGCACTTAAAGTAATGGGTCCGGACAAGACCGGAACACCAATTGCCCATCCTATCAATTATGTCAAGGTGAATTCCGCATTAGGTGTTGTGGAGAGCGCTTTCAACTGCATGATAGTAGGATTCGGACAAACCGGTCAGGATGCTATGAGATTCCTGTATGAATTCGGCTCCTTCATTGACAGGACAGGCAACAAGAGCCCGTTCCATTGCAGGGTCATTGATAAGGATATGAGCAACTATCTTGGCTATGTAGCCAGTGAAATTCCTGCATTGCAGATTGGCGATGGAAGTTCTGCTGATGCAAATAAGCCTATAAAAACCGAGGAAATAGAACTTCGGGAATGTGATGTCCGGTCCAATGTCTTTTGGAATGATCTTGAGAAGGATAATTTCATCAATAAGTTGAATTGCATTGTTGTTGCATTGGGTAGTGATGAGGAAAATATTTCCATGGCTACAAAACTGTATGAATTCGCATTGCGTCATGATGCTGTTGGGAACAAGGAAAGAGGCAAATTGAAGATATTTGTTCGGGGATACAATTCTACCCAGGAGGCCCGTCTTAACAAAGTGGAATCATTCTATCAGAAGGAGAATGATGTCATCCGGATTTTTGGCAAAGAGTCTGATATCTACACTTATGATGTCATTATAAAAAATAAGATTCAGGAACAGGCCAAGGAGTTTTTCAAATCATACAATTCTGTTTTGGGCGAAACCGGAGATTGGGATTCCAGACACAGCTTGCTGCGCACAGGTACAATAGACAAGAAGGTTGAAATACGTATAAAAGAAAAGCAGGACCGGTATAACGCCCTACATCAGTTCACAAAACTGCAGTTATTGGGAATAATCTCAACTGCAACGCCTGTCAGGCCGCTGCCTTCAAAATATCCATTCATAACTGAAGAACAGCTGATAGGGAATATGAAGCGTTACGATGGGAATGGCATCCCATGCAATGAAGATGACGAACTTCAATTGTGGTATACCCGTTTGGAGAACGTTTCCAAATGTGAGCATCTGAGATGGAATTCTGCGTTATATATGCTCGGATTCATTCATGTTGATGATAAAAAGAAGGATTTCCGCAAAAGACAGCACAAATGTCTGGTCGATTGGAATCAGCTTGACAGTGATATCCGGAAGTATGACTACAAAGTTGTGGAAACAACAGTCTTACTTTAACGTGAGTTCGATGAATTTGTTTCAGAATAAAGTGAGCTAATTATCAGTTACTTTGACGATGTTGATGCATGGCTTCTTCGGAAAGAAGCAGTATGAGGCAATAGCTCCGAGCATGTTTACGACAAAATTCTCGAAAGAACGGTGTCTGGAGTGTTTGGACAATAGCCACGAGACAGTAAGTGATAATGGCCACACTGATTTGTATGCGAACGGCATTCTCCGTTGTACCCCAGAACCTCTTAATTTTAAGATGTTGTTTGAGCCATTTGAAGAACAGCTCCACCAACCATCTTTTCTTATAGAGATTTGCGACATCCAATGCAGAAAGGTGTTTCGCATTCGTCAGGAAAGTGAACTCGCGGTCATCTTCTTCATCGTAGTATCGTATGAGTCTGAATGACTCCGGATACTTCTTCTCGGAGAGATAACCAGTCAGTTTCTCTTCCGCATCAGTCAGCACATTCTTTGGCATTCTTCGCTTCCACTTGACAATCTTGTACTTCAAGTTCGTCTTGGCTCTGACCACAAAGAAGGAACTGGTAAGGTTTATCCTGTAGAGTTCCCTAAACGAGTCATAAGCCCTGTCGAATATGTAGTAAGCATTTGGCTCATAGGAGATAGAACTCATTGCCGTGGAATCATGCTTTGATGCTGTGGTTACAGTGTAGAAGGCCGGAACCTGTGCCTCAATGTCATACAAGACATGGACTTTGACTCCTCCCTTCTTCCTTCGAAACTTCGCCCATGGGAAAGTGGCCAGACACAACGGAATTGTTGTAGAATCAAATGCATACTTCCTTCCTGGGATATCGAGGATGTTGGTTGCCCGCTTCTCGCAGGCTTCCTTCATCATATAGAAAGCGAAATCCTCGAAG
>JAZLIR010000029.1:0-32567 GCA_045617485.1 Bacteroidaceae bacterium
AATGCAGCCGGGATAACGGCAGGCGGTCAGCCATACTCACTCGATGAAGACTTCTGACAATGAGGTTCCATTCCATTTGTTTTGTAGATATGATAATAATTGGTATCTTTGCACCCGCTTTGTGCCCAAAGCACACTGCAAGAGATAAATAACTGATTGTCTAACTTTTAATTTTTGTATTTTTCCATAATGGAAGATTTTAAGAACATTGCTCCCCTTCAGGACTTTGACTGGGATGCATTTGAGAACGGAACTGCCAGCGCAGGCATGACCAAAGAACAGCTCGAACAGGCTTATAACGGCACACTGAACAAGGTTGCTGACAATGAAGTTGTAATGGGTACTGTTACCGCCATCAACAAGCGTGAAGTTATTGTCAACATCGGCTACAAGTCAGACGGCATCATTCCAGTAAGTGAATTCCGTTACAACCCCGAGCTCAAAGTTGGTGACGAAGTTGAAGTTTACATTGAGAACACTGAAAACAAGAAGGGCCAGCTGCTTCTTTCACATAAGAGAGCACGCGAATCACGTTCATGGGATCGCGTAAACGAAGCTTTGGATTCACAGGAGATAGTAAAGGGTTACATCAAGTGCCGCACAAAGGGTGGTATGATTGTCGATGTATTCGGCATCGAAGCCTTCCTGCCGGGTTCACAGATCGATGTAAAGCCCATCCGCGACTACGATGTATTCGTCGGCAAGACTATGGAATTCAAGGTTATCAAGATCAACCAGGAATACCGCAATGTGGTTGTTTCACATAAGGCTCTCATCGAAGAGGAACTTGAACAGCAGAAGAAGGATATCATCAGCAAGCTTGAAAAGGGCCAGGTACTTGAAGGTACCGTCAAGAACATCACCTCTTACGGTGTATTCATCGACCTTGGCGGCGTTGATGGTCTCATTCACATTACCGACCTCAGCTGGGGCCGCGTAGGCGATCCTAAGGAAATCGTTGAACTTGACCAGAAGATCAACGTTGTCATCCTTGACTTCGACGACGAGAAGAAGCGTATTGCACTCGGTCTGAAGCAGCTTACTCCGCATCCATGGGATTCTCTCAATGCAGAGCTCAAGGTTGGTGACATTGTAAAGGGTAAGGTTGTCGTTATGGCCGATTACGGTGCATTCATCGAGATTGCTCCCGGTGTTGAAGGTCTTATCCACGTTTCAGAAATGTCATGGAGCCAGCACCTGCGTTCAGCTCAGGACTTCATCAAGGTAGGTGACGAGGTTGAAGCAGTCATTCTGACACTTGACCGCGAAGAGCGCAAGATGTCACTCGGCATCAAGCAGCTCAAGCAGGATCCTTGGGAAGACATTGAAGAAAAGTATCCTGTAGGTTCAAAGCACAGCGCAACCGTACGCAACTTCACAAACTTCGGTATCTTCGTTGAGATTGAAGAGGGTGTTGACGGTCTGATTCACATCAGCGACCTGAGTTGGACCAAGAAGGTTAAGCATCCTTCAGAATTCACTACCATCGGTGCTGCCATCGACGTTGTAGTTCTTGAGATAGATAAGGAAAACCGTCGCCTCAGCCTCGGTCACAAGCAGTTGGAGGAGAATCCTTGGGACAGCTACGAATCAATCTACACCGTTGATTCAATCCACGAAGGCAAGATTACCGAAATGATGGACAAGGGTGCCGTAATATCACTTGCCGAAGGCGTTGAAGGTTTTGCTACTCCGAAGCACCTCGTTAAGGAAGACGGAACACAGGCCGCTCAGGGCGAAACTCTGCAGTTCAAGGTAATTGAATTCAACAAGGATTCAAAGCGCATCATCTTGTCTCACAGCCGTATTTTCGAGGATATTGCAAAGGCTGAAGCACGCGCCGAGAAGAAGGCAGCCAAGAAGGCTAACGCCAAGAAGGAGGAAGAAAAGCCGGCTATCCAGAATCAGGCCGCTTCTACCACACTCGGTGACATTGACGCTCTTGCAGCTCTGAAGGAACAGCTCTCAAAGTAAGCTGGCTTCCTTTCATAACAGACAGTCCCCGTCCGACCAACGTCAGACGGGGACTTGTACTTTTTTGGTCTGTTCATGGAATGCCTGGAACTTTTTCAGACGGAAGTTTATCGGAACTGTATATGCTACGCGCACCGGCTTACCGTCTGCCAGATACAGCCAGACACGCCGGCCAATTCTGCGGTACTTTCTGCTCTTGATATTGTTTTTGCAACACATAAACTACTATTTGTAATTACCGCCAAACATTTTGACATTTATTCATCATTTTGTTGTAGTTGTTTGCACATTGCAAAGGTACCCATACGTCCGTCGTTACGATTTTGCTTAACTTTGCCGTCAAAATACAGAACGGCATGAGCAACAGGGAAGAACAGCTGCAGGCCTTTTCGCGCCTGCTTGATGTAATGGACACGCTTCGTGAAAAGTGCCCTTGGGACAAGGTGCAGACAAACGAATCGCTCAGACAGAATACCATAGAAGAGGTGTTTGAATTGTGCGATGCCATTATGAAGGACGACAAGCCCAACATCTGCAAGGAACTTGGCGATGTTCTGCTTCATGTTGTATTCTACGCCAAGATAGGCAGCGAGACAGGTGACTATGACATTGCCGACGTATGTAACCGCCTGTGCGAAAAGCTCATTTACCGCCATCCGCATATCTATGGAACGACACAGGCCGACAGCGCAGGTCAGGTGGTTCAGAACTGGGAACAGCTCAAACTGAAGGAAAAAGGCGGGAACAAACGGGTTCTGGCCGGAGTTCCAGATTCACTGCCTTCAGTAATCAAGGCTTTCAGAATTCAGGAGAAGGCCGCTCATGTAGGTTTTGATTGGGACACGCCGCAGGGGGCGCTGGACAAGGTACGCGAGGAATTTGCCGAGTTCAAAACAGAACTTGATGCAGGCAGTCACGACAAGGCTGAAGCCGAACTTGGTGACCTTCTGTTCTCTATTATAAACGTTGCCAGGAAATTCAAGATACAGCCCGACAACGCATTGGAAAGGACGAACAGGAAATTTATTAGACGCTTCAACTACGTTGAGGAATCAGTACTGTCACAAGGGCATGACATGAAGGACATGACCCTCGGACAGCTTGACGCTCTCTGGAATGAGGCTAAAGCTCAGGAAAGTGCAGACTGACAGATATGTCAGGCTGCAGGATGCTGTGGCTGCGGTTTGGAATCGGCCGCCTGTGCCTTTGACTTCTGCATTTCCTTCAGAATGCTGCTGTTGAATTCGTCGTCGGCATTCTGCACTTTCAACAGTTTGGAGGCTGGCAGCACCTGTTTGAACTTTTCAAGGTACTCCTGCTCCAGTTTTGCAATTCTGATATTCGTTTCAGCAATAAGATCAAGAGCCTTGAGACACTCTTCCTCGCTGTTGCAGCTTTTCTGCACGGCCTGATTCTGCTGACGCACCTTGCGGTTCAGTTCATGTTTCTTATGATTCAGTTCGTCATAAAGCGGGAAAAAGGCATTCTTTTCCTCGTCAGTCAGCTTGGCCTTTTCCACCAGATATTCGTGTTTTCGCTTCCAGTATTCCTGAGCGGAGAACTGTCCGCTTTTATTCTGGGAAATGCGCATATCCTCGCTTCCGCAGTCACCGGCTGACTGAGAATATGCAGGACAAAGCATGAAAGTGCAGATAATAAGTGAAAGGATTATTGTTCTTTTCATAATCACAGCTCGTTATCAACCAAAAGGTCATAAATTACAAAATCCGACACCATCGACTCATCAAGGAAAGAATCTATATATTCGTCAGAATAGACCGTGCATCCGTCAGCGTCATCATTCGCACCAACGCTCCCGTGACCACCGGCAAACAGGCCCAGAACAAAATACATCCCGGCAAATGCTGCAGCCATATACAGATATGGCCGTATCTTCATCCATGCAGTGACCGGCTGCTGCACGGCATTGTCAGAACACGGCGGAAGAGCATCCATAATTCTGCGGTCGAGACCTTCAAAATAGTCCTCCGGCACTGTGAACGGCCTGCGTCTACCACATTCGGTCAGAATATCGCTGTTCTGTTTCATATCAGTTTTGACTTACTATAGTATTTTTGGTTTAATCGGTTGTTTTAAAATAGTCTTCTATCTTTCTGACAGCGAAATGATACGAAGCCTTCAAAGCACCGACACTGGTTCCAAGAAGGCCGGACATCTCCTCGTACTTCATATCTTCAAAATATTTCAAGTTGAATACAATCCGCTGTTTCTCGGGAAGCGTGGAAACAGCCGCCTGAAGTTGTCTTTCCGTTTCATTTCCATCAAAGAACGGATCGCTTTCAAGCTTGTCTTCAAGATACTTTCCAACTTCGCCGTCAATGGGCATCAAGGAAACTTTTCTGCCAATAAATGTAAGGGACTCGTTCAATGCTATTCTGAACAGCCATGTGTACAGCTTGGAATAGCCCATAAACGAATTGATATTCAACCACGCCTTCACAAATGTATTCTGAAGCACATCGTTGGCATCGTCGTGACTTATTACAATATGACGTATCTGCCAGTACAGTTTCTTGGAATACTCTTGAACCATGAGTTCAAAGGCCTGGCGTTTCTCCGCCTCGCTGCCGTTTTTAAAAATATCAACTATTTCATTTTCCGGGAACAGCATGACAGCAAATTTCAGAGAACGTCTATTTCCATATTTTCTCTTGCCAGAACCGAATTCTGGAAAATGCTGCGTGCCTCGTCCAAAAGGACGGTCTCGTCATTGTAACGGGCTGAGAAGTGACCAAGAATCAATTGACCGGCACCTGCTTCCATGGCAGTTTTTGCTGCATCGGCAGATGTACTGTGGCAATGTTTTTCCGCGCTCTGAGCATCTTCTGTAGAGTAAGTGCAGTCATGGTACATGGCATTAACCCCTTGAATCTGAGGTATCATGCCGGGATTGTATGCCGTATCACAGCAGTATGCGTAACTGCGTGGGGCTGGAGCCGGCTTTGTCAGCCTGTCATGTGCAATTACAGTTCCGTCCGGCTGTACAAAGTCACCGCCATTGCGTATACGGTCATATTCGCACTGTGGAACACCAAAGAAGTCGGCCGACTGACGGTCAAGATGATCAGGCGTCTTTTCCTCCCTGAAAAGGAAACCGGCACAAGGCACTCTGTGCTTGAGCGGTATTGTAGTCACAGTAAGTGAGCGGTCTATGTAAATGGTTTCGGCCTTCGTAGCGTCAAATCCTCTGAATTCCACTTTGAAACCGATGTCACGGCAGTAGAAGTCCAGCTCGGCACCAAGTATGCTCCACATTTCCCACGGAGCATGCACAAAAAGTGTAGCGGTACGTCCCAGCAACGCAAACGATGAAATCATACCAAGCAGTCCGAAACAGTGGTCACCGTGAAGATGCGAAATGAAAATATGGTTGATTCGGGCAAATGCGACATGAGAACGACGCAACTGAATCTGTGTACCTTCACCGCAGTCAACCATGAACAGTTTTTCCCTGACATTGACTACCTGTGATGACGTGTAATGCTTGAGGCCCGGTGTTGCCGAACCGCAGCCAAGAACTGTGACGCTGAACTTTTCCATTTTGTATTGCAAAGATATTCAGTTTTATTGAATACGGCTACAACATTTGCCAAATGTGAAACAATAATAAGGTGTAAGCATGTGCATTTATGCACAAAAGCAGTACCTTTGCGCCCAAATTGGAAATTGTGCAGAATATGGAACTGGCAAGCAAATACAATCCCGCCGATGTCGAGGGAAAGTGGTACAAGTACTGGGAAGATAACCGTATGTTTCATTCAGAGCCCGACGGCCGTCAGCCGTTTACCGTGGTCATTCCGCCACCTAACGTCACTGGCGTGCTCCACATGGGACACGTTCTGAACGAGACCATCCAGGATATACTGGTACGCCGCGCGCGCATGTTGGGCAAGAACGCCTGCTGGGTTCCTGGAACGGACCACGCATCGATTGCCACTGAGGCCAAGGTAATAAAGCGCCTGGCCGAACAGGGAATCAGGAAAAGCGACCTTACACGCGAGCAGTTCCTTGAGCATGCCTGGGCATGGAAAGAGGAACATGGAGGCATTATTCTGAAGCAGTTGCGTCAGCTTGGCTGCAGCTGCGACTGGGAGCGTACATCGTTCACTATGGACGGGCCCCGCTCGGAAAGCGTCATCAAGGTGTTCTGTGACCTATACGACAAAGGTCTGATATATCGTGGCCTGCGCATGGTCAACTGGGATCCCGAGCGCCAGACAGCCCTGTCCGATGAAGAGGTTATATATCACGACGAGCACTCCCATCTGTTCTATCTGAAATACTATGTTGACGAGCCGGCCGGAAGCACCGACGGTCAGGATGCCGATGCGCAGACCATTGCAGCCACCGACCCGTTTGACCCGACTGTAAAGCACCAGATAATACATCGCGACGCACAGGGCCGCCGCTACGCAGTTGTAGCCACCACCCGTCCTGAGGCCATCATGGGCGATATTGCCGTCTGCATCAACCCCAAAGACCCCAAGAACACCTGGCTCAAGGGCAAGAAAGTCATCGTTCCACTGGTAAACCGCGTCGTTCCAATCATTGAAGACCGCTACGTTGAGATTGAATTCGGTACCGGATGTCTGAAAGTCACCCCGGCCCACGATGTGAACGACTACGCACTCGGACAGAAATACGACCTTAACATTATTGACATATTCAATGCCGATGCGACCATTTCCGAGGCAGCCGGCATGTATGTGGGCATGGACCGCTTTGACTGCCGCAAGCAGATATGCAAGGACCTTGATGCCGCCGGTCTCCTTGAAAAGACCGAGGACTATGACAACAAGGTCGGTTACAGCGAGCGCACCAATGTGCCAATCGAGCCGCGTCTCTCACTGCAGTGGTTCATTAAGATGCAGCATTTTGCCGACATAGCACTGCCGCCGGTTGAGAACGATGACATACGCTTCTACCCGGCCAAGTACAAGACGACATACCGCAACTGGCTTGAAAACATCAAGGACTGGTGCATAAGCCGCCAGCTCTGGTGGGGGCACCGTATTCCTGCATACTTCCTGCCGGGTCAAGAAGGCGTGAAGGACGAAGACCGCAAATATGTTGTAGCCGAAACTATTGACAAGGCTGTAGAGAAGGCACGCAAGATTGCCGGTTACGAAAATGTATCCGCTGACCAGCTTGCGCAGGACGAAGGTGCTCTTGACACCTGGTTCTCGTCATGGCTTTGGCCCGTAAGCCTGTTCGACGGAATTACCAACCCAGGCAACAGGGAAATTGAATACTACTATCCTACCAATGATCTGGTTACCGGCCCGGATATCATCTTCTTCTGGGTTGCCCGCATGATTATGGCAGGATACGAATATATGGGCAAAATGCCTTTCAAGAACGTCTATTTTACAGGTATTGTACGTGACAAGCTGGGACGCAAGATGTCCAAGAGCCTTGGAAACAGTCCCGACCCGCTTGATCTCATTGAGAAATACGGAGCCGACGGCGTCCGCATGGGCATGATGCTCAGCGCTCCGGCCGGTAACGACATTCTGTTTGACGAAAGCCTTTGCGAGCAGGGACGCAACTTCAACAACAAGATCTGGAATGCTTTCCGTCTTACACGGAGCTGGCAGGTAGCCGATATCGAGCAGCCGGAAAGTTCGCGGGTGGCAGTTGAATGGTTCCGTTCCCAGCTGGCCCGCACGGCAGTCGAGATGGACGACCTTATGTCAAAGTACCGCATAAGCGAAGCTCTTATGGCTGTATACAAACTGTTCTGGGATGAATTTGCAAGCTGGTATCTGGAAATCATCAAGCCCGCATACCAGCAGCCCATTGACCGCGCCACATATAACGCTACCATGGACCTGTTTGAGAAGCAGCTTATGCTTCTGCATCCGTTCATGCCGTTCATCACCGAGGAACTTTGGCAGAATGTATGCCCGCGTCAGGCTGGACAGACCATAATGACGCAGAGCATTCTTGAAATGAATGCGATGAAGGCCGATGAGAAAATACTGTCATTGTTCGAGCAGGCAAAGCAGATTGTAACTGAAATACGTTCAATACGCAAGTCTAAGAACATCGGCCCGCGTGAGCCGCTTACTGTCGAGGCTGTGGGACAGAACCCGGTTCAGGCTATGAACAGCGTCATAATAAAGATGGCCGGACTGGAAGACATTACGGTTGTTCCGGCAAAGAGCGAAGGCACATCGGCCTTCATGACAGGCACTCAGGAATTCGCCGTACGTCTTGGAGGGCTCATTGATGTCAAGGCGGAGCTTGCGAAACTGCAGGCCGAGCTGGAGCACCTTGAAGGATTTCTGAAAGGCGTGAACGCAAAACTTGCAAACCAGAATTTTGTAGCCCACGCACCTGCAGCAGTCGTTGAAAATGAGCGTAAGAAGCAGACCGATGCCACCCAGAAAATTGCAACGATAAAAGAGAGCATGGCAGCTCTTTCAAAGTAACACAAGATGGAAGAAACAAAGAAAAACGAACAGAAAGGCGGCAATTTCACCTTGCTTGTCATACTGGTGATTGTTCTGGCAGCTGCAATATACTTCTTCATTGACAGCAGCAAAAAAAGCAAGAACATTGAAGAGATGACCGAACTCTTTGAATTGGAAAAGGAAGAAATGGAGAATGAATACTCCAGTTTTGCCGTCCAGTACGATGAACTTCAGGTGCACCTGTCAAACGACTCGCTCATCCACCAGTTGGAAAAGGAAAAGATGCGTACCCAACAGCTTCTTGAACAGTTGCGGCAGACTCAGGCCAGCAATGCGGCAGAAATAAGGCGTCTCAAGAAAGAACTTGAAACGATACGCGCTGTAATGCGCTCATATGTAGCTCAGATAGACTCTCTGGACCGTGTAAACAAGCAGCTGGTAAAGGAGAATAACCAGGTACGTCAGAAATATAACGAAGCCACACAGCAGGTTGACAAGCTTACAATAGAAAAGCAGCAGGCAGAAGAAATCATAGCATTGGCTTCGCAACTGGATATTTCGGCCTTTACATTCACCGCCAGAAACAAGCGTGGCAAGACCGAGACAAAAGTCAAGAACGCCACAAAGTTCGTACTTGATTTCACCATTGCAAAGAACATTACCGCCAGCACCGGAGAAAAGACTCTGTACGCCAGGATTCTGTGCCCTAATGGCGACCCTCTCGTAAAAGAGACTTCAGACACATTCAAGTACCAGAACGTCACCATTGAGTATTCGGCAAAGAAATACATTGAATACACAGGTGAGCAGCAGGATGTTACCATGTACTGGGATGTTGAGGAGTATCTCGAAGCTGGAATATATACCGCCTTCATTTTTGTTGACGGTGTAATGATTGGCGAACAGAACCTCATCCTTAAATGAGTACATTCCGTGACTTAGGTGTATCGGCACCGATTCTTCAGGCTATTGAAGAACTTGGGTTCAAGGAACCCATGCCGGTACAGGAAAAAGCCATTCCGTTCCTGCTGTCTCCAGGCAGCGGTGATGTCGTGGCGCTTGCACAGACCGGAACCGGCAAGACCGCCGCATTCGGCATTCCAGTAATACAGCAGACTGATACGGGCAGTACTAATGCCCAGTTTCTGATTCTCAGCCCTACCCGCGAACTTTGCATGCAGATAGCGGCCGACCTTGCCGACTATTCAAAATATGTTGACGGTCTGCACATAATTCCGATGTACGGAGGTACGTCAATCGAGAACCAGATACGCAACTTTCGCCGCGGCGCGCACATCATAGTAGCAACTCCCGGACGTCTCATTGACCTGATGGAACGCGGAGTAGTCAAACTTGACACCATCCGCACAGTCATTCTTGACGAAGCCGACGAGATGCTCAACATGGGTTTCTCAGAAGCGCTTGAAACCATTCTGCAGGCCGTACCGGAAGAGCGTAAGATGCTCATGTTCTCGGCTACCATGAGCCGTGAGATAAGTGCCATTTCAAAGAAGTATCTGCACAACGCACAGGAAATTGTCATAGGTAGCCGCAACGAGGGAGCACAGAACGTGGACCACGTTTACTATATGGTACACGCCAAGGACAAATACCTTGCTCTGAAACGCATAGTTGACTACTACCCGGATATTTATGCAATAATATTCTGCCGCACTAAACTGGAAACTCAGGAAATTGCCGACAAGCTAATTCAGGACGGGTATAACAGCGATTCACTTCACGGAGACCTGTCGCAGGCTCAGCGTGACCTTGCCATGAACAAGTTCCGCCGCCGCCAGCTGCAGATTCTTGTAGCTACCGATGTAGCCGCACGCGGTCTCGACGTTGATGACCTTACACACGTTATCAACTACGGACTGCCCGATGATACCGAAAACTACACCCATCGCAGCGGCCGTACCGGCCGTGCGGGAAAGACAGGTACATCAATATCAATCATAAACCTTAGGGAGAAAGGCAAAATACGCATCATTGAAAAGGCCATCGGCAAGCAGTTCATGCAGGGAACAATGCCGACAGGACAGCAGATATGCGAAAAACAACTTTTAAAGGTAATTGACGACCTTGAGCACACCCAGGTCGATGAAGAGCAGATTGCACGTTTCCTGCCCGAGGTGTACCGCAAATTCGACTGGCTTGACAAGGATGACATTGTAAAGCGTGTTGTCATGCGCGAATTCGGGCGTTTCATGCAGTACTACGCCAACGCTCCCGAACTTGAAGAGGTCAAGTCCGGCAAGGGAGACAAGTCTGACCGTTCCGAAGAACGCGCATCACGCAAGCGCGGCCGCAATCACACACCTGAAGAGGGTTTCACACGTCTGTTCATCAACGTCGGAAAGGTTGACGGCATTCATACCAGCCAGATAATAGAACAGATAAACCAGCGCCTTCACGGTCCCCGCATTGACATAGGACGCATTGATCTCATGAAGACATTCTCGTTCTTTGAAGTTCAGTCCGATGCAGCTCAGGATGTTGTCGATGCACTTTCAGGTTCATACATAAAAGGCCGTCAGATCAATGTTGAAATAGCCGATGCAAGCAGCAGCGGCAAGGACAAGTCTGACCGTTCCAAGAAGTCTGATCGTTCTCCAAAGGAAGAACGTTTTCATAAGGAGGAACGCCCCCCAAGGAAAGGACATTCATTCAAGGAAGAACGTCCCAGACGCGAAGAACGTCCTGAAAGGAAACAACGCTCCGAAAGGGAAACGCGTCCCGCTAAGGAAGAACGTTCTTCAAAGAAGGAACGCCGCAGCCCATCACGTGCTCCGTTTGTAAATGAACGTAACAGAGGCTCACAGCCGCCACGCAAATCAAAGAAAAGCCGCGGTGTCAGCGACGAGGACTGGCGCCAGTTCTTCGAATAATAACTATTAAACCGATACACAACTATGAGACATTTTTGGAAAATGCTTGCCATTGCCGCATTGGCAATGGTTTCTTACAGTGCAAATGCAGAACTTGCACCACAGTGGAACAAAGGTACCATGATAGGGAACATCAACATTGGTGCTGCTCCTTTTGGCAGTTCTGTTTCACTGGATTATGTACTGGTTGACGAATGGTGGAAGGGACATTTCTCTGTCGGAGGTGAATTCGACATAGCCAACAACGACCGCAACAGCCACCACTATGATGACTACAAATGCACTGCAATAGGTGTGACCCCACGCGCCACTTATGGTCTCAACATCACTCCTGAATTTGAGGTTCACGCTACCATGTGCGTAGGATTCGGTGTAAGGACATGGTCATGGAGACATGACAATCTCAAATACGAGGATAACGAATCCTTTGTATTATGGAATGAATTCGTAGGTTGCCGCTATTTCTTCAATGACAACTTCGGTGTTATGGCAGAGACCGGTTACTCCAACTGGTTCCCGGAGTTCCGACTCGGTTTCAACTTCAAGTTCTAAGCCGACACATATTGGTTATCCCAGTACCAGCATCTGGCAGTGGGTACAGTCAAAGCGAAGTTCAAAGCGGCGGCCGTCACCACTTTTCAGATATAGCGGCAGGGTCAGTCCTACAGCATTGTCCGACTGGCCCTGCCGTTTGCGGCATGCACCTACGGCATACCTCAGGCAGTGCCGGCAATACATTATCGGAACCGATACCGGTTGCTGCCTTTCAAAGGCATAATCTACCGACGTGACGCCGTGATTCATATAATAGGAGCGAGCCTGTTCATTGAAGACGTTGCCAAGGTATGTAAGTTGCTTCTGCGGATAGTCAATCGGAGCTGATACGGCATTTCTGACAGGCCGCAGTCTTGAGACTGCACGGGCAGCGGTTAAAGCGTTGCTGCCCTGACGGCGCAAATCGGACAGGATGGACGACGGCACGAACCAGTTACCGGACAGACTTACCTTGATTTCCGATGCCTGAAACTCCGTATTACCGAGCTTGGATAGTTGCAGACGTATGTTGGCATCCTGCGGTGTGCGTGCAATCTCATGGGCGTAATCCAGTGACACGACAGCCTGCACGCCGTCGGCATCGGTCAACGTCAGTGTGAAGCCTTTTTCAGTGTCAGTGAACTCCATATCGACATCTATACGTCGGACTGCCGATTCTTTTGAAAGCATACTTTCAAAAACCGCATCCTGATTGCGCCATATCCTGTCACCGACTCTGACTGACGGCATCTGCCCGCTTTCAAGATACAGATATACGCATCCGCCCTCCACACGGTTCACACGAAAGCCGCGCAGTTCACCGCCGCGGTCAAAATAGCACAGACCGTCTCCGTTATGAAATGGTTTTCCACCACAGCGTATCCATCCGCGCCCCACTTCGCTCACAATTCCCATATCTTCGCCTACTGACTTGGGCGTATCAAACGAAAACATGTCACCGTTGCGACCATGCAGGAAATAATCCGTAAAGCCGCGGTTGAAACTCTTTTCGGGCGAAGGCTCAAATGTAAGACGCACGTTTCCGGACGATGCGTGCAGGTATTCCGGTCTATGGTCCATTACTCTGTCTATAGCCTGTCGATATGCCGCAACAATATTTTTTACATAGCAGACATCTTTCAGGCGGCCTTCGATCTTCATTGAGCATACACCTGCATCCATCATTTCCTCAAGGAACTGCATGCGGTTCATGTCACGTAGCGAAAGCAGATGCTTGCCACGAATAAGCGTATGCCCGGCAGCATCAATCAGATCAAACTTCAAGCGGCAGAACTGGGCACATTCACCACGGTTGGCACTACGCCCGAAACAGAACTGTGAGGCATAGCACTGCCCGCTGTAACTGACGCACAAGGCACCATGTACAAAGCACTCAAGCTCAACATTTGGACATGCTTCATGTATTTCCCTTATCTCGGCAAGCGACAGTTCACGCGCCAGTACAACTCTGGAAAAACCGCTGGCAGACAGGAATTTCACCTTTTCGACACTGCGCACGTCACACTGGGTACTTGCGTGCAGGGCTATGGGAGGCAGTTTCATTTTCATAACTGCCATATCCTGAACCAGCAGAGCATCGGCACCAGCTTCATAGAGCTGCCATATCAACTTCTCAGCAGCCTGCAGTTCGTCGTCACGCAGGATGGTGTTGACCGTGACATATACTTTTGCCCAATACCTGTGTGCAAAATCGCATAACGCAGCAATGTCTTCAATGCTGTTTCCCGCAGCCTGACGGGCGCCGAAACGTTCGGGACCGATATAGACGGCATCGGCTCCGTGCCTGATTGCCTCAATGCCGCACTCCAGATTCTTTGCCGGAGCAAGCAGTTCTATCCTCTTACCTACCTTCATTTTACCAGATGTGAGCTCTTCTTTCAGGAGCAATGTACATTAAGTCGTTTTCTGTAATGCCAAAGGCTGCATACCATTCGTCAAGATGCTGGAGGGTGGCATTCACTCTCAGCCTTGACAGTGCGTGCTCGTCACTCTTTGTCTGCTGCAGCACCATCTCATCGCAGGTGTTTTCAGCCCAGGTACAGGCGTATGCTATAAAGAAACGCTGTTCCGCCGTCAGTCCCATACTGTCTTCAAGCCTGTGCTCGCCCATGACTTCCATGAAAGCGTTATACGCCACTTTCAAACCGCCAAGGTCAGCTATGTTCTCACCCAGAGTCAGTTCGCCGTTTGCTTTAAGTCCGGGAAGGACATCAAGACCGTCAAAAAAGTCAGAAAGCACTTTTATCCTGCGGTTGAAACGCCGTGTATCAATTGGAGTCCACCAGTCATTCAGATTGCCGTCCTTGTCAAACTGACGGCCTTCATCATCGAAGCCATGAGTCATCTCATGACCTATTATCGATCCAATCGCTCCATAATTGAAGGCATCATCGGCCTCCATATCAAAAAACGGGTACTGCAGTATTCCGGCAGGAAAGCATATCTCATTGGCCGATGTGTCATAGTACGCGTTGATTTCCTGAGGAGTCATGCCCCACTCGGTCTTGTCAACAGGCTTGCGGAACTTGCGCTCCACCATTTCGTTCCAGAAGAAACGGCTTATCTCCACATTGTTATCAAACAGGGATTTGTCAGGATCTATGTTCATGCCAGAATAGTCTCTCCATTTATCGGGATATCCTATCTTAAAACGGAAGGCGTCCAGTTTTTCATGTGCTTTGGCCTTTGTCTCGTCAGACATCCATTGCTGGGCGTCTATTCTGCGACCCAAAGCTTTCTGCAGACGTGCAAACATGTCTTTCATGCGTTCCTTTGCCGATTCCGGGAAATACTGTTCCACATACAGCCGTCCCAATGCCTCACCAAGAGTGCCGCTCACCGTGGCTGTTGCACGTTTCCACATAGGTTTCTGCTCCTGCTGCCCGCTCATAATGCGCCCATAGAAATCAAAATCGGCCTCATCCATATCGGCGCCGAGTCTGGCACCGTTCGAGTCTATCATCTGCCACTCCATAAGGATTTTCTGATCCTCAAGAGCCTCCTCGTTCAGGACACGAATGGCCTCACGAATGGCATCGGGCTGGCCGACGTCAACACAGTCAACGCCGTCAAGGCCAAGCAAATGGAAAAACAAATCCCAGTCAAAGCCCTTGAAGTTTCTTTTCAGGGCCTTATATGTCATTTTATTGTAATTGTCCTGAGGGTCACGCAGTTGCACATTTGTACGGCTGGCTTTAGCCAGACGCTTTTCTATGCGCCATATAATCTTCATACGTTTTTTTGCCTCACGCTCTTCATAACCGGCAAGCATAAGCATACGCACTACGTGTTTCTTGAATGCCGCGCGTATTTCCCGTGTCTTACTGTCGCGGTCCATATAATACTCGCGGTCTCCAAGTGTCAGTCCTCCCTGACACAGCCCTAAAATGTTTGCGTCGCTGTCACCCATATCAGGACCTATCCCGACATCAAAATAGCCGGTTACCCCATACGGGTCAAGTTCTACCATAGCCGGCATAAGGTCTTCTTTTCTTGAAATGTCACAGATACGCCGCATTGCCCATTTCATGGGGCCGATACCCTCACGGTTCCGACGGTCCGTGTCCATTACAAGGTTATACAGGTCGGCAATGCGTGCCTCATCGCTGCCTTTTGCATTTTTCCGCGACAGGACTTCGTCTATCAGACCTTTCAGTTGTTCCCGGTTCTTCTCAGCCAGTTCATCGTACGTGCCGTAACTGGAATATTGGGCAGTCAGCGGGTTGGCATCCAGCCACCCTCCGCAACTGAATCTATAAAAATCAGAACCGGGCTTTACAGTCCGGTCCATATTGTTTTCCATTATTCCTATACCAGCACCCATTTCTACAATGCTTTACCAGATAACGGCACGTTTGTCCTCAGGCAGATACAATGAATTGTCCTCTGTAACACTAAAGGCATCGTACCATGCATCGATATGGGGCAGAGTACCGTTCACGCGCCAGCGACTCAATGAGTGTACATCACTCTTGGTCCTGTTGCGAATCTCCTCATCGCGAATATTACCGGCCCACACACCGGCGTACGCCATAAAGAAACGCTGTTCCGGCGTAAAGCCTTCCTTGTCGGGAAGAGGATTATCCCTGGTAGCATTCTTGAATGCCTGATATGCAACCATCAGCCCGCCATGATCTGCGATGTTCTCACCCAGGCATAACTCACCGTTGGCCTTTAGGCCCGGCAGTACCTCAATTGCACTGAAATGGTCAACAATGACTTTCACGTGCTGATTGAATCGGTCCGCGTCACCTTCGGCCCACCAGTCATTCATGTTTCCGTCCTTGTCAAACTGACGCCCCTGATCATCAAAGCCATGAGTCATCTCGTGACCGATGACGACACCGATTGCGCCATAGTTGAACGCATCATCGGCACTCATGTCAAAGAACGGGTACTGAAGTATCCCAGCCGGGAAACATATCTCGTTGGTTGTAGGGTTGTAATACGCATTAACGGTCTGCGGTGTCATGAACCACTCGGTGTTGTCAACCGGCTTCCCCAACTTGCGTTCAATGGCATCGGCCAGCATAAAATGTGTAACCTCAATCATATTCTCGACCATATTCCTGGAAGGGTCTATCTTCATACGGTTGTAATCTCTCCACTTGTCAGGATAGCCTATCTTCACATGGAAAGCATCCAATTTTTCATGGGCGCGCGCCTTTGTCGAGTCACTCATCCAATCCTGTTCATCGATGCGCTGCCCCAACGCAGTCTGCAGATTACGCACCAGTTCTTCCATACGCGCCTTTGCCGATGCAGGGAAATACTTTTCGGTATAAAGTTGGCCGATAGCTTCGCCCAGCACACCACTGACGGTACTGGTGGCACGCTTCCACATAGGTTGCTGTTCTTTCTTGCCGCTCATTACGGTTCCATAGAAATCAAAGTTGGCACGATCAAATTCCTGTGTGAGTTTTGATGCGCATCCGTCAATAATCTGCCATTCCATATACGCCTTATGGTCCTCAAATGGCACCTCGGCCAGAATGCGTTCCACCTCATGTATAGGTTCGGGCTGATTGACATCAATATCTTCAATGCCATCCATTCCCATGGTCTTGAAATACAGGTTCCAATCTATTCCGCCGTAGTCTTCGAGTAGCCTGTCATACGACATTTTATGATAGTTGGCCAATGGGTCACGCTGCTGGACACCGCTGTAAGATTTGCCAGCAATCATGGTCTCGATGTTCATTACGCCCTCCATTTTTCTCATAGAGGTTTCCTCATCAAAGCCATACAGCATGAACATACGTACAATGTGCTTCCTGAAAGCCTCACGGATGGCGGCAGTGGCAGTGTCAGTATCAAGATAATACTCTTTCTCGCCAAGCGACAGACCGCCCTGTCCCACGCCCACAATGTTCATTCTGCTGTCCATCATGTCAGCGCCTATACCTACACTGAAATAGCCGGCTGCCATGCCGTCATATTCCAGAGCCGCCATAGTCGGGAAGACCTGTTCCTGGCAGTTTATTGCCTCAACCATGTCAATGAAAGGCTTGATTGGAGCAGTACCTTCATTGTTGCGGCGCACAGTATCCATTACCAGATTGTACAAGTCGGCTATCTTCTGAGCATTCGTTCCATGTTCATGCCTGGTGCTTACAATTTCGTCTATCAGCCCCTTCAACTGTTCGCGGTTGTTCTCAGCCAATTTGTCAAAGCTGCCAAAGCGTGCATATTCATCGGTCAAAGGATTGTTCCTCATCCATCCGCCACACGCAAACTGGAAGAAATCATCACCCGGCACAGCCAGCGTGTCCAGATTCTCCAACTTCACACCCATATCATCTCCCTTTGTAGCCTTGCTCGTACAAGCCGTCATCGTCATACCTGTCAAAACAGTCAATAATAATATGTTTCTCCTCATTATTTCACTTTCCTGAATTTAATTGCACGCTTACCCGCGTCACTCTCCCAAATCAGTTGCGCTGTACCACATCAGTACGGAACCAGAAACGGTTTTTGTCAAACGAACCGGTCCAATAAGTGAAACGCTGGTTCATCCACAGAAAACCGTAATGTTCCAAATAGGCGATACCTATATTTTGCCGGCCGACATTTGAATTGCTACCTGCAAGAACAGCCTTGGATGCATAAATCATGTAGTCATCGTATTCGTCATGTTCCGTATAGCCATCACCCTGGCATAACATGACGGGTATCTTTCCTTCGGCATTTGACGGCAGAGTACATTTAGCCTCCTTGGTCAGAATATCAATGAACTTGGTTATACCCTGAGGCTTGTAATACGCGGCAATAGCCTCAACTTCCGCCTGAGAAAGGCACTTGTCGTAAATTTCCGCACAATTATAATAAGTATCGCCATAAGTTACCACCCATGCGGACTCGTTATTCTCATTGTCCCACTGCGAGCCGTTCGGGAACCATGGCTTGTTGTAATAGTCACGCTCCACAAGTTTTCTACTCATGGCAAAATGCGCATTCTTTATCTGGCAGATTGCCATGTCGTCATGACGTTCAACTGGATTGGCCTTGGCAAAAGCCTCGTAACTATCCTTGGCAGTCTTTATTACCGTAAGCATCGATTCGCGGGTAGCGTCGTTAAGACCATCCTTTAGTCTGTAATAGAACTCGGCAAGCATCATACTTTGAGCAATCACAGCAAGATCAGCGCTTCTCAACCCTTCACGCATGGCATAGCCTTGTTCTTCCCATGGGGTCGTATTGTAAACGTACAGATCATATATCTGATACAGATTCTTCCTCTCAACGACATTCTTTGTCAGGAAATCGATGAAATTCAGATACTCCATACATGCCTTGTTTCCACCTATGGTGCCGTCACCCCATTCAACTGCAATCTCTTTGATAGCCTCATCACTGCCATCGCAGTTCTCGAGCAGCGTGAAATAATAGTTGTTATAGTTCTTAAGAGGAGCGACATAATCGTTCAGACGTTTGTTCAGATAAGTTTCATAAGTTGTGTTATGATACAACTCCGTCAAATCGCTCAAAGCGTCGTTTAAATCATCGATGGCTGACATTATTTCATCCAGTTTCTCCACTTCGGCAGAACCGAATATGTCATTGAAAAGTGCATTGCAGCCATAGGTCACAGCAGTACGTGCAACAATAGGTCCAAGCCATGACAGGAACGATTCCATCAGGTTTGGAACGACCGGAGGTACCGGAATAGTTCTGCTGAAAGATTCTGCACCGACGAATGATTTATCCTGCGTTGAAAAGTAATCGTACTTAAGCAGGCCATCTCCAAGCAAATCATTGATACTGCGACTGGAACGGGTCAGTATTTTGCGGGTTGATGTCAGCATGGCGCCACTTTCGGAAATATTGAATGAAAACAGTATCTTATCCTCACCACCAGCCATGAATCCACTCATTTTTCCAGCATCGTAACTCATTCTTGCTACACTGCGGGTATCGGCAAAAAAGCCGCCGTCATCACCTTTCACAACATTATAGATTACGGCATTCGAACCATGTATGTCAATTACTATACCACATGGCAATTCGTCAACCGTTTCGTTGAAAGCTCCCATCCACAAACCATCCAAAGGCATCTCGCAGTCTTCGGTCCTATCACATGAAAACATTAACAACGCTACCAGGACCGGCATTACCTTAAAAAAAATCCGCTTCATAATTTTATCTTATATGGTAAATAAAAATGCGTGAAATACAGCCAATGCACAAAGTTAATTATCTGTTTGACATTGTGTCAAATCAAAGACGTTTTATCAGACGTATATGGAATACTCCACCTGCGACGGTGTGCTCGCCACTCTGAAAGCGTACAGTAATATCCGACTTGCCTTTCAACAGTTCTTCCGGGATATCATAGGTCACATTCTGGAATTCGTCCTTGTTCCACTTGCGGAACAGCGACTCACCGACAACTTTCTGACCGTCTATCATAATGTCAAAACGGCGGTTGAAATCGCCTTCGTTCCCCCAATAGCGAACCATGAGTGAAAGGTCTGTGCCGCCACCGGTAGCCATAGTGTATTCAAAGAAGCCGCCGTTACGGGCATCGCGCCAGGATTCGCCTTCGTAATTGCCCTTGTCTGAGTTTTCAGCCTTCATCTGATGATCAACCTCGGGCTGCTGCTCGCCTGTCTCCACCCTGTCAACGGTTCGCGCGTCAAGTTCCAGACGTGCCGCTTCAGCAGCAGCCAGCTCGTCCAGGTGTTCCTGATACTGTTCAGGAGTCATCATCAGATAATATATTGAATACCTGCTGTCATGAATTCTGTAGAACGGCACAAGTTCGGTATCAGCATACTTGCCATCGAACAATTTGAACATCCTGAAACGGTCTGCATCGGGCAGCCGCTCCCAGGATGCCAGTTTTGCTTCCACTTTTTCCCTATCGCCGATTATATGCGGCGCGTCCAGGGCCGATATAAGTCTGCCACCTGCAATGTGTTCCCAACGTCCGTCACCGGCTACCAGTCCTGCCATATCCTCAGTACCGGTCTTCACACCCATCAGGACAGGACCATACTTTATGGCAATATAGTCATCTACGCCTTCTATCTGTTCCGTGCTGTAGTGCATGGGCATCTCAATTTCAACCTTGTCGCCCTTCTTCCATTTTCTCAGTATGCTCACATAAGACTGAGGTCCGGCGGTTATCTGGACCGGTTTGCCGTTCACAGAAACTTTGAATTCGCCTTCACGGACCCAACCCGGATATCGCAGATTCAAGACAAACGCAGTGGGTTTCCTAGGGTTGACGGTAATGACTGTCCTGTCTTCATCGGGGAACTGTGTCTGCTGAATTATTTCAACTTTCTTCTCTTTCCAGCTCAGTTTTGACGCAATGAACAGATTTACATAAAGTTCTTCACCGAAATGCGCATATATGAATTCCCCATACTTGCCATGATTCTCCATGCCTGTGCCTACGCAGCACCACATTCCCTCGTTCGGCTGTGAATAGACACGGTAATGGGCGGGACGTGCCGGAGTGAAATACACATAACCGCCATGTTCCGGGTGCTGGGTTGACAGTATATGGTTGAAAAGCGCATTTTCATAGAAATCGGCATATTCGGCACGCGGATTCTCAAAGAACAGGTCTTCGGTCAGTTTGAGCATGTTGTTGGTATTGCACGATTCCGGTCCTTCGCGTTCCTCCACATAACTCCGGTAGTCGCTTGCCTGCGGGAAATGCTCGCGGCGGCTGTTTCCGCCAAACGCGACAGAACGGTGGTTTGCCACCCTGTCCCAGAAGAATTCACCGGCAGCCAGATAATCAGAATCACAGGAAACAGTATAATACCTGGCAAAGCCCACAACTTTAGGTACCTGAGTGTTGGCATGCCTGTTGTCCAGATTGTCAATGCCACTGACCATGCTGTCAAACAGCTGGCCGTGTGTCCATTTCTTTGCTTCATTCAGGTATTTGGAATCCAACGTCATCTGGTAAGCATCGGCAAAGACTTCGTTCATACCGCCGAACTCGGTGTTCATCATGCTCTCCATCTGTTTCTGAGTCAGGTTCTCGGTCACCCAGCATCCCCAGTCGCACAGTTTCAGGAACATTTCACGTCCCTTCTCGCTGCCGGCATACAGCCAGGTGTCGCGCAAGCCGGCCAATGTCTTGTGGATATTGTACCATGGCACCCAATACCTGCCTATTATTCCAATGTTTCCGTCATGAATCTCGTCCCAGATTCTGTCACTGTCAGGTACACCGCCCACATAGCCATGTTCCGACTGTTTCTGGCACTTGTCCAGTTCGTCAAGCATGTAATTCATGCGTTCAAGACACTCTTCATTGCCGGTCGATGCGTAATGGATTGCCAACGCTGAAAGATAATGTCCGCCCACATGACCGTCCAGACCCTCCCAGTTAGGGAAAAGTTCCCCTTTCGGTTCCAGTCCGGCCTGAATCAGGAACGGAGCCAGAAGACGGTCCACGTCATATTCAAGCAGTACCTTGACATTCAGATCCTGCGCATGCTTGAACGGTCCGTCCAACAGCTCCACGTCGCCCAGGCTGAACGCCTGACTGTAAAGTCTCTCCTGGGCCGATACCCCCGATGTGCCGGCAAGCAGCAACGCTGAAGCTACCAGCAGAACAAGTGTCTTCTTCATATCTCTAAAGTGTCAGTTACAGGTTTCAAGTTCCACCATAGCTTCTTCCCATTTGGATTCAGCAACTGTCAGGTCATTTTTCAATCTGCCGTATGCCTCGAACATTGCCGGGTTCGAAGCACCTTCGGGAGTTGTCATCCATCCTTCCAGATCCTTTATTTCGGCCTCTATGCGGGCAACTTCCTTTTCACACTCGGCCACCTTCCTTTCAGCCTTCTTACGACGGCGCTCCTGCTCCTTGCGCGCCTCAAAATTCTCCTTGCCTCCAACTGCAGACTTTGCATCGGCCTTCGGTTCGGCTGTCTTCTGATCCGAAGACCCCTTCATGCGACCTATGTCGGACAGCGAGCCCATATTCCTGCGCTGCAGGAAATCGTATATTCCGCCCAAATGTTCGCGCACTCTTCCATCACCGAATTCATACACCTTGCTTACAAGTCCGTCCAGAAATTCGCGGTCATGGCTTACTACAATCACAGTGCCGTCAAACGCCAGGATAGCCTCTTTCAGCACATCCTTGGTCACCATATCCAGATGGTTCGTAGGCTCATCGAGAATAAGCAGATTATTCGGAGTCAATAGCAGTCTTATCATGGCCAAGCGACTGCGTTCTCCGCCCGAAAGCACCTTGACTTTCTTCTGGTTCTCCTCGCCGCCGAACATGAAGGCACCGAGAATGTCGTTGATTCTGGTACGTATGTCACCAACGGCAACACTGTCAATCGTGTCATAAACCGTCAGCTCGTCATCAAGCAGCTGGGCCTGATTCTGTGCGTAATAACCGATTTTTATATTGTGGCCAATCTTCAGGACGCCGTCAAAGGGTATCTCACCCATGATGCACTTGACCAGAGTCGATTTACCCTCTCCGTTACGTCCTACAAAAGCGACTTTCTCTCCACGCTTTATTGTCAGATCAACACCGCTGAACACCGTATGGTTGCCGTATGTCTTGGCGACGCCATCACAAATTACCGGATAGTCACCGCTGCGCTGGGCCGGTGGAAATTTCAGGCGCAGATGTCTGTTGTCAACTTCATCAATCTCAATCGGTACAATCTTCTCCAAAGCCTTGATACGGCTCTGTACCTGATTCGATTTGGTAGGTTTGTATCGGAAACGCTCAATGAAATCCTTGATGTCGGTTATTTCCTTCTGCTGGTTCTCGTATGCACGTATCTGCTGTTCACGACGTTCCGCACGCAGTTTCACATACTGGTCATACTTGACTTTGTAGTCATGTATGGCGCCGCAGGTAATTTCTATGGTACGTGTAGTGACATTATTGAGAAACGCGCGATCATGGCTGACCAAGATAACCGCACTGCAGCGGTGAGCCAGAAAATCCTCAAGCCATTGGATACTCTCAATATCCAAATGGTTCGTAGGCTCGACAAGCAACAGCACATCAGGGTGCATGAGCAACAGTTTTGCCAGTTCGATGCGCATTCGCCAGCCTCCGCTGAACTCACTCGTCGGACGGTCAAAATCTTCACGGCGGAACCCCAGTCCAAGCAGAGTCCTTTCGAGCTCGGCCTGATAATTGTTGCCTCCCATCATCTGGAAGCGCTCGCTCTGATGACTGAAACGCTCTATCAGTGCATGATACTCCTCACTCTCGTAGTCAGTCCTTTCGGCAAGCTGGCTGTTCAGTACGGCAATCTCGGCCTCCAGTTCACGTATTCCCTTGAAAGCTTGTTCCGCTTCTTCGCGTACCGTACGTGAGTCGGCCAGTTTCATGACCTGCGGCAAGTACCCTACGCTGCTTTCCTTTGAAATGGAAACACTTCCGGCCGACGGCTTCTGATGTCCGGCCAGGATCTTGAGCATGGTCGATTTTCCGGCCCCGTTCTTACCCACCAAAGCAATACGGTCCTTGTCACCCACAACATAGCTGACTCCGGTAAAAAGGGGTCTTGCGCCGAACACGACAGACAGGTTGTCAACCGATACCATCAGGCAGATTCATATTGATTGTCAGTCAAACAGAGGCGATGGATATACGCCTTCCCCGACCAGCTGTGCAATTCTGTCAACTGTACCCTGACGGTCTTCCGCATAGGTGACTCCGAACCACTTTGATGTGGTGTCAAGGACCTCGCATGTCGCCTTCCCGCTGTTGATGAGTTCATTCACCATGAGCGGGATATAGTATTCGGACTTTGGAGTATCAATATTGGCCTTGAGCCATGTCTTGAAATAATCTTCCGAATACCTGAAATATTCAGGAGTGAAACCCCACACATTCATTGAAACTGGAGTGTTGTCAGCAATTTGAACCCAGTCATCACCGTCCTTGTAGCATACCCCATTCTCCCGGCGCAGAATTTCAGTACGTTCCACAACTGTGGTAAGATGATTCTTATCGTCAACCGAGCAGACTCCGCGCGACACCTTACCGTTCTCGCTCAACGTGTTGGCGACTCTGAAACCGACCATGGCGTAAGTGCCCTCTGCTGTTGAAGGCAGACTCTGAAGAAACCGGCCCATTACCGCAAAACAGTCACGGCCATAAAAATCATCGGCATTTATTACACAGAAAGGTTCATTGACAACATCATTGGCCATCAGCACGGCGTGATTGGTGCCCCATGGCTTTGTCCTGTCTGCAGGGCATGAAAAGCCTTCGGGCAGATTGTCAATGCTCTGGAATACAACCTCTACTGGGACATGACCTTCATACTTGGCAAGAACAAGTTTCCGAAAATCGGCCTCGAAATCCTTGCGGATAATGAAAACGACCTTGCCGAAACCGCCACGTATCGCGTCAAAGACAGAATAATCCATGATAGTTTCGCCGTTCGGACCAAGTCCGTCAAGCTGTTTCAGACCTCCATACCGGCTGCCCATTCCGGCAGCAAGAACAACGAGTGTAGGTTTCATCTTTCCATGCATTTATATTATTGCGCAAAGTTAAGGAATTGTATACCTTTGTCAAAAGAAAAATTGGACACGTTATGAAGAAATACTTTGCAATCCTGCCCGTTCTGCTGATTCTTGTGTTCTCCGTCAACTGCAGTAACAACAATGCCGGTAGCGCAGAAGTGAGCGCCTTTGACGCCGATACCGTAATCCTTGACCAGGACCAGTTCGTCAAGTTTGAAACCACAGCCGGCAATTTCACCATCAAATTATATAGAGAAACACCACTTCACAGGCACAACATGGTCAGATATGCACGCCACGGCAAATATGACGGCCAGTTGTTTTTCGGTGTACAAAAAGGATACAAGATTCAGTGTGGTGATGTCAATTCCATAAATGCGAAAAAAGGTGTGGCGCTTGGCACAACCGATAAGCCCGATACAATTGCGTCGGAAATCCTGCCTTCACGCTTCTACCACAAGAAAGGTGCGGTAGGTCAGGCCAGTCTGACCCAGTTCCAGTTTTCAACCAGCCAGCAGTTTTACATTGTCACAGGCTCAAAAGCTTCCGTTTCGCAACTCACCAACCAGGAAAAAGCCATCAACAAACGGTATCGCCAGGTTGTCAAAGATTCTCTAACGCAGCCTCACGCCGATGATTTGCGTCAGTGGCAGAAATACAAGGAAAGCAAAAAAATATCCAAACTCAACGCACAGTTGAACAAGGAGACCGATGCCATCATGGCAACCCGCCAGCCATTTACATACAGCCAGCAGCAGGTTGCAGATTACACAAGCAATGGAGGCACCCCCAGTCTTGACGGATTGTATACAGTGTTCGGTGAGATTATTGAAGGATACGAAGTTATAGAGAAAATAAACAATTCCCACACCGACCGCAATTATAGGCCCGATCCAGACGTAAAAATTCTGCGCGCATACGTTTTGGAAGACATACTGGAGTGATTGGAGAGCAAAAAAGACGGCCGAAAAGCCGTCTTCTGCAATGTTGCGGAGGAAGGATTCGAACCTCCGACCTTTAGGTTATGAGCCTAACGAGCTGCCTCTGCTCCACTCCGCGATCTTTGATGGTGCAAAGATACCTTTCCATCTTGGAATATCCAAGACTTTCCAGATGAAATGTCCGGCATTTTACATTTTTTGCACTTTTGAGTACTGCATTAATTTACGATATTCATACTTTTGTAAACTTCTCGACAATCATGAACAATAATACGCGCGACCTGCTTCTTGATGCTGCCAAACGGGAATTCATCAAAAAAGGATTCGACGGAGTTTCAATGATGGACATTACACGCGAATCGGGCATGAGCCGCAGAACGTTGTACTCTTATTTTGACAGCAAAGCCGAGATATATAAAGCTGCCGTCAAACGTGAAACAGATTTGGTAGTTGACAAACTGCGCGAACTCGTCACGCCAGGCACTCCGGCATCACAGAAGATCACGGACTATATATATGGTCGTTTCACCGTCATAAAGGACATGGTGGACCGCAACGGAACACTACGTTCCTTTTTTTTCAGGAACAACTGGAATCTGGAGCATTTCAGAAAAGAACTGGACCGGCAGGAGAAACAGATTCTCATTGACATCATCGTAGATGGAATCAATCAGGGTATATTCGAGGTCACAAATGTAAATCTTACAGTTGAAATGATTCAGGACGGAATGCGCGGCTTCGAATATACATTCATCCGTGGAATAATCTGGAAAACAGCAAGTCACGATGAAGTAAAGCGCATTGCTACCCGGCTGCTTTTCAGCATATTAGGATACAAAGAACTATAACAATATGGGACAACTCACAGGAAAAACCGCATTGATTACGGGAGCGACAAGGGGCATCGGTCTGGCCATTGCACGACACATGGCTACCGAAGGTGCAAACATTGCCTTCGCATACATCAACAGTGATGAAAAGGCACAGGCTCTTGTCAAAGAACTTGAAAGTGCAGGAATAAAAGCAAAAGAATTTAAAGCCGATGTTTCCGATATGTCATCAGTAACTGATATGACATCAACTATAGTAAAGGAATTCGGACGCATTGACATTCTTGTCAACAATGCCGGAATCACGCACGATGGACTCATCATGCGCATGGATGAAACTTGGTGGGATCAGGTTATTGACACCAATCTTAAATCGGCCTTCAACTGCATCAAAGCCTGCGCCATGATAATGATGAAGCAGCGCAGCGGGAGTATTGTCTCCATATCGTCAGTCAGCGGACTTCACGGCAATGCAGGACAGGCAAATTATGCGGCATCAAAAGCAGGTCTGATAGGTCTGGCCAAATCAGTTGCCAAGGAATTGGCCTCAAGAGGAGTCCGTTCTAATGTAGTAGCCCCGGGATTTGTCCTCACCGAAATGACCGAATCACTTCCAAAAGAGACACTCGAAGCCTGGTGCAAGTCAATTCCGCTTGGACGAGGTGCGACCACTCAGGAAATAGCTCAGGCTGTCACGTTCCTGGCATCAGACCAGGCATCATACATTACCGGGCAGGTACTTACCGTTGACGGAGGAATGGCAATGTAAGACTTATGCAGGTACTTTACGAGGACAACCACATAATAATAGTCTCCAAACAGGCTGGCGAGATTGTTCAAGGTGACAAGACCGGCGATGAACCATTGTCTGAAACCGTTGCCCGATACCTTAAGGAAAAATATTCCAAGCCAGGAAACGTATTTGTCGGGGTGACACATCGCCTGGACCGACCCGTAAGCGGCATTGTCGTTTTTGCAAAAACCGGTAAGGCGCTGTCAAGAATGAATGATATGTTCCGCGTTAGCAGTATTGACAAGCGTTATCTGGCCATAGTCAAAAACCGTCCGCCCCAAAACGAAGGACAACTGGAAAATTGGCTTGTACGGAACGAGAAACAGAATCGTTCATTTGCATATGGCCATGAAATTCCAGGCAGCAAGAAAGCTATTCTGAGATACAGGCTCATTGCCAGTTCCATCAATTACCACCTTCTTGAAATTGAACTATTCACCGGTCGTCACCACCAGATACGTTGCCAACTATCCAAAATGGGATGTCCCATAAAAGGAGACCTGAAATACGGAGCCGAACGTTCCAATCTCGATGGCAGCATATCACTTCATGCCTGGCATATAACATTCGAGCATCCGGTGTCACATCAATCAGTCAATGTTTACGCACCACTGCCTGAGGACCCGCTTTGGCAAAGTTTTGCCACACACCTCAACACAGCAGAACAGCCTGGGCGAATTTCATATTCTAATCCAACCGTCAGGAACGATATCACCTGAAGGCTGGCTTGCGAACCACACTTTTGGAGCAACCACGACCTTATCGGGATTGCTGTTAAGCCATGCGCCCCACCAGCTGAAAGAGCTGTTGGCAATTATGTTATGACTACAACGGCTCATCAGATACATATCCTGCCAACTGTCAGAGTCATTGTTCCAATCGACATACAACGCACCGGGTAGTGAAATATTCTCCCTGACCCAAGCAATATCATCGGAAAACACGCAAAAAGAACTGCAGCCGGTTTTCTCCCTGACAAAAGCAATTGCACGTAAAAAATAATCGACATTGCACATATTGAATTCCGGTTCAAGCAAATAGTCTCCACGTCTCACATGTATCGAACAATATATACCGTTATCCAATGAATCTGCCAATTTGCGTGTCCTTGCATTCAGCAAATTTGTTCTGAATTGGAATTTATCAAGCACTAGAGGTTTCACATCCTCAAAATACTTCTCAGACTGCCAATATCCGTCATATCTGCACAATCGCGGCTGGTCGCCCAAAACCGAAGGGTGATATGTCAGAGAATCGTTCCCAGGTTGAAATATGACCGATGCCTTTTGGGGAATGCCCATCAGCTTCAAGAAACGGTACAAAAGCCTGTATTCTCTGCCAATTTTGAAAATTTTGAATAATTCAAATCCATAATGCTCTCCTTTTGAGCCTTTGATATTCCATGCGAAAAGACAATGCGGATACTTATGTTTCAATGCCAAAAACAGAGCATACTGGAACATCTGATTTCCAAGTCCTGATTTGAATCTTATGATTTTTATCATTTCCAAAAACAAATTCTAATACCCGAACACAGACAAGAATGTATTATAATACCAGAATCCAAGACGTTTCGGAAGTATCCGATGCATATAACGGACATAACAGCCCAAAGAGCAGTGCATTTTCTTCATCTGGGCAAAAGTCCAATAAGAATTGTCACGTATACATAGATATGCCATCCAAGCTGAACGTTTTGACTCATCTATCTTCAAAGCTTCCTTGTACTTGAAGTATCTGAGTTTTTCTACATAATCGAAAACCTGCTTATCAGTATAATACTCCATTACATTCAATGAATAATTTGCCTCGGCAGCGAGTACCCTTGCCCACTGATAATTATGGAATTTCAAGTCCGGGATATGATCAAGTGAGCCCTCTCTTCTAAGATAGAAATATGTAGTTTCATTAGTGACAGCCATTTTTTTCAGATGACATGAGACCATAAAACTGAACACCTCATCTTCGTGAAAAAGCCCTTCTACAAAATACAGCGAATTATCCTTTAAAAAAGAGGTCCTGTACAGCTTATTCCACACAACAACCGAAAACTTCCCGTCAAAATACAATTTCTGGATGTCCGAACTATGAATTCCATCGGCAAGATCCAGCATTTTCCATTCCTGTCCGATAACCTCAGTTCTGCCGACAGACATCTGTATTTCTTTGTCTTTCTCCAACAATGACAACAACAATTCAATACAGTTCGGGGAAATAGTATCATCACTGTCCATGAACATTATATACTCCCCTTTTGCGGCCCTGATACCAGTATTTCTTGCGGCTGACAATCCAAGATTTTCTGAATGGCGTATTATATTGAATGAGATGTCACCACCATCATATCCTGCAAGCAGTGATTCGATAACTTCAATACTTCTGTCAGTTCCCCTATCATCAACAATAATGACTTCAACGTCCCTATATGTCTGATTCATTACAGACATAATGCAATCAGAAACATATCTTTCAACATTCCAGACCGGAATAATCAGTGATACTTTCATAGAAATGACATTGGAAGCTGTCCTGAAATTTCAAGAAGCTTCCAATTGTATATTTCAATTCTACAACAGCATTTTTCTCCCTTATTCTACAGCAGCACTATCTTCCGATGTATACGGTGCTACGAGAACCGATGTATCGGCAGGTACGGCAACAGCAGCAGACTCAGTCACCGTATTCTCCGCAGCAGCCTCAACAGTTTCCGTCTTGGCCTTATTTCTAGGATCCGGCAGTCCGAAACGCTCCAGTTTGCCATTAAAGAGCAGTGCAGCGAATACTGCCGCCAATATTACCAGCCATACAACTATTGTTTTCCAGACAGGCGTCTTGTCTGCGTATGGATCACGTCCTACAACGACCTTGGGAGTCTTCGAAATCTTGGTCAACGTACTGCCGAATGAAATATTCACCTTCACAGAGGCGTTAATCGCCCAACCGTTGGCATTGAGCAGCGGAGACATATTACGTTTCCTGAGCATCAGCCATGCTTTCAGCATTGCCGGTCCTGAAATGACAATCAGAATTCCCGCAATCAGTCCGAGCCACTGTAAAGACGACAAATCTTTCAATATACCCAATATTCCCATCATCGCTTTTGCCAAGCCGCCCAATCCTATAGAAATTGCAGCAAAAATACCCGTGAACTTTGCAATATCAAAAGCGGTTGTCTTTTTTTCCGGACTTGGAGTTGTCAATGATGACTGCATATCACCGGTAACCTTGGCATCCTTATCCTGAGCAAACTTGTTGATGGTGTCTTCAATGAATCTGCCAAGTTTACGGTAGGGAGACCAGAATGCCTGCCTTATACTGATAGGATTATCCACAATCTTTATTACAGTTGCGTCCCAATCGTTCCCTGAACGGTCATAGAACACGCCGTGCTTACCTTCGCGCAAATCACTTATGCCACCGTCTGTCAATACAGCCGCGATTGTCATAGTTGCACCACTGTGCTTTTCAACGCAATTACAATATAGTATGAACATTCCGCTCAAAGACGTACTTGTATTATGCGGCCCCATATCAGGCACCTTTATACACAGCTCGCAGCAACGCTCATCAATATACAACGAACCAGCCTGGAATATAGCTTTCTCCGTAGGGCTGTAAAAGTCCTTGAATGAAACGAAGTTGCATAGCATCTTGTAGAAGTCACGATATAGATGCATAAGTTTGTTTACGGCATCTATAGATGTAGATTCGCTTTCCAAAGCCTTGTCTGCAGCAATCAGGTCTAGCAGTTCCTGTTTTCTGTCGGATTTGATCAGTTCATTTATGCACTCCATTCCAAGAGTTTCCACTGCACAGCCAGCCTTGTCTGCCACCCACTTGGCATATTCATCAAGTTTTGCCATAGCGGAGTTCCATTCCGACTCGGTCAACTGTTTTGCCCCCGGATACTCAACATCAAAAACAATGGACTTCAATTCTGAAATGCTGGGCAGCCATACAGGATTGATTCTGGAATCCAACGGCAGAGCGGCCTCCTTGTTAAGTCTTGCCAACGGATACTGGGCGATTTCATCACGGCATGCCGAAAGATCTTTCCCGCTGACAGTTTCTATCTTGCTGGCCGATACATCAAGTACAGTCTGGCTGTCCTCATCAAAGGCAGACAATTTGCAGCGCATAAAGAAATCCTCAACTTTTGTCTTCAAACTTGCGAAGAGTTCGTATGCGCGAGACGTCTTTTCTCCGTATGGGAACATGCCGGCATTGTTGGCATCGGCCTGCTGCTTCCACTGTGAATACTTGACAAGTTCATCATAGAATGCGTTGACCAGATCTGCATCCACGCCTTCAAGTCCACTACGATCAGTCTTTGACCCCATTGTCTGAACAGCTTGTGCAATTATCTGCTTTAAACCCTCGTCAGCAGTTGACTGCTCGGTAATAATTCCGTCACCGTTCAATGCCGTTTTAGCGAAAATTGCAACACTATCCTCTGTATCTGCAACGGAAATGTAGTCCTTCTCCAATCCCAGATTTGCAAGAATCTGCTTGGCAGATGCCAACAGCGCTGCCCCCTCAGGATTCCCCGCATTGAATGATGACAATTTAAGTTCACTGCTCTTTTCAAGAAGCAGATCCGCATTATTGATAACAGAAGTCAGCCAATTGGAAGTATTGATAATATCATTCACGTGAATCTTGCCGTCGCCATCCGCATCAATATACTTAAGAGACTTTGCATCGAACTCAAGTCCGCTTACAGGACAGCTCAGTACTGTCCACAGTTTCTGATCAAGCTCTTCAAGATGCTTAATATCGTCACCACAAGAAATATTGACACGTGTTGCACCACCAATAGTGCAAAACTTCCAATTGTACTTTTCGTTCATATTTAAATGTGTATTAATTACTTCTTGCAAAAATAGGATAAAGAAATTATGATGCAAAACAATTGTCTTAGTTCAATCAATATCATTAATTTATTCGAGATTCCTAACCGCCGTCACAGCCATTTCCTCCATGAAGTGTGAATCCGTCCGTCCGCGCGGGCACGGAGGGACACAAAAAAAAAGAGCTCCAGGTCTCCCTGAAGCTCCTTCTCTTAAAGACGGCGGCTACCTACTCTCCCACTTGCGCAGTACCATCGGCGTTAACGGGCTTAACTTCTCTGTTCGGAATGGGAAGAGGTGGAACCCCGTTGCTAT
>JAZLIR010000030.1:0-21568 GCA_045617485.1 Bacteroidaceae bacterium
CAACAGGTCATCTTAAAGACGGAAAGTACCGTCAGAAAGCGAAAAATATTGAAGATGAAGATAGCAAACAGATTGAACTTAGTCTTAAGAAGGAGACGATAGAATTCAGAGCGATTTCAATGTCTTCAGAAGACGGTGCTGTAAGCCAGATTCAAATGATGCCTGCTGTTCCGGAAGATGTTGACCAGGATGAGTTGCTATCTTTCGCATGGGGCTTGATTCTGCGTCCTATGTAATTACAGACTGGCAGTCCGTTAAAATAAGTAGAAGTTGTACTATAGCGGGAGCCATTTGCATTACTGCAGGTGGCTCCCGTGTGTACTTTTGCGGCTACGGATACTGAAAATCCCAGCCGTACGGCCGGGATTTTCAGGTAATCAAGAGCGAATAACTTGATTTCCGGCACTTGAAGAAAAAGTTGCCGTCGCTCATTTGTAACCAGTTACATTTCAACCATTTAGCACAAACCATGAAGAATCCTGGAAATGGATTTTCCTTGCTTCATACCAATACTCCATTTAATTTTGCAGAAAAAATCACCGGATTATGAAGAGATTGTTCATATCATTTGCCGTAGCCGCAGCAGCATTCTGCCATCAGGCAAGCGCCCAGTCATTCAAGAGCATGTGGGAACAGGCGGAACAGTTCATTGAGGCAGATGCATCGGAAAGCGCCTTCGAAACTGTAAGCGGAATCTGTGAAAAGGCCATTTCCAAAGGCAATGACTTTGAGATTTTGAACGCCACAGCAGCAATGTGGAATCTTGTCTTCAGATTCATGGAAAACCCTGAACAATATTTCGCAGACCATGTCCGCAGCATAATTCCACATCTGCACGGCAATGACTACAAGGCTATTGCGCATATGCTTCTGGCGGTAGGACAATATTTGATTGTTGAAGAATATTTGAGTGATGAAACCGTCTGTCTGTATGATTCAGTTGACTTCAACATGAACAAAGCCATAGAACTGGCA
Organism: Bacteroidaceae bacterium; assembly: GCA_045617485.1. Taxonomy (GTDB): domain Bacteria; phylum Bacteroidota; class Bacteroidia; order Bacteroidales; family Bacteroidaceae; genus Colenecus. Next base: position 976 of record JAZLIR010000030.1, read on the forward strand.
CGAAGTTCTGACCATAAGGCCTCACGTTACAGCCGGATATTCGATAGGCTTGACATGGGGCATAAGGAAAGCCTGCGTCTTACCGATGAAATCCTTTACACCGCCGTAGAATTGTGCGGGGAAGATGGATGGGAATTTCCGTTAAGCGCACGTCCGGTCATTGAAGACCGGCGCATGGCCGGCACAGCGCAGGAATTCCTTGACGCCACTGAAAATCTGGGTAATGAATACTGGTGCAACAGTCTCCGATGGCTGCGGGAACTGACACTGCGCAACATGAAATCGGCTCCCAATATACGCTGCGACATAGATATGGAACGCATTAGAATGCTGGACTATAACATAAGCAACGACACACTGATTTTCGATGCATGCGAAAACATATTCAATCTCTGGGGTGACCTTACGGACAGAAGCTGCAAAGCCGCATACAAGGCATTGGTCCAGATCTATTATTCAAACGGGAACCGCGAACGCAAAGAACGCGGCCGCGATATGTGCCTTGCTGCCATTGCCCGATGGCCGGACAGTCCGTACGCCACTAACTGCAAACGTATGGTCGGTCCCGAAGCCGATGTCAATCTGCTAATCGAACTTAATACGGACAAAGTCTGTGCCGGAATCCCCAAAGCGGCAACAATAAGGCATAGAAACGCGGAAAAGATATGGTTCCGTGTTGTAGAACGCGACAGCCGCATTGACTCCCGGTCAGACGGGGAAGAGCTGCTGCACCGGCAGGCCCGTCTGAAGCCGCTGCATCAATGGTCCATTGACGCGCCCGCAATTTCTGACAACAGAAACCTCAGTTTCGAAATACCGGCCCTTCCGGAGGGCTCATATTCGCTGCTGGCATCGAACGACAGCATTATGTATGAAAGTTCATATATCAGCGTTTTGCACTTTGACTGCTATTCGCTCACATTCGTACAGATGAACAGCCATGACGGTTTCTCGGCAGGGCAGGTCATTGACATTGTCAGCGGAGACCCCGTAAATGAATACAGTTACAGCATAAGCCGCACTGACGGCACTGCCGTCTGCGACGGACACCAGACCGGCATATTTGACCTTTCCAATCTGAAGCCTGACAAATACATACTTGAATATGAATCGGACGGCCGCCACGGACGGAGCCTCATAGACATTCCGGGAGATGAGGAAACTGAATACTACTATTACACCAGGCTTTTCACCGACCGCAACCTGTACCGTCCCGGCGATACTGTCCGATATTCGGGTTTTATAGCCGTTGCTGACAGCCTTTCACAATGGATTGCGGTAAGCGGCTTACACGTTCAGGTCAAAGCCGAAATCCAGGGAATCAAAGACACTCTCACAATGAGCCATGTCACCGACAGCTTTGGGGCATTTCAAGGGTGGGCCGTCATTCCCGCCGAAGCAGTCGCCCATGACCACGGACTGTATCTCTATGCATCATATTCGTCCGAAGGACAGACTGACGTCACTAAACTTGGCAACTACTGCACTTGCGCTATTCGCACCGGTGACGCCAAAGGTTTTCAGGTCAGTTTATCGCACCCTGATGCATGGCCGCTGATTGGTGATACCCTGTCGTTCACGGGCAGTGCAAGAACGCTGTTGGGAGAGCCTGGTGCAGGTGCCGTAGTGGACTGGCAGATCTATTCCGAATATGGCGGAATACAGCGCGGACACCGCATTTACCGAAAAAGAGGCGCAGTGCTTACCAGTGGCCGATGTGTAGCTGACCGGGAAGGACAGTTCCGGATTCAGTTCTGTATAGGCCCCAATGATTTGGACAGCGAAAAAACATCACTGAGACTGGGATATCATATAACATATACTGACGGACAGACATATTCAGGAAAGGAACTCATTCCCTTGTTCAGCCGCAGTGAAGCTGTCAGGGAAAGGCAGCACAATACGGTGAGAATCATGAACGCGGAGAGCCGTGGTGATTCCATCCTACTGGATTATTACCTGACAGACCTATGGAACAAGCCTGAAAATGACATGAATGTGAATGTCAAAGTGCACAGGCTTGAGGGCCGGGAAAAAAGAGCCGGCGATATGTTATATGAAGACACGGTACTATTCCGCAATGCAGAATATAAATCACTGGCCATTCCCATATCAGAATCGGGACACTTCAGGATTTACCTTTCATGCCAGGATACGGTTTGCCTGATGTGTGACTCCATTGACTTTTTCCACTACATTCCTGGCAGTCCGTGTACAGTACCGTCAGGCTATCTGCTGAGAGCTGCTACAGACCGCAAGTCCTATGAGCGTGGGGACACCGTAACCGTGTATGCAGGCTCATGCAAGCCCGGGACCAGAATCTTCTGGCTTATGGATAAGGCCGATGGCCTGCACGGCAGCTTCATTGCAGACGGAAGCATGCAGGAACTGCGCATCCCGCTCGGGAACATAGGCAAGGACCATTTACGTATTGCAATAGGCGCATACAATTCACCGTCATGGGCTACGGAGAATCTTGATATCCGCATTACAGACAGCAGCAGGAAACTGAAACTCACGTTTGATAGTTTCCCCGACAGGCTGGAACCCGGTTCTCCCGTCAGACTGGACATGAACGTCACCGACAACGAAGGAAAACCGATACACGCAAGAATCATCCTTGACATGGTTGACACCGCTCTGGACTACCTTATGCCCCGCTATATCTCAAACTCACGCTGGGGCAGTGAAGCGGTCCCGCCATTGGGCACCAACCGGAGCATCTGTCTGCCGGCTCCGGGCAATACCGTCAGCGGGAGCTGGCAACCGGACACCAGTTGGGGAGAGGCAAGATACAATGACCACCTTATTGACGAGGCGCTGCAGGGAAGGATAGCAGGTCTTGACATAGTGTTCTTCCCATCGGGTTTCTTCAGTTATTCGGACTTCCTCGCTTTCAACAGTGACGTTGAACTTACGCCGGAGGAACTGCAGGCCTTGGTCCGTACTGACCTCGACCCGACAGGTCTGTTCCACCCGGGACTGGAGACCGATGACCAGGGACACGCCAGCATTACATTCACGGCCCCGGACCGTCTGACAGACTGGCATTTCCAGGCATTCGCCTACACCGCGGACATGAAGAGTACAATAGAATACGGCACTGTTATCACACGCCGTAACATTATGGTCAGAGCATCGGCCCCACAGTTCCTTGTCAGCGGCGACAGCATAAACTTCACAGCAAGCGTGACAAGTGCCATGGACCGCAAGGCAAGCGTGAAGGTGCAGTTTGAAATGCTCAATGCCTCCACAATGCGCAAGCTGGATATGACAGACGGCTCCACGAAAGTCGTTGGACTGGAAGCCGGAGGGAGCGCACAGGTAAGTTTCCCAGTCAGGGTCCCTGCTACATTTGAAGGCGAGCTGATGTACCGCATCACCGCCAGTTCAGGCCGTTGCGGCGACGGTGAGCAGGACCGCATCCCTGTTATCGGCACCGGTGGCCAAACACCTGCCAGAGCAGTGTTCAACTACGGTCATTCCAAAGTCACCGATGTCGTAACCCTGGCACAGAATATGGCCATAACAAGTCTTCTGGACGGAAAATACAATCTGGCAGAACTGTTCGGACACCAGAACTCTGACGGCGGCTGGGCCTGGATTCCTGACGGCATATCCCGACTTGACCTGAGCATGGACGTCATGCTGTGCATTGCCTGTATGGTCAGCGACGGGACGCTCAAGACCGATGGAGAGTTCGCCACCGGCATAAGCAGGGGCGTAAGTTTCATTGACGGAAATATGAAACTGTCCGATGCGTTCAGATACGCGAAACCAGAAGAACCGCTTGACGGCATACTTCTGGACTGGATACTGCTGCACAGCATGCTCCATGATATGGATGTGACAGGTCTGGACAATGACGGAATGCAGAAATACAAGCAGCTGGCAAAGAGTCTGACATTGGGAAAAACGAATGGCAGATCACTGGAGCATAGGGCTAAAGCGGCAGTGGCACTGGCAGGTCCGGGAATGTCAATGGAACAGTCGGCAGCTATAGCCAACTTGCTTGTCGAGACCTCTCTCCATGATGAAGAAACGGGCCGATGGTGGCGCGACAACCGCAGCGAAAGCTATTCACGCAGTTCACAGACCGTCACACAGAGCTGGATAATCCGCGCCCTGCAGCTGCATCCACAGTTTGCCCTTCAGGCCGGTCAGGCAACGCAGTGGCTTGAGAACTGCCTTAATTCCGGCACAGCCGAATACCACGAGCAGGCCACACAGAATGGGCAGTACGGCAAATCCGGTCTTGCTGTAAAACGATCTCTCACATACCCGGACGGTGTAACAGACCCCATAATGGATGGACTGCCCAACCGCATGGAACACATGAAGGCCGGTGACAAGGTGACAGTAACCATAGATATCACTACAGACCGTCCGCTTGACTGCATCCAGCTAACAGACATGCTCCCCGCCTGCCTTGCTCCGGTCAACGGCAATCCACATTACGGCTACACCACTTTCGGCGGCTCCAACGGAGGCGACTCCAATTTCCAGCTGGCATCTGCCCGCTACTACTGCGCTCCGGATAGCTATGGCGTCACTTTCCTGATTGAACATCTTGACCGCGGCGAATACACAATAATTTACGACTGCACCGTCACCCAAACCGGCAGTTTTTACATACCTTTGACAATAATACAGTAAGTAACTCCTAAAAGAATCACAGACATGAAGAAAATATTGCCGATTATTATCTGCAGTCTGTTGGCACTTCTTGCCATCCTGGCTGTCATCCATGTTCTCCTGATTGCTGAGAGTCAGCGCACTGACGTGCAGATCCGGCAGAATGCTGTCAAAATCTAAATTGATTTATAGAGGAAAGATAGCCGTTCCGTGGCGAAAAATACCAAAGTCATACAGGGTCTCATTACCCCGGTAAATTCCAATGATAGTAGTCACGGACCAGCCTTCCGGCCGTTTCAAGAGTCTCGGGACGGCCGGCATCGGCCCACTCCATCAGGGGGAAGGTTGCATTCCTTATATCAAGGGCTGAGCAGCTGTTTACATAGAAGTCTGTTATGCTGAATGCCTGTGTCTCAATCAGGTCCAGTGCAGGCAGTATTTCGGATGAAAGCACATGAATGCCCTGAAAGGCAAATGCCTTGTCCGGTTGGGGAACAAAATCAGGATAGGGAGATCTGGTCTGTCCCGTCTTTTCGTTGCTCCAGCCTGTAAGTTTCCCGGCAGCGTCAAAGTACATGTACCGGCTGGTCTGACGCTTTTGAGTAAGCAGGGTGGCGTGACAGTCGTTCTTTACATGGATATCATACAGGGCTTTCAGATTGGCATTCGAAAAGATATCCACATTGTGTACCAGAACCGGTCCTGAGTTGTCAAAAATATGCATTGCCCTGCGTATGCCGCCACCGGTATCAAGCAGCAGGCCACTCTCGTCCGATACGCGTATATCCAGGCTAAAGTTGTGATTCCGTTCAAGGTAATCCATTACCATGGGTGCAAAGTGATGCACGTTCACAACAAAGCGGTCAAAGCCGAAAGAAGACAGCCTGCGCAGCTGATGTTCCAGCATAGTGCGGCCGGCAACTTCGACAAGCGCTTTCGGGCGGTCCTTGGTATAGACTCCGAGTCGGGTTCCAAGACCCGCGGCAAGAATAATGGCGTTCATAGGTTCTGTATGATTCCAAGTTCACGATGTTCCAGAATTACCTTTACACGGTCAGCAAACTTTTCCTTAAGATGGCCTGCCATGTGGCTGGCACTATAGACCGAACGGTGATGTCCGCCGGTGCAGCCAAAGCTGACTGTCAGGCTGGTATATCCGCGTTCAATGTATTTTGCGACCGTTGCATCGACCATTGCGTATGCGGCTTCGAGAAAGGGCTGTATTTCACCGCGCCGCTCCAGAAAGTCAATGACTTCCTTGTCGTTTCCGGTCAGTTTTCTGTACTGGTCATAGAGTCCCGGGTTATGCATTCCCCTGCAGTCAAACACAAAGCCGCCACCATTGCCGCTTGCATCGTCAGGAATGCCCTGACGGTACGAGAAACTTGAAACACGGACGGTAAGACCTTCTGTCTGCGGTGCCGGCGTCACGTTGAAGCGCGGCATTTCCGATATTCGGGTAAGGATGTCAGCCAGATAGGGGCAGTGTCCGGCAAGGGCAGGCATGATTCTTTTCAAATCGCCGATTGCAGCCGGTATGCTCAGCAGGAAATGCGACTTGCGCTCAAAGAAGCCACGGTAGCCGTATGCCCCGAGTACCTGCAGGGTCCTTATGGCGGCAAACAGGTCCATTCTGTGTCTGAACTGTACCGGGTCCGGTTTGCAGTATTTTGCCAATGAATCAAGATAAACCTGCGTCAGATGGTCACGGACATTCTGGGGATATGCCGCACGTGCCTGGCCGATGAATGAGACAAGGTCGTACTCGACAGGGCCACGCCGCCCGCCCTGAAAGTCAATGAACCAGGGACGCTCCTGATATATCATTACGTTGCGTGACTGGAAATCGCGGAACATGAAAGTGCCGGATTCCCCACCCTCAAGAAGCATGTCGGCAAGATGAATGAAATCGGCCTCCAGTTCGGCCTCAAGGAAATCGACTCTGGTCCCTTTAAGGAAGCAGTACTTGAAGTAGTTCAAGTCCCACATTATTCCCTGACGGTCAAATGATTCGCTTGGGAAGCACTTTGTAAAGTCCAAGCCCCGCGCACCCTTGAACTGTATATCGGGAAGCGCCGCTACGGTCTGTTCAAGCAGAGACATGACACGGCTGTCAAAGCCGTCGGGCTGACGCGACTTTTCAAGCAGGCTGAACAGCGAGACATCGCCCAGATCCTGTTGCAGATAGCACATGCCGCTGTCCGATACGGCATAGACCTCGGGGACAGCAATGCCTTGTGAATGCAGTACCGAGTCTATTGTCAGAAAGGCACGGTTCTCCTGAAAGTTGGTGCCCACAGCGCCTATCATGCTGCTGCCGTCCTCTCCTGACAGGCGGAAGTAACTGCGGTTTGAGCCGGCTCCTGCAAGCTGCTCCACTCTGACCGGCAGTTTTCCGGTATATTTCAGAAACAGTGATTCAAGTTCCTTATCCATATTTCAATACGCCGGTCCGATAACGGTACCGGGATAATAGTGTTCAAGAATTTCAGCATATTCATAGCCCTGGCTTCCCATGACTGCGGCCCCGATCTGACACAGGCCCACGCCATGCCCCCATCCACGGCCATGCAGAATGAAAAGCGTCCCGCCGGCATCGGCAGCACGTTCAACGGTGAAATTGCTGCTCAGCAGATGCGTATCGGAAAGGATACGGCGTATTTCAAGTTCCTTGCCGACGGTTACGGTGCGTTTTGTTCCAACAACCTGCAGTTCAGTTATTCTGCCGGACGGTCCGCGTTTAAGCGGTTTCAAATCTGTAATGAGGCCGAAGTCTATGCCCGATTTTGAAGATACCAGTTCAGACAGTTCCTCGGCACGGTACCGGCGTGTCCATTCGTACCAGTCGGGCGTTTCAAGGTCATATCCGTTCATGGACATTTTGAGCGTCTGAGGTGTAGCCTGGCTGCAGAAGGTGTCACTCACCGATACGAGATACGGTACATGGGTGTCCTGCCAGCAGCTTTCAAATTCTTCGGTCTGACCTCCGCAGCATTTGCTGAAACGTGCGTCACACAGATGCCCCTTGTACAGCAATACCTGTCCGCAGGTGTCCCTGACGGCCTGACGGGCGGCATCGCTTATGACTCGGGTGATACCCTGATAACGCTGGCAGTGGTCATCGGCACACACATCGAAGAGTCTGTGCTGGTCATGGTCATACCATTTTATGACTCTGTATTCGGCCGGCGCCGGCATTCCGCTGTCTGAAACGCCGCCCGTCGCCCTTAATTGCGAGAGCACCCAGCTGCGTGATATTACCGCATGGGCCTTGAGGAATTCCGGAGCGGCAGTGGCTTTCATTTCGGACGAAATGACGCTTGTAAGGTAATCTTCTATATCAACATGGTTGATGGCCTGTATGGTACTGCCGGTGGATATGAACTGCAGCGAGCCTGTAAATGTCTGTGGCTCCTGCCGCTGCCAGTGGAAGTTTGAGCCTATGGTCACATTTTCAAGGGTGAACGTGGAGTCTGCAGCACATGGGGTCAGCAGGATTCTGTCATACTGCCGGCCATTCCACGATATACGGCCGTTTTCAAGCGACACCCTGCCCCCGCCTGCGGTTTTACAGCCATCGGCCATGTATGTGCCATGAAGAGTAAAGGCTATATCGGTCCCGGACATTATTCCTACTCTGAGAATAGGTCTGGAAGGAGTTACCTGACTGTATATGCGTTCTATCTGTTCCGCATCAAGACAGTCGAAATCCTGCCTGCGCGGAGTAATCATGAACCCGAACATGTCAATTGCACCGGGGCTGACAAGGCGCTGCCTTTCATCGGTCAAATAGTAGCACGACGGCCTGTGATGCGTGCGCAGAATTATGGCACAGAGTGTCTGTCCCTGCCAGTTTACTGCAAGGAAATTGAAACGCGCCTCCTGTTCGGCTTCCATCCTTGGCAGGCTGTCAAGATACTTCTGCAGTTCGCCGCATTCGGGATTGCTGACCACGGCAACCGGGAATCCCAACGGACGCACAATGCGTGGAGTGCCGTCCAGTGTGGAGGCATTGGCTCTGAGCCACTCAGCAAGCGGGACGCCGGTTGACAGACCTATCTGCATGTGCAGATGGTCAGGAGCCGATGCGCCGCTGTGCGGACCGTTATACATTATGAGATATTCCTGCGGCAGACAGGCGGCAATGTCAAGCGTAGCCTGGCAGCAGTCGCGGAACAGTTGCGGACGGTGCGTGCGGCTTACCACGCAGAAATGCCTTTTCAGTATAGGGAAAGGGTTGACTGTCAGCTCGAATCCGTTTTCAAGGTCTATGGCTCTCTGCTGTGGAGGGCGGTTCCTTTCACACAGAAAACATGGTCTGGCAGCGAGTTCTTCGGGCTTGACTTTAGCTATGGTCGATACTATGCGTGCAGGGTTGCACTGCAGAACGACATCGGTTCCGGGCACCTTGCGCATTATTACATTTTCAAGGTCATCAAAGGCCTTGCGGGCCTGCGGCCATTGCTCCAGCTGGCTTTCAAGGAAACTGTCAAGCTGACTGAAAACGGCTGTATTCATCTGGATTTCCTGTTATGTTCAATACGGCACTGGATTTCCCTGGTGCGCAACCCGTCCTTGTAGAAGTTGTTGGCGTTGACCTTCTCGGGACTCAGGGCGGCATCGCTGTTGCCTTCCCAGCGGCGACAGAGATACAGTTCGTCAAAGATGCGGCCTATTGTCCATTTTCTGGAAATGGCAAGGCCGACGGCATAATCCTCGCCGTAACTTACGTTAGGGAACCCTATTTCACGTATGGCCGGGGTGTAGAAGGCACGCGGCGCTCCAAGACCGTTTATGCGCAGGGCGTTGTTGGGTCCGTTTTCATCGGTCCACTCACGGTGGTCGATTATGCCGGGAGGCAGGGTTTCAAGCTGGAAATTGCACATGCGGTAGCTGCCTATCACCATGGCGTAACGTCCCTGACGGAATTTATCGACTATGGTCTGAAGGGTTGCCGGGCTGCTGTACAGGTCATCGCTGTCAAGCTGTACCGCATATTCGCCGACCCTGCTGTCGTTGACCGCCAGATTCCAGCAGCCACCTATGCCAAGATCATCGGCCTGCGGCACAATGTGTATAAGATTACCGTACCTGGCTGACAGACCGTTCAGAATGTCGGTGGTGCCGTCGGTCGAATGGTTGTCAACCACAATCACATTGAAGTCAAAAGTGCATTTCTGACCAAGAGCCGATTCTACGGCATCCTTTATGGTTTTTGCTCGGTTGCGTACCGGAATAACGACCGATGCCGTTACCGGGAACTGTCCGTCGGCACTTTCAACCGGCATTCCGCTGTAAGGTTCCAGCCACGCGCCTATGAGTTTCAGATGCTCCGTACACACTTTTTCCATTTCAATCTGGACACTGCGGTTGCGCGGGTTGACGTAGTCAAACTGCCGGACTCCCGATGCGCGGCTGTCCGTTTCGGCCACTGAATACAGGGGCTGGTGAAGACAGACTACAGGCAGGCTGCGCTGTATGGCCAGACGCATCTGGTAGAACCCACCGCTTTCAGTGGGCTGAAGCTCCTTCTGCGAAAGATAGCAGTCAATTCCGGCACGTGTCAGCAGCACCATGGGACCGAAATCGAAGTCGTCCCTTACCGAGCCTGTCTGTATGTCGCAGACCGGCATCGGGACTATGCTGTCGGCCGTCGGCACTGACAGGTAGTCGCAGTAGGCCATACCGGCACCTTTTTCAGTTGCAAACTGCGCAAGACGTTCAAGGGAATCGTCAGAGCACTGTATCTGGACGGGGCCCGTGCAAACGGCAAGAAAACCCGCATTGCAGGCTTTGAGTGCGTTCCTCACCTGTTCGGTGGATGAGCCGTATAAGGGAATCTGTACTGACTGTATCATATATCCACGAAGATACGCATTTTTGGTTGAAAACATAAAGGCAGATTATAAAAAAGCATATCTTTGGGTCTTGTTATGGGAAGACGTCAATCACCGTGGACATGGGTCCCCTCTCTGTACTTTGCAGAAGGTCTGCCTTACGTGCTTATCATTACGGTATCGGCTGTAATGTTCAAGGAAATGGGAGTCAGCAACGCTGACATTGCCAAATACACAAGTTATCTGTATCTGCCCTGGGTTATCAAGCCCATCTGGAGTCCGTTCGTCGATCTGGCCAGAACAAAGCGCTGGTGGCTGCTGCTTACACAGCTCATTCTCGGAGCAGGAATGGCCGGAATTGCGCTGTGCATGAACGCCAATAACTTTTTCAAATGGTCACTGGCAATAATGTGGCTTATGGCTTTCAGTTCCGCCACGCATGACATTTCAATTGACGGTTTCTACATGCTGGGGCTTGAGGAAGGCGAACAGTCCTTCTTTGTGGGAATAAGGAACACGGCATACCGCATTGCCACCATTGCCGGTCAGGGCGGACTGCTGATTCTGGTCGGCCTTTTCGAGAAGAAGATGAGCGTGCCAAGTGCATGGAGCATAGGTTTTCTCATTGCCGGAGGTGTGCTGATACTGCTGTGGCTGTATCATTCATCGGTACTGCCCCATCCCATTGCCGACAGTACGACCAGGGTTTCGGGCAGGAATATCCTGATTGGGTTCGGACAGACTTTCGTGTCCTTTTTCAAAAAACCGCACATAGTGACAGCTGTGCTGTTCATCCTGCTGTTCCGTTTCCCGGAAGCCCAGATAACCAAGATGGCGCAGCTGTTCCTGCTTGATGCCCTCGAAAACGGAGGACTGGGGTTGTCAACTGTTCAGGTCGGAATAGCCCAGGGGACCATGGGTACCATAGGTCTGCTGCTTGGAGGAATACTTGGCGGCATAACCATTTCAAGACATGGTCTGAAAAGATGCCTGTGGTGGATGGTGGCAGCCATTTCCATACCGGACCTGGTATATGTATATCTCAGTTGGATGCCCACACAGAACATGTACGTTGTATGCAGCTGTCTGTTCGTGGAGCAGCTGGGATACGGATTCGGATTCACGGCGTTCACAATGTTCTTGCTTTATCTGGCCAAAGGAGACCATCAGACTTCACACTACTCCATAGCATCGGGACTCATGGCGCTTGGTATGATGATTCCGGGAAGTTTTTCAGGCAAGCTGCAGGAAATGATGGGCTACCGCACGTTCTTCATCTGGATTATGTGCTGCTGCCTTGTTACTTGTGCCGTATCGGCTCTCATTAAATTTGAACCTGATTTTGGAAAGAAAAAATAATACAGTTATGACACTCGTTGCAGATAGCGGATCAACAAAAACCGATTGGGTTTTCTTCAACACGAAAGACGAGCTCAAATCATTTCGCACCGCCGGAATCAATCCCTACCATCAGGGAATGGATGAGATACGGAAAATTGTCGAAGAGGAACTTCTGCCACAGACAAGCGGCATAGACATAAGCACTGTAACAGAAGTTCATTTCTACGGAGCCGGACTTGCCACAGAACAGGTTTGCAGCCGTATGGAAGATTTTCTGCATGGCATATTCGCCGCAGCGACTGTCAACGCCAACAGCGATATGCTGGGTGCCGCCAGAGCCCTGTGCGGCAAGGCCGAAGGTGTGACCTGCGTACTTGGAACAGGTTCCAATTCCTGTCTGTTCAACGGCAAGGAAATTGTTGACCAGATTCCGTCTTTGGGATACATTCTAGGAGACGAGGGCAGCGCAGCGGCATTGGGAAAACGTCTGTTGAGCGACTGCATGAAGCACCAGCTGCCCGAGCACATCTGCACTGCATTTCTGAAACGGTTTGATTTGAACAAGGAAAAGGTTTTGGACAGTGTGTACAGGCAACCGTTGCCAAATGTATTTCTGGCAAGCCTTGCACCTTTCCTTTCAGAGAACAGGGAACTTCCCGAGATACACGCCCTACTTATAAACTGTTTTACCGAATTTTTTACCCGCAATGTGATTACCTACCACCATCCGTGGCTTCCGGTTCATTTTGCAGGTACGCTGGCAGGTGTATTCTCACCTGAGTTGAAGGAGACTGCCGATATGCTTGGTATGAAAATAGGAAATATCATGACATCGCCGATAGAAGGTCTGATTGACTACCACCTCATTTCATAGTGCTCGGAACAGCACTTCAGCCTTTTTTTACAGGATCAAAACTAAGTCCTATTCCCAGTTTCTTCAGGATTTTGCGGTCCACCTCACTCAGCATTACTGTGCAATGAACCTGGCAGCCATTCAAAGCCGGGAGCATTTCCAGAGCCCTGCGGCAGTTGCTGTCATGTATGCTGAGCATGGAAAGTGCCACAAGAACCTCGTCGGTATGGAGTCTGGGGTTCCTGCCGTGCAGATATGTCAGTTTGGTGGTTTGAATCGGCTCAATCATCTCCTGCGGAATAAGCTTTACTTCATGGTCAATGCTTGCCAGATGCTTTGTAGCATTCAGAAGCAGCGACGCACATGGTCCCAAAAGGTCTGTGGTCTTTGAAGTGATGATGGTTCCATCGGCCAGTTCAATGGCTGCGGCATGTACGCCTGTTTCTTCCCTGACCTTCTTGGCGGCAACGGTTGTACGTCTTGTTGCAGTCGTAATGCCAGCTTTGTTCATGAGCATGGCTATCTTGTTCACTTCGGCATCGTTGCATGCGCCTTCGGCCATCTGTCTGAGCGCATTATAATAACGCCGGATGACCTCGTCCAGTGCGGCTTTGCGGCAGACATCGTCATCGCTGATGCAGAAGCCGGCCATATTGACGCCCATATCGGTGGGCGACTTGTATGGATTGCTTCCATAGATGCCCTTGAACAGTGCATCGAGCACAGGGAAGATTTCAATGTCACGGTTATAGTTGACAGCTGTCTTTCCGTATGCCTCCAAGTGGAACGGGTCAATCATGTTGACATCGTCCAAATCGGCCGTAGCAGCCTCGTACGCTATGTTTACGGGATGGTTCAAAGGCAGGTTCCATATTGGGAAAGTCTCGAATTTTGCATAGCCGGCCTTTATCCCGTGCTTCTGTTCCTGATACAGCTGGCTCAAGCATACCGCCATTTTGCCGCTTCCGGGGCCGGGCGCAGTAACAATGACCAGCGGCCTGGTAGTCTTGACGTAGTCATTACGTCCGAATCCGTCATCGGAGGCAATAAGTTCCACATTGTTGGGATAGCCGTCAATGGTGTAATGTACGTATGTGGTTATGCTGAGATGTTCAAGTTTCTTTCGGAAAGCATCGGCACTGGACTGGCCGTTGTAGTGAGTCACGACGACCGAGCCTACATACAGCCCACGGCTCTGAAACTCTTCCCTGAGACGTAGTACGTCCATATCGTACGTAATGCCAAGATCTCCGCGCACCTTGTTCTTCTCGATATCAAGCGCACTGATAACTATGACTATCTCAGCGCAGTCACTGAGCTGCATGAGCATACGCAGCTTGCTGTCAGGCTGAAAACCGGGAAGCACTCGACTGGCGTGATGGTCATCAAACAACTTTCCGCCAAATTCCAGGTAAAGTTTGTCTCCGAACTGGTCTATCCGTTCCTTGATGTGTTCGGACTGAATTTTCAGATACTTGTCGTTGTCAAAACCACATTTCATAACGGATTGCAAATATAATGTATTTTCGCCAATTATTTATATTTTTGTACCACAATGAAAATGCTTATGAAATTTAGGGTGGCTCTGCTGCTCTCCGTATTTTTTTTGTCCTGTCCCAGTCCGGCCTGTGCCGATGCCACAGATTCACTGATGAGATTTGCCGGCAACATACACCAGTTCAATGCCGCATTTCCGCAGGAGAAGGTATGGCTCCAGTTCGACAACACATCGTACTACACAGGCGAGACCATCTGGTTCAAGGCTTTCGTTGCCAATGCGTTCAATCTGGGGCGTGCAGAGAGCAAAGTTCTGTATGTCGATCTGATTTCACCTACAGGCGTTCTGCTCCAGCAGGAAAAGCTGAAAATAACCGGGGGGCAGGCCGATGGTTCGCTGCCACTTGTCGATATTGCCACATCACAGGCCCGCGAAAAGCGTGGCATGATGAATTACCCGAGCGGATTCTATGAAGTGCGTGCCTACACCAGTTTCATGCAGAACTTTTCCGAGGAGGCCATTTTTTCACGTGTGATAGCCGTGTATGAAAAGCCGGAACATGACGGAGAATACTACGAATACAGTCCGGTCATTAAACTGATGGCTGCCGATTTGGCCGAAACTCGTCCAAAGACGGAAAGTCTGAAACGCATAAATGTAAGTTTTCACCCTGAAGGCGGCCACCTGGTTATGGGGAAACCATGCCGTGTGGCATTCAAAGTCACCGGTTCAAACGGCATGGGCATTGACGCAGATGGAACATTGGAAGGAACGGACCTCTGTTTTTCCACCGTTCACAACGGAATGGGAGAATTCACATTTACCCCTACGAGCAGACAGAACAGCGTTGAGATAAGCGCCGATGGCGTTACCCGCAGCTTTTCCCTGCCACAGGCAGAACTGAGCGGCTGCGCCCTGAATGTCAGGCTGACGGACAGCGACAGTCTGAAAATAAGAGTTCTTCCGTCCCCGGACTTTTATGGCGCGTCACTTGGACTTACCATAACCTGCCGCGGCGAGATAATGGATTTTCAGAGGCTGGACATGTCACCGGACGGCATCGTACTCAACCTGTCCATGTACGGCATTCCCGAGGGTGTGTGCAACCTCTGCATATTTGACAAGAACGGAACGGTATATGCGAGCCGTCATTTTTATCACCGCAGCCAGACGTCGAGTGCGCCCGTTCTGACTGTCACACCTGACAGGAAAAGCTACGCTCCGTTTGAACGCATAAGCCTGCAAGTGGACCTGAAAGACGCCAAGGGTATGCCGTTAAGAGACCGTTTCTGTTTGTCTGTGCGCGATGCCCGCGGTCAGGAGTCCGTCCTTGCCGGCGACCTCAGAACAGACTTTCTCCTTTCATCGGATCTCAAGGGATACATAGAAAAACCGTCATGGTATTTTGAATCTGCCGACAGCACCCGGGACAACGCTCTGGACCTGCTTACTCTAATCCAGGGATGGGAGCGTTATGACTGGCAGACCATGACCGGATGCGAGGATTTCACCGAGATACACCGTCTGGAAAAACAGCTTACTCTGAACGGATGGGTTCTGAATCCTGCCGGCAACAAGCCTCTGAAGGATGTCGAAGTACTTGCCGCTATGATGCCCACAGACAAGTCCCTGTCCGAGACCTACACCTACCACACAGACTCAAGCGGCTATTTCGGTTTCGACATAGGTGCCGAATTTTATGGCAAAGCCAGGTTTTCCATAGACACACGCGTAAAAAGGGAACGCCGCATAGGCAGCAGCGCAAGACTGAGGCTTGACCGTTCCATGCTGCCGTCAATCAGGCAATACCAGCCTCAGGAACTGGTATTCACCCCCATAGATGGCACATCGCCAGCCATCAGAAAAGAGTCACAGCCGGCCAATGACGGTCTGCCCGAAGTCATAGACAAGGAATCGGGATACATCCTGCCCGATGTCGATGTTGTGGAGGAACGCATGTATATAGACTATTTCACCTTCAATTCATTCGATGTCGCCAAAGACGTTGAAGTCGATTTGGACAAGGGTGAATATACCACCGACCTTCTGGGCTATCTTCTGGACAAGGGTTATCAGGTTCTGGTAGGCGAGAACGGTTCCATTGAATCGGTCAACGGCTTTGAGCCTTTCTTCTATGTGCACAACAGCCAGAAGGTAAGGAACACAGGCATTATGGAAGCCCCGGCATCGATCGACACGAAAGACATAGTCAGCATCATTGTCTTTGACAGGCCTATGTACATGATGAATATTCTGGTGCAGTGTCCGCTGTATCGTGACTATCTGAACCATACGCTTTCCGTCATAACGGGTGAGGCTCTGTATCAGCGCAAGATACTGATTGACGTCCTTGTCAAGGAAGAACACCAGCTGAGCACCCGCAAGGAATTGTACAAGATAAACAAACGACTTACGACCGTTGACGGGTATTCTGCTCCGTACAGTTTCTATTCGCCACAGTATCCCGACGGCCCTATAGTCGGTGACGTCGATTACCGCCGCACCCTGTATTGGGAACCGAATGTCGTGACGGACAGCCTTGGCCATGCAGAGATAGACTTGTATAACAGTTCAATAACCAGACATATCAATATTTCCGCTGCTGGCATTACTTCCAGCGGCAATCCGTATGTATTTGACCAAAATTTCTGACCTACCTCAAAAAGAAAAATGAGACATTCCAACATACTTGCCAGACTGCTGCTCATCGGCTCGCTCATATCCATTTCACTTCCGTCATGGGCCGATGCGAAAGACAAGCTTATGACCTTTGCAGGGAACATCAAACAGTTCAACAGCATATTTCCGCAGGAAAAAGTCTATCTGCAATTTGACAACACAGCATACTATACCGGCGAAACCATCTGGTTCAAGGCCTTTGTAGTAAGTGCATCGACCCTTCACCGTGCTGAAAGCAAGGTTCTGTACGTTGACCTGCTCTCGCCGGATGGCATTATTCTCCAGCAGCAGAAGCTCAAAGTGGTAGCCGGTCAGGCCGACGGATATTTTGCACTTCTTGACGGCTCCACCGCCCAGGCACGCGAGCTTCGCGGCATCACGCCCTACCCCAGCGGTTTCTATGAAGTGCGCGCCTACACCAGTTTCATGCAGAACTTCAGCGATGACAATCTGTATTCAAGGGTATTTGCAGTATTTGACAAGCCAAAGGAAAGCGGCAAGTACTACGAGTCAAGTCCTACTATCACGATACGCAGCACGGCCAACGAAAAGAAACGCCCAGAAACGGAAAGCCAGCGTAAAATCAACGCCAGTTTTCACCCTGAAGGCGGGCATCTGATAATTGGGAAGCCCTGCCGCGTTGCTTTCAAAGTCAGCGGAGAGAACGGGCTCGGAATGGATGCCGACGGTGTACTTCAGGATGGCAGCGAGCTGTCATTCCGGACTTTCCATGACGGCATGGGCTTTTTCACGTTCACGCCGAAAGGAAAGCATACCAGTGTTGAAATCACCGCAGGAAAGGACTCCCGGACTTTCCAGTTGCCCGATGCCGAAGAAGAAGGCTGCGCCATACGGCTCAGTTCCGTCCAGGATGACCTGACAGCTGACATTTATGCCACCGGCATGTTCCAGGACTCGATTCTCGGCATAACCATCACCTGCCGTGGCGAACTGTTCGACTTCCAGACTGTACAGTTTGAGCAGGGGCAGGCCAGACAGCACTTCGATGCAAGTGCCTACCCCGAGGGCGTATGCCGTCTGACACTTTTTGACACCGCCGGAGACATACTTGCAAGCCGAAGTTTCTATCATTCAAGTACTGCATTCGCAGGACCTTCACTGACAGTGACCGCCAACGGTAAATCATTTGCGCCATTTCAGAAGATAAGTCTTCAGCTGAATCTCAAGGATGGCAATGGAGCACCTTTCCGGGACCGTTTCTCAGTAGCTGTCCGTGACAGCCGTTCGCAGGGGAACGCTCTGATTGACGATATACGTTCATCCATACTGCTTGCATCGGATCTGAAAGGTTGCATTGAGCATCCCGACTGGTATTTCGAGTCGAAGGATGATGAACACATGCAGGCTCTTGACATGCTGTGCATGGTAAACGGATGGGAACGCTATGACTGGCGCATCATGTCCGGACTTGCTTCCTTCAAGGAAAAACACCGTCTGGAGAAAAGCCTGACATTGAACGGATGGATACTCAGTCCTTTTGGAAATAATCCCATGAATGGAGTCGAAGTCACAGCCGGTGTCATGCCCAAGGACCGCAGCCAGTCCGAGACATTCTCATACACCACCGACGAATCAGGGTATTTCGGTTTCGACATAGGTTGCGAATTCTATGACAAGGCACGTCTGTCAATAAGCGCGAATCCCAGACACGAGCGTCTTGTGGGCACCAGCGCACGCATTCTGTTCGAGCGTTCCATAGCTCCCGCAGTCAGGGCCTACATGCCTGCCGAGACCGTGTTCCGCGGTGTACAGCGCCAAAAGACCGTCAAACCAAAAAACACAGAACCGATAGAAGACACACTGGTCACTGTAATCAATATTGAAACGGGCTACCTGCTGCCCGATGTGGAAATCAACGAACACCGCAAGTACATTGACTATTACACATTCTCGGCCTACGATGTCATGACCGATGTCGAAAAGGAACTGGACAAGGGCGAGTACTCGACCGATGTGACCGGCTACCTCATGGAAAAGGGATTCCAGCTTCTGTTTGCATCGGCCGAAAACGGCACCGACTCCATTGAATCAATAAACGGATTCGAACCGATGTTCTATGTCCATGACAACCGCAAGTTCATCAATACCGGAATTTTTGAGGTTCCGTGGAAAATCGACACCAGGGACATTAAGGGCATTATGGTTTATGACCATCCGCTTTTCAAGCAGGAAGCATGGCAGCTGGCGCCGCTGTACATTGAATTTCTGAACAAGAGGATTGAAAATCTTGAGGGTCGCAATGACAAGTTTGACCGTGTGATTCTGGTTGACATACTTGTAAAGGACGAATCAGAGCGCAGCACGAGAAAGGATATCTATAAGACCGAAAAACGTCTGACAACCATCAACGGCTACTCGCAGCCATACAGTTTCTATGCACCGGAATATCCGGACGGACCTATTTTCGGTGATGTTGACTACCGACGTACTCTATATTGGAATCCGAATGTCGTCACAGACAGTCTGGGGCAGGCCAAGCTGGAATTCTACAACAGTTCCATAACCAGTCACATCAATGTGAACGCAGCCGGGATAACGGCAGGCGGACAGCCGTACTCACTTGATGAAGACTTCTGACAGCTAGGTTCCATTTCATTTGTTTTGCAGATATCATAATAATTGGTATCTTTGCGCCCGCTTTGTGCCCGAAGCACATCGCAAGAGATAAATAACTGATTGTTTAACTTTTAATTTTTGTATTTTTCCATATGGAAGATTTTAAGAACATCGCTCCCCTTCAGGATTTTGACTGGGATGCATTTGAGAACGGAAACGCCGGTTCAGGCATGACCAAGGACCAGCTCGAGCAGGCTTATGACGCCACTCTGAACAAGGTTGCTGACAATGAAGTTGTAATGGGTACCGTTACAGCCATCAACAAGCGCGAAGTCATTGTAAACATCGGCTACAAGTCAGACGGCATCATTCCGGTAAGCGAATTCCGTTACAATCCCGAACTTCAGGTAGGTGACGAAGTTGAAGTTTACATTGAAAACACTGAAAACAAGAAGGGTCAGCTGCTTCTTTCACATAAGAGAGCACGTGAATCACGTTCTTGGGATCGCGTAAACGAAGCCCTGGATTCACAGGAAATCGTAAAGGGTTACATCAAGTGCCGCACAAAGGGTGGTATGATTGTCGACGTATTCGGCATCGAGGCCTTCCTGCCCGGCTCACAGATTGATGTCAAGCCTATCCGCGACTACGATGTATTCGTTGGCAAGACCATGGAATTCAAGGTCATCAAGATCAACCAGGAATACCGCAACGTAGTTGTATCACACAAGGCTCTCATTGAAGAGGAACTCGAACAGCAGAAGAAGGAAATCATCAGCAAGCTCGAAAAGGGACAGGTACTCGAAGGTACCGTCAAGAACATCACCTCTTACGGTGTATTCATTGACCTGGGCGGTGTTGACGGTCTCATCCACATCACAGACCTCAGCTGGGGCCGCGTAAGCGATCCTAAGGAAATCGTCGAGCTCGACCAGAAGATCAACGTTGTCATCCTGGACTTCGACGACGAGAAGAAGCGTATCGCCCTCGGTCTGAAGCAGCTCACCCCGCATCCATGGGATTCTCTCGATTCAGAACTCAAGGTCGGTGACGTTGTCAAGGGTAAGGTTGTCGTCATGGCTGACTACGGCGCATTCATTGAAATCGCTCCCGGTGTCGAAGGTCTCATCCACGTTTCAGAAATGTCATGGAGCCAGCACCTGCGTTCAGCTC
>JAZLIR010000031.1:0-6804 GCA_045617485.1 Bacteroidaceae bacterium
TGACTCAGGAAACTGTAAACTGATTCAGGAAAGTGTAAACGTTCTCAGTACGATGTCAAATAATTCAGTATAAGCCAGAGCAAAAAACTGCAAACTGACTTCAGTAAAAAACACACGATTTGTCAATTTGTCAATTTGTCATTTTTCAGGGTGTTTTATACCACCACAAAACAACCGACTTACTCATTATCAGGAATTTAGCATTTTTGGAGGTTACGGAAGTTCATCCCTAAGCATACAAATCCTGCATAAAAAGCACTATTTTTAGACTGTTTTCGGTTGTTTTTATGCTTATAAGTGGGGTTTATGATACTTGTTTGATGGATTTTTGGGGAGGAAAACAATTTATTTGTCAATTTCAAGCATGATTTTGGCTATACATGGCTAAGTATACAAATTCATTGTTATCCTAAATTCCGCAGCCAATTTTCTTGCACAACTCAAAATAAAAACAGATACGAACCAACCGCCTTTTACGGACATTTCTGCCGTGCCAACATGGGTTGACACCGAAAAGGTTGAGGTATAGGAACAAAATCCCCCTCCCAAGCGAATGGGGAATCTTGTCAGCAACCAATAAGCAAGGGGCGACCTCAAGGACTGAAGACGTCCTTGTAGTAAGTACGATCTGTGAACAGTTTGAGAATGTTCCTGTGCCCGGACCTGACCCACTTGGCTGGAACGCAGATGAAATGAAAGAGCGCCTTCTTCAGGCGGCGTTCCAACTCGCGTTCCTCTTGCCGAGGTTCGAATCAATGAGTTTGCCCAGACCAAGACGCTCAAAAACGTCCATAATTTGAAAATTCCACCGCGAGATGCTATTATTTCAGATTTTATTTGTAAATTTGCCATGTCATGTTGTTATTTTGCTTGATTTCTAATTGCAACACTAAGTTAGGTGAAATTTCTGACATGGCAAAATTCCGGGCAACTTTTTGTTGCTCAGGGTATTAAAAAGGTTAAATTGCATTAGTGTTGCGGAATTAAGGGAAAAAACAGTAACTTTGCAACCAAAGGTTGCTGTGTTCCTAAACATCGGCAACGGGAAGCATAAGGACAGGATAGAGAGAGCCACCGATTATGGCAGTAAAAAAAGAGAAACTTCACGCCAAGGGATTAGAGATAGCCATCTATACCGAAGACTTCCGGGATGAGTATATCTCTCTTACCGACATTGCAAAATATCGCAATGCCGACGACCCTCGGTTCATCATACAGAACTGGATGCGTTCGCGTGACGTGATAGAGTTTCTTGGAATCTGGGAACTGCTACACAATCCCGATTTTAACCGTGTGAATTTCGAGGCGGTTAAAAATGAGGCTGGCTACAACCGGTTTGTCATGACGCCGACAAAATGGATAGAGCAGACAGGGGCAAAGGGTATCATCAGCAAGGCAGGACGCTACGGAGGCGGTACCTTTGCCCATGCTGACATCGCTATGGAGTTCGCGTCGTGGGTGTCACCAGAGTTCAAGCTTTACATGATGAAGGATTATCGTCGGTTAAAGCTCGACGAAAACTCCCGGCTCTCGCTTTCATGGAATCTTAATCGCGAGGTATCTAAACTCAACTATCGCGTTCACACAGATGCCATCAAACAAAACCTTGTATTGCCAGACCTTACACCAGAGCAGAAGTCTTTCGTATATGCTGACGAGGCAGACATGCTCAATGTAGCTCTCTTCGGGCAGACAGCCCGTCAGTGGCACGATGCAAATCCCGACAAGAAAGGCAATATCCGTGACTATGCCACGATTCAGCAGCTTTTGGTGCTTGCCAACATGGAGAGTTACAACGCTATTCTCATCACTCAGGGATTGCCTCAGAACACTCGCATACAATCCCTTCGAGACATGGCCATCAGTCAGCTTCAGACTCTTAACTCTTTGAGTATGGGAAACCTTCCACAGCTACCAGAGAAGTAATCACTAATCTTTCAATCTCAGTTTATGTCTCACCTCCCATTAACCCACTATGACACCAACACCTTTAGTCAAGGTGCCGGTTGGAATTGTGTTGGTAGGGAAGCTAATATTTATAAGCTATGTAATACCCTGAACGTCAATGGTTTAGGGGGGGGTATTGCACAGCATGTAATTCACCCAAAACTTTTATATACACCCTGTTCGGATGCTTTCACCGAGGCATCCGCTGGGATTGCCATGCCTGTATGCGTATATCCAAAATCAGTATCAATAATTAAAATTGAATAATCAATGAAGAAATTTTTTCTTTTATTCGCCCTTGTGCTGACGGTGTGCAGCACGATGAAGGCAGAGAATTTGACAACGGAATCAGCTGTAGGTACAGTCGGAACCCTCGACGGCAGGGAGGCTATGGTCGTTAACCTCGGCGAAGGCATCGGCAAGGTGGCAATCGCCACGAAGAACGTGGGGGCTGATGTAAATGACTATGGTACTCTTTTCACAATTGCAGAAGCCAACGACCTGAGCAAGACGGGACTGACCGACGGATGGTACATTCCGACTGATGTTGAAATGGGTGTTGTGATGAATATGGATAAACTTATCTTTGATGACGATGGTAAACGAGCAGAATGGAAGGTTACAGAAACATCATCCTTATCTTTTCCACTTCCGGGTACTTTTGATTACGATGGTTATGGAACCATATATACAAAAAAAGAATACGAGTGCGATTGGAAAAGTTACATGCCTCAACTAATAGAAGATGAGTGGGAAATTTCTGAAGCTTATTTTACAGAAGATGGCGAAGCAAGCAAATTCCTCATCCGTCCGTTCCACAAACTACCCGAACACCTTAATACTCTTGTTCCCACTACTTATATCGATGCCGACGGTGTTTTGCACGATATCGCCGCTGACGTAGTCACTGATGCTACAGACGCCCCTGTTACCTGGGGTGAGGCAGGCAAAGAGACTTGGTATGTCGTAGCCGGCACTGATGTGCAACTCTCGAAAGGTGCCATTTGCCAAGGTACCGTAAATCTCATCCTTGCCGATGGCGCTAAACTCACCGCAACGGGTAGTGGAGAAATTGGCAATTGGGAGAACTCCACCCCTGGTATTGAAGTCTCAGGTGGAGGAAATTCCCTTACCATCTATGGACAAACCGCTCAATCAGGTCAACTCATAGCCAATGGTGGAGCGAAATGTGCCGGCATCGGTGGCAGAGAGAATGGTGACGGATCCAACATCACCATCAATGGCGGTGTGGTAACGGCAACCGGAATGTATGCTGCTGGTATCGGTGGTGGATATGGAGGTGACGGCTTTGGCATCACCATCAATGGCGGTACGTTAACCGCCTATGGCAATGGTGCTTCCGGCATCGGTGGCGGATATGAAGGTTCTGCATACAATATCCACGTTGCTACTTCTCTTGGCGTGAAAGTAGGTGAAAAAGACTTTCGTTTGTACCGAGGGTCTTATACCGATTTAGCCGCCCAGTTGGCCGGCAACTTCTATGTGGCTATCGATTCTGCTTTTGTTCCTGTTCTTGCCTCCGTTACTTACATCGATGAAAATGGCAAGGAAAAAACGGCAAACGCTTACGAAATCAACAAAAATACGCCTGCGATTGCTTATCTTGGTTCGGAAAACACTACTACCTGGTATGTCGTAACCGGCAATGACGTGCAATTCACGCAAGGGGCAGTTTGCGAAGGTAACGTTCACCTTATCCTTGCCGATGGTGCCAAACTCACGGCAACGGGTGTAGAGTACGATGCCGGTATCCAAATGTCCATCATAGGCAAATCACTTACCATATATGGCCAATCCAATCAATCGGGGCAACTGATAGCCAATGGTGCACCTGGTAAATCTGACACAAGCATAAAAGCAGGTAGTGCCGGCATCAGTGGCAATCATGTTGGTACCGTCTCTGACATCACCATCAATGGCGGTATTATTACGGCTAATGGTGGAGTGCATTGTCCCGGTATCGGCGGTAGCCCCTACGGCTATGATGGTTCCAACATCACCATCAATGGCGGTACGGTTACGGCAAATGGTGGAGCGGAAGGTGCCGGCATCGGTGGTGGATATGGAGGTTCCGGTTCTAACATCACCATCAATGGCGGTACGGTTACGGCAAATGGTGCGGATGGTGCTGACGGAATCGGTAGCGGATATTATGGTTCTGCTTCCTCTAATATCACCGTGGCTACTATCTTTGTCGTGAAAGCCGACGGCAACAATCCTCCTACCACCGTGATTGAAAATACGGGTGCTGACCTCGCAGGCAGTTTGGCTGGCAAACGCTATGTAACCGTGACGGATGCTGTCTGCAACCTAACAGCCAATCAGGACCCTGACCACATAAAGAACTACTATTCTACCTTCTATTCAGGCAAGAAGGCATACAGCGTGCCGGAAGGTGTGACTGCATATATTGGCGCGGTGGATGGAGACGTGCTGAATTTGACATCAATCACAGATGGCATTATCCCTGCCGGTGAAGCAGTGATACTGAGACTGACCACGGAAGAAGACAATACCACCGCAACGAAGCAGCAGATTGCCCTGACAGCTACGACAACAACCGCAACCAAGAGCGACAACAATGCTTTGACAGGAACCGACGTAGCAAAGACACTCGGTGCAAACGACTATGCCCTCTCTCTCGGTCAGAAAGGAGTCGGCTTCTACAAGTGGGAAGGCAACCCAATAAGTGCGCACAAGGCGTACCTGACGCTCGACGACAGTACAATCAATGCCAAGGCATTCACCTTCATGTTCGAGGACGGAACGACCACGGGAATACGGGAAACCTCTCCTAAATCCTCCCCTGAAGGGAAGGACTTGATGTATGACCTGAACGGTATTCGCGTGAACGGCAACTACAAGGGCATCGTCATCAAGAACGGAAGGAAGGTTTACAGGAAGTAGGACAGAGAGTAAAGGTTAGAGTTAAGAGGTTAAAGATTAATGTTTAGAGAAATATGAAGAAAGTATATCAAACACCCACGATGAAGGTGACAGGGATTGAGGTCTGTCCCCTAATCTGCGGCAGCCCCGACGACAGTGTCAATTGTTTCAGAGGGGAGTCTGTGTCCAGTGATGAATCCGACAACTATAGTGACATGGAGGGTTACGGCGAGGACTGGTAACCGTCTGACAACAGGAAATCAATAAATAATCCTTTATAAGAAGCACCCGACTGGTGAGGGAATCATCCCCCCATGCCAGCCGGGTGCTTTTTTGCAGCTGAAATGACAGTAAGCACCTCAAAATGTCAGAACTCATGCAAAAACCGTATCAGAGCTGGGAACCCGTGTGCCGGGACGGAGCGAGAGTTCAGGTGCAAGCATGTTGATGTCCTCAAGGCAGTCGCCACCGCAAAGATAGTTGCAGAAGAGAGTGCACTATGGAAAGACGCAAAAATGTTATAGTTCGGAGATTATATTATATTGAATTCTATTTTATGTCGGAATAAACATATTTTCATAAATCTTTACTCATGATTCTGTAACTTGGCAATTCCTCCGAAATAGCGGAGTATGAACGTTGCTTGTTCGAATTTGTAATTAAGTTATTACGGATGAATATCTGAGGTGTAATGGTGGTATTGCGATGCCGTCAAAAAATGAATACTTCCTATGTCAAGGTTATTTTGTCTTGAGATTGCGCTCGGCATCCATTCGCAGGAAGATGAAGAGAAGAAGGGTGAATCCCCACAGCGATGAGCCTCCGTAACTGAAGAACGGCAGCGGTATGCCGATGACGGGCGTCATGCCGAGTACCATACCGATATTGACAAAGAGGTGGAAGAGGAAAATACTGACAACACTGTAGCCATAGACTCGTCCGAGGGTGTCAGGTTGTCGTTCGGCAAGGATGATGAGTCGCCAGATAAAGAAGAGATAGAATAGTAGCACACCTACGGATCCCACGAATCCTTCTTCTTCTCCTACAGTACAGAATATGAAGTCGGTATCCTGCTCTGGTACGTAACGTAGTTTTGTCTGAGTGCCTCGCAGGAAACCTTTTCCGAAAAATCCTCCTGAACCAATGGCTATCTTTGCCTGATTGACGTTATAACCGGCTCCGCGTATGTCATCTTTCTTTCCTAACAGTACTTCTATGCGTACTCGCTGGTGGTCGCGCAGAATGTTGTTGAACACGTAGTCGCAGGCGAAGAACGTGAAAGTAGATGATAGGGCAAAGAGGAGTATAAGTAGGTGTTTTGCCAACTTGTCGTAAAGATATTGCGAGAAAATGTAAACCATCAGCCCAATATTGACAATTATCTGTACGGCGCAGATGTTGAATGGTATGACAAAGGCTGAGAAGAGATATGCTGCCAAGTTGATGCCGATGCCTGCAACAATGGTTTCAATGATATGTGGACATCCTCGCTGATAGCGAAGCATGAGTGCTGCCGTAAAGAGGTAGGATAGGAGTAGTACTACAAACTCCCCGACTGATACAGGCATGTTGGTGATTAGGTTGTCTTCGTATTTCAGTCCAATCACGAAATATACAACGAAGGCAAAGGCTGCAAAGAGGATGCTGCCGGTCATTCCTTCACGATAGAATACAAGGAAGAATGCCAGATATACGAGTGCGGATCCTGTTTCTTTTTGGCAGATAATCAGTACCATAGGTATGAATACCATGGCTGCTACCTTGCAGAACTCACGTATGTTGGACACCTTGAACCCATAACTGTCCATGTATTTCCCGATGGCTAGGGCTGCTGCAAACTTGGCAAATTCTGCAGGTTGGAGTTTTACAGGACCTATTGGTATCCATGAGCGTGAGCCTTTTGTGTCTGGGGCTATGAATATGGTGAGTATGAGCAGCAATAGCATTAGT
>JAZLIR010000032.1:0-20430 GCA_045617485.1 Bacteroidaceae bacterium
CTTCACGCTTGAAGGCGACACCGCCATAACAGCCGGTCTCAATGATCTCAGAATTGTTCTCAATTCGAATATCGACAAGGAAAATATCGATGCGGAACCCTCAATAAGTACAGGCAATGTCTGGCTGACCGTAGGCAATGACAGAATGGTTCCCGGATGGCCGCTTTCACTGAATGCAAGCATTCACACCAATCCTGAACTCAGCCATATCAGTATGCCGGTTTCGCTGAATGTCAACGGGCAGCAGATTGGTCTTGACACCGACATTGACATCTTCAACAATATGCAGGATTTCAGGGGCTACGCCGGAATATCGGCCCGGTCTCTTGACATTCAGCGCATTATGTCCATGATTCCTGACAGTTACAGGAAAATGGTACAGGACATTTCGGCGGCAGGCAAGGTAGCCTTGAATGCAGGAATTCGCGGCTCATACATTGGCGGTGAGCCAAAGCTCCAGTCAGCCAGGGCAACCATCGGCCTTGACGGTTTCAGTGCCGGTGTAGCCGACACGCTGTTTGTGGAAACCCCTGCCCTCACGGCAAATTTGGTTTATCCAAGTGCCGCAGGTACAAAGTCAAACGGCGAAAGCGCTGACTTTAAACTTGATTTTGACAATTTGGACTTCAGTCTTGACGGAGTGATTTCAAGATTGTCCTGTCATCTTTCAGATTTCAGCCTTGACTCACGCGCAGACGGATCTGTTGACAGCCTTGACCTGATGGGTATGACTGCATACGCGACAATAGGCATTGGAGGTCTTGATGCATCAATTGATACCATTTCGGCCACCCTGAATGACCTTACTGCCGATGTCACACTCACTCCAAACGACGGTCTGCCTGCTCTGATGCTGAATCTGGGCTTCCAGTCACTTGGCGGAGTAATCGGCGACAGCAATGGTAAGCCTTTGACCGATGCAGAATTGGGAAGAACCGAAATTACCGCGATGGCAAGATATGACAAGGAGAAGGACGACATACTGCTGCAGTGGGATCCGCGTTTCAGTCTGAAAATGTATGATTCTCATCTTGGAACGAACGGCCTTACCGTAGAACTTCCGCAGTTTGATACTGATTTCTCGCTTGGACGGTTCTCGGTCAATGACAGCCGTATTGTAGTGGATGGCTCGGACATATCGTTCTGGGGCGATATCTATAACATAGGTGCATATCTTGAAGACACGGGTCTGCTTACAGGCGAACTGTTCCTTGAATCGGACCATGTCGATGTGAATCGTCTCATGGCGCTTACCAGCGGTCTTGGCGTGGAGGAGGCGGAGCAGGGAGAGACCGCGACAAAAATGACGGAACAGGCCGACAGCACCATTGCCGATCCGTTCCTGGTTCCCAAAGGCATTGACCTGACCCTTTACACGAATTTTGCAAGCATTGAGTTCGGTGACCATGAATTCAACAATCTGGGCGGCGACATGACCATCAAAGACGGCACAGCCGTTCTCAAGGAGCTCGGCTTCTCGTCCGATGCGGCACGTATGCAGCTTACAGCCATATACACCGCTCCGACAGTTGATTCGCTGTTCATGGCAATGGATTTCCATTTGCTTGATATCCAGATAGATGAGCTCATCGATATTGTTCCTCAGGTCGATTCGGTTGTTCCCATGCTGAAGAGTTTTGACGGTGAAGCCCAGTTCCACTTTGCCATTGAATCTAACCTAATGCCTGATTATACTCCAATATACTCGACTATGCTTGGTGCAGCAGCCATTGAAGGCAAGGATCTGGTCGTTATGGACAGTGAAATGTTTGACGGCATAAAGCGCAAGCTGCTCATGGGCAAGAACGCACGCAATGTCATTGACAGTCTGGACGTTGAGTTGCAGGTTATCCGTAACAAGGTGACACTGTATCCGTTCAAGGTCAGCATGGGCAAATATACCGCTGTTGTAGGCGGACGTCACAATATCAACAAAGGGCTGGATTGCCGGTATCACATATCGGTTGTAAAGACGCCTCTTCCGATACGTCTGGGTGTTACGATAAGCGGTCCGCTGTTTGACATCTCCGAGCATCCGCTCAAACATATCAAACTAAAGAGACCGGAGTACAAGAAACTCTACGAACCGGAAAAGCGCAATGATTACGAGGAAACGGAACTCAGGCTCAAGTCCAACGTACTGAACATACTGCGTTCAAACGTTCAGGAGTTTCCCGAACAGTTCTGACGGAACAAAGCGGTTTTGGGGCGGATTGCTCCAGAACCGTTTACTCCGATGCGGCGAGAGGTTTGGCGAAACTCGAGTTCAGATCGAAATCCTGATATGTCCGGACACCTCCACGTCCTTCGTGAGGAAGCATGTGAAGCTTTCGGGCTTTCAGGTCATATATGCTTGTGTGAACAGTAAACCATAACGGGGTATCATCAACATGCCACAGGCTGGGATCGTTCCACTTGCCTATGGCAGCCTTTACGGCATCGCTATATGCGGGAATGTCCCAAATGGAACGGTTCTTATACAAAAGCCAGGACGGCATTGCGGTTGATGCGAATTCACCCAGCCAGAAATCATCGGAACCGGGTATGGCAGTGTAAAAGTGCGAATACCATACCTTCTGCATCAGTTTTTCCATACCTGAAAACGTTTCCGGTATGGAATCGTAGTACTTTGTCAAAATGTCGTAACGTTCATAGCCGATTCCGGATATCTGCATCAGTCCTTTATCATAAACAGCGTTTGTGAAATTGGTCATGATGGTACCGAGCGACGGCTTCTTCAAGTCTGCGGCATCGGTAACGACAAGCTTGTTGTCCAGAAATTCCAGAATACAGTTACGCTTTTCATCGGCCAACATCCAATGGAATGCCTGAGTGTGGTCTTTCGACGGATAATCGGCCGGTTCATACCAGTTAATGCTTTCTATCAGTTCCAGTGCATGATCAACCGAACGGGCATTGTCCAGCACGAAGCGGTTCAGGTACATTACACAGTAAGTGGTGTCCGAAGCCGGATTGGTGAAGGTCGCACCATGTCCCCACTCGTCAGTCGCCCAGGTTGTCGAATCAAACGATGTCTCACCGGTAGGCATGATATTGATACCTATATAGACTCCGTTTTCATTTATGCCGTCGGTGGTTCTGCAAGGCAGATACATGTATATGGAGTCAAACTCACCGCTGCCGGCCAAATCGGATGAAAACTCTGAACTACAGCCTACAACGCCGATTGATGCAAAGCGCTTTTTACCGGCATTCACCTTTATTATGGCGCTTGCGTTGCGGTTAATGTAATAATCAAGGTTGCGGCCTATGAAATTACCTTTGCGGACCTCAGAACATGCCGCCTTTTCATGCGGCATGTGTCGGTTATAATATGCCACTCCGGCATCGAAGTCATAATCGTCATACTCGATTCCGACCAGATTGTCGGCCAGCTGCGTATTGGCACGCTGACATTCTGGTTCCAATGAATCATTTGAGCATGCCGCAAGCATGAAAAACGCTGTGAATAGGAAGAAATATTTTTTCATGTTCATATCCTCTTGATTATATGTCAATTGAAAGCGTATCGTATGCAAACTGCATGTGTGGCGGGAACTTGGCATTCATCACTTCATGAAGACCTGCACGGTGGCTCATGTGTACGAAGTACGTCTCATCGGCCCCTACACGCTGCGCGAACAGTACTGCCTGCTGTAAATTCTGGTGAGTTGGATGCTCTTTTATGTGCAGAGCATTGACTACCAGTGTCCTGACGCCTTCCAGAATGGCAAAGCTGTCTTCATCAATTGACTTCATGTCGGTAATGTAGCCCAGATTCCCTATCCTGAAACCCAGAATGGGAATGGTCCCGTGCATTACCCTGAAAGGCAGAATTTCCGTATTGCCAACCTTAAACTTAACTCCAGGTTCAATTGGCATTGGCAGAATATTTGCGGTTCGGGGTTTCTTGCAGTTTCCGAAACAGTAAGGAATACGCTGTTTCACATCGTCAATCACATACTGTTCGGCATATACGGGAATGTCGTGTCCGGTACAGTACGGCCGAAGGTCATCAAGACCTCCAACATGGTCATAGTGCTCGTGTGTAAGCAGCACGGCATCAATATGTTCAACACCGGCGCGAAGCGTCTGCTGGCGGAAATCGGGCCCGCAGTCAATGACAATGCTCTCTGTTCCGGTTTCAATCCATGCCGATGTCCTGAGTCGCCTGTCATGTTCGTCGGCCGATGTGCAGGTGGCGCAGTGGCAGCACATTTCAGGTACTCCTATCGATGTCCCAGTACCAAGGAATGTCAGCTTCATATCAGGTTGGCTTCCGGGTTTAATAATATGCCGTATTTTTCTTTTACACTGTCAGTTATTGCATTTGCAAGTGCAAGTATATCGGCTCCTGTGGCACCGCCTCGATTTACCAGTACAAGCGCGTGTTTTTCATAAACGGCAGCCGGTCCCATGCTGCGGCCTTTCCATCCGGCGTGTTCAATGAGCCACCCGGCCGGAACCTTTACCAGACCTTCGGCGGCGGGATATGAAGGCATGTCGGGGAAACTCTTCAGCAAGTCCCGGTATTGCGACAATGGAATGACCGGATTCATGAAAAAACTGCCGGCATTGCCCAATACGGCAGGGTCAGGCAGCTTCTCGGCGCGTATCTCACGCACGGCACTGCTGATATTCTTCAGCGTCGGTCCGCCAAGAGCTTCAACTTTCTGCGCCAGATTGCCGTATGACAGGTTTGGAGCAGGTTTCAGCCCCAGCTTGAATATCACATGGCTTATTGCGTAACGGCCATTAAGCTCATTCTTGAATATGCTCTGGCGGTATGCGTACTGGCATTCTTCCTTACTGAATTCACGTACAGAACCGTCATCGAGCGAAACGGCAATTACCGTTTCTATGCAGTCCGATGACTCCTGACCGTATGCGCCTATATTCTGTACGGCCGCTGCGCCTACCTGCCCCGGAATGGCGGCAAGGTTTTCAACGCCCCACCATCCGTTAAGTACGGAACATGTTACAAAATCGTCCCACACATATCCGGAGCCGGCTTTTACCAGCACGGCATCACCGTCCCTGTCAATCACTTCAATATCACGGATGGCCGATACAAGCACCGTGCCATGGAAATCGTCCATAAATACAAGGTTGCTCCCCTGTCCTATTGCCAGTAGAGGCCGTTCCAAATCGTCAAGGATACACCTGAGTTCCTCCGGTGAGTTCCATTCCACAAGGCAGTCGGCCACGGCATCGATCCCCATGGTGTTATGCCCCTTCAGTCTTGCAGATTGAGATATCTTCATTCTGCAAAAATACCTAAAACAAATTGTAGGCAGTCCTTTTTTTTTGCTAATTTTGCAGTTCGTATTCAAACTGATAATCATTTCAATCATGATAGAGAAAATAGAACAGCTTATCGGCGAAATTGAGAGCCTTAAGGCTGCCTCGGCCGAAGAACTGGAAGCATTACGTCTCAAATATCTGAGTAAGAAAGGCATAATCAACGATTTGATGGCCGATTTCCGCAATGTGCCCGTAGAACAGAAAAAGGTTGTAGGCCAGAAACTCAACGAACTCAAGACTAAGGCTCAGGACAAGATAAACGCTCTTAAGGAAGTGTTCGAGATCCAGAAATCGCAGGGAGAAAAGCCTGATTTGACACGCACGGCATATCCAGCACCTCTCGGCACACGTCATCCGCTGACCATAGTCAAGAATGAGATTATCGACATTTTCTCGCGTCTTGGCTTTGTTCTGGCCGATGGCCCTGAAGTTGAAGATGACTGGCACGTTTTCTCATCAATGAACTTTGCCGAAGACCACCCGGCCCGTGACATGCAGGACACTTTCTTTGTTGAGTCGCACCCTGACATCATTCTGCGCACTCACACATCATCGGTACAGAGCCGCGTAATGGAGACGACTCAACCTCCAATCCGCATCATCTGCCCGGGCCGTGTATATCGTAACGAAGCCATAAGCTATCGCGCGCACTGCTTCTTCCATCAGGTTGAAGCCCTGTACGTTGACAAGAACGTCAGTTTCAGCGATCTGAAGCAGGTGCTGCTGTACTTCGCACAGGAAATGTTCGGCCCGGACACCAAGATACGCCTGCGTCCAAGCTACTTCCCGTTCACCGAACCGTCGGCCGAAATGGACATCAGCTGCAACATCTGCGGCGGCAAGGGCTGTCCTTTCTGCAAGGGCACCGGTTGGGTTGAAATTCTCGGCTGCGGCATGGTCGATCCCAATGTGCTTGAACTGAACGGCATAAACAGCAAGGAATACAGCGGCTTTGCTCTCGGTATGGGCATTGAACGCATTACCAACCTCAAATATCAGGTAAAGGATTTGCGTATGTTCTCTGAAAACGATGTCCGTTTCCTTGAGGAATTCAAGTCGGCAAACTAAAGTTACAGCTTCAAAAAGCAGACGTCAGTAAGTTGACAAAGAAGGAATTATACACTGAATGCAGCCAGTATTTCAGCCGCACATTGCCCGGCGCCGATACTGAGCTGCATTTTTCATCCCCCTACCAGCTGCTCGTTGCTGTAATGCTTTCGGCACAATGTACCGACAAGCGTGTCAATATGGTAACTCCGGCACTGTTCCAGGCATACCCTACCGTAAATGATCTGGCACATGCTGCGCCGCATGATGTGTTGCCGTTTATTAAAAGCGTATCCTATCCTAACGCCAAAGCGCAGCATCTGGTAGAAATGGCCGTGCAGGTGGTGCTGCGTTTCAATGGTGAAATTCCACAGGATATGGACAGTCTGGTGTCGCTCCCTGGTGTTGGGCGCAAGACGGCCAATGTAATGCTGGCTGTAGCGTTTGCAGGCAATGCCATGCCTGTCGATACCCACGTATTCCGTGTTAGTCATCGGATTGGGCTTGTACCGGACAACTGCACCACTCCTTTGAGCGTTGAAAAGGAACTGGTAAAGCACTTTCCTGAAAGCATTCTGTCGAAGGCGCATCACTGGCTGCTTCTGCACGGGCGGTACACCTGCACGTCACGGGCGCCCAAGTGCTATTCCTGCGGTCTGACAGGTGTTTGCAGGTATTACAGACAGCGCAAGTAGCTTATACCTGACATAAATGTAGAAAGTTCAGGACTTTTGGCATCAAGTGTCAAGTAATTTGCTAAATTTGCGGTACAAAATGACTCAAAACCATTAAATCATTGATATTATGACAATTGACAAATTCAATTTCGCAGGTAAAAAGGCAATAGTCCGCGTTGACTTCAACGTGCCTATTCAAGATGGTAAAATCACTGACATGACCCGTATCAACGGTGCTCTCCCGACCCTCAAGCTTATTCTTGACGGTGGCGGTTCTCTCATTATCATGAGCCACATGGGAAAGCCAAAAGGCAAGGTAAAGAAAGAACTCTCTCTGGGTCAGATTGTTGATGCAGTAAGCGGCGCTCTTGGCGCACCTGTAAAGTTTGCTCCGGACTGCGCTAAGGCGCAGGAGGCTGCTGCAGCTTTGAAACCGGGTGAAGTGCTGCTGCTTGAGAACCTTCGTTTCTATCCCGAGGAGGAAGGCAAACCTGTAGGAATTGAAAAGGAGGATCCTGCATACGAAGAGGCAAAGAAAGCCATGAAGGCAAGCCAGAAGGAATTCGCAAAGACCCTTGCCAGCTATGCTGACTGCTATGTTATGGATGCATTCGGTACAGCTCACCGCAAGCACGCTTCAACAGCTGTAATCGCTGACTACTTTGATGCTGACCACAAGATGCTGGGTCTGCTCATGGAAAAGGAAGTTCAGGCTGTTGACAACGTACTTAGCAACATCAAGCGTCCGTTCGTAGCCATCATGGGCGGCAGCAAGGTATCGACCAAAATCGGTATCATCGAGAATCTGCTTGGCAAGGTTGACAAGCTCATTCTCTGTGGCGGTATGACATATACATTCTCAAAGGCTCACGACGGCAAGATTGGCAATTCAATCGTTGAACTTGACAAGATTGACGTAGCTCTGGGAGTTGAGGAAATGGCAAAGAAGAATGGTGTTGAACTGGTTCTCGGTGAAGACTCAGTATGCTGCACCGGTTATGACTTCTCAACATTCTCAGTCAAGGAAGGTGCAAAAATCAAGGTGTTCCCGTCAAATGCCATTGAAGAC
Source organism: Bacteroidaceae bacterium (assembly GCA_045617485.1). Lineage (GTDB taxonomy): Bacteria > Bacteroidota > Bacteroidia > Bacteroidales > Bacteroidaceae > Colenecus. The sequence goes on from JAZLIR010000032.1 coordinate 8,098, forward strand.
GGATGGGACGGTCTTGATGCAGGTCCAATAAGCCGTGAGAAGTTCGCCAAGGCAATTGAAGGCGCCAAGACCATTCTGTGGAACGGTCCTGCCGGGTGCTTTGAATGCGAGGAGTTTACAGCCGGTTCTCGTGCCATAGGTGAAGCTATTGCCAAGGCTACGAAAGAAGGTGCTTTCTCACTCATCGGTGGCGGAGACTCAGTTGCATGCGTCAACAAGTTCGGTCTTGCCGACCAGGTAAGTTACATTTCAACCGGTGGCGGTGCTCTTCTCGAAGCAATTGAGGGTAAGGTTCTGCCGGGCGTAGCAGCTATTAAGGGCTGATTCTCTAAATTACCATAAATTAGAAGCGGGTGTCTCCTTTCCGGGATATCCGCTTTTTGTTTCGGGCGGAAATCACTAACTTCGCAATTCCGAAACCGATATTGGAAATGATCGATCAGAAACAGCTAGTCAGCAAATGCGCCGAAGCAAAGGAACTCATCCTCGATTCCAGACTGCTTGATGCCATAGGCGTTATGCAGGCCATGAGCATCGGCCTTTATGACTGGTCAGTTGATTCCAGACTGCAGGAACTCCGCAATTCATACGGAATGATGCTTCAGTATTACGCCAAAGGTGCGAAGGACGAACGCCGTCAGGCATTATATGATGACTTGAAGCGTAAGGCACTGCTCCTAACCGATGACATTCTGCGCACATGTCTGATACCCGTTTCAATGAATTTGTACTACCAGTATATAAGGCTGCACAGAAATACCAGGACCATTGAGCGCATACAGAAGTCATTGGAACTGTATGGCAACAGCGAAAACAAGCAGGATGTAAATCTGGCAGCTCAGCACGAAAGGGATATACATGAACTTTTCGGTAACATATGGACAGGCGGACTGTGGACAATAGAAGAACAGTCCCAGGCAATGGAACTTGTCTGCTGCACCGATGTGCCTGACATTGACAAGCCTGTCGCAATAAGCGCTGTGACAATTGCCTTGCTGCACAGATTCGACCCATTGAAAATGCAGTTTCTGTGTACTGTCGCGGCAATGGACCACGTCATGCTTTCAGTCCGTGCCATGATCGGACTTGCTCTGGCAGTACGCTTTCACGAATTGGTCTTACCACTATTCCCTGCCATAACTGACCAGATATCACTTCTGACCGATATTCCAGGACTCAAGCAGCGCATGCTGGTATGCCAGATGTCACTGCTGCTGTGCCGTGAGACCAACAAGATTGACAAGCGTATGCGTGAGGAGATCATTCCCGGCATGATGAAAGGCCAGAAAACAGGCGATTTGATAACAGATGAACTTCTGGGCGATGATGCAAGTCCGGAATGGGCCGACTGGCTTGCCAAGACAGGCATTAAGGACAGCATAATAGAGATGACCGAGCTTCAGATGGAGGGTGCCGATGTCTATATGAGCACCTTTTCCAACTTGAAGTCCTTTCCAATGTTCAGGGAACCTTCAAACTGGTTGCGCTTATTTGACGTCAACCAGCCGGACATACGCGCAAGCCTTTCCGATACAGAATTTGCCAGTTCCGCTTTAGGCCGGTCAATCATGTCAAGCAGCACATTCTGCAACTCTGACAAGTACTCGTTCGTACTTACTTTTTCACAGATTCCCAAACAGCAGCGAGACCTTATTGCAGGTCAGATTCAAGGTGAAGCAGAGCAGCAGGAACAAGATAAAAGTAGCGAACAGCTATCTATAGGTCAACAAGAACGCATATTCGCACGTCAGTACTGTCAGGATATGTACCGTTTCTTCAAGTTGTTCTACCGCAGGCACGAATTTACTGATCCATTCCTCTGTGACCTGAATCTCACTGACAACAAGACTATATCGCAGTTCCTTGATGATGACGAATCTCTGCGCGACATTGCTTCTTGGCTGTTGAAGAAAAACTATTATGCTGAAAGCGCGGTACTCCTGACCCGTATGGAATCACAGGCAAGCAAGTATTCCACCGATGCAGTTTTTTACCAGCAGCTCGGTTATGCCCTGCAAATGTCGGGACATTGGGAACAGGCGCTCGAATCATATTTCAAATCGGACCTGCTTAATCCCGACAATGTATGGACTTTGCGTCATATGGCACAGTGCCACCGTGTCCTGCATAATTTTGAAAAGGCAATGGATTTTCTTCTTGAGGCAGAAAAATCGGCCCCAGACAATCTGTCGCTTCAAATTCAGATTGGAGACTGTCTGCTTGAAATGGAAAAGTATGACCAGGCACTGGTCCGGTTCTTCAAGGTTGACTATCTGAAGCCGGAATACCCAAAAACATGGCGTGCCATAGCCTGGTGTGCATTTCTGGCAGGACAATATGAAAAGGCATCGGTATATTATGACAAGCTGACCGCTGTCTCTGTCAGTGGAACCGATTTCCTCAACGCCGGTCACAACTGCTGGGTTCAGGGAAAGACGGAGCAGGCCGTTGACTTTTACCGTAATGGGCAGGAACATATGGAGCGCAATGATTTTCTGGAGGAATTTCAGAAGGACATCCCCACCTTGATTGACAAAGGCATCGACGACAATGAAATCCCACTTATGATGGATTGTATCGGCCAATTTTGATTTCTTTTTTTTAACCTGTTTATCTTTTGCCTATTTTTGCACTAATACATAATAAGGAATTATTTTACCAATTAATACTTGAAATGAAAGCCAACAGACTTTTCTTGATGCTATGCGCATCGGCCTTGGTTCTGGGTACACAGGACACAAGCGCAAAGAAAACAACCGAAGGTACGTTGAAGCCATCGGAGAGATTCGTCCACAATCTGGGAGCCAATCCCTATCTGCCACTTTGGGAACATGTTCCAGACGGTGAGCCTCATGTATTCGAGGATCCTGACCGTCCTGGCAAGTACCGTGCATACATCATCGGTTCACACGATGTAAGGTTCGGTTCATACTGCGGTCCTGATATCCGTATGTGGTCAGCTCCTATCGAAGATCTCAACTCATGGCGCGATGAAGGTCCTATCTTCACATTTCAGGATTCAAACGGACAGTGGGACGTGATGTATGCTCCCGATATGGCCGAAGTAATTGAAAAGGATGAAAAGGGCAAGGACATCAAGGTCTATTATCTGTATCCGCATTCACGCGGTCCGAGACGTGAGGCAATGGTCTGCAAGGGTTACCGTCCTGACGGACCTTTCACTCCAATCAACCTTGATGAAAATGGGGCTGCAATAGAAGGAAGCTGCATTGGATTCGACCCGTCAGTATTCATTGAGAAAATTGAGGACAGCAACGATCCCGACTATGCAAAAGGGTTCCGTGCGTATGCATATTGGGGCTTCCAGCACTCGACATTCGCTCAGCTTGACCAGAACACAATGTATTCGGTCCGTGAGCCGATAGCCGAGAACAAGGTTGATCCGTTCCTGCCTGTAGGCCGCGGACGCGGCAATGAGGTTTATGCCATTGCCGAGGGACAGCAGCCGACAGACTTCAACTTCTTTGAAGCATCGTCAATCCGCAAGGTCGGCAACAAGTACGTTATGATATTCTCAGGCCATTCAGGAACTGAATACGGTCTCGGTTCAACCAACTCAGCGCTGCGTTACTGTTATGCCGATGCACCAAGTGGCCCATGGTACAGCGGTGGCGTTGCGGTTGACTCACGTGGCGTCACTCTGAATGAAGACGGCACCAAGCTTATTACCACCAACTATGCTCACAATACACACGGAAGCATCCAGCAGATTGGTGACCAGTGGTATATTTTCTACCACCGTCCGCCACGCGGTTTCGGCAATGCCCGTGAGAGCGTTGTAGCTCCTATCAAGGTTGAATGGGACAAGAAGCCATGTTCAGAAGGCGGCAAGGTTGTTCTTAGCGGTTATGACGTATCAACTGGCCAGGTTTGGGATGCCAAGGCTTCAAACGGCGACCACTACACCGGTGCCGAAGTCACATCAGAAGGCTTCAACGTTTACGGTCTCAATCCTTACGGTTATTATTCAGCCGGTTACGCATGTTTCTTCTATAATCCAAACGGCCGCCAGATTGCTTTGAATGACACATGGGACGTATGGTCAAATGAAATGACTGCCGACATTGAAAGCGGTGACATTATCGGTTACAAGTACTTTGGTTTTGGCGGTCTTGCCAAGGATGCAAACGGTGTAAAGGCATTTGACCCCACAACATCAAAGACCCACTCGTCATTCAACGTATGGCTCACATCACAGACCGAAGGCGGTTTCACCATCAAGGTCATGATGGACGGTCCCTGGAAGAACGATGTCTGGAACGGCAAGCAGATTGGCAAGATAAAGGTTCCTTCAACCGCCTCAAAGGATAAAATTGAAAAATACACTATAGATGTTTCTGAATTTGTTGATGACATCAAGGGCAAGCACGCCATCTATCTGGTCTTTGACGCCGCTGTTGAAGGTCCTACCTGCAAATTCTACGGCATGGGCTTCAATCCTGCAGTGACATCGCTCAAGCGTCCTGAAACTCCTGTTTTGAACGTCACCATAGGCGGTAAGAGTGTTGAACTGCCCGCTACACCGGTACGTTCAACCGAAGCCAACGGCTACGTGAACAACGAGCACTATGAAATGGACTACAAGCTTGAAGAAGGCCAGAAACCAAAGATCAAAGTTGAATGTCTGTGGTCAACAATGCAGTTCTGGATTGATCAGATTAAGGGTGATGAAGGCTCGGCTCTCATTACTGCCACCTATCTGTACCCCGGTACCTCCAGTATGCAGACCAAGTATTACAAGATCAACATCAGCAAGTAACGCTGCATTACATTCCATTGGAAAGGCGTCCGTCAGAAGCGGGCGCCTTTCGCACTTTCAGCCAGCACTGAAAACTTGGACATACAGTGGCAACTGTGTGGGATAATAAGTATTTTTGTCAGCAGTTATGAAAATGATTACAAGACATTTCGTTAAGGCAATATTCTGCACTGCCGTCATTTTTCTTGCTCAGTTTCTGAATTTGGAGGCAGAGGCACAGACTTTTCCAAACAATCTGGCAGCAAACAGTGTTGACCCCGTTTCGGATTCAATTGCAATCAGAGCTATGCGTATCAGGCTTGACAGTATCAGGCAGACTGAGCACAGACCTACCGTGGCTTTGGTTCTTAGCGGTGGAGGAGCCAAGGGTGCCGCGTACATAGGTCTGTTCCGCTATCTTGAAGAGGAAGGCATTCCCGTTGACATGTTGTGCGGGACAAGCATGGGCGGTCTTATGTCGGGACTGTATTCACTTGGATATGACAGCCACGAACTTGAGGACATTATCAGTTCAATTGACTGGAACAGGATGATGAGTGACAATCTTGATATCAGTTTCCTTTCATACGAACAGAAGGAGGACCGTGAAAAATACCTGCTGTCAATACCGTTTTATTTTGAAGACAATGCGCATGCACTCAGGGAACAGGTGTTTGACAATACAGACCTACAGAATACTGAAAGCCGCAAAAGACTGCTTTCATCCATACCGACCGGATACATTAACGGCTTCAATGTTGAGAACATGCTCTCCAACCTCTCTGTAGGTTATCACGGGAACATACCGTTTGACAGTCTGCCTGTTCCTTTTTTCTGCGTCTCTTCAGACCTGGTATCCGCAAAGGCCAACTATCATACCAAAGGCTCACTTCTGACAGCCATACGCTCCACCATTTCAATTCCAGGTGTGTTTGCACCGATCAGAACAAACAATAGAGTTCTTGTTGACGGCGGAACACGCAACAACTTTCCTGTTGATATTGCCAAAGCTATGGGTGCTGACATAATCATAGGTATGGAAGTGGCAAAGAGAGGTACTACATACTCTCAAGTAAACAGTGTTGTGGATATTGTGAACTGTATGATAACAATGTTGGGCGATGATGCCCGAAGCAACAAGTCATTCGAACCGGATATGCTCATTAAGCCTGAAACCGGCGACATGAACATGCTGAGTTTCAACTCTGAAGCAATATCGGAAATGATAGAGTACGGTTACAGGGCTGCCTGTGAAAGAGCGGACGACTTTGGCAGAATAAAGGAACTGTTGGGAAATTATACCGGTTCTGACACCATACAGCGCAGAAAGGCAATCAATCTGTACAAGAGTAATGTCATGGTTTCAGACATTATGGTCAATGGCATTGATAAGGACGAGCAGATGGTGTTCCGAAAGATTCTGGACCTGAAAGGGTATCGCGAACTGTCACAGAAGGAAATTGACGATGCAATATGCCGCGTAATGGCATCGGGGTCGTTTGAAAAGGTGAATTACTCACTCCTTAAGGATGAGGGTGAAGATTCTTTCACCCTTGTCATTGATTGTGTTCCCGGTCAGATTCATAATTTCAGTATGGGTTTCAGACTTGATACGGAAGAAATGGCTGAATTCCTTTTCAACTTGCGTCTCAATGCCCACAAACTGAAAGGCTGGCGTTTTGATGCCACAGCAAAAGTGTCGGTACAGCAGAGTCTGGCCCTGACGGCATCATATATTCCGAACAATTTTGCACAGATCAGCTTCAGGACAGGAGCATCATACATAAGATGTGACATTCCGACTGAAAACAGAAATGCAGAATACAACATTGCCTTTATTGACACAAAACAGGAACTGTTTCTGTCAACTGTACACAGCCGTTCATTCAGTTTGCGCGGAGGTATAAGACATGAGTATGCCTCAATTCCCAACTATATGCCGCTGTATTCCGTATCAGGACCAGCCAGTATTTTCAGCAATGTTGTGGAAACTGCCCGAAAGGGACATTTCCTGACGGCTTTCATGAACTGGGATGTCAATACGCTGAATGATCGCCAGTTTCCTACAAGCGGGTTTTCCGGCGGACTTGGATTCGAATATGATTTTGCAAATTTTGCCGCCACCGGTTACAAGCCTGTGCCGATTCTGAATATCGATGCCATATTCGCTGTTCCTGCTGCCGGATGGCTTACGCTCACCCCAACCTTCTATTACCGCAGCTATTTTTCTGACATAGACATCTACACCCAGAGTTACACCCATATTCACAACAACTATATTGGCGGTGATATGCGTGGTCGTTATATGTCTCATCAGATTCCGTTCATTGGTTTTGGAAATGTGAGTGAAATGTTCAACCACGTATATACAGCCGGACTTGATGCACGTTTCCGATTGAATGACAAGCTGTTTCTGTCAGGCAAGGTGGCATCGGTCAGGGAAAAGCCGGACTTCTCCGAACTGTTTGACAGTGTGGAACCCTCATTCTGGGGATGCGCGCTGGAATTGGGCTACCGTACATTCTTCGGGCCGGTAAGGTTTAATATCCACTGGGCTGACTCACCGTACGTCAAAGGCTTGGGCTACTATCTGTCATTAGGATTCGACTTCTGATGGCGGCTCAGCCAGTCAGAGTTCGTTCGAGCCGGGCGAACAGATAAAGGCCCCGGTTGAACCGGAGCCTTTATTGTGGCGGAAGCTGAGGGATTCGAACCCCCGGTACGTTTCCGTACGCCGGTTTTCAAGACCGGTGCTATCGACCACTCAGCCAAACTTCCATGCTTGGGGAGATGTTCCCTTTAGCGGGCACAAAGGTGGGGAGAATATTTGGTATAGCCAAGTTTATCCCAATTTTTTTTCTTTATTTTGCGTAAAAATAACCGCTATGGATAAGAATGGATTTATCACTTTTCTGAAAGAGAGATTCTTTGCCCGTTTTTATTTGGGAGCCGATGCCGCAAAGCAGGAAGAAGTCGATGCAAACATACGCAAGAGCATTGAAATGAAGGGCACCAACCTTTGGGTGCTGATACTTGCCATATTCATTGCATCGCTGGGACTGAATATAAATTCCACAGCCGTCATAATAGGCGCCATGCTCATATCTCCGCTTATGGGACCGATAATAGGATTCGGCTATTCATTCGGAGTGTATGACATCCAGCTGATGAAAGAATCGCTGCGCAACTTCCTGATAATGGTTGTGGTCAGTCTGATCACTTCAATGCTGTTCTTCCTTCTGCCAATCATCAGTTTTGACCAGAGCGAACTTATGGCCAGAACCCAGCCCACCACATTTGACATACTTATTGCTCTTGTAGGCGGTCTTGCCGGTATGGTTGCACAGACCAGGAAGGAACGTACGGGAACTGTTATTCCGGGTGTAGCCATTGCAACCGCACTTATGCCCCCACTCTGTACTGTCGGTTACGGTCTGGCCACATTCCAGATGCGTTTCATTCTCGGCGCGCTGTATCTGTTCACAATAAACTGCATATTCATTGCACTGGCGGCATACATAGTCACATTGATAATGAAGTACAAGGCTGTAGGTGAAATGGAAGCATTTCAGCGCAGAAGATACAAGAGCATAATGATAGGCGTACTGGTTGCCATAACCGTACCGAGTGTCATCATGGCTGTTACCATTATCAAAAGATCCACGTTCGAGCAGAACAGCCAGCGTTTCATAAATGAAGCATTCAATTTTGACCAGACTGTAGTGGTCGATTCCGAGACCGAATATCACACAGGCCGCAACAATTCAATCATTGAGGTACGTCTGTTCGGCGAGCCGTTGAGTCAGGACATGCTTGACAACCTGCAAAGACAAATGACTCTGGCATACCATCTGCCTAATGTGGAACTCAGGGTACGCCAGTCAAAAGACGGCAACATTGACATTACCTCACTGCAAAGCAGCTACGAAGACATAATCAAGGAAAAGAACCTGCAGATTTCACGACTTCAGCAGCAGTTGTCCTTGACCACCCTGGCCGATACCGTTGCCGTTTCAAGCATGGCCCGTGAGCTGGGCGTATTTGTACCGGGTGTCAGCGGAATGTCGCTGTCAAAACACATTGCCTACGGAATGGACGGTGCTCCGGTCGATACCACATACATCTGCATAATGAAAATCGATACCGATGCCGAAGAACAGCCGGACCAGTCAATACTGCGCCGCTGGCTTGAAAACCGTACCGGTTCAAACAACATTGAACTGATTATTGAGTAATGCCAAGATGATATACCCCGAGAACTACGAACATAAAGTAGGATTTGATGAGATAAGGCAGATGCTGGCCGAACGCTGCATTTGCGGCATGGGCGTGCAGCAGGTTGAAGAAATGACTTTCTGCACCGATTATGATGCCATTGAATGCATGCTTGACCAGACCATGGAATTTGCGGGCATAATTCGTGAAGGAAAAACATTCCCGGACCAGAATTATACCGATCTGAGCGAAGCTCTGACCAGAATCCGCGTCATCGGCACATATCTTGACGAAACTGAACTGCTTGGACTCTGGAAGTCACTTGAATCAATCGGGGCAATTGTAGCTTTTCTAACCAAAGAGGAGAATCAGGGACTTTATCCGCGGCTTACCGAACTGGCTCACGATGTCATGGTATTTCCTGCCATAACGCAGGCAATCAGCCACATACTGACCAAATTCGGTAAAATCAAGGACAACGCATCACCGGAACTGTACCGCATACGCATGGATCTGGCGAACACATCGTTCAGCATATCGAGAATACTGGGCAGCATTCTCAAACAGGCTCAGACCGACGGTCTGGTTGAAAAGGATGCTCAGCCCACCATGCGCGACGGACGTCTGGTTCTGCCTGTAGCGCCCGCCCTCAAGCGCAAAATACGCGGTATTGTACACGATGAGTCGGCCTCTGGAAAGACCGTGTTCATTGAGCCTGAGGAGGTTGTTGAAGCAAACAACAGAATACGCGAACTTGAAGCCGATGAACGCCGTGAGGTTATTCGCATTCTTGTGAATTTTGCCGATACGTTAAGACCCTTGATACCCGATGTCGTGAACTCATACAGTTTCATGGCAAAAATGGATTTCATAAGGGCAAAGGCACTGCTTACAGTCGATTTTGACGCAGCGAAACCTGTACTTGAGCATCATGCCATGCTTGACTGGGTAATGGCTGTGCATCCGCTGCTCAGAATCTCGCTTGCCAGGCATGAACGCACCGTAGTTCCGCTTGATCTGAAACTTGACACGAAGAACAGCATGCTTCTGATTTCAGGACCGAATGCAGGCGGAAAATCGGTCTGTCTCAAGACCGCAGGACTGCTTCAGTACATGCTGCAATGCGGTCTTCCGGTACCTATGCGCCCGAACAGCCATGCCGGCATATTCAAGAGCCTGTTCATTGACATAGGCGATGAACAGAGCATTGACAATGACCTGTCAACATATTCCAGCCATCTGCTGAATATGAAGAACATGATAAAGTATGCCGACAACCGCAGCCTTGTCCTGATAGACGAATTCGGCAGCGGTACGGAACCCGGAATAGGCGGAGCCATTGCCGAGGCCGTTCTGAAACGCTTCAACAAGCTTCGCGTATTTGGCGTGATAACAACTCATTACCAGAATCTCAAGCAGTATGCTGACAGCAATGAGGGAATAAGGAACGGTGCCATGCTCTACGACCGTCACCTTATGCAGCCGCTGTACATACTTCAGGTAGGCAACCCCGGCAGTTCGTTTGCCGTTGAGATTGCCCGCAAGATAGGACTGCCCGAAGACATAATTGAGGAAGCCACGCAGATTGTAGGCCGCGATTACGTTAACGCCGACAAGTATCTTCAGGACATTGTTCGTGACAAACGCTATTGGGAGAACAAGCGTCAGAACGTTCACGAACTTGAAAAGCAGCTTGACAGACAGATTGAGCAGCACCGGCAGGAACTGGAGTCCATAGAGAAACAGCGCAAGTCCATAATGCGTGAGGCCAAGGAAAAGGCTGACCAGCTTATCCAGGACTCCAACGCAATGATTGAGAACACCATACGTACAATCAAAGAAGCACAGGCCGACAGGGAGCTGACACGACTTGCCAGACAGGAACTTACTGATTTCAAGGAAAATATAGAGCAGTCCCATGCTGACAGCGACAAGGACGAGCAGATACAGCGTCAGATGAAGCGCATTCTGGAAAGTCAGGAGCGACGCCGCAAGCGCAAGCAGGAACAGCGTGAAAAGAAGGAACGTGAGTCTGCTTCAGCCCCCAAACCCGCGGTCCTGACAGACGTACCGGCCGCATCGGCACATGAGAGATTCCAGCCGGGCGACACAGTCCGTCTTATCGGACAGACCTCGGTAGGCGAAGTGACGCGTGTAGCCAAGAACGACATTACAGTATCGTTCGGACAGATTACCAGCATTGTGAAGGCCAGCCGTCTGGAGCACGCCAAACCGGTGCAGGCAACCGGCACCAACCAGACCTACACCCATATTAGCAAGCAGACTCACGATGACATATATAACAGGAAACTGGCCTTCAAACCCGACATTGACGTGCGCGGAATGCGTGGCGATGAAGCCGTTCAGACCGTCATGCATTTCATTGACGATGCCACTCTGATTGGAATGAGCAGAGTCAGGATTCTTCACGGAACAGGCAACGGAATACTCAGAAACCTTATAAGACAATACCTTCATACCGTACCTGCCGTCAAGGATTATCATGACGAACATATTCAGTTCGGAGGTCATGGCATTACTGTGGTTGATATAGGATAAACAATTTAGTATAAACCAATTACACCGATATTATGAAGCTAAGAACAGCATTTGCAGCAGCCGTTATGGCATTGTTTGCTTTCACCGACGCCAGCGCCGGAAAACATTGGGTAGCCACCTGGGCTACAGCCGAACAGGTTGTAGAACCGCATAACTGCCCCCCTTCCCCGGGTCTTGAAGGCAATTCCATCCGTCAGATAGTACAGACCTCTATCAGCGGCAAGACTGTAAGGGTCAAGTTCTCAAATGAAATGAGCAAGGTGCCGGTTGAAATCAACGCCGCCGAGATTGCCATTGCTCTGACAGCAGGCAGCGGCAGCGATATTGACGAAAAGAGCCAGGTCAGTCTGACATTCGGCGGCAGTGCCAGCGTAACCATACAGCCGGGCGAGCTGGTAACATCGGACCCCGTCAGGTTCCCTATGACCACACGTCAGAATGTTGCCATCACCATGCACATGGGCAAGGCTTCATCGACCGATGTCACAGGTCATCCGGGCTCACGTACCGATTCGTACATAGCTGTAGGACAGACAAGCAATTTCTCTGATGCCGTCAAGACAGCGCACTGGTACATAATCAATGCCATTGAGGTCAAGGCCGAAAAGAACGCCTGCGCCATTGTAGCTCTCGGCAATTCCATTACCGACGGCCGCGGCACCACGACAAACGGTCAGGACCGCTGGACCGACAACCTTTCACGCCGTCTGCTTCAGAACAGAAACACCAGCCGCATTTCGGTGCTGAACATGGGTCTTGGCCGCAACTGCATTCTTAACGGCGGTCTTGGCCCGACTGCC
>JAZLIR010000033.1:0-98843 GCA_045617485.1 Bacteroidaceae bacterium
GATGTTGATATCACGCTGAGAGTTTTCAATAACCTTTGCTGCTTCCGCAACCTTCATTGTAGGAGCAAGGTGAGTTCCGGCTGTGATTACCGATGAATAAACTTCATTGACATACTTACCAATTTCTGGAGTAGAACCAGAAGTCACTTTCTTGATATGCTCTACAGTATGCTGCTTGTCACCTGGATTGATACGTTCCGGAGAGTATCCTGCAAAGAAATCCACATTCATCTTCATACCTGAGACTTTCTCAACTACAGGAATACATTCGTCTTCTGTTACCCCAGGATAAACGGTAGATTCATATACCACAACGTCACCTTTGCTGATGACTTTACCGACAGTTGTGGATGCTCCATAAAGAGGGGTGAGGTCAGGATTATTGTGATCATCTACAGGAGTAGGAACTGCAACCACATAGAAGTTGCAATCTTTGATTTTCTCAATGTCTGCTGTGCAGATGAATCCGTGATTATTGATAGCATCCTGAAGGAGTTCATCACTAACCTCAAGAGTAGTATCGTGACCAGCCATAAGTGCCTCACAACGCTTTGCATTCATGTCAAAACCTACTGTCTTATACTTTGTAGAAAAAAGTCTTGCCAAAGGAAGACCTACATATCCTAGGCCAACCACACAAATTTTAGTTTCTTTCATTGTTCTTGATATTTGTGGACTGAGGACGAGGGACTAAGGACTGAGGACTAAAGACTAGAGTCTAAGGTCGGAAGTCGCTTATCGGATGTCCGTGTTTAATTATTATTGTTTGTTTTCTAAAATATTCTATCAATTTACTTGTTCTATTGATGATTGAGATAACTTTGGACTGAAGGCATTTCCTCTGTTCTGTTGTGCAATACTTTAGGTCTTCGCACAAATACAACATGCTATTGACTTCTGAACTACTGCCTTTTGCAATTCGCAAATAGCGGACTAACAATGAGTCGGAACCAGACTCGAATCCTTCCAAATGTCTAAATTCTCCAATTGTCTCATTTCCTTAGTCCTATGTCCTTAGTCCTATAGATTCTCCTTATACCATTCAATATTGGCGCTTTTGCTGGTATGGGTGCTGCTGGACTCCTATAGATTCTCCTTATACCATTCAATAGCTTCATTCAGACCTTTTGCAAAGTCATACTCAGGGTCATACCCAAGGAGTCGTTTCGCCTTACTTATATCCGCATTGGAGTGCTTGATATCACCCTTGCGGTCAGGACCGAACTTTGGTTCTATATTCTTTCCAAGAGCCTTGGTGAGGTCATAGTAAATATCCAGCAGATATTCACGTCCACCGTACGCCACATTGAATGCTTCTCCTGCGGCTTCATCTGGAGCGAGGCAAGCCTTGAGGTTTGCTTCTATCACGTTCTCGATATAGGTAAAGTCACGTGACTGGCGACCATCGCCATTGATGGTAGGCTGTTCGTCATTCAAGAGCATCTTGATGAACTTAGGAAGGACTGCAGCATACGCTCCATTCGGATCTTGCCTTCTACCGAACACATTGAAGTAACGCAAACCAACAGTTTTAAGTCCGTAATGTTTTGTGTATTGCTTTGCCCACTCCTCATCACAACGTTTGGTGAGGGCGTAAGGAGAAAACAAATTACCCTCAACTCCTTCTGTCTTTGGCAAATGCTCTTCATCACCATATACTGAACTTGAAGAAGCATAAACGAAAGTCTTCACACCCTTCTGGCGAGCAGCTTCCATCATATTGAGAGTTCCCTGGATGTTGTTTGCACAATAGAAAAGTGGCATTTCGATGCTTCTTGGCACAGAGCCCCAGGCTGCTTCATTAAGGACGTAATCAATACCCTCACAAGCCTTCATACAAGTATCAAGGTCTTTGATGTCGCCCTTAATGAACTCGAAACGAGGACTTTGGTCGGAGGACTTCGCTAATTGTTCCAAGAAATCTATGTTGGCTTGTTTGCCAGTCGAGAGGTCATCGAGACAACGAACCTTATACCCAAGATTAAGAATAGCCTCACACAAATTGGAACCAATAAAACCAGCTCCACCGGTTACTAAGAATTTGCTCCCTTCGGGGAACTTGAGATGTTTATATGCCATGTTATATTAAGTGTTAACCGTTTCTTTGATAAATCAGTCTCTCTTGAATATATCTCTTATATATACTTTAAGCGCATACTTCACATATAGGTTTCTGGTATAGCCCACGGGATTTGTTGACTTTATGCCAATACAGCATCTAGATTGACGCTTCTCTGGAATCATGTCAGCCGCTGTTACGTGATTATGTTACGAGAGAAGTGTGACTATTGAAAGCACTATATAGCCAGTTCCGGCAACTGCAATGTTCATTGTTGTTTCTGATAAAATTCTTTATACCATTGTGCAAATCTTCTCAATCCATCACGTAATGGCGTAGATGGTTTGAAGCCGAAATCCTGTTCCAATGCACTGGTATCAGCGTATGTAACTGGAACATCGCCTGGCTGCATTGGAACAAGTTCCTTGTGCGCCCCGAAGTCATAGTCATTGGGCAGCACACCGGCAGCAAGCAGTTCTTCCTGAAGAACGGTAACGAAATCGAGCAGGTTTTCGGGCGAGCTATTACCAATGTTGTACAGTTTGTAAGGCGGTATAGGTAAGCCATCCTCGCCATTACGTTTTTCCGGAGCGTGCTGCATGACACGGAAAATACCCTCAACAATGTCATCTATATATGTAAAGTCACGCATACAGTTGCCATAGTTGAAAATCTGTATCTTTTCACCGTTTCTAAGCTTGTTGGTAAAGCCGAAATATGCCATATCGGGCCTGCCCGCAGGACCATAAACGGTAAAGAATCTGAGTCCGGTAGAAGGAATATTGTAGAGTTTGCTGTAGGCATGCGCCATAAGTTCGTTGCTTTTCTTGGTGGCGGCATAAAGGCTGACAGGATTATCGACCTTGTCATCGGTGCTGTACGGTACCCTTTTGCTCATTCCGTAAATGGAAGAGCTGCTGGCATATACCAGATGCTCAACAGAATAGTAACGGCAGGCCTCCAGGATGTTGTAGAAACCAACAATATTCGATTCAATGTATGAGTCCGGATTTGTAATTGAATAACGGACTCCGGCCTGTGCTGCGAAATTCACCACCACAGTCGGTTTGTATTCGGTGAAAAGTGTATTGACAACTTCTTTGTTAGCAATAGAGTCTTCGACAAATATGAAATTCTTTTTCAAATTGGCAATTTGCTGCAGACGCCAGCGTTTGATACTGACATCGTAATAGTCGTTCATATTGTCTATTCCAACCACATGCACGTCCTTAACATCGCGCAGCAAACGCATGACAAGATTACTGCCTATAAAGCCAGCTGCACCAGTAACAAGGACCGTTTTCCCCTCCAATTCAATATTATTATTCATCATAGCATTAACAAATGCGTGAAATTAAGATTATTTTAGGTTTTTGACAAGGAAAATTTCAAGATATATTGCGCCGCTGCGGGGTATAGCGCGCAGGTTACTTTGACGTACTCTGGATATACTTTGGACATACGGCAAACGGGTCACAGACCGGCGGCGGCAAGCTTGCGGCGCAGAAAGAAGCCGGGCTTGAAATGCTGTATGCGGTCCAGCTGCTGCAGGGAATGGAGGTCGGTGGCTATGAAGCTGTACATGCGGTGCCTGAGCAGGTGGTCAAGTATTTTCACGGACTGCGGGCCGTACATGCCGGTCAGCGACATGGCGTTCATTTGCAGACGGCAGCCCATTTCAACAAAGCGGTCAAAGTCCGACAGGCAGCCATCCATATACAGATAGCGTTCGGGGTGCGCCAGAATGGGTTTAAGGCCCGCCATTGAAAGTTCAAACAGCACCTGCTCCAGATTCGGGCTGCGGTAGTAGTACGACATTTCAACAAGTATGGAGCAGTCGGGATAGACAAGCAGTTCGTCGGCATGTGACATGACACGGTCCTCGAACCCCTTTACCACCATATATTCGGCGGCAAGTGCTGTGGTTACGCCAAGCTGGGCCGGTATCAGGCTGCTGAACCGTTCATACACCTCGCGGTGACGGGACTCGCCAATGCCGGGATAGACATCGGGGTTCAGATGCGGCGTAAGCACCAGCTCACGGCAGCCGGCCCGGGCCATCAGGCCAATGGCCCTGATGGAGTCATCGGCCGTGCGGAATCCGTCATCGACGCCGGGCAGCAGATGCGAGTGTATGTCGGTGGCGGGCAGTTGCATTATATGTCGGAATTCTGGCCTTCAGAATCGGCATTGTCACCGTATCCGTAGCCGCCATAACCATAGCCGTAGCCATAACCGCTGCGACGGCCATAACCATAGCCGTAGCCGTAGCCGTAGCGGTACTTTGATGCAGTTACGTCAAGGTCGTTAAGAACCAGGCTTACACGTTTCATGGGCTTGGCTGTGCTGTTGACGGCATCGTTTATGTCGTTCAGCATGGCAAGCGGTGTGACGTTGGCACGGACGGCATAGATGGTGGCATCGACATACGCGTTTATGATGAACGAATCGGATACCGGCAGATACGGGGCCGAGTCTATTATTATGTAGTCGTACTTGCCACGGAAATACTCTATTATGTCGGACTCGCGCCCCTGCGACAGCAGTTCGGTGGGGTTGGGCGGAACTGGGCCTGCAAATATGACATCAAGATGGTGGCTCTCGTCGGTATGGTTGACCAGAAGGTCCAGATTGCTGCACTTGCCTATAAGATAGCCCACCACGGTATTGTTGCGGTCAACATTGTCCGAACTGAACAAGCTGCCCAGTCGCGGCTTGCGTATGTCCATGCCAATAAGCAGCACGCGCTTGCCCACATGGGCTATGGAGAGGGCCAGATTCGAGGCTACGTAGGTCTTGCCCTCGCCCGCCATTGACGATGTTACCTGAATGACTTTGACTCCGGTCAGGTACTGCAGGTTGGTGCGCAGGTTGCGGAACGATTCAGACACTGCATCGCGGCCGTTGCGCTGTATGAGTTTATTGCCCTTGCCCGGATCGCGCGGAATCACGGCCAGCACGCTGGCACCCTCGACATGGTCGGCAATGTCCTTCTTGGTCTCGACAGTGGTACGCAGCTGTGCACGTATCCACACAATGGCCAGAGGCAGACAGCAGCCAAGAATAAGGAACAGCAGGTATATCTGCACTGACTTGGGGCTGATGGGTTTTACACTGCCGTTGGCGGGTTCGATGACACGGAAGTTGTCCATCTGCGAGTACATCTGTATTTGGGTTTCTTCGCGTCTCTGCTGCAGCAGCAGGTACAGCGGCTCGATTATTTCCAGACGGCGGTTAAGTTGCTGTACTTCGAACTGCTGTTCGGGTATGTTGGCAAGTTCCCTCTTTCCAAGTCCGAGGGCGCGGTCCAGTTCCTTCTGGCGGATGTTGTACATTTTTACCAGATTGGCAATTGATATTTCAATGCTGTGTTTCTGGTCTGACAACTGCGTGTTGAGGTTAAGCACACGCGGGTTAGATTCGCTTGAGTTTGCCACCATGCGGTTACGCTCGGCCACCATGGTGTTGTAGCTGGTAATGATGCTGTTCAGGCCGGCATCGGACACGCCTATGTTGGCGGGAATGACGCTGAACTTGTCGGGGGCATCTGAGCTGATGTATTCGGTCACCATTTCAAGGAGCTGTAACTGCAGGTTTACCTCGTCAAGTTTTTCCTGGTTCTGACGGTCCGATGCTATCGAGGCCTGCGACTGTGTGGTAAGGTCAACGACTATGTTCGACTGCTGGTAACTTTTGTAGTCCTTTTCGGCATCGGCCAGGTCACGTGAAATTGAAAGCAGACGCTGGTCTATGAAATCGATTGTGTTCAGTGCCGTGATGTTGCCGTATGCGCGCGCCTCGTCGTTGACTTTGACAAGCAGGGTGTTCAGTATGTCGCCTGCGCGGCCGGCCTTGTCGTCTTCAAGCGAGATGACAAGGACATCGCTCTGACGGGTCTTGACGGGCGACTGGATTTCGGTCTTGAGCTTGCCCGCAAAGAACTTGGCGGTGTTGTATGCGGTGCTCCACGTGCAGAGGTAGCGGTCACGGTTTATCATTTCGTCGGCGTCGTCAAGACGCAGTTCGAACGAGCAGCCTGGAAGTGCCACTACCTGGCCGTACTGGTACTTTGACTGTTCAAGTGTCTGCTTGTGGCCGTCAATTACAAGTTTCTCTATTACGTATGTGTCGGTGCCGCGGTGCTTGAACTTTATGGAGAAGGAACGCGGCTGCATTTCGGACGGATACAGAGAATCGACACGCAGCTCCAGCGAATACGGGTTGTCCTTGTAATACTCGGTGCGTTTCCAGCAGAACAGGCCGCGACAGTTCCTGATGCGGTCGGCAACAGGCATGGTGTAGTGGTAATAGCGGATGTTGAGCTCCAGTTCATCGACAACCTTCTGCATCATCGACGAACTTTTGAGTATGAACATTTCGTTATCTATTCTCTTTCTGGTGCCGCCGCCCATGATGTCGGCCAGCGAGCTCAATTCACCGCCCGACGAGCTTTCGTTGTTGAGCATGACGCATGTGGAACGCTGATAGACGGGGTTCTGCATACGCACGTAGAGGAATCCAAGCACAAGGGCCACAAAGGCCGATACGGCCACCCAGACACGCAGGCGCCATACTAGGTCAAGTATGTCACGCAGCTGGAGTCCTTCTTCCTGCTGCTGTGACTGGTTCGGGTTGAAATTGCTATAGTTTGCCATTCTGATTGTTTTTTGCTTATAGTCCGAATGCCGCAATGATTGCTATCGTTGTGGTGATTGACGACAGTACCACGCTCCAGATTCCCGTTGCGGTGGTGGCTGTCATGACTCGCGTGGGGCTTGGCGGCACAACGATGACATCGTTCTGCTGCAGGTAGAAATACGGGGAGTCAAGCAGGTGGCTGTCCTTGAGGTCAATCTTGTGGTGAGTCTGGACTCCGTCAACCTCACGTATCAGCAGAATGCCGTCACGTTCGGCTGTCAGGCTGAGGTCGCCTGCCTTGCCTATGGCCTGCAGTATGTTTATCTTCTCCGAATCGAATGTGAAGGTGCCGGGCGAGCGGACTTCGCCCAGTACGGTTATCTTGTAGTTTCTGAACGAGACATAGACTATGGGGTTCTGGACGTCCTTGCCTATCTCGGCCGTCAGATAGTCTGTAAGCTGGCTGCGTGTCATTCCCTCTACGTGAATCTTTCCAAGTATGGGGAATTCAATGTTGCCGTTTACATCGACCAGATAGGACAGCGTGCTCTGTTCCGGATTGGAGCTGTACCCGCCGCCTGTTCCCGACATTTCATTCAGTGTAAGGTTGTATGGGGCCGTGACGGTTTTGTCGGGACCGCTCACGACTATTGTAAGACGGTCGTCCTTCTTGATTACAGCCTCGTATTCGGTGTCTATCTGACTCAGGCTGACATCGTCAATGTCCTGAAAATATACTATGTCCCTGTACGACGTACAGCTGGCCGACATCAGCACGGCCAAGGCCGCCGCAGCCACTCCTAATCCTACCCGTTTCATTATATATGTCTGTTTTTTATTTGTCAAGTTCGATGAAGCGCGAGTTCTGGCTTTTGAATTCCGGTACAAGCTGTTTCATGTATTTTACCATTTCGTAGGTGTTCACTGCCTGCGACAGTTCCGATAGTTTCTCGACGGACTGCGCAATGCTGTCATATTCGTAATCGTTGCGCACATGCGCAATGCGTATGCGGTCATGCGATGTCGAGTCGGTGTTCTCGGCCGTTGCCAGCACTTCCTCGTACAATTTCTCGCCAGGTCTGAGACCGGTGAACTCAATGTCTATGTCAACATTCGGCTTATAGCCCGAAAGTTCTATCATGCGCTTTGCCAGATCGACAATCTTGACCGGCTGGCCCATGTCGAACACGAATATGCGGTTGTGTATTCCCATTGTTGCTGCCTCCATGACAAGACGACAGGCCTCGGGAATGGTCATGAAAAAGCGGTTGATGTCGGGGTGAGTCACGGTTACGGGACCTCCCTTCTCTATCTGTTCGCGGAAACGCGGAATGACCGAACCGTTCGAACCCAGAACGTTGCCGAAACGAGTGGTGACGAACTGTGTGCGTCCCTGCATGCTGCCGTTCTCGATGGCTGTGGCAAGACTTTGGACATAGATTTCGGCCAGACGTTTGGAACAGCCCATTACGTTTGTGGGGTTGACAGCCTTGTCGGTGCTTATCATTACCATCTTACCGACACCGTACTCCACGCACTTGTCGGCCACATTGCGCGTGCCGCTTACGTTGACATTAACAGACTCGCAGGGGTTGTCCTCCATAAGAGGCACATGCTTGTAGGCAGCGGCATGGAACACAACATCGGGATGATATTCGCTGAAGACGTAATTAAGACGTTTATTTGAGCGTACGTCGCCGACAACGGGCACGAAACGTAGGTTCGGAAAACGAGCCTCGAGTTCAAGGCGTGCCGAATGCATGGGGGTTTCGGCGTTGTCGAACATGACCAGCCTGCGTACGTCGAAATGGGCAAGCTGACGGCACAGTTCCAGACCTATGGAACCGGCGGCGCCGGTCACCATGACTGTTTTGTCCTTGAAATACTCCCTGATGCCGTCCATCGAGATGACAATCTCGTCGCGTCCCAGCAGGTCCTCGATGCTGACGGTACGGACATTGCCCGATGCCAGCTTTCCGCCGTTCATTTCACCGACAGCCGAGTATATCAGCGTGCCGAGTCGGTTCTTCAGACAGAAGGCCACCAGACCGTTTTCCTGGTTGTGGATATCGGCCTCATTGGCAAACATCACAGCTTGTACGGACAGTGTGCTGACAAGTTCCTTCAGGCTTTGTACGCCGTTGTCAGGATAGACTTTTACATCGTCAATTTTGTGGATGCTAGACAGCCGGCTATCCGATATGATTCCCACAATGCAGTATTTGTCTGAATCTTTCAGGTTGGCAAGGGCCGATATGGAGCTGTCAGACGTTCCGTAAAGCAGCACGCGTCGACGTCCGGGGACATTGCCGGTCTGTTCCCTGAAATGGTCATAGATTAGCAGCAGTATCATGCGCACAATGACCAGGAGAACGAAAGTCAGGAACAGGTCGCCTATCAGCGCGACGACGACGAAGCGCGTAAACTGGCGTTCAAGGGTATAGAAGACCGATGCCGCCATAAGCGCACACTTGACGACAGACTCACCAAGCATTCCCTCATAGTCGCGGAGCGAGGAATGGCGTATGATTACCCTATAGCTTTTGAACAGCAGCATTGACAGAATGCTGCCGATGACCGACGATATCATCCAGACGTGGACGAACGTGAAACTGTCATACTCTGCATCGGTAAGAAAATTCAACAGCAGAAGTACAATGAATGAACTAATTACTGATATCGCTATATCGACTGCCAACACACCCTTTGAGTTGACATATTGTGACAGGTACTTTTTGACAAGTTTCATTGTGTGTTCCATAAAAGGCATGCAAAGAAAAAAAAAAAAAAAAAAAAAACCAAATATTTACAGAAAATTATATGCGATTTCTATGTATAAAACAGATGCAGGAACTATCTCTGACCGATTTTAAGGACAAGTATTTGTTAATACGGACAACTTTGAGTAAACTTGCAGTTTCTCGTGCAAGACTTGACGCGCTATGGCAAAATATGACATGATAACGGTTCTTGGTCCCACGGCTTCGGGCAAGACCAGGCTGGCAGTGGCACTGGCCGACCGCATAGGCGGCGAGATACTGAGCGCCGACAGCCGTCAGGTATATCGGGGCATGGACATAGGTACCGGAAAGGACCTGGCCGACTACTGCATTGGCGGCCGTAAAATACCTTACTACCTTATTGACATAGCGCAAGCCGGTACAAAGTACAATGTCTATGAGTTCCAGAGCGACTTCAAAAAGGCGTACGCCGACATCAGGGCCCGCGGCAGTTATCCGATAATGTGCGGCGGCACAGGTCTGTATTTGGAATCGGTACTTAAGGGTTACCGTCTGATTCCGGTACCCGAGAATCCGGAACTGCGCAAGAGTCTGGAAGGCAAGTCTCTGGCCGAACTGACGCACATTCTCGAGGGTTACAAGACGCTTCACAACACGACCGATGTCGATACCGTAAAACGGGCCATACGCGCCATAGAGATTGAGGAGTGCTACCGCAGCACGCCTGTCAGCGCCAGCGAGTTTCCAAAGATAAACAGTCTGGTGATTGGGGTTGACATTGAGCGTGAACTGCGCCGCCGGCGCATAAGCGAAAGGCTGGAGGCACGCCTGCAGGAGGGTATGATTGACGAGGTCAAGGGTCTGCTTGACAGCGGGATTCCTGCCGGTGACCTTATCTATTATGGTCTTGAATACAAATACGTGACGCTGTACGTTACCGGGCAGCTTCCGTACAAATACCTTTTACAGGAACTTGAGGTGGCCATCCACCAGTTTGCAAAGCGTCAGATGACATGGTTCCGCGGCATGGAGCGACGTGGCATACATATTGAGTGGATTCCCTACGACATGGACACCGACCACAAGGTTGACCGCATTATTGAACTGACAAACAGAGATTCCGATGACTGACAACTCCGAGATATGGGGCATTGTCTATGTGCCTAAAGCCGGTGTGAGCAACTCACAGAAACGCTGGAACCAGATACGCGAGTATCTTGAGTTCCGCAAGGTCAAGTTTGACTTTGTACAGTCAGACGAGGTGACATCGGTCGAGCGTCTTACACGTCTGCTCATTGACAGCGGGCACCGCACCATTGTGGTTGTAGGCGGCGACGAGGCTTTGAACGATGCCATCAACGCCATTATGTTCACCCCGCGTGAAATACGCAAGACACTGTACCTTGGCATAGTTCCCAACGGCATTGGTAATGACTTTGCCGATTTCTGGGGGCTGCACACCGATGAATACAAGAAGGCCATACACTGGATTATAGAGCACCGGTCACGTACAATAGACGTGGGTTACTGTTCGTACCGTGAGGATAACGAGCAGAAGGTGCGTTATTTTCTGATGGCGGTGAACATTGGTCTTGGAGCGCAGGCTATACGCCTGTCCGACATTTGCAAGCGCTGGGGCAGGATAAACCCGTCGTACCTATGGGCCATATACAAACTGTTCAGGGAACGCAAGCAGTACAAGATGCGTTTCCGCGTGAACAGTGAGGAGATAAGCGAGAAAATTATGACGCTGTGCATAGGCAACTCCAGAGGCTACGGTCTGACGCCGAGTGCCGTGCCATACAACGGATGGCTTGACGTGTCGCAGGTCTGCCGCCCTAAAGGATTGCAGACTTTCAGAGGTCTGCACCTGCTGCTGCATAACCAGTTTCTGAACTACGAGCAGGTCAAGCCGTACCGTACAAAACAGATTGAGATATACCAGTCGGAAGGCAGCATGACCTGTCTTGACGGACGTACGCTTGTTCATACTTTCCCGCTCACCGTTTCGCTTGAACCGGGAGCGGTAAACTTCATAATACCCGGATAATGATTTTACAGAAAAGTGACATTTTTTTTCTGCTTGCGGGGCCCTGCGTGATTGAGGGCCGTGACATGGCGATGCGCATTGCCGAGAAGTGCGTGTCCGTTACAGGCAGGCTTGGCATTCCATACGCTTTCAAGGGCTCGTTCAAGAAGGCCAATCGCAGCCGCATTGACTCGTTCACTGGCATAGGCGACGAGAAGGCGCTGCTCATACTAGACGAGGTGCGCCGTCAGTTCAGCATTCCCGTTGTTACCGACATACACAGTGAAGCCGATGCCGCCATGGCAGCCCCATACGTTGACATTCTGCAGATTCCGGCTTTTCTGTGCCGCCAGACCGACCTTCTGGTAGCCGCGGCAAAGACAGGCAGGACCGTCAACATAAAGAAAGGACAGTTCCTTGCCCCCGATGCCATGCAGTTTGCCGCACAGAAGGTGGTCGATTCAGGCAACGGCAACGTGATGCTGACCGAGCGCGGCACGACTTTCGGCTATCAGGATCTGGTGGTCGATTTTCGCGGCATACCGCAGATGCAGAAGTTCGGTTTTCCGGTGGTGGTTGACTGCACGCACTCGCTGCAGCGCCCGAACCAGGGCAACGGAGTGACAGGCGGCCAGCCCGAACTGATTGAGACCATTTCAAAGGCGGCTGTTGCAGTCGGTGCCGATGGTCTGTTCATGGAGACGCATCAGGATCCGGCACAGGCAAAGAGCGACGGAGCCAACATGCTAAGGCTGGAGTTTATGGAGCCTCTGCTTGAAAAGCTGGTACGCATACGCCGGGCTCTGAATTGAAATACGGCACTGTCATGAATGAACACAGTTCAAGTTACGATGTAACGGGCATTTGCGCCCTGCTTGAAAAGGAAAAGACTTTTGCAAACCTTTACAATCTTAGTTGCAGCCACGGAAATGATACAGCTGCTACATACCTTGAAAACGGAAATAAGCTGACAGTTTCATATTCGCAGCTGGCTACGGTGACCGATGTCTGGACTTCATATCTTGGTAAGCGTTTTCCCGAAAAGGAAAGGGTTGCCATTTCACTTGACACCTGCAAGGACTGGTTTCCTCTGTTCTGGGGTCTGGTGCGCAGCGGTCACGACACTCTGCTTCTCGACCCCGCCTGTACCGACCAGAAGACCGTCATGCTCATGGAGCAGGCCGGCTGCAAGGCCATAGTTTCAGGCAAGAGACGCAAACTTCCGGCCTGTTTCAATGTTCTTGACATAAGCGAGCTTAGGGAGCTGGACTGCAGTACGGCGCCAATTGTTCTTGAAACGAGCTGGGGCAGCAATGTTGCGCTGTGCACATCGGGCACTACATCTGATTCTCAGATTTTTGTTTACAATGAGAGTACCATTTGCGAGATTGCGCTGCTGTCATTGTACATATATAACAGAAACAAGCTTTTCATTTCAGACAGTCCGCATAACACTTTGGCTTTTCTGCCGTTCCACCATGTTCTGGGATTTGCGGCGGTTTTTGTCTGGAGCACTTTTCTTGGTTTCAACAGCGTGTTTCTCAAGGACAGGTCGGCACAGACCATACAGGAGACGGTGCTGAAATGCTGTGTCACCCAGATTGTCACGGTTCCGCTGCTGGCCAACAGTCTTACCAAGTCTTTTTATGCATCGCTCGGCAGGCAGAATCCCGTTGTCAGGACTTGCATAAGGGCTTTGCTTTCGGCAAGCATATTCTTTCAGCATCTGTTCCCGAAAGCCGGTCACGATGTTGCGGGGCTTGTTTTCCACTCACTTAGGAAGAAACTGCTTGGGAACAGTCTGAAGACTCTGATTCTTGGCGGCAGCTACGCCAATCCCGAGGCGCTCAGGCTTCTTAACGCCCTGGGTTACCTGACGGTCTGCGGGTTCGGCATGACGGAGACTTCAATTACAAGTTTCGAGCTGTCATGGAGGCTGCAGAACAGGCTGAAGGGAAGCATAGGTGCACCGCTGCCGGGCACCGAATACAGGCTGAAGGGCAGTGGCAATACAGGCGAACTGCAAGTCAGGGGCACAGGACTTCACGATGCGCGATTTTTGAACGGCCGTATGCTGCCGGCATTGACCGACAGCGATGGCTGGATGGATACCGGCGATCTGGTCCGTACGGGACGACACGGTCAGTTCTTTGTGGAGGGCCGCATAAAGGATGTAATAATAGGTGAATCGGGCGAGAACGTTTACCCCGACGAGCTTGAGGCTCTGTTTTCTGAAATTGAAGGCGTAAGCCAGTACGCAATTGTGGGTCTGCCACAAAAAAACAGCCGGTATCAGGATATTGCTCTGGTCATGAACATAGGCGACAGGGTGGCCGATGACGGATTCACCGCTTCTCTGACCGCACAGGTGGTTTCGATAAGCCGCGGGCTTCCTGTATTCAAGCGCATAAGGCGCCTGCTGGTTACAGGTTATGCGCTACCTACGGCAAACTCGTTCAAGATAAGGAAGCAGATGCTGGTGCAGAGCATCGTTTCGGGCGATGCCGGTTTCCGCGAGATTACGCTTGACGGCAGTGCATCGGCCGCGATCGGTAATAATGAGAGTGTATCGGCTCCCGATTGGGAAAACCGCGACGCTGTTATCGGCGATATCTGCAAGGTGTTTGCCGATGTGCTCCAGATTCCGGCAGACAGTGTAGGGCCCGATTCTCATTTCGTTGACGGGCTTGGCGGTGACAGTCTTCAGATTATGTCGGTCACCATCAGGCTTGAGGAGATGTACGGGGTGATTATTCCCGACGACGAATATGTGAACTGCGCTACGCCGGCAGCCGCGGCCGATATGATTCACAGGCTGCAGAGCGGTGGAAGCGACAGGTCGGCAGAACTGGTTGAACGCACTCCGGTGGTCAGTTTCACCGATTCCGAGGAATACAAGGCATTTGAAAAGCGCCGCGAGGCTCTGCTGGCCAATGGCAACGACCCGTATTTTGTGCCGCACTCATCGGCCCTGCGTGACACCTGCGTTATTGACGGGCGCGAATACATTGACTTTGGCAATTACAACTACGCCGGCATGAGCGGACGGCCCGAGGTGTCGGAAGCCGCAAAGAAAGCCATTGACCAGTATGGCACAAGTGCCAGCGGCAGTCGTCTGCTGGCAGGCGAGAAGCCCGTGCACGGCGAACTGGAGCGTGCCATTGCGGAATGGAAGCACACCGAGGCTGCCATTGTCTGCGTTGGCGGCCACTCGACCAATGTCACTTTTGTGGGCAATTTCTGCGGCAGGAACGACCTTATTCTATATGACGCTCTGGCACATAATTCGGTGGCGCAGGGCTGCAGGCTGTCAAGTGCCGTAACCAAGCCGTTCCCGCACAATGACACTGCCGCACTTGAAGCCATGCTTCAGCGCGAACGCAAGTATTTCGAGAAGGTGCTCATTGCCATTGAGGGCGTTTACAGTATGGACGGCGATATTGCGCCTGTTCCCGAATTTGTCCGCATCAAGAAGCAGTACGGCTGTTTCCTTATGGTCGATGAAGCTCACAGCGCCTGTGTTCTCGGTCCTACCGGAGCAGGTGTCGATGAATACTACAATATGGACGGCAACGACATTGACATAAAGATGGGTACGCTGTCAAAGGGTCTCGGCACCTGCGGCGGATACATTGCCGGACGCAGGGAGCTTATCCAGTACCTCAAATACAACCTGCCCGGATTTGTGTTCAGCGTCGGCATATCGCCAGCACTGGCAGCCGCATCGCTTGAGGCTATAAGGCTGCTCAGGGAAGATTCGTCTATTATGCAGCGTATGGCACGCAACATTGAATGTTTCGCCGCCGAGGCACGCAAGCGCAATCTGAATATCTGCATGGGCGGGAAGAGCGCCATTCTGCCGGTTCTTGTAGGCAGTGACGAAGATGCCGTGCGTCTGAGCAACGAGATGCAGAGCCTTGGCGTGTGCGTTCCGCCGGCCGTATATCCGGCTGTTCCAGTGAACAGGGCGCGTCTGAGGTTTGACGTTACCAGCGAGCACAATCCGGAGCAGATTGTCTATGCTCTTGACTCGCTTGTCAAGGCTGCACAGAAGCTGGACATTACACTTCCACCTGCTGAATAATGGTAGTTCTAATTACAGGCATATCGTCGGGCTTCGGTCTGGAAATGGCACGCCGTCTGCAGGCCGACGGGCACTGCGTCTATGGTACGGTGCGACGTGATGTGCCACGGCTTGAAGGTGTACGTTACCTTATGGCCGATGTCGGCTGCGAGACCGATGCCATCAGGGCCGTCAATGCCGTTGTCAGCGAACAGGGGTGCATTGACGTACTGATATGCAATGCCGGCATGGGCATAGGAGGACCTGCCGAGTTTGCATCGGAACAGGAGATAAAGCTGCAGATGGACACCAATTTCATGGGTCAGGTGCGTTTCATCAAAGCCTCCCTGCCCCACATGCGCAGCGCGCGCAAGGGGCGCATTATCTGTTTCTCGTCGATAGGCGGGCGTATGGGGCTGCCGCTGCAGGGCTACTACAGCGCCTCGAAGTTTGCGATTGAGGGTTTTGCCGAGGCTCTTCGCATGGAAGTGAAGGGCTGCGGCATTGACGTGGTGGTAATAGAGCCGGGCGACTTTGCCACAGGTTTCACCGCAGCACGCCGCAAGAGCGAGGCTACGCCACAGGCCATTGCTGCCTACCCCAGCCTGCTGACAACCACCAGTCGGCTTGAAGAGGAGGAACTTAACGGGTTCAAGCCCGATTATCTGGCCCGTCGCATATCTCGTATAGTATCGGTCCGCAGGCCACGCTGCCGCTATGTAATAAGCAATCTGGAGCAGCGTCTGTCGGTTTTCCTGAAAGCCGTTATGCCCGATTCGTGGTTCAGTGCAATACTGCGCGCCTACTATGGCATCGGGCCGCAAAATTGCAAAAAGCCGTAACAGCGAGTCAAGTTTTGTCTTAAATTTGTGACTCTGGAAAAGCTGCTTTACAAAACGGCATCTTATGAAAGTCACAATAAAAGAAATATCGGGTAAGAGGAACTTGAGGCGTTTTGTCGATTTTCCTAACCGCATGTATAAGGGTAATCCGTATTACGTTCCACAGCTTGTAAAAGCCGATATGGATACCCTCAATCCAAAGACCAACCACGCATTCGAGGTTTGCGATGTCTGTCTGTGGATGGCTTACGATGAGAAAGGCAAGGCGGTTGGACGTATTGCCGGCATAATAAACCATCTGTTCAACAAGAGCAACAACCTGAAACGTGCCAGGTTCAGCTACGTTGATTTCATTGATGACTGTACCGTGGTCGATGCACTGCTCGACACGGTCGAGAACTGGGCGCGCAGCAAGGGTATGACCGAGCTCACCGGCCCGGAGGGCATGCTCGAGTTCGACGTTGCCGGAGTGCTGGTCGAGGGTTTTGACCGCCTACCCACCGCCTACGGAAAGTACAACTTCCCTTATTACGAGAATCATTTTATACGCAGGGGCTACGTCAAGGAGATGGACTGGATTGAATCGGTCATCAGCATTCCGGACGATATTCCGGAAAAGTTCTACCAGGCGGCCGATGTGCTTGAACCGCGTCTGGGCGTCAGGCTGCTGAATTTCAATTCAAAGAGAAAACTGCTGAGGTATGCTCCGGCCGTTTTTGACCTGATGAACCGCTCGTACTCCAAGCTGTATGGTTTTTCGGAACTGTCACAGGGGCAGAAGGACGATCTGGCAAAGCAGTTCGTTCCGAACGTGAACCCCGAGCTTGTAAAGCTTATCGTGGACAGGGATGACAATGTAATTGCATTCTGTATCTGGATGCCGTCGCTGTCACGGGCACTGCAGAAATGCAACGGCCGTCTGTTCCCGTTCGGTTTCATACACATTCTGCATGCGCTTAGGCACAACGACCGTCTTGATGCGTTGCTCATCGGCATTGACGAGGCCTACCGCAACAAGGGGCTGACCGCCATAATGTTCGCCAAGCTGTGGCCTGTTCTTGCCAAGATTGGCGTCAAGTACATTGAGACAACACGCGAGCTCGAGACTAACCACAACGTGCAGAACCTTATGCTGCAGTTTGACTACGAGACCTGCAAGCGCGCCCGCTGCTACAGGAAGCCACTATAGCCCCTTTCCCCAGCAGGATTACGCTTTTCCGCCGTGCACAAAAAAAAGCCCGGCATGCGGTGAAGCATGTCGGGCTTTCTATTCAGTAATGCGGAATTACTTGGTGATAACGCGGGCCATTTCGCAAACCTTGTTGCTGTAACCCCATTCGTTGTCGTACCATGCGCAAACCTTAACGAAAGTAGGATCGAGCTGGATACCTGCCTTAACGTCAAAGATTGATGTGCGTGCATCGTTACGGAAGTCAGTTGAAACAACTGCATCTTCGGTGTAACCGAGAATGCCCTTGAGTTCGCCTTCTGAAGCAGCCTTCATAGCAGCGCAGATTTCATCGTATGTGCAAGCGGTGTTCAGTTCTGCAGTCAAGTCAACGAAAGATACGTCTGAAGTAGGAACGCGAAGTGACATACCGGTCAGCTTGCCGTTCAGTTCAGGAAGAACCTTACCTACAGCCTTGGCAGCACCTGTTGAAGAAGGAATGATGTTCTCCAGGATACCGCGGCCACCGCGCCAATCCTTCTTTGAAGGACCGTCAACGGTCTTCTGAGTAGCAGTAGCAGCATGTACGGTTGTCATAAGACCGCGCTTGATGCCGAACTTGTCGTTCAGAACCTTGCTGATAGGAGCAAGACAGTTGGTGGTGCATGATGCGTTTGAAATGATGGTCTGACCGGCGTATGTCTTGTCGTTTACACCATATACAAACATTGGAGTAGCGTCCTTTGAAGGAGCTGACATGATAACCTTCTTGGCTCCGGCCTTGATGTGAGCTTCAGCGAGTTCAGAAGTCAGGAAGAAACCTGTTGATTCAACAACAACATCTACGCCAAGAGCGCCCCATGTAATGTTGACAGGATCCTTTTCAGCGAAGACCTGAATCTTGTTGCCGTCGACGATCATGTAGTTGCCTTCAACCTTGATGTCGTGGTTGAACTGACCGTGAACTGAATCGTACTTCAGCATGTAAGCCAGATAATCAGGATCCAGAAGGTCGTTGATACCTACAACCTGGATGTCCTTACCAAAGTTCTCAACAGCTGCACGGAAAACCATGCGACCGATACGGCCAAAACCGTTAATACCGAGTTTGATCATTTTGTTGTTAGTGTTTAAAAACGTTGATATTGTATGAAAATTCTCTTTCGGGTCCTTAAAAACGCCGCAAAATTAAGAATATCTTTTTACTTTTGCGGCACAATTCTGAACTTAATTGGTTAAAACATTTAAATAATAAGGAAATATGGGATTGTTAGGTAACATATTCAGGAAAAAGGACAATCAGGTTGAGAACGTGGGAGGAATGGAGGACTTCATGACGCTGATACGCGTCTATCTTCAGGCCGAGATGGCCGGCAATATGGGTCTTACCAACATAAGCATGCTGCCCGATCTGGCCACATTCAAGCGCGGTCTGAAAATTCCGACACAGGGTAACAAACTTGGCGTTGCCGAAAAGGCGCGCTGCCGCAAGATGATGGGTCAGATGTACGGCCTTTCCGACCAGTTCTTCAAGGAAATTGATACGGCTATCAGAAAGAACTGCCGCAACGTCAACATGATGCAGGCTTTCATGTTCCAGTTCCAGGGCTTCAGCTCGGACCTGATGATGCAGGTAGCCACCATTCTCAAATGGAAATTCCGTGTGCCTTCATTCATGAAGAAAGCCCTTTATACCATGACGGCCGATGCTGTCCACAAGATAATGAACAGCAATTCATGGAAGGACGAATCAAGCTACAAGACGGTTTTCAGCATACGTCAGTACCAGCAGCATCTGGGCTTCAGCGAGCAGTGGATGACCGATTACGCCTTCAATACAATGCTCCTGGCAAAGAGGGAGCCGCGCAAGAAGGAGGACCTCGAAGCTGCACGCGAAATGTTAAGGAACCGCCAAAAATAATGTGTACCCCGTATTGCTGAATACGTTTATTTTTTAATATCTTTGCAAAAAGATAACTGTAAGAACCTTTTTTCGGTCATGACAGACAACAACTCACTGCTTATTGCCCAGTTTGAAACTAAACTGCGCAAGCTCATGGACCTCTATGAGGACCTGAAGAGCAGGAATCGTGACCTTGAAGGACAACTGGCACAGAAGGATGAGCTGATAGCCAGACTCAACGGACAGCTTGCCTCACTTGACCAGTCTTACAGCAATCTTAAACAGTCCAAGGTGCTTGAGGTTTCAGGACATGACCTTGACAGCACCAAGCAGAGAATAGCAGGACTGGTGCGTGAGATTGACCATTGCATTAAATTGTTGAATTCAAAGTAACGTAAAGCTGCAATGGATGACAGTTTTGAAATCAAATTGATGGTCGGCGGAACATATTACCCCCTGACAATCCGCAGGGAGGACGAGAGCCTTTACCGCGAAGCCGCCCGTCGTATCAACGATAAGCTCAACAGGTACCGTGAGCGCTACCCACAGTTGAGCGAGGAAAAGTACTATGTGATGGCCGCCATACACATTTCCATGGCCAACATCATGTGGGAGCGGTTCAATGATACGGCACCATACGCAGAAAAGATTGCCCAGTTCGACAAGCAGCTGGATGCCATTCTTGAAGAAGCTGCGGGCAAGCCGGAATAACGCCGGACCAATTCCTGATTCCAAAACTTCAACCGCAAAAAGCGGAGATTTTTGCGCACTTGCCATTGTTCGGATGGGGGTCTCCCGATCCATCGGAACAGGAGAGTGCGTTTTATACATATACTAACATATTCGGGAGCTGGAGAACATGGAAATTTTGATGATATTGATTGGACTTGCAGTGGGATCGGTTGCTACCTGGTTCCTGTCCAACGGAAAACTTAACAGGAAAGTGGCCCAAAGGCTTCAGGATGCCGAATCACAGGCCGAAGCGATAAAGCGCGACAAACTGCTTGAAGTCAAGGAAAAGTTCCTTAACAAAAAGGCTGAACTTGAAAAGGAAGTTCAGCAGCGTGATCAGAAATTACAGCAGAGCGAGAACCGCCTGCGTCAGAAGGAAATGCAGCTGAACCAGCGTCACGAAGACCTGCAGCGCAAATATAAGGAGGCTGATACCCTGAGGGAGAACCTTGAGAACCAGTCGGCCATTCTTGAGGACAAGAAAGAGGAACTTGAAAGGCTGCAGATGCAGGAACGCGAAAAGCTTGAAGCCATAAGCGGTCTGTCTGCACAGGAGGCCAGGGACCGTCTGGTAGAGTCGCTCAAGGAAGAGGCAAAGACTCAGGCCGCATCGTACATCAACGACATAATGGACGATGCCAAGATGACCGCCAGCAAGGAAGCCAAGAGAATTGTCATCCAGACCATTCAGAGAATAGGCACAGAAACCGCAATTGAGAACTCGGTTACCGTATTCCACATTGAGAACGATGAGATGAAGGGCCGTATTATCGGTCGTGAAGGCCGAAACATACGTGCCATCGAAGCTGCCTGCGGCGTTGAAATTGTGGTCGATGATACTCCCGAGGCCATTGTCATATCGGCCTTTGACCCGGTTCGCCGCGAGATTGCCCGTCTGGCCCTGCATCAGCTGGTAGCTGACGGACGCATCCATCCTGCACGTATCGAGGAGGTTGTGGCCAAGGTGACAAAGCAGGTTGAGGAGGAGATAATTGAAACCGGAAAGCGTACCACCATTGACCTTGGCATTCACGGTCTGCATCCAGAACTGATTCGTATAATCGGTAAGATGAAATACCGTTCATCGTATGGTCAGAACCTGTTGCAACACGCACGCGAAACCGCCAATCTCTGTGCTGTCATGGCATCGGAGCTGGGCCTCAATCCGAAGAAGGCAAAGCGCGCCGGTCTGTTGCACGATATAGGCAAGGTGCCAGACGAGGAGACAGAAATGGCACATGCCGAGTACGGTATGTATCTGGCTGAGAAGTACAAGGAGAAGCCCGATATCTGTAATGCCATCGGCGCACACCATGACGAGTGTGAAATGACCAGCCTCATTGCTCCTATCGTACAGATTTGCGATGCCATATCGGGTGCCCGTCCGGGTGCACGCCGTGAAATCGTAGAGGCTTACATCAAGCGTCTGAACGACCTTGAAAAGATAGCGATGTCATATCCCGGCGTAACCAAGACATACGCAATCCAGGCCGGCCGTGAGCTCCGCGTCATTGTCGGTGCCGATAAGATTGATGACAAGCAGACTGAACAGCTCTCAGCCGAAATAGCCCAGAAGATTCAGAACGAAATGACTTATCCAGGCCAGGTAAAGATTACCGTTATCCGCGAAACCCGCGCCGTAAACTACGCCCGCTAATTCCGGCCCGACTTCGGTCACCTGAATTCCGGCACAGCGCCGGTTTGCAATCTCGGCCCAGCTTTAGGTCCGGCATTAAGCTACGGCACAGGTTCCCAGTTTTAGCAACGATAGTGTGACTCATCTCTTCCCAGGAGGTGAGCCACACTTCTATTTGTCAGCGTCTTATTCTGCATCCCTATCTTCACCATAAAAATGCACCATTCCGCCACGCACCCCTCACGATAGGGACAGAATCGGCCCTACAGCACATTCTGCGTCCCTATCCTACACATGGAAATGCCCAATTCCGCCACGCAACCTCAACGATAGGGACAGAATAGGGCCTACAGCCCGTCTGTATCCCTATCCTCAACGTGGAAATGCGCTTTTCCGCCATGCACCCCTCACGATAGGGACAGAATCGGGCCTACAGCACATTCCGTGTCCCTATCCTGCATGAGAAATACGCCAGAGAATCTTGGATAGATTTTGGGGCTTTCAGACAGGATATTGGCTATTTGATGATGTTTTTGCATCGAATTCGAAAAGATTTGTGAAAATCATTAATAGTGCTTTCAAATACGTTGTACTTTCGCCAAGTATACATTTGTAACAGTAATCTAATATAACCAGAAACCATGAACGATTTTTATCATTTGTGCATTACAGCGCACAGCGAAGTGCTACTGAGGAGTGCGGACGATATTAGGGATATCACGAATCTCGTTGCACTATCGGCCTTCAGGTCGGGGACTCAGATTCTGACCGATGCCATTATGTCGAACCATATGCATTTTATCATCCTATCCGAAAATCCCGGAAAATTCGCACTGTCGTTAAGAATTTCCATTACAAAGCACTTCAACGCCAAACATTTGAGGAGCAATCGTCTGTTTGACAGGAAGGTGTTTATCTGCAAACTTGAGGGAGCAAGGCACATACTGATGGCTATCAACTATGTATTGAAAAATCCGGTACACCATGGTCAAACCACCACGCCATTTTCATATCCGTGCAGCACCGCAAATTATCTGTTCTCCACAGAACGTGGAGTACGTAATATGCCGGCCGATTTTGAAAGACCGGTACATGCATCTGAATTGTCATTTTCATATCTTCCCAAAAACGCGAAGCTTCCTGACTGCATACGCATGGAGCCTGACGGCACAGCCTGTCGGTCAACCTTTGAGGAGATAAAGTTGGTCGAATCGTTCTATTTCACGTCCAGTTCGTTCGTTTACAATATGAACCGACGCACGTCCGACGAGTGGATAAAGGAGCAGGAACAGGATAAAGTCCAATTGCCGGCCATAACACTGGAACTGATAGAAAGGGGCGTGAACTTGAATTCTATCGGCGAGATGATGAAAAATGAAAGTGAAATAAGGAAGAGAAGGGAGTTTAGGACCGATATGGAGGTTTGTCAAATTGTCGATAATGAGATATTGGGCCGATACAGAGCTCCTTCAATATATTGTATCAGCATAAAACAACGCTTGCAAATTGCCATGACCCTTGTAAAAGAACCTGACATTACCCTGCAAACCGCAGCACGTGCCACGGCCATCCCTATCCAACTGTTGCAGAAAGAGTACAATGCCTTATACGATGGAAAACACAAGTAGAATGCGTTTCCCGCCATATAGTGTGGCGGGAAAACGTATTTTCATGATGAGGATAGGGACACAGATGGTGCTGTGAGGGCGATTCCATCCCTATCGTCAGGGGTGGTCAGGGGTGACGGGAAAGGTGGAAGGTGTGGCGAGGAAAGCGGGAGTGATAGCGAGGAAAGCGGGAGTGATAAGATAAAAAAAGGAGGCTGCGATGAGCCTCCTTTCTTTTTTTATTGGCAATATCAATTAGAAACCGCCAAAGCCGCCCATGTCAGGCATCTGGAATTCTTCTACCTTGTAGTCTGAAGGCAGAGCGAACATTGAAGCCTCAACGGCCTTTTCTTCGAACTTCTTGCAGGTTGAACCGAATGTACCCATATCTGAGTTCATTTCGTTCTTGAGCTGGATGCCTTTGTAGATCCAAACGGTCTGGTCCATTGAACCCATCATGCTCTCCATAGTCATTGAATACTTTGTGCATTCTACACCGGCTACGGTTTCCTTACCGAGTTCCTTGATGTTGTTGGCCTTCTTAACCTCGTCGGTCAGTTTGTTCCAGTTGATCTGAGACTGACCACCGCCGAAACCACCGAAGTCAGGCATCTTGGTTGCGGTCTTCTCAGCGTCGTTTACGCGATACTGAACGCCTTCAACCTCAATGGTACGGGTCTTGCCACCCTGGTCACCACCCATCATCATCATTCCACCACCTTCTGATACGGTAGCGGTCTTCTTGCCGTAGTCGTCAAAATAGTATTCGGTAATCATTTCGTTGCCCATCATGTCCATTGACATGGTGTAAACACCAGACTTAACTGCGTAAGGTGCATCGGCCGGAGCCTGAGCGTTTGCAAGAGCTACTACTGCGAGAGCAGCTGCTGCGATAAACATTTTCTTCATTTTGTTTAAGTTTTAATTGGTTTATAAATAGTGGATTTTCAAATTCACACTTATCGGGCTAATAATTCAATCAATAATTCATATATATGACTTGGCGCAAAGTTAAACAATAATGTCATTATTTCGCTTTATTTCAGCAAAAAGCCGTTTCGGAATTTCAAAACACCTTTAAAAAAAGTATCTTTGCAAGCGAAAAAAGAACACAATCAGTAATGATACCCACAAGGACGTTTGATTATCTTGACAATTTGGGCACACGGTTTCAGAAGGACGACATTTTTGCCCGTTGTCAGAACGGTCAATGGCACAAGACCAGCGTTAACCAGTACATTGAAACATCGCACGCAATTGCACGCGGTTTTATAGCATTGGGCTACCAGCCGCAGGATAAGGTTGTAGTGATAACCCCCAACCGCCCTGAGTGGAATTTCCTTGACATGGGAAGCACACTGGCAGGCCTGGTTTTCGTACCAGTCTACCCTACCCTCAGCCACGACGAATTTCTGTATATTCTCAATCACTCTGACTCCAAAGCCGTTTTTGCAGGTAACGAACGTCTTTATAAGGTTCTAGAGCCGATAATATCCGAAATGGATCATCAGGCCAGTCTTTACATGATAGACGACAGTGCCGAAAAGCCGTGTCTGGCATCGGTCATAGCGGCCGGTATGGAACGGAAGGACGAGCTGGAAAAGATTATTGAGAGAAACATCAGGGAGACCGATCCCGACACGGTTGCATCGCTCGTATATACATCGGGCACAACGGGGACGCCGAAAGGTGTGATGCTGACACACCGCAACCTGACATTCAACGCACACTCGCATGCCGTACGCCAGAACTACAATGAGAAGCACCGCATGCTGAGTTTTCTGCCGCTCTGCCATGTGTATGAGCGTACGATGAACTACGAATATCAGGAGAAGGGTATAAGCGTATATTACGCCGAAGGTCTGAAGAGTATTGCACGTGACATGGAAAGCAGTCACGCCGACGGCCTGTGCGCCGTTCCGCGTGTTCTGGAAAGCATGTTCGACAGCTTTGACAAGGCCGGACGCAACATGACCGGCATGGCAAAGAAAATATACGGCTGGTGTTGGGATTTCGGCATCAATTTTGACAACCGCCGTCATAATCCAATCTACGCCATCAAGCATGCGCTTGCCGACCGTCTGGTTTACCGCAAATGGCGCGAGAAGCTTGGAGGTCACAGACTGCTGGTGGTTTCGGGAGGTTCGTCAATACGTCCGCAGATAGTCAAGCTGTTCAACGCGGCTCACATGTATATTTTCGAGGGTTACGGAATGACCGAGGCATCGCCGGTAATTGCAGTAAACAGTCCGGCCGATGGCTATAACATTATCGGCACGGTAGGAAAGCCCATAGGCGGCAGTGAGTTGACATTTGCGCCCGACGGCGAAATTCTGACCCGCGGACCGCATGTCATGAAGGGATACTACAAGAACCCGGAAGCTACGGCCGAGGTTATTGACAGTGACGGCTGGCTGCACACCGGCGACATAGGCACTCTTGTGGAAGGCCAGTATGTAAAGATTACCGACCGCAAGAAAGAGATATTCAAGCTTTCGCTTGGCAAATACATAGCACCGCAGGCACTTGAAACACAGATTGTCAATTCACCGTACTTTGACAACTGCTTTGTATTCGGTCAGGACCACAAGTTCGCTTCGGCCGTGATAACCGTAAACAAGGAAAAGGTGCGCGATCTGGCCAAGGAACTTGGTATTGCATTCAGCAGCGACGAGTCATTCCTTGAGGCAGCCGATGTACGTGCACGACTTATCAGAGACGTCGATGCGGTAAACAGGCAGAATGCTTCGTTCGAGGCTATTATCCGTCCCATTTTCACTTTCGACGAATGGAACACCGCCAATGGTCTGCTGTCGCAGACTCTGAAGCTTAAAAGAAAAGCCCTTATGGAAAGATACGGCAAGATTATTGCCGAAAAGGTCTATAACGACTGATTCCGTTATTCCGAGACCGATTCCAATGCTCCCGTACTGGTGTTGAAGATAAGCACCGGAGTTTTACCCTTTCCGAACATGGACTGCGGAATAGTCGCTGTGTATCCGAACTGTGCAAAGGGCACGCTTGAATGGGCAAGCATCTGGCGGTTGTTGTAAATTCTGATTTCTGCAGTTCCAGGCACCTTATAATATAATACGGGTTGCTTTGCAACAGGATGTTCCCCCGAAGCCATGGTCCGGTTCTCAACGTCAATCCAGACAGGTTCGCCTGAAAGGTCATCGGTCTCCAGCACTCCAAGCCGTGAAGAGAAACGGAACAGGATATGCTTGCTTACAGATGAATCGGTATCACATTCAAATGTGTATTCCATGGTTTCCTCAGAATTTGTTCCGGTGAACATGCTCATAAGCGACTGTTCCTGTACGTCAAGCTGCTGTAGTATATACTTAGCCGATTCGCCGTCGGACGGAATGTAATCGGCCTGACCGCGTGTTATCAGATTGCGGCTTTCACGAATGTCATATATTTCCTTGGCAACAAGTTCTGCCATTTTCGCGTTCGAGCCAGAAAGCAGGATTTCCTCGGTAAGGAAACGCTCCGGATCTTCAACGCCGGCTTTTTTCTGTAAAATCACCTTTGCCGTATTGTCATGGCTGCTGAATTCATCGGTTGCACCAAACGGAGCATTGACCGATTTCAAGACTCCACGATCGGTCAGTCTTAAAGCGGGATTGCCGGACTTTTTCCCGAAATTGACACTGTAGATGATTCTTGTATCGGGGACGCCGTCAACGAGAATGTCTATGCTCTGTATTTCCCACTGCTCAGAATATTGTGTGCTTACGTCCGGCAGACGCAGATAGCGCTCGGCATAACGCGACAATCCACCCGGTTTGTAAATACAATGTGACACCTGTACTTTGGCTGTTATTACGGTTTTAGGCAGCAGATACGAGGCTCCTGTGGCGGTGACCGATGGCACTGTAGCCTGACTCTGTGCTCTGGCGACGGTCCACATGGAAAGCGCAGCAGAAACCAGGCAGCAAAGTATACGTATTTTCGATAATCCTGTCATGACAGGAGCAAAAGTACATTTATTTTGCAGACCATAAGCGACAGCAAGGCCATTTTTTGTACTTTTACTGCCGGCGTTCCGGCCGTCTGTGACCGAGCACCGACATCAAAATACATTCAACAGCATGGAGACAATTCAGGTTTCAGACAAGAAATTCACAAAGTATATCCCGGAAGAGGAGATTCTCAAACAGGTCAGACGTGTGGCCGCCGAAATAAATCGTGACTATAAAGACAAAAACCCTCTGTTTCTGTGTGTTCTGAACGGTTCGTTCATGTTTGCATCGGACCTGCTGAAAGAAATAACCATTCCCTGCAACATATCGTTTGTGAAAGTTGCATCATATCAGGGCACCATATCGAGCGGCAAGATTCGCGAGGTGATTGGCATTAGCCAGCCCCTGCAGGGACGCAACATAATTGTTGTCGAGGACATTATTGAAACCGGATTCACCATGGAGCACATGCTTGAAAGCCTGGGTACTCGCGGTCCCGAGTCGGTTCAGATTTGCACCCTGCTCTTTAAGCCTGAAAAGCTACAGGTCAAGCTTGACGTAAAGTACGCAGCAATGAACATATCGGATGGTTTCATTATTGGCTACGGACTTGACTACAACAACTACGGCCGCAACTATCGCGACATTTACCAGGTTGTCCCGGAAGACTGACGTCCACAGAACCCTACGCTTCAGAGACTGCAATGTAACGGCGCACACATACCTTTTTGACCGAGCCACGGACTGTTCATGAGGCAATACACTTCTCCACATGGAGATAATTCACTATCTTCGCACTCGAATTGCACCCAAATTCCAGTGAGTTATGCCAGAATCGAATTTTGTAGATTACGTCAAGATATTCTGCCGGAGCGGCAAGGGCGGCCGTGGCTCGGCCCACCTGCGTCATGACAAGTACATTCCCAACGGAGGACCCGACGGCGGTGACGGCGGTCA
Organism: Bacteroidaceae bacterium; assembly: GCA_045617485.1. Taxonomy (GTDB): domain Bacteria; phylum Bacteroidota; class Bacteroidia; order Bacteroidales; family Bacteroidaceae; genus Colenecus. The sequence goes on from JAZLIR010000033.1 coordinate 28,344, forward strand.
TGGAGGCAGCGTGATACTGAAGGGTAACCGCAATTACTGGACTTTACTGCATTTGCGTTACGAACGTCACGCCTTTGCAGAGAACGGTGGAAACGGCGGAAGCAATAAGTGTTTTGGAAAGGACGGAAGCGACATAATAATTGAAGTTCCCTGCGGCACGGTTGCCTACGATGCCGAGACCGGCGAATATCTGTGCGACATAACGGCCGACAAGCAGGAGGTGGTTCTGCTGAAAGGCGGTCGCGGCGGTCTTGGCAACTGGCATTTCCGCACCGCAACACGTCAGGCTCCACGCTTTGCACAACCTGGCGAACCGGCACAGGAGCGTATGGTAGTGCTGGAGCTGAAACTTCTGGCCGATGTAGGTCTGGTGGGATTCCCGAATGCCGGCAAATCCACCCTGCTGTCAGCCATATCGGCTGCAAAACCGAAAATTGCCAACTACCCCTTCACCACGCTTGAGCCGAACCTTGGCATTGTGTCGTACCGCGAAGGCAAGTCTTTTGTCATGGCCGACATTCCGGGTATAATTGAGGGAGCAAGCGAAGGCAAGGGCCTGGGACTGAGGTTCCTTCGCCATATTGAGCGTAACTCGCTACTGCTGTTTATGGTGCCGGCCGATACCGACGACATTGCACACGAATATCATGTTCTGCTGAACGAACTTGAGCAGTTCAACCCCGATATGCTGGACAAGCAGCGTGTTCTGGCCATAACCAAATGCGACCTTATTGATCAGGAACTCATGGACATGCTTGAGAGCAGTCTGCCCGATGACCTGCCTCACGTTTTCATTTCGGGTGTAAGCGGCCTGGGCCTGCAACAACTCAAGGATATACTCTGGAAGGAGCTGAGCAGCGAAAAGAACCGTCTGGAGACCGACTGGTCAACCGAGCATCTGGTTCACCGCTCAAAAGATGCCGGAGAGCTCAGAAACGAGCTGGCAGCCGTTGGCGAGGACTTTGAATTTGAGTACGAGGAAATCGATGCCGAAGACATCGAGGATCTTGAGGAAGGTGACATCGAGATGGACTTCCAGGACTAAGCCAAATATGTACGGAAAACGAATTTCTGAATTCAAGTTTCAACGAAACTTAAATTCAGAAATTCCACTTTAGGCCAAAGCAGGGATTGCACTTGAAACCGTTTTCCTGATTTCCAGAGAAATTGTAACCAAGTTCCAATTCACCACCAATGTTCAGGTTATTGCAGCCAAAGTGCTGACCGACGTTGTACCAGAGCTGAGGTTCCGATATGAGTGCCCAGTCTGTTTCCTTCAGGCCGTTTTCACTCAGCCAAGCGTTCTTATAGCCATACATATCGGCAAAACCGGCAAAATTCAGGCCTTTAAGACCGAACAGATCCTGCATGCCCCACACAAGCGTGAACTGGAGCGGAATGCTTTCAGTATCCTTTCTGTATTTTTTGTAGAGCACCTGCAGATTCAGCGTGTTTGCATAATCGGCAGAGTGGAAAAGATAATCGGCACCTATCAGCCAGGCCGATGTGACAGGGTAGCTGCCCAGCAGTCCGCGGCTCCCGAAACCGCCGTTATATTCTATCTGAAGGCTTAAAGGCGCAAGTGCGCTCTCGCCCCAGAAATTAAGGCGTCGTTCTATTTCAAAATATGTACTGCCGGGAGCGGCGACATACTCGCTGCCGTTGGCATCCCTCAGCTTGAAGTTGTAGTTGTAGTCAACAAAGAAGAATGTGTTGCCCCAATTGTCCGACTTGAACATTTCAAGAGTTGAAGTAATATATTCCCTGCCTTCACCAAAATCGTAAAACAACTGCAGATTTGTCTGTGCGAACGCACCGGTGGCAAGCATTGCGAGACCGGCCAAAGCAAGTGTCTTTTTCATAATCTGATCGATGTTTTGTTGACAACCTCAAAATTACATTCCTTTCCACATTTTGACAAGCCGCAGCAAAAAAAAATTGCCTTACGCAGCAAAAAAAAGCACCGGTTCCAGTTTTTCTTACTACGTTTGGGTATGCAAATCCATTTCCAGATAGAATACCGGACGGTTTGGGGCGAGAATCTGTTTCTCTGCCTGAACTTTGAGGACGGCACGCAGCAGTGTCTTGATATGCAGAACGACGGATTGGGAAACTGGTTTACCGACCGTGAATTCGATGACAGCCTGATTTGCGGCCACCATGTGCAGTATTATTACATGGTCCGATGCCAGGGACGTCAGGACCGCATTGAAGAGGGCGGTTTTCACACCATTCCGGACATAAGTGCCGGGAGCCTTGTTCTTGCAGACCGATGGAAGGAAAGCAATGGAGACAGCACGCAGCAACGTTCCATAGCAATTCCGAATGTAAGGCTGAACGGCAGACCGCAATGGCGCGGAGCCGGAACAGCCGTTCCCGTTTTCGCTCTTAGAAGCAGTGATGACTTTGGCATAGGCGAGTTCCGCGATCTGGAGTTGGTGGCCGACTGGGCATCGGAAAGCGGACAGAGCATAATCCAGACTCTGCCGGTCAATGACACCATACTGACGCACACATGGAGGGATTCGTATCCCTACAGCGCCAACTCATCGTTTGCGCTGAACCCAATATATATAAGGTTGCAGGATATCGGCACTCCGCGCGACAGCGAATTTGCCGAGAGAATGGAAAGGCTGCGTCTGGAGCTAAACGCCATGCCGCAGATTGACTTTGAACGTGTAATGCAGGCCAAGCTCCAGTATCTTGACGTGCTGTTCACCGAACAGGCCGGCAAATGTTTTAGGACGAAAGAATACTGCAGCTTTTTTGAAGCCAACCGCGAGTGGCTTGAACCGTATGCCATATACTGCTGTCTGCGCGACAGATACGGAACTCCGGACTTTGAGCAGTGGAAGGAAAAACGCTTCAGCAAAGACCTGGCCGGCAGTTTCTGCAAGCCTGGCACAAAATGGTACAGGAATATCCGAAAGCAGTATTTCATTCAGTACCACCTGCACCGCCAGTTCAGCCATGTCAGAGAGTATCTGCGCAGCAAGGGCATTCTGCTGAAAGGCGACATTCCAATTGGAGTGAACCGTCACAGCTGCGATGCCTGGATATTCCCGGAGCTGTTCAATATGGACTGTCAGGCCGGTGCCCCACCCGACGACTTTGCCGTTGACGGTCAGAAATGGGGCATGCCCACCTACAACTGGGACTGCATGAAGGCAGACAAATACCATTGGTTCACCATGCGTTTCCGCAAGATGGCCGATTATTTCGATGCCTACCGCATTGACCACCTGCTGGGTTTTTTCCGCATCTGGGAAGTTCCGCTGAAATATGGCAGCGGTCTTATGGGCCGGTTCAACCCCGCCCTCACGCTCACGGTAAAGGAGATACGCCTGATGGGTTTCAAGGGCAACCCGCGAGCATACGCATCGGCCCCAAAAGGAACGCCCGAAACCAATGTGCTATTCCTTGAGGACACCCATAAAAGCGGAACCTGGCACCCAAGAATCAATGCCTTTGATACAGACGTATTCAAGTCGCTTGCACCTGACCAGCAAGATGCTTTCCGCCGCATTCACGACAATTTCTACTATGAACGCAACAACGCTTTCTGGGAGCAGTGCGCCATGGACAAGTTGCCGGCTCTGATTGACGCTACCAGCATGATTGTATGCGGCGAGGACCTGGGCATGATTCCGCAATGTGTACCAAGCGTCATGCACCGTCTGCGCATACTGTCACTTGAGGTGCAGCGCATGCCCAAGGCTTACGGCGTAAGTGTGGCCGACCCTCGCACCTACCCTTACCTTTCGGTCTGCACTACATCGACCCATGATATGAGCGTACTGCGCAGCTGGATTGAGAATGAGATGCCGGTCAATGCAGTAATACCCAAGCTGGAGGCCGATGCCAGGCTGTGCGCAAGCATCCTGCAGGACCATCTGACAAGCCAGTCCATGTTCGCCATCTTCCCCATTCAGGACTGGCTGGCGACAAGCGATGAACTGCGCAGCCCCTACCCGGATGATGAGCGCATAAACGTGCCGGCCAACCCCGACAACTACTGGCGCTACCGTATGCACCTTATGCTTGAAGAGCTTGCATCGGACAAGCAGTTCAGCAATGCTGTCGGCAACATGATTCACAGTGCCGGCCGATAACAATGATTTTGGCATACCGCTTTTTTTGATTAATTTCGCGCCACATAACAAAAGTTGAGGCAATATGTTTGAAAATCTGTCCGAAAGACTTGAACGGTCATTCAAGATACTGAAAGGTGAAGGCAAGATTACCGAGGTCAACGTAGCCGAAACCCTGAAAGATGTCCGCAAGGCTCTGCTTGATGCCGATGTCAACTACAAGGTTGCCAAGCAGTTCACCGACACCGTCAAGGAGAAGGCTCTGGGCATGAACGTGCTCAACTCGCTGAGTCCGGGACAGCTCATGATCAAGGTTGTCCATGACGAACTGACCGCACTCATGGGAGGACAGGCACAGGACATCGACATAAAAGGACATCCGGCTGTAATACTCATGGCAGGTCTGCAGGGTTCCGGTAAGACCACCTTCAGTTCTAAGCTGGCAAATCTGCTTAAGAACAAGCGCGCAAAAAAACCACTGCTGGTTGCCTGTGACGTATATCGTCCGGCCGCCATTGACCAGCTCAAAGTTCTGGGTGAACAGATCGATGTCCCGGTATATAGCGAACCGGACAGCAAAAAGCCTGTCGAGATTGCGCAGAACGCCATAAAGGAGGCACGAGCCAAAGGTTACGATGTAGTGATTGTCGATACCGCCGGCCGTCTGGCAGTCGATGAGGCCATGATGGATGAGATATCGGCTCTCAAGGAAGCTCTGACACCTAACGAAATTCTGTTCGTTGTCGATGCCATGACCGGTCAGGATGCCGTGAACACAGCCAAGGAGTTCAATGACCGTCTGGACTTTACCGGTGTTATACTGACAAAACTCGATGGTGACACCCGTGGCGGTGCTGCCCTGAGCATACGAACAGTGGTTGACAAGCCCGTCAAGTTTGTCGGAACCGGCGAGAAGATGGATGCCTTTGACGTGTTCCATCCGGAACGTATGGCCGACCGCATTCTGGGTATGGGCGATATTGTCTCGCTGGTTGAACGCGCCCAGGAACAGTTTGACGAGCAGGAAGCCAAGCGCCTCCAGAAGAAAATGGGCAAAGGCAAGTTTGACTTCAACGATTTCCGCGACCAGATTGCTCAGATCAAAAAAATGGGTAACATCAAGGATCTGATGGGTATGATTCCCGGTGTCGGCAAAGCCATAAAGGACATTGACATAGATGACAACGCATTCAAGGGCATTGAAGCCATGATCAGTTCGATGACTCCTGCCGAGCGTTCCAATCCGGACCTTCTGCTCAATGAAAAGAACGGTTCGCGCAAGAACCGCATTGCCAAAGGCTGTGGAATGCCGCTTACCGAGGTTACGCGCATGCTAAAGCAGTTCGACCAGACCCGCAAGGTCATGAAGACAGTTGCAGGCGGCAGACTGCCGGGTATGGGAGGTCTGCCAGGCATGGGAGGCTTGCCGGGTATGCCGCGCATGAAATGACATTAAACGTTCATTATTGGATAAATATCTATGCAACTTATTGATGGAAAGGCAACTGCTGCACAAATCAAGCAGGAAATAGCAGAACAGGTGGCCGCAATCAAGGCAGCAGGTGGAAAGACTCCACACCTGGCAGCCATACTGGTAGGTCATGACGGAGGAAGCGAAACATACGTGGCAGCCAAGGTCAAGGCATGTGCCGAATGCGGATTCAAATCAACCTTGATACGCTACGAGGCCGATGTCACAGAGCAGGAACTGCTGGAAAAGGTACAGGAACTGAATAACGATGCCGATGTTGACGGCTTTATAGTACAGCTGCCGCTCCCCAAGCACATTAACGAGCAGCACGTGATTGAGGCCATTGACTACCGCAAGGACGTTGACGGCTTCCATCCCATAAACGTAGGCCGCATGAACATAGGTCTGCCATGCTTCGTTTCGGCAACCCCCAACGGCATAATGGAGCTTCTGAAGCGTTACGGAATAGACACCAAAGGCAAGAAGGCCGTAGTTCTGGGACGCAGCAACATTGTGGGCAAGCCCATGGCAAGTCTGCTCATGCAGAAGACAAATCCCGGTGACTGTACCGTTACCGTATGCCACAGCCACACCGCGAACATTAAGGAGGAATGCGCACAGGCCGATATCATTGTCGCCGCCCTCGGTATGCCGGGCTTCGTCAAGGCCGACATGGTCAAGGAAGGAGCTGTCATTATTGACGTAGGCACCACCCGTGTTCCCGATGCGACTAAAAAGAGCGGTTTCCGCCTGTGCGGTGACGTTGACTTTGAAAATGTTGCGCCCAAATGCAGTTTCATAACCCCTGTCCCGGGCGGCGTAGGTCCTATGACCATCTGCTCGCTCATGAAGAACACTCTTTTGGCAGGCACCAGGGCAATATATGAATAAAACGGTCAGGACTATGGCGCAAGCCACGGTCCTGCTTTTTTTCATGGCGGGACCGGCATCGGCCCGCAACGCCACCGATACTCTGTCGCTGTATTTTGCCGGCGATGTCATGCAGCATCAGTCTCAGCTTGACGCAGCGCTTGACAACGGCACTCGCGCTTTCGACTACTCAAACTATTTCAAGGATGTAAGTTCCGAAATCAGGAACGCCACATATGCAATCTGCAACCTTGAAACCACGCTTGCCGGAAAGCCGTATTCGGGCTATCCGGCATTCTGTTCGCCCGCAGAGCTTGCACAGGAGCTCAAGGACAGTGGCTTTGATATTTGCCTTACCGCTAACAACCACTGTCTGGACAGAGGCTCTGACGGTCTGGAACGCACCATAAACGTACTTGACAGAATTGGGCTTGGACATCTGGGCACATACAGGGACAGTCTGAGCCGCACAGGCAGCCATCCCTATTTCATCGACTGGAACGGCTGGCGCATTGCCCTGCTGTCATACACTTACGGCACGAACGGCATCAGGGTACGCCCGCCGCGCGTTGTCAACTACATTGACACCACCGCCATTGTTGCGGACATCTCACGCGCCCGATATCTTGGGGCAGACATGATCATTGCCTGCATGCACTGGGGAACCGAATACCGCACCGAACCTGACAATTCACAGATTCAGACAGAACAGTGGCTGTACTGGAAAGGCGTTGACCATATAATAGGCGGACATCCGCATGTAATTGAACCAGTCACCGAATACAGGACCGGCGGCGTGCTGAAACATCTCACCGTCTGGTCACTAGGCAATTACATTTCGGGAATGAAGGCGCCGTACACCGACCGCGGACTTGGCATCACACTTATTCTCACGGCCGATGATAGCGGAAAGCCACAGCTTTCAGACTACACGCTGCACGGCAACCGCACGGTAAAACCCGATTTCCACATTGTCAGCGACAGCATATCGGTTCCGCCGATTAGAGTGGTCAATCTACACTGATTTCAACCGGAATCATCACTTAGGCCAACCGCAAAAATATAATGTGCGGACAGATTCCAAAAATACATTGTAAAGTACTTGCAGTTTTCAAGTCTTAGCAGTATCTTTGCACCGCTTTTTACGGAAAGCACTACAGATGGTGCGTGTAGTTCAGTTGGTTAGAGCGTCAGATTGTGGTTCTGAATGTCGTGGGTTCGAGTCCCACCCCGCACCCTTGAAAAAAGATGGAATTGTGCACAATTCCATCTTTTTTCTCTTTTTGTAAGCACATTGTATAAAAATGTGCTACCTTCGCCTTCGAATAGCAACATGGTTAGACATTTAACAACGCTAAAAAAATAATATGATGCTTCGACGCAAATTCTGGATCCTCTTGTTTGCAGCAACACTCGCTGTATCGTGCTCAGAGGACGACAAGGTAACTATTGAACAGGAACAGCCGGTTGATGAGCCTGTAGTGCCCGATATGGAGAACCGCGACAGACTTCTTGACCTTACGCAGAAGTACGAATATGAAACCGAAGAATTCAAGCAGACGTTTGTAGAGTATCTTTCCTATTACCTGATGGCATTGGGTCTTGACACGGAATCAATGGGAGTCACGCAGGAAGACATGACTGGTCTGATTGAAAAATACATGGACTACTATTTCAGCACACTGAAGAAAAAATTCCTGCTTGAGGGAAAACTTGACTACAAGTTTGTCAAGCAGTGTTTCACATACCGTTCTGTCAGGTCCAACGGTGACTCGGCCACATTCTCGGGCGCGGTAATGTATCCGGCGCCATTGCACGGAGGAAGACATGCGGTTGACGGACTGTGTTTTGTACACCAGTATGCGAACATGGACAACAACAGCACCTTGAGCAACGCATTTGACTTGTACAATCTGCGCGTAATGTTCAATCAGGCTCTGATCTTTTCCGACACCGAAGGATTCGGTGCCGATTACGGCAGCTACGTGCCATATTTTGACGGTTATGCAAAAGGACGACAGAATGTCGATGCTGCCATTGCAGCAACACAGTTCCTGAAAAGCAAAGGTATTAGTGTCGCGAAAAACGGATATACCGAGAACGTAGGCGTTTCACTTGGTGCCAATGCAGCGTTCGGCACACAGAAATACTTTGAATCGGCCGAGTGTCCGAAGTGGGTCGGTGAGGAAGTGCTTCATGATTTCAGAACATTTGCAGGCAACGGCCCCACATCAATCAGCAGAGTGTTTGACCATTACTGCGAGACAGACTACCTGTATTTCACATTCATCGTTCCGATGATGGTATCGACCATGTACGCCGGTGATCCGAGCATTGATGACTACTACTCATATCTGGACTTCTTTGACGAGCACGCAAATGACAGAAAAATTCGGAACTCAGCCAGAGTCAAAAAGGGAGAACTTGACGTATTCTTTGAGACGCTTCTGCCTTTCACCAGCCTGTTCTCCTACCTGAGAGATTACAAGAACAGCATGAAGAGCCTTATGAATAGCAGTCTATATACTGAAGACGGCATCCTTAACAGAGAGAAGAAACAGGTTCAGCTGCTTTACAACAGCCTGAAGAAGGTTGAAATTTCTGACGGCTGGTCACCAAAGCATCCTGTTGTCATGGTACACAGCACCGACGATTCCCTGATTCCCTACTACACATCGTTTGACACCTATCAGGATTTCCTTGACAATGACGGCAATGTCGTCTTTATCCCGACATCGGGTGACCATCTTGAATCATCGGTTCTCAGCATGATTTATGCAAGCATGATAGAACGTCCGAGCCTGCTGTTCGGTGCCGATTTCGACATTCTCCGCGAAATTGACATTACCAGTCTGGTGCTTGAGTTGAAAGAGCTGATAAGCCATCTTGAGCAGCAACAACAGCAGAATTGAATACGGCCGTACATGAACGCTGGAAGCTGTGCGTAACGATACGCACAGCTTTTTTTATTTTAATAACCTGAATAGTAGCATTTTGTAATGACATGCTTCAATAATTATTACTAAATTTGTCAGTCAGTTTTGTACAGCAGCAATAAACGATGATCAGTACTCTAAAGAGAATATTCCGTCCCACGCCCATTCTGCTGGCATTGCTTGCACTGTCAGTAATAGCCGGAGGTGCATTGTTCTGGGCATTCAGGAGCAAGAGCAAGGACTATATTGACAGAACTACCGCCCACAACATACACGAGCTGATCAAAATGGCCGAAATCCCGTTCCAGGATCACATTGACAATGCAATTCTTAATTTGGAACTGATTGACGAGTATATGACCTGGGTACACTCCGACAGGAACTATCAGAGCGCAGAATTTACCAAATCTTTAAGTTATTTCAAAAGGTTAAGCAAAGCCGAAGACATTCTGTTCCTTGACAGCCATTTCAACTATACCGGCATTTCAGGACAGTCCGGAACTTTGGAATCGGACAGTATAATAATCGGTTCACTGTTTAAGGACGGGGTTCCCATGACACGCCACATAAACTGGAACAACGGTACGTCAAAATATATAATAGCCATTCCCACACAGCAATACGCGGTTGACGGCAACCTTTTCGGCGCACTTGCATTCATATTCGATCCGGGTATGATAAACACGTTTGCAGCCGTTTACAACTACTCGGGAGCAGCTCAGATATTCGTAATGGACGAAGCAGGCAACATTGCCTTTACCAACAGTTCATACATATCCGAAGGCAACCACCTGAAAGACTACCTGAACAGAGGCATAATGACACAGTCACAGGTAAACGCCATACGTGCCGATTTCAATGCGGGAGTTCACAGTTGGACAATGATAGAGAAGGACGGATTCGAAACTTTTTTCTGCTATCACTCAGGAGGACACAATGAATACAGCATTGCTATGGAGGTCCCGGCCGATAACGCAAGAAGCCTTCTTGTAACGCTGCAGTCCATGCTTCTGTATTCCGCAGCCGCCATTGCCGGTCTGATTATGGTCATACTTGTTGTTCTGACCGTTTTCATTCTGCTGAGCCGTCACAACAAGGAGCTTGCCATCAACGAAAAACGAATCAGCCTTGCCAAGTCAACTTTCCTCAACAACATGAGCCACGACATACGTACTCCGATGAACGCCATCATCGGATACACGACACTGGCCCTTGCAACCGAAGACAAGCCGGAAGTGGTAAAGGATTATCTGTCCAAGATAAAAAGTTCATCGTCACATCTGCTCAGTCTTATCAACGATGTGCTTGAGATGAGTCGCATTGAATCGGGCAAGATTCAGCTTGAGCCATCTGCTAACTCGATATCGGCAATGCTTGTTGACATCGACAACATTGTCAAGGCCGATATTGATGTCCACGGACATAAGTTCACCATTGACAGTTCATCGGTAACGGACGATGTCATTGTGTGTGACAAGCTGCGTATCAAACAGATACTTCTGAATCTGCTTTCAAACGCCATCAAATACACACCAGACGGAGGTCTCATAGAACTATGCATAAGCGAAAGCAGGTCAGAAAAGCCGGATTGCGGCCATTACCATATAAGAGTCATTGATAACGGAATTGGTATGTCACCGGAATTTGCCAAAACGGTATTTGACGAATTCACCCGCGAAAAGACATCGACCGTTTCCGGCATTCAGGGTACCGGACTGGGTATGGCAATTGTTAAGAATCTTGTTGATATGATGGGCGGACAGATAGATTTGCACACCAGACAGAACGAAGGCACCGAAATAATACTTGACTTTGATTTTGCCATTGACAGCAGCACAGCAGTTGAATACACTGGGCCCGTCCGTCATTTTGACTTTACCGGGAAAAAGATTCTTCTTGTTGAAGACAACGAACTGAACCGTGAGATTGCCCTTACCATACTTGAAGACTCGGGATTCTCCGTTTCCACTGCCGATGACGGTTCAAAAGCGGTTGAAATGGTTCAGAATGCCGCACCGGGCGATTTCGACGTCATCCTCATGGACATACAGATGCCTGTCATGGACGGGCTGGAAGCCACGAGACAGATTCGTGCCATCGGTTCCGAGATATCACGCATTCCCATAATTGCCATGACCGCAAACGCGTTCGAGGAGGACCGCAAGGCATCCATTGAGGCCGGTATGAACGAGCACGTCGCCAAGCCGATAGACGTTGACTATCTGAAAACCGTCATAGCAAAGTTCCTTTAAGTCAGGCTTTAGGCATGTCACAGGAATTCAATCTGGTAAGCGAACTGGCGCTGATAATGATTGCGGCCGGTCTGTTTACCATTTTGTTCAGAATCCTGAAACAGCCTCTCATTCTCGGTTACATCATTGCCGGTTTTGTAATAGGACCTAGTCTGGGACTGTTTCCCGATATAACAGGTTCCGACGAGACCGTAGAACAGTGGTCCGAGATAGGCATCATATTTCTGCTTTTCGGACTTGGGCTTGAATTCAGTTTCAAGAAACTGGTAAAAATAGGCGGCAGCTCGCTCATCATGGCAGGCACCAAATTCATAGGAATGTTCACGCTTGGCATTCTTGTCGGTTCCGCAATGTCGTGGAGTACAATGGAGAGTCTGTTTCTTGGCGGTATGCTTGCCATGTCATCGACAACCATAGTGCTGAAGGTTTACAATGACCTTGGAATGAAGGACAGCGCCCATGCACCACTCGTTTTCGGTTCACTGGTCTTTGAGGATCTGATTGCAGTACTGCTTATGGTACTGCTTTCAACGCTTGCCGTATCGAACAGCTTTGACGGAGGTGAAATGCTATTTGCACTTGCAAAGATGGCATTTTTTGTCATATTGTGGTTTCTGGTCGGCATATACGTCATACCTACCCTGCTCACCAGAACATACAAATACCTTACCGATGAGATTCTGCTCATAATAGCGCTTGGGCTGTGTTTCGGCATGGTGGCCCTGGCGCAACTTGTAGGCTTCTCATCGGCGCTTGGAGCATTTGTCATGGGATCGCTGCTGTCAGAGACGCTGCAGGGAGAACGTATTGCCAGACTGACCGGAAGTGTAAAGGACATGTTCGGAGCCATATTCTTCGTGTCGGTTGGAATGATGGTTGATCCGGCCGTCATAATACAATACTGGAATGTCATTCTGCTGCTTACGGCAGTGGTCATCGCAGGAGTGCTGTTCTTCTCGACATCGGGCGCCATTCTTGCGGGGCAGGGATTGGACAAGGCTGTGCATTGCGGTTTCAGTCTTGCCATGCTTGGCGAATTTGCCTTCATCATTGCGAACCTTGGCTGTTCCATGGGTGTGCTGCGCAGTTTCATCTACCCGGTAATTGTCGCAACATCGGTCATTACCACCTTTACAATACCTTTCCTGATAAAATCGGGCGACAGAGCCTGTAAGCTGGTACGCAGGATTCTTCCCGACCGGGTTGTCAGACTGATCGATACCCCCACCATGAAGGATGAGAACGACAGCATTGTCGAACAGAACGAGTGGAGCAAGCTTATCCGTACCTACATTTTGCGCGTAGTGCTTTACGGAGTTGTGCTGTTCGCCATATTTCTCGGTTCAAAGTTATGGCTCACAGACTTTCTGACAAGTCTGATTCCGAATCCGAGGTCAGAATCGCTTATCGGCATTATCGGCACTGCCATCACAATTTTCATCATGATTCCGCTGTTAAGCGGTCTGGCCGTAGGAGGCAAGAACATTGCACAGTCAAACAGTATTCTGCTGAAAGAGAAACCCGGCAATATATGGCCGATATTCGCCATGGCCATGTTCAGAATTCTGCTTGCCACCACATTCGTCATTCTTGTACTGATAAGCCATTTTAACCTTTCATACTGGAGCATACTTGTACTGATAATTGCCGGAGTGATGCTGTTTACAATGGGACGCAGCGTATTGGCAAAATTCACCCGTGTCGAGCAGCGCTTTCTAGACAATCTCAATACCAGAGAGAATTACCAGCGCAAGATGAAACCCGTTGCCGCATCGGTCAATGACAAAATGTCCGCATACGCCATAAGCACACGCGACTACATTGTCCCGGCCAATTCCACATACGTCGGCCATGCCCTGAAAGACCTTAATCTACGGCGTGAGTCGGGTGCCAACGTGGTGAAAATCACACGCGGCGGACGGGCAATTGTCATTCCCTCGCCATGCGAACTCATAATGCCGTTCGATGACCTGCTAGTTGTCGGCACTGCCGAACAGCACAAAGCCTTTGGAGAACTGCTGCAGACCAGGACTTGGGCCATACAGCTTGCCGATCCGGAATTCGAACTTGAAAAGCTTGTACTTACTGCCGATTCATACCTTACCGGCAAGACCTTAGGACAGATTGACATGCGTTCATACGGCTGCATGGTAATAAGCATAATATCGGATGGAAAAGTCATTGCTAACCCCACCCCTGACTACCTTTTCAAGGAAGGCGACGCCGTATGGATTGGTGGCGAAAAGTCCTCGTGCAACTGGTGGAACTGACAAAAAAAGACCGCTACAAGCGGTCTTCCGTCGGGATGAAAGGATTCGAACCTTCGACCACCTGGTCCCAAACCAGGCATTCTAACCGGACTGAACTACATCCCGTGAGCTTCTGTCTCCAAAAGCGGCACAAAGATAGGGCTTTTCTTTGATTGCCAAAACTTTCCAGACCAGTTTTTTGCCAGCCGGCCACACTTTAGCGCGCCATGCATTCATCATATAGGAAAAATTCATACTTTAGCACTTGCATCCGCACTGCACGTGAAAAAGATAGCATTCATATTCAACCCCATATCCGGTGGCAGCAGACTGATTCATGTTGTCCCTCTGATAAAAAGACATATCAACAAAGCCAAATACGACTATGTCTTTGAAACCACGCAATACAGGGGACATGCCAAAGAACTGGCTCAGAAATACGCCTGGCTTGGATACGATGCTGTATTGGCAATAGGCGGTGACGGCACTGTCAACGAGGTGGCAAGCGGACTTGTCAGCTCCAGAACCGCACTCGGAATCATTCCATGCGGTTCTGGCAACGGGCTGGCACGTCACATAGGAATACCCATGGATCCATACAAAGCAATAAAATGGCTTGACCAGTCTCATATCGTACACATGGATTATGGCATGATAAACGATCAGCCATTCTTTTGCACATGCGGGGTAGGTTTTGATGCAGCCATTAGCAAGAGCTTTTCAGAAGCCGGGACACGTGGCATTCTGACCTATCTGGAAAGCATCGTAAAGGAAATTGCAAAATACAGGAACGAAACATACCATCTGTTCATTGACGGCGTAGAACAGGAATACAGCGCTTTCATTGTCACATGCGCCAATGCAGGACAATGGGGAAACAACGCATTCATTGCACCACAGGCTTCGATAACCGACGGACTGCTTGATATTGCAATCATTCCGTCATTCACAGTCATTGATATTCCAATCATGGCAATCCAACTGTTCAACAGACAGCTGGACAAGAACCGCAATGTCAGAATGCTGCGCTGCCGTGAATTGAAAATCGTTAGAGAAAAACCCGGGGTAGCCCATTTCGACGGAGATCCCATAATGCTCGGCACCGAAATAAATATAAAAATTGTGCCGGGCTCGCTGAACATAATCGTTCCGAACAAGCCCCGCACAGTATAAAAATTTCAGCCGCTGTCACGCGGCTGAAATCATTCCATGAACTCAATAAGTTCCAAGTTCCTCAGGATTCAAATTTTCTATGCACCTCAAAAAATAATGGGCGCACAAAATATGATGTGACATGCCTATCATAATATCCGGCATAAACGACAGGTCAAAGACATACTTCCTCATGTTCTGGTTGGTTCCGCCCTGCGGAAGTGTTCTGAGTTCCTCATAGGCTCTCAGATGCATGAATGGCTGCATCAGCAAATCCTCATCACTCCAAACTAGAGTGAGCTTTGACTCAGGAGTCCAGCCGTATCCCAAATCGCAGGTCTTCAGATAATCGAACAGAGCCTTGGTCTTGGGCGATTCATAATTGAACCTGCCGTCATCGGTCAGCATGTCCTCGCAGAACATTGCCTGGAAATCTTCATTAGGATATTCCATTGAGGTCAACAGACGGCGTGCTTCCATGAGTGTGACACGACGGTTTGCATCTGACGGTCTTTTAAAAAGATTCTTTGAGAAAATCTCAGTCCGCGGATCATAGCCGCCAAGTTTCGATGCAGGCAGTTCCAGAATACCTTCAAGCTGATTGAGGGCAAGACCCATATCCAACGAGGTTTCTGCCGTACCATTATCAAAACGCTTGAAATACATTGAAGGAGTAATGACTCCGGCGCCACCGAATGTAGCTTTCAGGTTAATGAGCCTCTTTTCTTCAGGTGTGGCATTCACGTCCATGTAATGGTGGAAGCCAATACATGTCTCACCGCCAAGAGAGATACCGAAATTCTGAGTTCCGTAACCTTCATTCATTTCAACGCCCATCGATGCCATTACGTCAAAAGCTGCTTTGACGGCATCAATTGTCTGCTGGGAATTACGGTCATTCTCGGTCTCAGCGAAATAATGCTCCAGGCTGGCACCACCGCCCTCTTCATCAGGAATAACCACAAGCTGGTTGTAGAAAGCCCTGAGAAGCATAATATCGCCTCTTTTTGAAGGCATGATATCGTCCGTGTCAATTCTGGCATGGTTCACTATGCTTATGCCGTCCAGCTTATGGAACTGCGATGCGTTAACAGCATTCGGGAAGGCAATAATCGCCGACAGTTCAATGGGCTCGTCCTTATATCCGATACTCTTGAATTTGATGCTGAACACCTGCATTTCCCATCTGGCATTTCTGATGCCGGTGCCCTGCTCCCGGTTGAAGATGTTCTGCAACTCCCTTTCCTGTCTGCTAAGGAGAAGACGAGTCGCATTACCCAGCATTGATTCAATATCCAGCAACGGTATCATCTCAGACATACGGCTCAGTTCTATACCTCCAATTATGGAACTGTACTTCTTTTCAAATTCACTGGGAGTATAGCTCTCATGCCAGTTGATACCGGTAAGCAAGCCACGGTCAAAATCATACTGGGAAATAACTTCAGGGCTCTCGGTTTCCTTTTCACATGAACCGAGAGTGAATGCAAGGGCGAAAGCCGCCATTGCAAGAAAGCAACTGCAAAATTTGTTCAGTTTCATCGTATTTGTTGTGTAAGTGTTTTAATTTTTTACATCAGGTTCAGACTGCCTATCAGCGTGTTTACAATATTCTGAACCGGTGCAGGAAGAGGTGCCAGTTTGGCATCAGACTTGTAGCAGTCAAGACCCACTGCATAAACCATGTAGATAATCTGCGCCAGTATGTGCTGATTAATGCCACAGTCAAACTTTGTGACCATATTCTTATCAGAGCCAACGCCCGGAATGTCCTTGAACATGTCGTATGCTGCATCAGTATTTGCAGAAGGAACGATATCATCGCCGCTAGTGTAGAACAGCGTGATATGATGCTGCGGAGTCCAGCCCTCATTCAGCAGATTTTCCTCTTCAAGACATTCAGCAAGTCTCCTGCGACAGTCTGACTGCGGATTCTTTGCAGCCTCGCTCATAAGTGGAGGCAGCTTGTAGTACGACATGAATGTGCTTTCCGATGACACGATAATGCTGTCAGGAACCTGCAGGGCACCGACAACCTCCATGGTTGTCATGCTCTTGTCTGCAAGCTTTTTCAGAATTCCGGTTTCCAGGAACAGGTCACTGAAGTAGGTATCCAGATTATAGCCCACAAGCTGCTGCTTGCCACCGGCCTGGAATCCCTGAAGAACCATAGCAAGCAAAGTCGGCAATGTCATCTTTCCGTCCTGAAGCCAGCAGTCGAATGTCAGTGTGGGATTGTACGGGCCGCTGCCCAGGAAAGAACGTTTCAGATTGATTGTCTTGCGCTGTGCATCGGTTGCCTTGGTCTCAATGTAACGTGCAAGAGCAAAGCCGTTGCCACCGCCCTGCGAGTAGCCCAGTATGTATGTGCCATAGTTCTTGTTCAAAGCCGGAACATCCGGGTCTGCTCCGCCTGCAGCGCTTATGGCAGCCAGGATGGCATCCAGACAGTTGCGTGCTATGAGATTCTGGCACAGATACGTCTGATGCTTTTCACTTGTCACGCCAAAACCTATATAATCCGGGATAACAACCAGATTGCCGTCAATGGCCAGATTGCCGAAGTTGTTCGATGCCTGGGCCGACGGTGCTTCGGCGGCCGAGAACATTGTCTCGTGGCAGTATATCACGACGTCGTTCGGGCTGATGTTGGGTTTGCTTCCCTTTTTGCTGTACGGCCAGTACAGGACAGCCGAAATTTCTATAGGATTGCCACTGCCGTCCACACTGGTGTAATTGATAACCTTCTGTCTGACGCCTCTGTTGCTCCACAGGTTAATAAGAGCATCCATACTGTTTTCAGGTTCCTCATAGTACTCCGCAATTGGTTCACCCTGAGCACTCTCTTTGAAATACTGCGATAATTCATCCATTGTTAACGGAATACCTTCAAAACCGAATGTCGGTTCTTCAGTTTCTTTAACCTCACCTCCTTTTACAACCGTGCCGCTCTCAGGAGCTGGCGTTTCATCGATTCCTTCACTTTCACAGGAGCTTATGACTCCTGCAAATGCCATCAAGGCAAAAGTAACTTTCCAAAAATTTCTGTTCATAGTCATAACTTTTGAATGTTCACTATCATTAAATGAATCGCCCGTCAGAACTCGTCCTACAGGCAAAACACCAACCGATTCTCAGTTGACATGCAAAGATACAAAATAAAAGTTAAAGTGTTTCTCCAACCCGTCAAAAAACACGCCGCTCGCTGCCGTCATCTACAAGTTAAGATAAATATTTTTAACAAGTGAAAGATACTCGCCGGATGCTTTTCCGTCAGAACCAGTCAGTACCAGCAAGTTGCCGGCACATGGCGACGTAACGTGCGAGAAAGCAAGCAGCGTTCTTTTCGCAGGCCTGCCGGCCACGGTACACACATCGGTCCTGCGCATCGGATAGAGGGCATTCAGAGCAAACGCCCGAATAAACGACGCAGCGGAATCGGCAGGCATGATTGCCGAGAAGAAACCGTCAGGAGCAAGCAGGCGGGCAACGCATGCGGCAAGTTCTTCAAAACTAAGGTCATCGTCATGCCGGGCGCTGTTTCTGGAGCCGTCTGGACAGCGCAGTGAATTTCTGAAATACGGAGGGTTGCACAATATGGTTCCGAAGCTGTGATCACAGGTAAATTTCCTTACATCACAATTCAGACATTCCATGCAGTCTGCCCACGGGGACGCGGCAAAATTACCGGCTGCCTGAGACGATGCGTCAGAATCAAGTTCAATTGCCGTAATGCATTTACCCTTAATGCCACCCATGTCACTTTCAAGCCTCTGCGCAGCAATGAGCGACACTATGCCTGTGCCCGCACCAATGTCAAGCACCGGAGTGCCGCCGCCAAGCGCAGCCCACGCTCCAAGCAGGACGCCGTCGGTCCCCACTTTCATTGCACACCGCTGCTGATGCACCAGAAATCGTTTGAACTGAAACCAGTCATTCGCCATACTGGCGGCAAAAGTACAAAATGCACTTATTATATTTTAGGACATACAGCAAAAAGTATTACCTTTGCACGCTAAATGGCAGTCGTGACTCTCAGTCCCTGCAGACCACTTTGGAAAAGTACAGAAAGGATTATGGCAAAAAAGAAAAACATAGATCAGGCCGAAAACGTTGAGGAACAGTCCATTGGACAGGAATTCGATGAGACGAACCCCGCTTTCTCGATGATTGCCGATTTTGACGGCAACGAAAGCAGCCTTTTTGAAGACACCAAAATTGATGATATAATTCCAATTCTGCCTCTAAGGAACATGGTGCTGTTCCCCACGGTAGTCATGCCGGTAGCGGTTGGAAGAAAGACATCGCTGAAGCTCATACAGGATGCCCAGGCAAACGGCTCGCTTGTCGGGGTGTTCTGCCAAAAGGACCAGCAGGTTGAAGATCCCGGATTGACAGACCTTTACAGCACAGGTACGCTGGCCAAGATAATCAGGATATTCGACATGCCGGACCGTTCGACCACGGTGGTTCTCCAGGGCATGCAACGCATAACGCTGAAACAGATAACCGGCAAGCGCCCCTATCTGCAGGGACATGTGGAGATTTTCCCGGAAATACTGCCGTCAACGTCCAGCAGGCAGTTTAAGGCTCTGATTGACTCCTTGCGCGACCTGGCAGTAAAATTTGTAAAGGCCAACGACAACATACAGCCCGATGCGGCATTTGCACTGAAAAACATCAGCAACGGAATGTTTCTGACCAATTTCATCTGCTCCAATTTCCCTTTTGAAATCAAGGAAAAGTCCAAGATGCTCAGGGAGTCCGATTTCTACGAGCGTATATACAAGCTTATGGCTGTGATCAACCGCGAACTGCAGCTGGCACAGCTCAAGAAGGAAATACAGAACCGTACTCACGAGGATATCAACCATCAGCAGAGGGAGTACTTCCTGCAGCAGGAAATCAAGAACATTCAGGCTGAATTAGGTAATGGCGGTCCTGACCAGGACATTGAGGAACTGCGTCTGAAGGCCGACACCAAGAAGTGGTCCGACAATACCCGGCAGATATTCGACAAGGAGCTTTCAAAGCTGGAACGCATAAACAGCCAGTCGCCTGACTACAACATACAGTTGTCATACCTTCAGACCATGCTTGACCTGCCATGGCAGTACTGTACCAAGGACAACCTGGACATAAAGAATGCACGCAGGACCCTCGATGCCGACCATTATGGTCTGGAAAAGGTCAAGGAGCGCATCATCGAGCATTTGTCGGTAATGAAGCTGCGCGGCGACCTGAAATCGCCCATTCTGTGTCTGTATGGTCCTCCGGGAGTCGGCAAGACATCGCTCGGACAATCCATTGCCCGTGCACTGAAACGCGAGTACGTGCGCATTTCACTGGGCGGTCTGCATGACGAATCGGAGATTCGCGGACACCGCAAGACGTACATAGGCGCCATGCCCGGACGCATTATCAAAGGTCTGATGAAAGCCAAGTCGTCGAACCCGGTGTTCATACTTGACGAGATTGACAAGGTTAGCGGAATGAACGTCCAGGGTGATCCATCATCGGCACTTCTCGAGGTGCTTGACCCGGAGCAGAACAACGCATTCCATGACAATTACCTTGACATTGACTACGACCTGTCGAATGTGATGTTCATTGCCACGGCCAACAACCTGGGCACCATACCCACCCCGCTGCTTGACCGCATGGAGCTGATCGAGGTGAGCGGCTACATTACCGAAGAGAAGATTGAAATTGCAAAACGCCACCTTCTGCCGCGTCAGATGGAGGCAAACGGCATAAAGAAAGGAATGCTTTCCATAGGCAAGGCAGCCCTTGAAGCCGTGATAGAGAACTATACCCGTGAATCGGGTGTCCGTGAACTGGACAAGAAACTTGGCAAGATATGCCGCAAGACAGCCTGCAAGTTCGCCGAAAGCGGTGTTCAGGCTAAAGAGACCATAAAGCCCGACATGCTGGCCGACATCATCGGTACGCGTCCGTATCTGCGTGACAAATACCAGGGCAACGAATACGCCGGCGTGGTTACCGGTCTGGCATGGACATCGGTAGGCGGCGAGATTCTCTACATTGAGACTAGCCTAAGCCACGGCAAGGAAAGTAAGCTGACCCTGACAGGCAATCTCGGCGACGTGATGAAGGAATCGGCCATGCTGGCAATGGAATACATACGCGCCCACCACGAACTGCTGGGTCTTGACTCCGCGGTGTTCAATTCGTGGAACGTGCACATCCATGTTCCCGAGGGCGCAACGCCTAAGGATGGTCCTTCGGCCGGCATAACCATGGCTACTTCAATAGCATCGGCCTTCACACAGAGAAAGGTCAAGGCAGGCGTTGCCATGACGGGCGAGATTTCGCTGCGCGGCAAAGTGCTTCCGGTGGGCGGCATACGCGAGAAGATTCTGGCTGCAAAACGCGCCGGTATAAAGGAACTTATTCTCTGCCAGGACACCCGCCGCGACATTGAAGAGATTCCGGACATGTATCTTGAAGGTCTTACGTTCCACTACGTTGACAGGATTTGCGATGTCTGGGAACTGGCTCTTCTTGACGAGAAGGTTGACAACCCCATGAACATCGTACCGGACCCGGCCCCCATGCTGCAGCAGGTTCCGGGTGCTCCGGCAGCACTGGCGGCTCCGGTTATTCCGACATCAAAAGTCTGAAAAGAGAACATGCAGCCCGGACTGACATTTGAACTTCAGCATACAGACAACGGGTGCAGTGCCCGTGCCGGTCTGATAAGCACCGACCATGGTCTTATCCAGACCCCCATTTTCATGCCTGTGGGCACAGTGGGTTCGGTCAAGGCAGTCCATCTGCGTGAGCTGAAAGACGACATCAAGGCCCAGATTATTCTCGGCAACACATACCACCTGTACCTGAGACCCGGACTTGACATTCTGGAAAAGGCCGGAGGACTGCACAGATTCAACGGCTTTGACCGCCCCATGCTGACCGACAGCGGCGGTTTTCAGGTTTTCTCGCTGGCCGGACTACGCAAGATGAAGGAGGAAGGTGTGACGTTCCAGTCGCACATTGACGGTTCACGGCATCTGTTCACCCCTGAACGTGTAATGGACATTGAGCGTTCAATAGGTGCCGATATAATAATGGCTTTTGACGAATGCTGTCCCGGTGACGCCGATTTCAGCTACGCCAAGAAGTCAATGGAGCGCACACACCGCTGGCTGGACCGCTGCGTAACACGTTTTGAGGAGACGCAGCCCAAATACGGGTACCGCCAATCGCTGTTCCCCATAGTTCAAGGCTGCCAGTACAGCGACCTGCGCAAGCGCTCGGCCGAATACATAGCCGCTAAAGATGCTCCGGGCAACGCCATCGGCGGTCTGGCAGTGGGCGAACCCGCACCTGTCATGTATGAAATGATAGAGACTGTAAACAGCATCCTTCCAAAGGACAGACCACGTTACCTCATGGGAGTGGGAACGCCCCAGAACATACTGGAGGCCATTGCACTCGGAGTTGACATGTTTGACTGCGTAATGCCCACGCGCAACGGACGCAACGCCATGCTGTTCACAAAGGACGGTATAATCAACATCAGGAACAAAAAATGGGAGGACTGCTTTGAGCCCATTGAGTCCAATGGAGCATCGTACGTTGATACAGCCTATACAAAAGCATACCTGCACCATCTGTTCAAGGCACAGGAATACCTGGCACTGCAGATTGCATCGGTCCACAACCTGGCTTTCTACCTGTGGCTTGTGGGCGAAGCGAGAAAGCACATCCTGGCCGATGACTACCACCGCTGGAAAATGGTAATGTCACAGCAGACCATGCAGAGAATTTGACCATCAGATTATGAAGAAGTTCGCACGAAAGAGACTGTTCACCACCCTTGACTGGTACATTATAAAGAAGTTCCTGGGTACATACTTCTTTTCCATTGCACTGATCATTGTCATTGCCGTCGTGTTTGACTACAACGAGCATATCGACAAGCTTCAGACAGCCACGGCATACGAGGTGGTATTCAAGTATTACCTGAACTTCATACCGTATTTCGCGAACCTTTTCAGCCCGCTGTTCGTATTCATAGCGGTCATATTCTTCACGTCAAAGCTGGCCGAGAACTCTGAAATCATCGCCATGTTCTCGACAGGCATGAGTTTCAAGCGCATGATGCTGCCGTATCTGGCATCGGCCACGTTCATTGCCCTGCTCACCCTGTTCCTCGGCTCGCGGGTCATACCCCACGGCAATGTGACCAGAATTGACTTTGAGACGGAGTACAAGATTCACAGCAATCGCAAGAAGGAACTTGACAAGTACAATGTCCAGCTCATGGTTGAAGACGGCATCATTGCCTACATTGAACGCTATGACGATGTCAATAAGATAGGATACCGCTTTGCACTCGACAAGTTCGAAGACAAGCAGCTCATATCACACATGACCGCCCGGAGCGTGCAATATGATACTCTCAGCGAGGACCCGTATCACTGGAAAATCAGGAATTTCATGATCCGTGACCTGTCCGGTACGACCGAAAGCATAGCCACAGGTTCCGAAATGGATTCAATCATACATTTCCAGCCGCAGGACTTTCTTATTGCCGGCGGCCAGGAGGAGACCATGTCATCGGGCGAACTGCGCAGGTATATCAAAAGGCAGAAGGAAAGAGGCATCGGCAACATCCAGTCGTTTGAGATTGAATACCACAAGCGCTATGCCATGTCGTTTGCATCGTTCATAATGACCATTATAGGAGCATCGCTTTCAAGCCGCAAGCGCAAGGGCGGCATGGGACTGTACCTCGGAATAGGACTTGGACTGAGTTTCGGTTACATACTGTTCCAGACCGTATCGTCCATGTTTGCCGTGGCAGGCTCGATGAGCGCCTTCTGGGCCGAGTGGCTCCCTAACGTTGTCTTTGTATTCATAGCAATTTACCTGTACATTAAAGCACCCAAATAATCATGAGATTCGACGAACTGGATTTTGAGCCGGCCATACTCGATGCCATAGACGCAATGAACTTTCAGGACTGCACCCCTATTCAGGAGCAGTCAATTCCATATCTTCTTGAAGGACGCGACCTGATAGGAGTGGCACAGACAGGTACAGGCAAGACAGCCGCCTACCTGCTTCCCGTGCTCAACCGGCTGGTAGCCGGCGGCTATCCCGAAGGGGCGGTGAACTGCCTTATCATGGTTCCGACACGCGAACTTGCGCAGCAGATTGACCAGCAGGTCGAGGGCTTTTCATATTTCACCAACGTTTCAAGCACTGCCGTTTATGGCGGCAATGACGGAATACGATTCGAGCAGGAGAAACGCGGATTCTCCATGGGTACCGACATAGTGGTAGCCACTCCGGGCCGACTTATCAGCCATATCAGTCTGGGCAACATCGACCTGTCAAAGGTATCGTTCTTTATTCTCGATGAAGCCGACCGCATGCTTGACATGGGTTTCTACGATGACATCATGCAGATTGTGCACCAACTGCCCGCCAAGCGTCAGAACATGCTGTTCTCAGCCACCATGCCGCAGGAAATACAAAACATGGCCAAAACAATTCTGCACAATCCGGCCGAGGTCAAGATTGCCGTTTCACGCCCTGCCGATAAGATTCTGCAGGCCGCATACATCTGTTACGAGGCACAGAAGCTGAGAATCATACAGAGTCTTTTCCAGGACCAGTCGCCAAAGAGGGTAATTGTTTTTTCAAGCGCCAAGCTCAAAGTCAAGGAAATAACCAAGTCGCTGCGCCGGTTGAACATGAGTGTCGGTGAAATGCACTCGGACCTCAGTCAGGAGGAACGCGACGACATAATGCTCAAGTTCCGCAACGGACATATCAACATGCTTGTGGCTACCGATATCGTATCGCGCGGAATTGACATTGACGACATAGACCTGGTCATCAACTATGACGTTCCGCACGACCCCGAAGATTACGTTCACCGCATAGGACGTACAGCACGCGCCGGCGCCGAAGGCTGTGCCCTGACCTTTGTAAGTCAGGATGACCAGACACAGTTCGGACGGATTGAGAAATTCCTCGGCAAGCCCGTGTTCAAAGTGCCCGTACCGGCCGAACTCGGCGAGGCGCCCGAATACCAGCCTGCCAAAGCCAGACCACAGGGACACGGCAAAGGTCACAGGAATAACGGGCGCAAGGGAAACGGCGGCCAGCGCCACGGCGACAGCCACAGGAAAGATTAGAATTCCGGTCTGCTATCTCCCGGATAACACAGGGAGAAGAAGTCGCAATACCTGCAGGCGGCACTGTTCTTTCCGGCATCTGTAGGATGAAAGTCCTTATCCGGATTGAAAATCTCATTCACCAGTTCCATAAGCATACCTTCAAATTCCCTGCGGAACTGATGTTCGAAATCCTCAACCCTGTCATTGCCGACATAATAGTACAGATCGTCCTCGACAGGCTTTGAAGTGGCACGGGTATATAGAAGCATGGGAGCAACCGGCGTATCCTTCATTTCCTCACGGTCTCCAAGCAGGTACGCATAGTAGAAAATCTGGAACGCGTGATCAAAAGCCTTGCCGTCACGTTCAAACAGGTCCGATATGCAGGACGGCATTTTCCTTTTCGTTCCCGTCTTGTAATCAACAATACGCAGAATTCCGTCCTTCCGGTCCATGCGGTCAATGATACCTTTCAGGCGGACATTCATTGTCTGCCCATTATGACATGGGTCATTAACCCGGATAATACGTTCGTATTCGCCCGATTCGCCCTGAATGTATTCGAACGGAGCATAGAAATCGCGGTCCATCTTGAGAATCTGCGTCAGATACCGCTTTATTACCCCATGCACAATGGTCTGTGAACCGCTGTATTCGGTCATCGGCACGTTGTCCTTACCAAAATACTCCGTATTGAAGGCACTGCATACAATATCTGCAATCCCTGTCTTAGATTTGATTACGTCGTCAATTGCAGCGGCAGTAATCACCCTTCCCGGCCCGCTCCCGGCCAGCTGTCCGTAAATTAGTTCCGCACTTTTATGGAACAGCGTTCCGAACATTGCAACGTCAATATCGGAGACCTCGGTATTGTCCTTTTTCAGTCCTGCCACCTGTGCCAGATAGAACTCAAGCGGACATGCCAGATACTTCTTCAGGGCCGATGGAGACAGCAGCGACTTTTTGTTGCAGTCGGCGTTGAACTTGTTACGCAGACTCTCAAGGACCTGAGGCGTCTTCTTTACCGTCAGTCTGTTACCGGCAAGGCCCTTACGTTCAGTCTTCAGTGACAGCATCTCCACACCGCGTCCCGAAAGCTGAAGCTGCAGCAGATAGCGTGAAATCTGACCGCGGCTCAGACCCGGCGAATTGGAATCGCTGTTATACACCATGGTCACACTTTCCGACCTTTGCAGCAGATGGTGAAAATTGTACGATACCACCGCGCTTCTGTCATTCATGGTTGACAGACCGAAAGCCATGCGCAGGTTATATGGAATGAACGATGTTGTCTTTGACGTTCCGGGCAGATAGCCTTCACCCGCAGAAAGAAGCAGCACATGTCTGAAGTCAAGATTTCTTGTTTCCAGCAGTCCCATTATCTGCATTCCGAGTACGGGCTCGCCATGGAACGGGACCGTCAGGGTTGACAGTATGGAACGCAGCAGCCTTCCAAGTGTGGCAGTCTGAAGATCCAGTCTGCCCTGTTCCACAAGACCGCGCAGACGATTTATCTGCGTATAGCAACGGAACAGAGCCTCCTGATTCATAGGTTTGAACAGGTCATCGTCACTGACACTGCGTATTACCGGAACAAGTCCTGTCAGTATTTCAAGCAGCCAGTCCATCAGTTCCATGCGTCCGCCGGCAATTCTGAACACCGTCGTAAGAATTTCGTCCCTTTCCAGTTCCGAAGGAGAAGGATACATGCGTTTTGACTTTCTCAAATCGGACAGAAGTCCAAGCGCATTAGCCGACATCATTGACATAAGCGGGTTGGACAGAACCGCTTCGACCTGAGGCATACAGAAACGGCCGCCATGGACTGAAGCAGAGTGTTGCAGCTCTACAAGAGCCATTATCAGACTGAAGAGCGGAGTGGCTGTCATGGGATAACCCATTGTGACGTTCACATTGTCCATTCTTTCCTGAGGCAGAGAGTGCAGCACTGACTGCAACAGCGACTCGTCGCACAGCACCACAGCCATTTCGCTGTCAGCCTTGTCATTACCAACCGATTCCAGCCACTGCGGTATGTACCTTGCCTGGGCGCAGTCGGTCGAAGCATCGACAATGCGCAGCTTCCTTTCCATGCTCAGGTTGTCAAACAGCTCTTCGTGCAGTTCTGACGGAAACTCTTTCAGATTGCTGCGCATGAAATGGCCGGCTTCGTGTATGGAATTCTTTTTGGTGTATTCAATATCGTAGTCCCAATAGAAAAGAGCCTTACCCTGAGACTGTATGGCACGGAACAGCTCCCGTTCCGCCTTGTCAAGACTATTGAACCCCACAAAGGCGTAATGGTCCTGGCTGAAAAGCGAAACGTCCAGATTCTCAATGACACGGCGCTGCATAAGTCCGCTGTACGCCAGCCCGCCGCCTTCCAGGGCCGACACGAAACGTGAGTATATTTCGCCCAGACTGTTCCACACATTCAGAAGTTCCTGCTTGAGTCTGGAAGTGTCGTCACTCCCCAGCTTGCCGAAAAATGCAGACAGCGCCTCGGTCTGTTCTTCTGTCAGAAATGACAGATCGCTCAGTTCGTGCTGCTGGGCCAGTACACCGAACAGACTGCCTGCATCGGCCATATTGCGGTCAACATCGTCAAAATCGGCCAGAAGAATCTCCCCCCAGGGCCAGAAACTGTCAAGAGACTCATTGCTCTTCATTACATCCGTATAAACTTTATGAAGGAGCGACACAAGTTCTATTCTGTCCGCAACAGCCAGAGCCGAAGCGTTTTGGAACATGTCCTGTATGGTGGTGTACTGCGGAGACCATATGGGACTGCCGCTGCATTTTGAAAGGTAATCGTTAAAGAACAGCCGCGCACGACGGTTCGGGAAAACCACCGTTACCCTTGAGAGTCCTTCCCTACTGTTTGCAAAACGGCCGAAAAGGTCATCGGCAACATATTCCAGAAACTTCTTCATGACTGTATCACTTCTATTACCTTGTCACTGTCAACATACCACAGATAACCATTCACCTTCTCCACGCCCATGCGTCCTATCAGAGCCATGTACTCCTGAACCTGATGAATGTACTCCTCGCGCTGACGGGCGAACTTGAAATCGACCACCACCGCACTTCCGTCATCGTACATCATGACACGGTCGGGACGCCGGTTCTGCATGGTCCTGCCCTCACGGAACACAATTTCGTTTTCGGTGAGCAGGCGGCACTTTCCGCTGAACCATTCTTCCACTCCGGACTTCACAATATGATTGCGGACATATTTTCTTATGCTGTCAGCCTGCTTTTCGCTGTCAATGAGCCCCTGCGACAGCAGATTGCCTACCTGTGCATCTATGTCGTCCATTGTGGCGATTGCCGAGAACAGGCCGTGCAACAGGCTGCCGCGCTCAATGAACTCGTTCTGCCTGTTGTCATCGGAGGTTTCGGAAAAAGCGAAGCGCACGCTGTCTCCTGACTGTCGGAACCGGGCTGACATGGGCCAGGACCGCATTGCAAGTTCAGCAGAAACCGGACAGGACTCAAACGGATTGTCATTCCGGACTTGAATCTTTTTTTCCAGATGAGGAGTGATGCTTCCGCATTCATATTCCAGCCGCCCGTCGCCATTGTCGGCACAGCCGAATCCGGCATCGGTCAGACTGCGGTACATAACATTATATACTGACGTTTCAGGACTCTTTCCGCCCTTTCCGTCCGGCTTGCGGCTTATTACCGCCAGGTTGCAGGCCGCACGGGTAAAAGCCACATACAGCAGGTTCAGATTGTCAACAGCCTGCTGGCCGTATTCCTTCAGATAATCATTCCTGAAAACGGAGTCGGACAGTTTTGACTGGAAAGGAACCGGAAGCAGGGACATGTCGTCAAAGGGAGGCATCTCAGGTTCCACCCACAGCCTGTTTTTGAAATCCACAGTCTGCCAGTCACAGAAAGGAACTATGACCGTATGGAATTCAAGTCCCTTTGACTTGTGAATGGTAAGAAGACTTATGCCGTCAGTCTGTTCCTGGGGAATGGCATTTTTGTGAAGCCTGTCATCCCAGTCCTTCAGGAACACGGAAACGTTTCCGCTGTTGCGTGCCAGCCATGACGACACCGTATCAAAGAATGCCATGACATACTGGTCCTGGCCTTCAATCCTGTCAAGCCCCAATATCATATACAGCTGTTCCACCAGCTCATACAGAGACATGCCGCGAAGCGCTTCCCAACGGCTGGACATTCGGTCAGGCAGCAGGCTTTCCATGTCCGCGGCCAGAATGCTGTCCATTGTCCGTTTTTCGCCGTCGGCGGCCCCCAGCCATTCCCAAAGAAGGCCGGCAAGAGCAATGCGGTCATTCCGGTCCGCTATCCAGCGCAGCGCGTTGACCATAATCCTGACCGGAGCCGATGCTTCAAGCTTGAACGCTTCGGCAGACACCATTCTGTATTCGGGACGGTTGACGGCAAACCAGCCGGCAATCGCTTCAATATCCCTGATATAACGGCAGAGTATGGCAATGTCCGATGGAAGCACACCGTTCCCGGTCAGTTCGTCAATAATGTCGGCAATGCGCCGACATGGCTCGTCATCCTTGTCCGGAACATAGGTACACACTCTGACAAATCCCTCATGGCCTGATTTGACGGCATTCTGCATGACATCGGAATATGCCGTATCCAGTTCCGGATACCGGATGCCGGTTCTGTCCTCAAGAATGCTTTGAATCCCGGCCACCGCTATGGGGAACAGCCTGTTATTGAAACCGACCACCTGCGGAAGACTGCGGTAATTGTCCTGCATGGGCACCACCTCAGGACTGTATGCCGCCAGCTTTTGTGTCAGCTCCGTATTCAGAATGTTCCAGTCGCCGTTTCTCCAACGGTATATGGACTGTTTGACATCGCCCACCACCAGACAGGCATCGTTGCCAGACAGACACTCCAGAAGCAGCAGATACAGATTGTTCCACTGCAGGCGCGATGTGTCCTGGAACTCGTCAATCATAAGATGCTTTATGAAACTGCCGGTCTTTTCAAACACGAACGATGTGTCGCCGCTTTTCATTTCCGACAGAAGCGATGCCGTATCGGCCAGCAGGAAGCGGTTCTGCTCCAGGCCCTGTCTGTTTATGGTGCGGCGCACTGACATGAGCAGTCCCAGTTCATGCAGGAACGTCAGTGCGGCACCGAACGAGTTTCTGTCAGACTGATGTTTTTCCACAGCTTTTTTGACAGGTAGCAGCAGATTGCTCAGATATGGTGCCCAGGACGCGGTACCCGGTCTGTCCAGAACATTCTTGTTGAAAAACTTCTCCCAGCTGTCACAGCAGTTGTACAGTGTGCCGAGACTTGCAGTTTCCAGTATCGAGGCATCGCCTACTTTTGCCATCATGCCTCTTGGATTCCTGCCCATGTCATCAATTGAAAGGCCGTTCTCGCGCAGATGGTCATCAATGCGGCGGAAAGCATCGGCACATATATTCCTGTGCTCTTCCAGACGTCTGTCACGCTCCTTTACAAGTTTCTTGCGGAACGCTTCAACGGCATCCTTGTCTGACAGCGCACGTTTAAGCAGTTCCGCCTTCTCGGCAAAACTCTCGCGGAACAGTTCTCCGGCAAACTTCTTCAGGCTGTCACGCACGTCCCAGTTGCGGTCTTCCTCAATGTTTCCCTCAATGAAGCGGGTCAGACTGTTAAAATCGGGAGATTTCTTATCCACGTTGTCAAGAAAGTCATCGACAGCATCGCTGACCGCCTTTTCCGTATCAAGGTCAATGTTCAGTCCCGCACCCAGATGAAGTTCGCGTGCCAGACTGCTCAGTACCGTCTGGAAGAAGCTGTCAATAGTCTCTATCCTGAAATTACCGTAGTCCTGAAGTATATTGTCAAGCGCCAGGGCTGCATTGGAGCGTATCTGCCCCACCCCCAGTTCTGGATGCATTTTCTGAACCTCCTTCAGATAGCTGTCCGATGACCCCAGTCCGTATGCAATGCCGTACAGCTGCGACAGTATGCGGCGTTTCATTTCGGCCGTAGCCTTGTTGGTGAATGTAACGGCAAGAATGCCGCTGTACGAGCGCGGGCTGGCCACGAGCATGGCAATGTAGCGCACAGCCAGGCGGAAAGTCTTGCCGGAACCGGCCGATGCCTTATAGACCGTCAGTAGTGATTTGTCTGCCATAATCGTCATAAAGTACCCAAATATAGCCAATACATTGAGGAAATGCCTAACTTTGTCACACATATTTATCAACACATATTCTCAGTATTCTTAAACGTTTCGTATAAATCATGGGATATATCAGTGAAGACAGGCGCAAAGTCACGACACAGCGCCTCAGGGAGATGAAACTGCGCGGTGAAAAAATTTCAATGCTCACCTCGTATGACTACACAATGGCAAGCATCGTTGACAGTGCAGGCATCGATGTCATTCTTGTAGGCGATTCGGCATCGAACGTAATGGCCGGCAACCAGACCACCCTGCCCATCACGCTTGACCAGATGATATATCATGCAAAATCGGTTGTTCGCGGTGTCGAACGCGCCCTTGTCGTTGTCGATATGCCGTTCGGAACTTATCAGATAAGCGACATTGAAGCTGTCACCAACGCCATTAAGATAATGAAAGTGTCACATGCCGATGCCCTGAAACTTGAAGGCGGTGCCGAGATTCTGCCTTCAATAAGGAAAATCATCGATGCCGGCATTCCGGTAATGGGACACCTGGGACTTACCCCCCAATCCATCAACAAGTTCGGAACATACGCAGTTCGTGCCAAAGAGGAAGCCGAGGCTCAGAAACTCATTTCAGACGCACATCTTCTTGAAGACGCCGGCTGTTTTTCAATTGTCCTGGAAAAGATACCTGCCGCACTTGCAGAGCGTGTGGCAAAAGAGGTCTCGATACCTGTAATAGGCATTGGAGCCGGCGGAGGCGTTGACGGACAGGTTCTTGTGGTTGCCGACATGCTTGGCATGAACAACGGCTTCTCACCGCGTTTCCTGCGCAGGTACGCAGACCTTCATCAGATAATCACCGGCGCCGTGGGACGTTACATCGAAGACGTCAAGTCCTGCGATTTCCCAAACGAGAAGGAACAGTACTGATAGATTTTTTCGTTACATTTGCCGAAAACAACAAACTAACCAAAAATAATCAAAAACCTATGAAGAAAATTTTTGCAGCTGCCGTTGCAGCTCTGGTATGCATTTCAGTCGATGCCCAGCTTTGGGTAGGAGGTTCACTCGCCGTCAAGTCCATCAATGACGAAGACGCATCAGACATCAGAGAGACCCAGTTGGACTTCGAACCCACAGTTGGTTATGCCCTCAGTGACAATTTTGAAATCGGTGCCACACTTGAGCTGAGCACAATCAGCAATTATATGAATACAGAGGATGGCAAGTACACAGGTTTCGGCATCAGCCCCTTTGCACGTTACAAATTCTTTGAAAGCGGAAAGCTGAGTTTCCATATACAGGGAGGCGTTTCATATTTCAGTTCCAAGACCAAATACCCTGCAAGCAGAATTGAAGTGTCAGAGGGTAACTTTGAACTGATACCTGCCCAGACAATCAAGTCTCAGGAATTCAGAGTAGGTGTAGAACCGCTTGTCAAGTATTCCATCACTGACCACATCGCGCTTGTATCGTCATTCGGATGGTTGGGATTCAACAGCACCAAGGACGATTATTCAATGCTCAAGCTGAACCTTGACAGCGAACTTTCATTCGGTATCTATTACGCATTCTGATTCAATCCTGCACTATGAAGAAGACCTTAACAATACTGGCCGCAGTGCTGGCATGTATGACTGCGGGCGCCCAGAAATGGATTGGCGGAACAGCGACACTCGGTGTTGCCAACTATGAGCTTGATCCCGATGTAAAGGCCAAGGCCGAAAAGACATTCCACATTTATCCTACCGTCGGCTTCACTTACGACGAACAGTGGGAATACGGTGTTGCATTCGGACTTGGGCACAAAAGGAACATAGATGGAAAGTTCTACAGCCAGAGAATAACGGACATCATGGTCCAACCGTTTGTACGCTATTGTCTTTGGGATAACGGAATACGCTTTGAAAAGGGTGACCTTTCGTTCTTTGTTCAGGGTAACCTGCTTTTCGACCACAGGAGTTCGCCGTACGACATTGAGAACGGAGGCGGTCACGGATTCAAGACATGGGAGGAGGAAAGAGCCACATTCGGCCTGAGTTTCCAGCCCGGTCTGAAATACTGCTATAACGATCATTACGTCTTTACATTCACATTTGCCGACCTGTATGCCAACACATGCAAGTTCACCACGAATGCATCAAAGAATGAGGATGGCGAGCTGGTTGCCAAAAGGCATTCAATCAAATCGGGCGCAGCCGGACTTGAAGCAGGAAACCTGGTAATCTCCATAGCATACCAGTTCTAAGAACAACGAATAATGCAAGACCGGCTGGAAGCGAATTTCAGCCGGTCTTTATTTTTCTGCTACAGGTTTCCAGAACTGCTACAGCATTCCACAGCGTTCCAGTTCTGCTTTCAGGAAACCGGAGGTGTGTCCTTTTCCACTCAAGGCTACTTCACGTGGGGTACCGCATGCAACCACCTGACCGCCTCCGCGTCCGCCTTCCGGACCAACGTCAATAATCCAGTCAGCCTGTTTTATCACATCAAGGTTGTGCTCTATGACCACCACGGTATTGCCCTTATCGACCAGACGGCCAAGCACGTTCATAAGAACACGGATATCCTCAAAGTGAAGACCTGTTGTAGGTTCGTCAAGAATATACAGGGTGCGTCCGGTATCGCGCTTTGCCAGTTCGGCGGCAAGCTTTACGCGCTGGCTCTCACCGCCCGATATTGTGGTCGATGGCTGTCCTAGTTTCAGATAGCCCAGACCTACGTCCTGCAGCACCTTTATCTTGCCGAGTATTGATGGCACATTTTCAAAGAACTCGACTGCCATGTTGATGGTCATGTCAAGTATGTCAGCTATCGACTTGCCCTTGTATCGGACCTCAAGCGTCTCGCGGTTGTAGCGCTTGCCGCCACACTGTTCGCACGGAACCATGACATCGGGCAGAAAGTTCATTTCAATGGTGCGGTAGCCACAGCCGCCGCAGGCTTCGCATCGTCCACCCGTCACATTGAACGAGAAACGGCCGGCCTTGTAGGCACGCATCTTCGATTCGGGCAGTTCCACAAACAGCTGGCGTATGTCGGAAAAAACACCTGTATATGTAGCAGGGTTGGAGCGCGGGGAGCGGCCCAGGGGTGACTGGTCAACATCGACCACCTTGTCTATGTTTTCAATGCCCAGCACCTCGCAGTACGGCAGCGGCTGTTTGAGCGAACGGTAGAATTTCTGTGAAAGAATGGGCTGGAGCGTCTCGTTGACAAGGCTCGACTTGCCGCTGCCCGACACGCCTGTCACGCACACCAGTTTTCCAAGCGGGAAATCAACGTCTATGTTCTTCAGGTTGTTTCCCTGACAGCCCCGCAGTGAAATGGACTTGCCGTTGCCTTCACGCGGCTGCAGATGCACATCGCAGGTGTCCTGACGGCCGCAAAGATACCTTGCGGTCAGGGTGTCCTTTTCAAGCAGCTGCTTTGGCGTTCCCTGGAACACCACCTCACCTCCCCGGCGTCCGGCAAAGGGTCCAAGATCTATTATCCAGTCGGCAGCCATCATCATGTCACGGTCATGTTCGACCACAAGAACTGTGTTGCCGGCATCACGCAGGGTGCAGAGCGAATCTATAAGACGGCAGTTGTCACGCTGATGAAGACCTATGCTGGGCTCGTCCAGAATGTAGAGCACGTTAACCAGTTTGGAACCTATCTGCGTTGCCAGACGTATGCGCTGTTCCTCACCGCCCGACAGGGACTCTGACGGACGGTTCAGTGACAGATAGTCAAGCCCCACGTCGAGCATAAAACCCAGACGTGCCCGTATTTCCTTCAGTATTTCCTGTGCAATGCTGCGCTGACGGTCAGAAAGGCGGTCAAGCACCGTATTTGACCATTCGTACAGGTCCTGCAAATCCATCGACGCCAGCTCATATATGTTCCTGCCGTCAAGACGGAAGTTCAGAGCCTCACGGTTCAGACGCGCGCCATGACACTCGGGGCATACGCCGATCACGGCAAACTGCTCGACCCATTTCTGTTCGGCAGCGCTCAGTTCCTGCTGCTGGAGCGAACGCACATATTTGCATACACCCTCGTACTCCATGAATACGGCATCGGCCTCGCTGTTTATTCCAGTTATCTGGACCTTGATACGGTCATCGCAGCCGTTCAGCAGTTCGTCAATGACATCGTCGGTCATCTGCTCAATAGGAGTGTCAAGCGTATAGTCATACTTGGCAAGCAGAGCTGTTATCTGTCTGAATATAAGAGTATTCTTATATGGTCCGAGCGGTGCTATGGCCCCCTGTTTCACAGAAAGGCTGCGGTCAGGAAGCACCTTGTCAACACTTACCATAGAGACATAGCCCAGACCCTTGCAGTGGGGGCAGAATCCCTGCGGCGAGTTGAACGAGAAATTGTGCGGAGCAGGCTCCCTGTAGGCAATGCCCGTGGTGGGACACATGAGACGTCGGCTGTAATGACGCAGCACGCCCGGTTCCGGCCGTCCGGGAATGGTCTCATCGGGCTGTGAAAGAACCATCATTATGCCGTCGCCCTGCTTCATTGCCAGTTCGACACTTTCCGTAAGACGGCGCTCGTATCTTTCATTCACCACCAGTTTCTCGACAACCACTTCAATGTCATGGTTACGGTAACGGTCCAGTTTCATGCCGGGACGGACCTCGCGTATCTCACCGTCAACGCGCACCGTCAGGTAGCCCCTGCGGCGTATGCTTTCGAACAATTCACGGTAGTGTCCCTTACGTGCCTTTACCAGCGGAGCCAGCACATAGATTCTCTGGCCTGCGTAATCATTGAGTATCAGTCTGACAATCTGCTCTTCGGTAAAACGCACCATCTTTTCGCCCGTAGCATACGAATATGCATCGGCAGCACGCGCAAACAGAAGTCGCAGATAGTCATACACTTCGGTCACCGTACCAACCGTCGAGCGCGGATTGCGGTTCGTGGTTTTCTGTTCAATCGATATTACCGGACTCAGACCGCTTATTTTGTCCACGTCGGGTCTCTGCAGTCCGCCAAGAAAGTTGCGGGCGTATGCCGAGAAGGTCTCAAGGTAACGGCGCTGCCCTTCGGCATAGATGGTATCGAATGCCAGCGACGACTTGCCGCTGCCACTCAACCCGGTCACCACGGTAAGCGAGCGGTGCGGTATCTCAACGTCTATGTTCTTCAGGTTGTTGGACCTTGCGCCGATAACTTCAATCCTGCCCTTTTCCATCTTATCTCATTTCACCAAGACCCTTCAGGACATTGATGCTTTCCTTCCTTTCGTATTTGCGGCCGCCCGCGCCGACAGCCCTGACGTTTATGAAATACACACCGTCGTTCACTACATCGCCGTTATGCCTGCCGTCCCAGAGTTCAAGCACATAGCCGTTGCCATCCTCCTGGCCGTTTGCTGCGGCAACAAGTTCGTCCATGGTGCCCGAATACGACACTATGGTCTGACCCCACCGGTTGAAAATGGCAATATCGGCCCTTACTATCGACTGCACATAAATGCAGTACACATCGTTTATGCCGTCACCGTTCGGCGAGAATGCGTTGTAGGTCTTGATGTCGGAACCGTCTATCGAGAACTTCATGGGCTCCACTTCGGTTCCGGGAACGGTACCTTCCGAGCCTGCTCTCCTGTACGACCATTCGAACAGTATCTGGAACTCGCCGTCATCCTCGAAAGTAAAACTTGAGCCGGTGTCCTGGCGTTTCAGATACTGGACCGGCGCTTCTTGGCCGTTCACCTGCCTGGTTACAGTCCACTGCGGGAACATGACGTACCCGCTGCTGTCGTCCGATATGAGAGCCGATTCAAAAAACACCTTCAGCGGTGCGTTGGCCACCGGAGCCTCTCCGCCCGGAGCCAGATATACCGTGTCGTTCAGAGCCGATACAAGCACCGCCCTGACCTCGACCGATGGTTCCTGAGCCATCGTCGCGGTAAAGCCGAAGATGCCCAAAGCCAATGGTAAAACAAACTTGCCGGTCCTTTTCATAACAAAGTGCAAAAGTAATGAGATAATCGGGAAGACTGAACCCTTTTTTGTATTTTTGCACTGTAAATAACGTCATTCATCAATTCATGTCCGCAAAAAGAACAGCACTGATTATAGCCTCCGTTATGACACTGCTCCTGACACAGAATGTCTGCGCCCAGGATTTCTTCATACATACCGTCACCAAAGGACAGGGGCTCTATTCCATTTCAAGAATATACGGGATAACCGAAGATGAAATAATCAGGCTGAACCCGGAGTCCGAAAAGATAATACACATAGGACAGCAGCTGCGCATTCCACAGAAAAAGGAGCAGCAGGGCAACAGTTTCCATACGGTCGAAAAGAGCGAGACTCTGTACAGTCTGGCAAAGAAATACCGGGTGTCAGTAAAGGAGATATGCGACGTCAACCCCGGACTGACCTCTGAAAATCTGAAAGCGGGTATGGTTCTGAGCATTCCGCCTGCCACCGACAATGACACCGTGCCCGAGACCTCGGTTCCTGTTCAGACAGAGTCACAGACCGCATCGGCCGGAACGGAGTCCGAGAACGCAGCTGAACAGAACGGCGAATACAAGACCCGGGTCGAAATCAAAAAGCGCATAACCATATACCGTATCTGCAGCGATTTCGGCATAAGCGAGGAGGAATTTCTGAAAGCCAATCCACAGTACCGCATTACACGTCTCCGCATAGGTGACGTAGTCAATATCCCATACACCCGTGCAGAGCGTGAAGTCATGCGTCAGACCGCAGCCGGCAGCAGTGAAGCCGAAAGCCGGCAGATTCAGGAAGTCACAAGGCGCAACGCCATACACGGCACAAACACCGTAAATGCCGTCATGCTTCTGCCACTCTCACTTGACGACAGCCTTTCAACCGACCGTCCCAAGATGGTTGAATTCACCCGCGGCACCCTGATGGCGGTGGAAAAGCTCAAGAACGAAGGCTTTTCGGTCAACCTCAAGGTCATAGATACAGGAACAGACGTGCGTTCCGTGAGCAATGCCATTGCCCACGGAGATCTGGACAACGCCGATGTCATTTTCGGACCGAAATACAACAGCCAGATTGAACAGGTTGCAAAATGGTCAACCCGGAATCAGGTTCCACTGGTTCTGCCGTTCAATTCCGATGACAAGTCCGTTTACGACAACCCGTACGTCTATCAGCTCAACACCCCGCAGTCCTACTTCCATCAGGAAATATATGACCACTTCGTACAGCAGTTCCCCAACCCGAATATAATAATACTGGACGACGGCGACATGAAAAGGAACGATATGCTTGACGGCCTGAAACGCATGGCCAGAGACTATGATTTCCCCATGTCCACCATTCCGGTCGATACTGGAGCCGTATCGACAATCCTGACACTGCTTGACACCACGCGTCAGAATGTCTTCATTATAAACAATCCCGAGGAAGGGCCGCTCATCACCATGCTTCCCATACTGCAGATTGTGAACCGCACCAAAGACGAAAACACTAAAACATGTCTGTTCGGGTATCCCGAATACCAGATTTACGCTTCAAAGCATCTGGACGAAATGTGCGAATGCGACACATGGTTCTACTCGTGGTTCTTCACGAACAACACCCTGAAGGAAGCCGCCGATTTCAGTCTGGGATTCATCAAGTCATTCAACCGTCAGATGATGGTCAGTTACCCCAGCTACGCTCCCTACGGGTACGACGCCGGTTACTATTTCATGAGGGGTATTGCAATGTACGGTCCAGACTTTGACAGACACCTTGACTCGATAAGGACAAAATCGGTACAGATGGAATTCAAGTTCCAGCGGATAAGCCAATGGGGAGGGTATATAAACCACAAAGTATTCTTCGTACATTTCTCGCCGGAGTACAAGGTGGAAAAAATCGACTTTGACAAATGAAACGAGCATTCGCCATATTAGCATTGTGTGCGATGGCAGCGGGCCTTGCCGGCACCGCATCGGCACAGGTGGGAAGTCCGCGCAACATGAAGTCATTCGGCATCAACGGCGGCATGGGAACCAGCAGCGTATCATTCCTGCCTAAGATCAAACAGGATTTGAGCCTCGGCCCCACCTTCGGCGTAACCTACCGTCACATATCCGAGAAGTATTTCTTCCTAATTTGCGGCACGCAGCTTGAGTGCAACCTTGCCACACGCGGCTGGACCGAGCTCATTGAAGACGGTACCGACAACGAATACACCCGTACTACCTACTACATAGAGGTACCGTTCTTTGCCCACCTTGGCATAGGACGCGAAGTACGCGGCTTTCAGACCTATCTGAACATAGGCCCGCAAGTTGCATACATGACCGGCGAGAAACAGTACAAAGGCGGACACTGGAACACCGAGAACCGCCCTAACCACGTTGTTAACCAGTACGACCACCCTATCGAAAACCGTTTTGACTACGGCATCACGGCAGGTCTCGGGCTTGAAATGCATACCGGCCTGGGCATATTCGGTTTTGAAGGCCGATACTACTTCGGACTTGGCAACATATATGGAATAAGCAAGCAGGACTATTTTGCCCGTTGTGCCAACAGCACCATCTCACTCCGTCTTCACTATCTTTTCCAGCTATAATCCTCCCTGCAATTCAGTAGTTAATACGGTCGAGTAACGGAGTATCTCGAGATACTCCGTTACTCAAAGGTAGTTCGACCGGTACAGCACCGATACCCAACCGTTAAGAATGTCAGTCGCGAAGGCGGAATCCGCTGGCACGGGCAATGATGGCGGCCTCGGCTCCGGAGACTCCGTGAAGAGTCATGTACTCAAGTATGAGAGAGGCAAGCGGAAATGCGCTCCAGACGGATGGAATGAACTGCGAGTCGCCCTTCATAAGCAGGACATAAACCACCAGAATAACGTAGTAGCCTATTGTCATAAGCATCATGAAAACAAGCAGGCGTTTCTGCAGAATGAAATTGCGGAATCCCGACAGCAGCAGTTCAAAGACCCCTACCGCCAGAATGATTATAAGAAACACGCCAAGAGCCCAGAGAGCGCCGCTGCTGTCACCTTCAATGAAGTTTACGCGGAAATTGGTCAATTGGGCCGATGCACCTTCGGCATTAACCAGCTGCCCTACAGGCAGAAGAAGACTGGCAAACATCAGTATGCAGATGATTGCCAGCCAGATTTGATGCAGGTAGAATTCTATCTTCATCCCGGACTGCACCGATTAAAGGTTATCCTTGTCAGCAGCAGGGTTGCGGTGATAGATCTTTCCGTCTTCAAATTCCTTCGCTGCAATGAGGGTCGGTTTGGGCAGACGCTCGTAGTAGCGTGAAATTTCAATCTGCTCCCTGTTTTCAAACATTTCCTCAAGATTGTCGGTAGAGCTGCTGAACTCTTCAAGCTTCTGCTTGAGTTCGTCCTTCATCTCGACTGAAATCTGGTTGGCGCGCTTGCCCATGATGGCTACGCTTTCATAAACATTGCCAGTTTCCTGAACAAAATCAACCATGTTGCGGGTTACCGTGTTGGTAGGAGCATTTGTCTTCTTGAAATCCATATTAGTCTTCTTCAGTTATTATTTCCTTTTGATTCAAATTCTTGCTTGACAGCCGGAAAATCCTGTCGGCCTCCTTCATGTTCCTGCTTTCAGGATACTCGTTCCTGAAAGCGTAATACTCGTCAATGGCATCACGATAACGCTGGTCGCGCTTTTCAAGCACACTTTCCTGCGCCATCTGGAACTTTGACTTCAAAATGAGAAGCGAAAGATCTTCGCGGTATTTCGTATAGGGATAGTCCCTGAGAGCATTCTCGGCAACGATTATGGCCGAACGGAAGTTGTTGCCCATGTAATTGCCCATGTTGTAGTACAAATCGGCCGATGCCAGTTCCTTCTCTACCAGACGATCATACATAGTGTATATCAGTTCCTCAGCTCTGGACCTGAACTTGCTTTCGGGGTAAGTCTCAACGAAATTCTGCAGCTGGACAATGGCGTTCTGCGTACTCGTCGGATCCAGACGCGGGTCGGGAGTATTCAGAAACAGGCTGTAGCCGGAACGGAACAGGCATTCGTCGGAATATGCGCTGTAAGGGTACGACCTGAAACATGACATGTAGTATTCCGATGCCGAAACGTAGTCCTTGATGTTGAAATAGCAGGTGGCCAGCAGAAACATGGATTCGGCAGCCTGGTCGGTACCGCGCTGGTATGCGACGCACTCCTCAAGAAGGGAGCCTGCAGTGGTGTAGCGCCCCTGTGCAAAAAGGTCCTTAGCAAGGCTGAACTTTGTGTTGTAGTCCGATGCCTTGGCAATCTTGTTATACCCCGAGCACGACATTACCGTCAGTGCCGCAAGACAGAACAATACCGGATATAGGACAATTTTACGCATACGTGTGCAATTTCAATCGGCAAAGGTACTGCTTTGGGCCGGACTTTGCAAGAACATTGCCCGATTTATATTATCCGCGCGCAATATACCGGGCAACGATGCCGGCAGCCATTGCACACAGTTCGCCACACGGACGTTTCCTGTAGTATTCCGGAGTACGTTCCTCGGGCACGGCATTACCTTCGGGCTTTTCAAGCCCCAGCAGTTCCCTGCAGATAATGCTGCCGTTCTGCTTTCTGAATTCTGCTGCAAACTGTTGCACCAGTTCATAGTTAGCCATCTTGGCAGGCTGTGTCGGAACACCGTTGGCCGGGCGCAGGGCGCCTGCCACCATGGTCATACCCGACACCGTTCCACACACCTCGCGCATGTGTCCCATTCCGCCGCCAAAGCCTATGGCTATACGCGCCACCTGTTCCGGATCCATGTCAAGCACATCGCTGAAAGTCATGGCCACAGCCTGGCAACAGTTATACCCCTGTCTGAACAGCTCGCGTGCACGCTGTTCCCTTTCTTCGACTGTCATATTCATCATGACCGCAAATTTAGTAACTTTGCGCGATTCAAACCGCAAGACTCATGGATTTCAAACTGGTATCACCGTTCAAACCTACAGGCGACCAGCCTCAGGCCATCAGTCAGCTTACCGCCGGCATTCTGGACGGCACTAAGGCGCAGACACTGCTTGGTGTTACCGGTTCGGGCAAAACCTTCACCATTGCCAACGTGATAAAAAACGTGGGGCGCCCCACCCTGGTACTCAGCCACAACAAGACTCTTGCCGCCCAGCTCTACAGCGAGTTCAAGGCCTTTTTCCCCGATAATGCGGTCGAGTACTACGTTTCATACTATGACTACTATCAGCCCGAGGCGTATCTGCCATCGACCGA
Organism: Bacteroidaceae bacterium; assembly: GCA_045617485.1. Taxonomy (GTDB): domain Bacteria; phylum Bacteroidota; class Bacteroidia; order Bacteroidales; family Bacteroidaceae; genus Colenecus. Next base: position 70,881 of record JAZLIR010000033.1, read on the forward strand.
CACATACATTGAGAAGGACCTTGCCATAAACGACGAGATTGACAAGCTCAGGCTGGCGGCCACATCGGCCCTGCTGTCAGGAAGGAACGATGTCATTGTGGTGTCGTCGGTATCGTGCATATACGGAATGGGCAACCCGGCCGATTTCTACAACAACGTAATTGAAGTCAGAAAGGGGCAGCGCATTGACCGCAACGTGCTGCTGCGCAAGCTGGTTGACAGTCTGTACGTGCGTAACGACCTTGAGCTGGGACGCGGCAACTTTCGTGTCAAGGGCGACAACGTTGACGTGAATCTGGCATACAGCGACACAGCAGTGCGCATCCAGTTCTGGGACGACGAGATTGACTCCATTGAAGAATTCGACGTGCTGACCGGCGAGCGCATTGACCGGTACGAATTCTACCGCATATTCCCCGCCAACCTGTTCATGACCACCAAGGAAAGCCAGGAACGCGCCATACGCGCCATACAGGACGACCTTGTAAAGCAGCTGGCATTCTTCGAGGAAATGGGCAAGACCCTTGAGGCCAAGCGTCTGAAGGAGCGTGTCGAGTATGACATAGAAATGATACGCGAGCTTGGACACTGCTCGGGAATTGAGAACTATTCACGTTACTTTGACGGCCGCGCGGAAGGCACAAGGCCATACTGTCTGTTGGATTTTTTCCCAAAGGACTTTCTACTTGTAATAGACGAGAGCCATGTAAGTGTGCCGCAGATTCACGCCATGTACGGAGGTGACCGCGCCCGCAAGATCAACCTTGTGGAATACGGATTCCGCCTGCCTGCCGCACTTGACAACCGCCCGCTGAAATTCGAGGAGTTCCAGGAACTGACAAGTCAGACCATATACGTGAGCGCCACGCCGGCCGACTTTGAACTTGCCGAAAGCGGAGGTGTGATAGTTGACCAGGTGATACGCCCCACAGGGCTTCTGGACCCGGTTATCGAAGTTCGTCCAAGCAATGGACAGATTGATGACCTGATGGAGGAGATTGCCACCCGCGCCGAAAACGACGAACGTGTTCTGGTGACCACCCTGACCAAGCGCATGGCCGAGGAACTGAACGACTACCTGCTCAAGAACGGCGTGCGCTGCAATTACATACATTCCGACGTAGAGACTCTGGAGCGCATCCAGATAATGAACGACCTGCGTGCCGGCATATACGATGTACTGATTGGTGTAAATCTTCTTCGCGAAGGGCTGGACCTGCCGGAGGTATCGCTCGTAGCCATAATCGATGCCGACAAGGAGGGTTTTCTACGTGACCATCGGTCATTGACACAGACGGCAGGACGCGCGGCACGCAACGTGAACGGCAAGGTCATTCTGTACGCCGACAGGATAACGCAGAGCATGCAGCTTACCATAAACGAGACCAGCCGCCGCCGCGAAAAGCAGATGCGCTACAACGAGGAGCATGGCATTACCCCGCAGCAGATTGAAAAGGCACTCGTCCAGTCTCCGCTGGTCGGACAATCATCGGCCAAGGAACAGGAAACCGCCAGGGAATATGCCATGAAGGACATTGCCCGCGAGGTGGCCGACCCGATAATAGCGAAGATGACACCGAACCAGCTTGACGCCGCCATTGCACGCACGCGCAAGCTCATGAACCAGGCATCGGCACGCATGGACTTTCTGGAGGCCGCCCAGTACCGTGACGAGATGTTCAAGCTTGAGGCTCTGAGAAACGGGAAAGACGAGAATTCCAATAATAATGATGAGTAATTGGAGTACGTGTTCTTTTTTTTGTACTTTTGCGAAAACTCATGGAAGTATTCAAAACAAAACAATAATCGATTATGAAGAAAATCACTTTAGTCCTGATGGCCTGTGCAATGGTTGCCCTGTCATCGTGCGGAAACAGGAAGAAGTCTGCCGCACCGGAAAACAATCCGGAAGATTCATTTGAAATCCAGCAGCTTGAAGCCAATCTTCAGGTTCAGCTTGACAGTATTGCAAACTTGTTCAACAACACCAGGAATCCTCTGATTGCAGCACTGAAGAACGGCAACGTAGTTCTTTCAGAAGCTGAGAAGGAAGTCAAGCCCGCCTATCTCATCGATCCCGAGACAACAGCCGGACTGACCACTCTTGCACAGAAGTATCGTGCCATTGCAATGCTGCAGTTTGACGCTGAAGTTGCCGGACTGTACGGTATGTCAAAGGAATCATACAACTCTTACAGGGACAAACTTGCCATGGACATCAACGACCCGGCTCTCAAGAAGTTCGTCAAGGACGTTGACGGCATAGCCAACGAGGCGCTGAACGGTCTGTATGACGACGAAGTCAAGAACGGCCGCATTTGCTTGTTCTGGGAAATGACCGGTGCTTTCACCATTGAATCGCTTTACGTAATGTCACAGAACATTGACAAGTTCACCGAAGGCATGACCGATGCCGACGCAGAAAGCCTGACCTACCGTCTGTTCCTTGCAAAGTACTGCACCGATCAGCTGGTTGCATTCTACCCGGAAATGGAATCGCTGTCAAATGCTCTTGCTCCTCTGGATGTCCTGAACGCAATGGACATGGCCGAGTTCAAGCAGCAGCTTGCTGAAATGAAGGGACAGCTCGAGATTATCCGCAACACTCTTCTCGACTGACAATAACAGCATCAACATAATGAAGGCGACCCGTTTCTGCGGGCCGCCTTCATTATGTCCACCTGAACTGATGCTGTCAGTTCTGCTCCTTGCGCATGTAGCGTCCGGGGAAATCAAGAAACAGTGCCAGAGCAACCAGTATGGCCATTACTGCCATAACGCCAAGATTGAACCAGAGTGTCTTGATGCGTGTCTCGCCAAGAATCTTGACACCGCTGTAGAACGGAGCGCCTCCGTTGTGCGAACGCGGCTCGACAAACACGAATCCGGCCTGCGGAACTATGTGACCGTCAACAACTTTGCACAGCGACTGAGCCTGTTCGTTCAGAACCAGCGACTCCAGCTTGGTGTTGAAGTTGTCCTTCTTGAACTGTTTGACCGCACTGCTGCCACCCATATCTCTGACCATGCCGTTGACAACGCGGTCCGAACTGAGGACTGCACGGTTGCCCATTTCGTCAAAAGCCTGGCCTGCCATGTTTAGCCATGCACGAAGTCCAGTGTACATTTCATCGTTCCAGGCATCGGCCGAAATCTCGCCCCGGTACGGTTCGATGCCTGCCACCGTGGCCAGATGCGGCATTTCATCTGCAATAAGCCGGATGCGCGACGAATCGGGGGTCTGTCCCTTCTGAATCTCGTCACGGTATGTCTCCAGCTGGCTGCTCAGCTCTTCGCGGAAAGCGTAATCGTAATACTGTGCGGTGTATTTCTGCGACTCGAATTCCGCTATTTCCCTCTCGTACGGGTTATCAGTGAACGAGGTCACGGCAAGAGCCTCGTAGGCCCAGCGCGACGGCACCAGATTGCCTATTACCGGCACATTGCCCGTCTTGCTTTTGGGATTCAGGTCACCGAAATCGACCACCAGACCGCAGAGCAGAATCTGCGGGATGAGCAGCAGCGGGATTGAAATGTATATCGACACAATGGAATTCAGACACTGCGAAAGGACAAGTCCCGTCAGGGCCGCAAGCAGGGCCGATGCGAACAGTATTCCCCACCATACAGTGAACAGACCTTCAAGCTTCATTATGCTGTTGCCTACCAGCACGAACAGCAATGTCTGGACAAGCGTGACAAAAGCCACAAAAAGTATCTTCGACCAGATATAGCTGCCGTACGACAGGTTCAGGAACTTTTCGCGTTTAAGAATGACACGGTCCTTGATTATCTCTTCGGCGCTGCCGCTCATGCCGATGAACGTGGACACGATTATCGCCATAAAGAAGTACGACACCAGATTACGGTTGTCCATAACCGAATAGCCGCCGTCGGCAGGGGTGTACTTTGTCAGCAAGGAGCATATTAGCGCCAGCAGAGGGGCCTCTAGCAGGGTTATGGCCAGATATTGGATATCGGTCAGCTTGGCTTTGAGATTACGCTGCAGGAAAATGGCCGTCTGCCGTAGTGCGCCGGGGCGTTTCTGCCGGCTTGCAGGCACATCACTCACTGCAGGGGCGTTGAACTGCTGACGGTTTTCCAGATACAGCCTGTGCCACTCGTCGGGCTCCACCTTGCGCTTTTCGGTCTGGTTGCCGCTGTCGTCAAGCGACTTCTCGTCAATGATGTTGAGAACAATCTCAGGGTTCACGTTACCGCATACTGGGCAGGTCGTGACATCGGCATCGGCATAATGCGCCGCATTCTTGAAATATGACACGGCCTCGATGGGATTGCCGTCAAACACCGGATAACCGCCCTTGTCAAGCAACCACAGACGGTCAAAAAGCTTATATACGTCGCTTGACGGCTGATGTATGTTAACCACAATGAGCCTGCCCTTGTAGGTCTGCTCCTTGAGAAGGTTCATGACCTTTTCGGTATCGGTCGATGACAGTCCCGACGTGGGTTCATCCAGGAAGAGCACAGCCGGCTGACGTATCAGCTCAAGGGCTATGTTAAGCCTTTTGCGCTGCCCGCCCGATATATACTTGTTCATTGGCGAACCCACCTTGAGGTCACGCGCCTGGTCCAGACCCAAATCAACCAGCACGGACATAACCTTGGCATCAAGCTCCACGTCATCCATGCCGCTGAAGCACAGTTTTGCGGTGAACCACAGGTTCTGATAGACGGTCAGTTCCTCGATGAGCAAATCGTCCTGAGGCACGAATCCTATGAGTGCCTTGGCTTCAGGCTCGTGTATTTCGTGACCGTTTATGGTAATGGTGCCCTCCTGGGGTATTATGTTTCCGTTCAGAATGTTCAGCAGTGTCGATTTGCCTGTGCCGCTACCGCCCATTATTGCAACCAACTGGCCGCTCTTTATCGAGAAGCTGAAATTGTGCAGACCGAAGCCCGGGTTGTTGGCGAACCTGAAGTTCAGGTCACGTCCGCACACCTCGACGGTATTGCCGTCATCGCCCTCGCCGTATGCCGACATTATTGATGAATAGTAGGCCGGGGTACACCGGGTGCATTTCAGAACGCCGCATTTCTGCCATATCTGGAAGGCACCGGCCAGAACCGGGACATCCTCCATGAGGACCTCGCCGGTACCCATGTACGTGAACAGCAGGCGGTTGTATTCCTTCAGCCACAGAGTCTTGAGTACAGGCTGTGCGTCAGGTCCGTAGTTGTGCAGCATAACGCCGTGCGTGTCGGGCACACCCGCTTCCCTGCTGCCGGCAGTGCAGCCGGCATAATCCACACATGCGTCAAACAAAGTGTCGGCTATGTTGAAGTTGGCAGCTACGGTACGAAACAGCGGGTCCGAAAGCACATCGGCATGGTCCGATGCCATTTTGCAGAATTCCATCAGTCGCAGCAGCATGAGCAGCTGCTCCATCTGAGTGATGCGCGCCTGCAGTTTACGGCAGATGCCGGCCACGACAATCTCCTTGTCAAGATTCGGGGTCTCGTCATAAAAACCGCGCAAATCGTTGTACAGATTCAGATACGATCTGGGCGAACGGATGCCGAAATGCCGCATCAGGTAATTCGAGAGTATTTTCTGCGTCTGTTCGCTGTCAACATCATTGCTTGAACCGAACAGTGCGAACAGGTTCGTCAGACTGGAAAGGACAATGTCGTTCATAATGAAAGTACTTTACTTACGCTGTTGCTGCTGTTGCTGCAGACGTTCCTGCTCTTTCTGCAGGGCCTCCAGACGTGCCATCATGCCCGATGCCTTCTTCACCTTGGAGGGATCGTTGCGGCTTGCGGCATAATCGGCCTCAAGCTTTGCCAGTATTTTCTTTTCATCGGTCGATTTCCTCAGCCATATCATTGTGATGATACCGATAAGGCCGGATACGAAATAGTAGTAGCACAGACCTGACGAATAGTTGTTGAACGAGAAGAAGAATATTACAGGCATTATGTACATCATCCACTTCATGGCCTTCATGGAATCCTCCTGACCGGGAGCTGTCTGTTGCTGCTGCATTGAATAAATGGTGTTGATGATGTTCGTTGCGCAGAACAGCACACAGAAAATGCTCAGATGATTACCAATAAGCGGAATGTTGGCCTCCCAGCTCAGGATGTCGTCAAATCCGGTAAGGTCGGTCGCCCAGAGAAAACTCTGCTGGCGCAGCTCTATGGCGTTAGGCACCAGGAAGAAGAAGGCCATCCACACAGGCATCTGCACCAGTGCGGGCAGGCAGCCGCCCATAGGGCTGACGCCGTACTTGCTGTACATGGTCATGGTTTCCTGCTGTTTCTTCATTGCATCCTCCGGCTTGGGGTACTGTGCGGCAATCTTGTCGGCGTATGGCTTGAGGGCACGCATCTTTGCGCTTGACATATATGACTTGACCTGCGCCGGCATTACAATAAGCTTCACAATGATGGTCATAAGCAGAATGACCAGTCCCATGCTGAGTCCCCAGTGTGACAGCAGATTAAACAGCGGAATAAGCAGGAAACGATTAACCTCGCGCACAATGGGCCAGCCCAGGTTGATGACACGGTTCAGACGTATTCTGTCTTCGCCGCGCGACAGTTTGCTGTTGTCCTTCAGGACCTTGTAGTCATTCGGGCCGATGTAGAACTGGAACATGCTTGTACTGGCGCCGCTCGGGTCAAACTGAGCCTGAGCCTGCATCATAAGCTTTTTCAGATACCCCTTACCCTGCTTGTAAGACTGTCCGGCAAGTCTGGTGTCGGCATTGAACGTGCCGTTGGAAATCATAATACAGGAAAAGAACTGGTTCTTGAAAGCCACCCAGTCAAGATTTTCCTCAATGGTCTTCTTGCGGGCCGATGACAGCATGGCATTGCTCTTTCTGTTTGGCAGCGGAGTTCCAAGCAGTTTTGCCTTTGCCTTGTCGGCACGCTTGTATGTCAGTTCGGTGTAACGCTGTTCAAAGTCAAAGCCTTTCTCCTGCTGGCGCAGATTCTGAATCCAGTCAACGGCAAGCGCTTCGGTATTTGTACTGAAAAAGTCAGACATACCTATCGCCCTGATGTCAAGATTCAGCATATAGCTTTCGGGCAGCAGTTCATACACGAAATCCATGTAGCCGTAGCCGTTGGTCAGAAGACGCATGGTCACCGAACTGTCAGTCACGTACAGAGGCAGAAAGTACAGCTCACGGCTCTGTATGTTCATGTTCTTGCCGTCAAACTTAAAGTTCAGGTTTATCTCGTCCTGCGAGAACAGGCATACCGGCTGTCCCTGCTGGTCGTTATAACCAGACAGCACAGCTTTTGACGGGGCCGCTCCCCTGCTTGATATTTCAATGCGCACCAGACCGTTGTCAAGAGTCACAAACTGTTCGGCACCAATCAGGGCGGGGAACAGCGGCGACAGCGAATCGGGCCGGGCTTCGGTAATCACAATCTGGGTGCTTTCCATGACAACAGCCGATGTATCCTGTGCCGTCTGCACTGAATCCAATGTCTGTTCATAACGTGCTTTCTGCGGTGCAGCCTTCTTTGATGAGTTTGTCTGCCACATCAGAACCAGCACCATTGCCACTCCTATCAGCAGGAGCCCGAAATAACTTCTTTTGTCCACTTTGTCATTTTTATTGATTGTCAAGCCGCAAAGGTACAAAAAGAAATGGTACTTTTGAACCCCGTAAAACAATTTGATATGAGTACGGAACTGAATGGAACGATTGACTTCGGGTCAATAGATGAAGTTGGTACAAGCAACTTCAAAGGCGGCGAGAAAACTTTTTACGCAAAAATGTTCAACGACGGACTGAACAAGGTTCTCAAGGCCCACCTCGGCCCCGGCGCTTCAATCGGCGTCCACACGCACGATGACAGTTCGGAAATAATGTTCATAGCCAGCGGTACAGGCACGCACATCTTTGACGGGAAGATCCGCAGGTTTGCTGCCGGCGATGTTCTGTACTGTCCAAAAGGACATTCGCATTCACTTGTCAATGACAGCGACGGCGAAGTGTACTTCATGGCCGTGGTGCCCGTCCAATAACGACATACAATATAAAAAAGGTGAATTTTCAGGAAAACCTGCATTTTTTTACACAAAATGCTTGGATGTTGTGATTTATTTATACCTTTGACCCCAAACGAACCAATTAACACATATCAATCATGCGCAAATTAGCATTATTTTCAATGGTAGCAGTCTTAGCTGCATCATGTAGCCAGGATGTGCTGGAGAGTGCTGCTGAAATTCAGGAACAGCAGAGTAACGGAATTGAGGCCGACATCAACGGCCTGATCAGCAAGGCAGCAGCCGATGTACCAGACACAAGCACGTTCATCGCAGCGGCTACGGCCTACGCCAATTTCCTTGGCGAGCTGAGCGAGCGTGACATCAACGCCATTACCGACAAGCAGCTGAGTAACATCATCACTATCGATACCCTCGAAGGTTTCATGGGAGCCCTCATGGAAGGCAGCATGTACATGGACTTCGTAAATTTCAATCTGAATCTCTCAAAATTCCAGGGAAAATACACCGCCAGCGGTGACACATGGCTGTATGACAAAGCCGACAACGGTCTGCTCTTTCTCTTCAACCACGATTTCGGGTCTCTCCCTGTTGAGTCCAAGCCTAGCAGTGAAGAATGCACAATCAAGCTGAACATGGATACCGTCAATGTCAAGAAGTCTGGCTACATCAAGATTCCGCAGGTATTCTACGACACCCTTTTTGTTGGAAACGACACTCTGGCATGGGGCTCACTTGACCTTCGCAATGGCATCATAGCCAAAAGGGCCTTCGGTTCTCTCACAATGCTGTTTGACAACAGCACCGACGAAAACGTTGTACGCGTACACAATAGCGACGCAAACAACAAAGGTCTGTTTGAAATCAGCTACGACGAAAGCGAAGACTTTTTCAACTGGGTTATCGGCGACAACATGCAGAACGGTGTCCAGTTTGGCGGCACATTCTACGACATGAAGGAATTCATTTCACTTCTAGCTTTGAACATCGACCTTGTTGGCGGCAGCACTCTGTCGCCGGCCAATGAGAGCAGAATACAGACATTCAACAGTAACAACAAGATCAATTTTAGTTACTACAATGATGGCAGTTTCCAGCATGGTAGAATTGAGCTTGTCTACACACCAGCAGGATCAAGCAACAATGAGACAGGCGAGGAACTGGGTTACAACCGCATAAACATCAAGATATACATGGAGGCTGGTACGACGTATGTAATTGACGCACCTATTGAAAGCCTTGCACTGCTGACACGCGACATCATCGAGTCAGCGATAGAAAAAGCCATCAACGAATTCGTTGAAGGTGTTCAGGATTTCATCGATGCAGTTGTTGATAACTTCATCAGTGCCGTAGGCAATGTACTTGGTGCCATTGACGATTTCATCGATGCCCGCATCAATGATTTCATCAGCTTCCGCAACATGGTAATCAACAAGATTGAAATCGAAGTTCAGCGCGTGACAAACGCCTGCATAAGCATCTTCATGGCCACCGTAGATTACATTGACGGTTTTGCAGATATCTACAAAGACTACAACAAGGCAATGTATGAGAAGATAGCAGAGCCGTGGGTTGAATATTTCAGCGGAATAATCAGCACCATCGGTAACTATCAGGCACAGATAATCGGCCACATGGCAGAGCCGTGGATCGATCTCATTAAATTCCTCAACAAGCCAAAATAATATACGGCTGATTGGATTCGGACATCAGAAAGAGCCATCCCGCAATGGGTTGGCTCTTTTTTTTTGCATTTATCATAAATAAAATTTTTTATTATGTAATAATGTCTAACTTTGCAGGAAAATGGGAACGAATTAACCGAAATACTATGCGTAAGATTTCATTTATTTCATTAGCAGCTCTTTTTGCAGTTTCGTGCAACCAGGATGTACAGCTTGCTGAATTTGCCGGTACAGAACAGTCAAATGAAGCAAACAGTGCCCAGCAGATAAGCGATTTCATTACAAAGAATGTCGTAGAACTGTACGATGGCAATTTCATCGAAGTTTCCAACATCTATGCACAGTTCGCCAGAGAATTGGCAGAACGTGACAGCAGAGTTGTAATAAACTCGCTCAGCGGAGTACCCAGCATAGAAGATCATTGGCTGACACTTGATTTCAGCAAGATAGGTGGCGAATTTATAGCTACACCGCATGGCAACACATGGGATTATACTCCAGACGAAGGTTTCCTGAAGTTTGTTTACCCGTATTATAATTTCAGGAACAGAATGTTCCAGAAATGCGAGCTGGTAGCAAGAGCAAAAGACGAGAATTGTGAATTCAGCCCGTTTCCATTGTTTACATTGCAGTTTCCGCAGACCATCACCGATTCACTGTACGTTAACGGCGAACTTGCCGCTGAGGGAGCCATATTGAGCGGTTCAGTTGGAAGTTCAAGTTTTCTGATAACATCAAACAGGCATATTGCCAATTACAGTGTAAACTGCGCTTTCGACGCTACAAAGCTTAACGACAGCGCACTCGGCGCATTTGGTGCATTTGAAGCATTCGAGATTGAGCGCAATGGCAAAAATCTGATACAGCTCCTTACAACTCAAACAACAGGTGGTTCGAGATCCATTACTTTTGCATTCGGTGACACCGAAGACGAATGTATTTATATCAGCACAAGCGACGATAACATCTATGAACTCATCAGCCTGCTTAGCATAAATAAGAAACTCATTAACGGCGAAAGAATCAACAACATTGCAGCCATCAAAGACAGAATCAATTCATTCAATGAAAATTCTCCGTTAAAGTTTGAGTATGATGGAATCAATACCACTGTTGCGGGAGAAGTCAGACTCGTTCTTCTGAAGCCCAACCTCGCGCGCAAAACCGCGTGCATGGGCCTTGAACTTGCTTTCAAAGTAAACGACGGAACTGAAATAGTTCTGAGCGAACCTGCCGCTAAGGCCGCCATTGAGGAAGCTATTGAAACAACAATTGACATAATCATAGCCTGCAAGCAGGAAGTGGAACATGCCATATACTGCTATGTTTCAGCAGTCATAAAGAGACTTGAGGAAATAAGAGACGGAATCATTGAGTTCAACAAAGCGGTAATTGAGGGAATCAACGATTACAATCAGACAGTTATCAACAACATCATCAGTTACAACCAGATGGCATACAAACGCGTACAGGAGTTTGAGCGCTGGGCTGCTGCAACGTTGTCTCTGCAATATGAATTCTTCAAAGGTCTTGGTGAGTACCAGATTGCTTTTGTTAACGGAATCGTTTCACAGATCGGAACATTCATCAGCAATTTGGACGAATTTCTGGAAGATTTCTACAACCGCAACTAAGTTTCGTAAAACTGTTATTGTAACAGAATAAAACTTTACTCTACTACTATGCGTAAAATAGCTTTATTATCAATGGTGGCTGTTTTGGCAGCTTCCTGCAGTTCAGACATTCAGCTGTCTGAAATTGCCGGTGAAAGCAATCAGGGCAATTCGGAATTTTCAGCTCCGATCACCAAGACCATAGACAACGTTCTGCTGCCTTTGTCCAATGACGCTGATTTTCAGGAGGCAGTTGAACTGTATTCACAATTTGCATACCAGTTGCTTGTACGCGACATCAACTCGGTAATACTGCCACAGCTTGAAAATGTCATTGATTCAACTGCATTCAATGAAGAGGATGGCAGTATTACCTTAGACTTTTGCAAGGTAGGCGGTCAGTACGATGCAGCTTTCAATAGTTGGCAGTATTCTCCGCTAAAAGACAGCGTTCGGTTCAATTTCCGCAGTTTCAACGACGAAGAGTGCTCACTGCAAATTTACCCGAACAGCAGCAAGACAAACGATTTCACACCGTTTACCGGATTGGACATCAATGTCAAGATTCCGACAATATATAAGGACGAACTCATTTCTGACGGAAAGGTCCTTAGTTCGGGTTCAATCAAGACAGGCATCAATGAGGAGATTTCAAGCGTTGACATAGAACGTAGTTGCGGCACATACCAGATCAACCTCTCGGCTTACGAGTCAAAGGATATAGCAGGTATCATGTACAGCAACTTCTCAATCAAGGAAAAGGAATCAGGAAAGAACATAGTATCGACTGTCTACGAGACTGCACTTGGAGACAACTACAAGCAGGTTTACAGCACCGTTTCTTTCGGTGATGAAAAAGACAACGATTATCTGTCTTTTGGACTTGAGTCGAACAACCTTCCGGAATTCTTCTGGCTTCTGGCAGCAAACGGAGAGCTGAGAAATCCGTTTATCAGCGATTTTGAAGCTGCATCCATCAAGGAAAGAGTCATTGATTTCAACCTTGCCGGTCCGATAGATTTCAAGTGGGCAAATGCCGACACTACACTGAACGGCACACTCAAGCTGGCTTACAGAGAAGCTGACAAGTATTTCAGCTATGACAGAATCTGCTTCAGCCTTACATACGAGTTTGAAGGTTCAGAACAGAAAGTTGAAATTGAAGCACCTGCCGAAGAGGCTGTTCTCTCAGTCATTAGAATGATTGAAGACTTCCAGACCGAAACAATTGCTGCCTGCAAGGCCTACATCGAGTTCAAGATTGAACGCAAGAAGGCTTTCATTGAAGGTATCGAGAATTTCATAGACGGCAAGATAAAGAGCTATGAGGCATTTATCGACACAATTGCAGCACGCCGCAAGGCCTACATCGATTTCAAGATTGCACGCAAAAAGGCATTTGTAGAAGGTGTTGAGGCTTTCATAGACTCGATGATCAGCAACTATAGGGATTATGTTGAATTCAGAATCGAGTGCCGTCAGAATTATATCGAATCAAAGATTGAGCATTACAAGGCATATCTTGAATTCAAGAAGGCGCGCCGTGATGCATACATCAATGCCAAGATACAGTGCTACAAGTCAATAGTTGACCGCATTGAGAATTTCTTCCGCATAATAGAACTGCGTGCAATTTATGCCGCACGTTTTGCCAACGGTATTTACATGGTCAATGCCAGCTTCTTTGACAATCTGTTTGAGCATCTTGGAAGTTACTGGTCAGGATTGGACAATTATATTGACGGATTCTTTGAAGGTATGATGGAATACTACAAGGAATTCTATGAAGAGCATCCGATACGCTGATAAGTTAAGGTACACCTATATAATTAAGGAAGCCATTTCAGACAAAAGGTCTGGAATGGCTTCCTTTCAGTTTCATTCTATCCGATAATTTTATAACTTTGCGCTCCGAGCAAGAAAAAAGGTTATGACCACTACATTACTTCTGCACTGCCCTGACAAACCGGGTATCATTGCCGACATTACAAATTTCATTACCGAAAACCGTGGTAACGTAGTTTATCTGGCACAGTTCGTTGACCATGTCGAAGGCATTTTCAATATGCGCATAGAATGGAACATTGACACATTTCTGATTCCAAGGGACAAGATATCGGACTACTTCGGAACTCTTTACGCCAAGAAGTACCAGATGGATTTCAAACTGTATTTCAGCGATGAGAAGCCGCGCATGGCCATTTTCGTTTCAAAGATGTCACATTGCCTGTTCGACCTTCTTGCCCGTTACAGTGCAGGTGAATGGAATGTGGAGATTCCGCTTATTATCAGCAATCACCCCGACATGAAGCCGGTTGCCGACATGTTCCACATTCCCTATTATGAGATTCCCATAACCAAGGAAAACAAGCTGGAGCAGGAAACGGCAACGCTCAAGCTGCTTGACGAGAACAAAATTGATTTCATTGTACTGGCAAGATACATGCAGATAATAGGTGACCGCACAATTGCCAAATACCCGAACCGCATAATCAACATACACCACTCATTCCTGCCGGCTTTTGTCGGCGCAAAGCCCTATCATGCAGCATTTGAACGCGGTGTAAAGATAATCGGCGCTACAAGCCATTATGTTACCGCCGAGCTTGACGCAGGTCCTATCATTGTTCAGGACGTTGTTCACATTTCGCATAAGGACATGCCCGACGACCTTGTGAACAAGGGCAAGGACCTTGAAAAGATTGTTCTTTCACACGCCGTCCAGAAGCACATAGACCACAAGATTCTGGTCTATAAGAACAAGACTGTCGTATTCAGCTGACAAGCGCCCGACGTAAGAAGTTGCTTCTCAGTTCCTGACGGAAAGGAATTTCAGAAAGTCTGCGGGGTCAGGATTGAATGTATAAGGAGCCGACAGCAGACTCCCCCTGTAATCGACAATGACATAGAAGGGCTGGGCATTGGCACCGAACTTGTAGCGCTGCAACAGGCTCCACTTGTCACCCATATTCCTGAGTTTGATTTTCTGCCCGTTTTCCGTTACCGTTACCGTCTGGGGCAGCGGAGTACGGTCATCAACGTAGAGTGACAGCATTATGTAGCTGCCGGCTACGGTCTTGGCAACATCGGGGTCGGTCCAGACCGAGGCTTCCATCTTGCGGCAGTTCACACATCCGTAGCCTGTAAAATCAATCAGCACCGGTTTGCCGGTACGGGCCGATGCCTCCAGAGCATGTGCATAGTCAGAGTACTGTTCGTATGCAGCCGGCATTGGAGGACAGAATGCGCTTATCGCCTTGAGCGGAGCGCCCCACAACCCGGGAACAAGCCATGCTGCGAACGCAAGGAACACTATTCCGAAAGCAGTCGATACTGCACTTCTTCTGTGCTTTTTCTTCCGATAGATATCAAGGAAATACAGGCTCAGCACTAAGGCCATGACCGTCCACAGAAGTATGAACAGACCACGCGGGAGTATGCCCCACCCGTAGGCCATATCGGCCACCGATAGGAATTTGAGCGAGAATGCCAGCTCTATGAAGCCCAACGTCACCTTGACTTTCTGCATCCAGGCACCCGATTTTGGCAGTGACTCCATCCAGCCTGGGAAAGCGGCAAACAGTGCAAAAGGTACGGCCAATGCAAGTGAGAAGCCTGCCATACCGACGGCAGGAGCCAGCAGGCTGCCGTTCTGTGCGGCATCGACCAGCAGGAAACCTATTATGGGCCCTGTGCATGAGAATGACACTATGGCAAGGGTCAGAGCCATGAAGAATATGCCGGCCAGTCCCTGTCTGCGCGCATTACGGTCTGTGCCGGTGCTCCATTTTCCAGGCAGACGGAGTTCAAACAGTCCGAAAAGCGAGAGAGAGAATGCAACCAGTACCGCAAAGAACAGTATGTTCACTATTGCATTGGTTGCCAGAGCGTTAAGTGCATCGGCACCGAAAATGAGAGTAACAGCCAGGCCTATGCTGACATATACGGCAATAATTGCAAGGCCGAATATTACAGAATCGCGGACCGAACGGCCGTGCTCTTTGCCGCGTTTCAGAAAGAAGCTTACCGTCATAGGTATTACTGGCCAGACGCAGGGGGTGAGCAGCGCAAGAAAGCCTGCAAGTATGCTGGTCAGAAACAGTCCCCAAAGACCGTGTTCACTGCGGGTTGCCTGACTCGAAGCGTACTGCACCGGCTGCCAGGTCTGCACGTCATAATCGGGCAGTGCGCTAAGGTCGGTCTCCACTCCGCCACCCTGCCAATCATACTGAAGACCTGCCGCTGCGTCATTCAGGTTTGAGGAAAACGTGAATTCCACATGACCGGGAGGAAGGCACGAAATATCGTTGCAAGCACCGTATGTCAGATTACCCTCAATGTACCAGTCCGATGCTTTGATAACCGCCGTCTGATAGAACCTGACACGGTCTTCAAAATAACTGACCTGTACTCCGAATGCAGAATCGGTACGGTTCAGAAGCGTGCCCTCATAGTCCAGCGTACCGCACAGTTTCAGGCCGGAAATGCTGTCCAGCTGCAGTTCCGCACTTGTCGGGCCGCCTTTCTGACCGGTAGAGTACACGTGCCACCCTTTCTGCATTGTCAGGTCAAAGACCAAGCGGACACTGTCAGAAGCCGTCACTTCGACAGCCGACGATGCGCTGACGGGCCGGTCCGTTCTTGCCGCCATGGACTGCGGCGCGGCGAAAAGGATTATGGAAAACAGTACCGAAAGCAGTTTCATACTGCCAAAGTTACGCAAAAAGACGCGGGGTGTGGCGGAATTTCCTATTTTTGCGTTTTAAGAGCAAAAAATGCAAAAATGAAGTACATTATAATTCTTGGAGACGGCATGGCCGACTGGACCGATGCCTTTGACGGGCAGACCGTTCTGCAGCATGCCCGTAAGCCGTACATGGACATGCTTGCCAAAGAGGGACGCACCGGCATGGTATGCACCGTACCCGAAGGTTTCACCCCGGGCAGCGAGGTTGCCAACATGGGAGTTCTGGGATATGACGTGCACAAGGTGTTTGAAGGACGCGGAGTACTTGAGGCCGCCAACATTGGTGTTGATCTGAAGGACGGCGACATGGGTATGCGCTGCAACCTTATCTGCGTTGAGAACGGCTGCATAAAGAACCATTCGGCAGGGCATCTGACCACCGAAGAGGGACGTGAGCTCATTCAGTATCTGGATTGTGAGCTGGGTTCCGACATAATTCAGTTCCACCCCGGAATACAGTACCGGCATCTGCTGGTAGTGAACGGCGGATGCAAGGAACTGGTATGCACTCCGCCCCACGACGTACCGGGCCAACCGTTTGAACCGCTTATGATAAAGGCCGCGACTGCCCAGGCACAGCCCACCGCCGACCTGCTGAACAGCCTTATTCTGCGTTCACAGGAACTGCTTGCCAAGCACCCCGTGAATCTGGCACGCAAGGCACAGGGCAAGGACATGGCAAACAGCATCTGGCCCTGGTCGCCCGGCTACAGGCCGCAGATGGCCACGCTGGCACAGTCTTTCCCGCAACTTAAGAAGAGTGCGGTGATATCGGCCGTTGACCTGATAAAGGGCATTGGCAAATACGCCGGCATGGAGGTTATTGACGTTGAGGGTGCCACCGGTCTGTTCGATACCAACTACGAGAACAAGACGCGCGCCGCAATCAATGCGCTCAAGACCAACGATTTAGTCTATGTTCATGTCGAGGCTGCCGACGAAGCCGGTCACGAGGGCAACAGCAAGCTCAAGCTGCGCTGCGTGGAGGATCTGGACAGCCGTCTCATAGGTCCTATATATGAGGAGGTGAAGAACTGGGAGGAGCCGGTATGCATTGCAGTGCTGCCTGACCACCCCACTCCATGTTCACACCGCACCCACACGCGCGAGAATGTGCCGTTCCTTATATGGCATCGCGGAATTGAGCCAGACAGGGTTCAGCAGTACGACGAGAAGTCATGCCTTGACGGGGCATACGGTACGCTTGATGACGGCACCGATTTCATCAAAGTGTTTCTGAACAGCTAAACTGTCTGTCCCGAAATGAGCAGAAAAACATATCTGGTACTTATGGTCATGATTATGGCCATAGGTACGTATTTTTATGTCAATAGCGGCAATATGAAAAGGAAAGTCAACATTGGACGCAGTGAACTGAAAATAGAAGACGGTCACATGACCCCCGAGGCGCTCTGGGCGCTGGGACGGATTTCAAACGTGTCGGTATCGGCCGACGGCAGACACGTGGCATACCAGACATCGTACTTCAGTATTGGTGAGAACGCCAGCCACACAGTCATATACACCATGACCGACAAGGGCGACAGCCTGCGTCTGCTTACCCGCAGCTCACGCAACGAGACCGCCCCGGCATGGATTGACAACAGGACCATAGCTTTCCTTGCTCCCGACAGCAGGGGCATACAGCAGTTATGGTCAGTGGATTTTAACGGACGGCACCGCAGACAGTTGTCCGATTCAGACCGCAACATTGACGGTTTTCTGTTCTCGCCCGACGGCAGTCGCGTGCTGCTTGTCATGAATGTGCCCAACCCGCTGGTTCCGGAACACCCGTACGCCGATCTGCCGGAATCAGGAGCAAAGATTGCCAACGATCTGATGTTCCGCCACTGGGACAGTTGGACCACGGAACTGCCTCATCCGTTCATAGCATCGGTAAAGGATGGCAGGGTCATGGCCGATGCCGTCGATCTGCTGCAGGACCAGCCGTATGAAAGCCCCATGCTCCCGTTTGGAGGCATAGAGCAGTTTGCATGGACACCCGACGGAAAACAGCTTGCCTACACCTGCCGCAAGAAGGCCGGCATGGAATACTCCACAAGCACCGATTCCGACATTTTCCTATACAGCACTGAAACCGGAGAGACCGTGAACCTATGCAAGCTGCCGGGCGAGACGGACCTTAACATGGGCTATGACACCAACCCCCAGTTCAGTCCCGACGGCTCTTTCCTGGCATGGCAGAGCATGGAGCGCGACGGTTACGAGAGTGACCGAAACCGCCTGTATGTCATGGACATGGAGACTAAGCGCAAATGGTCGGTAAGCGAGAACTTTGACAGCAACGTGGACCATTTCATCTGGAGCAGAGACGGTGACTGCTTGTATTTCATAGGCTCATGGCAGGGCTGCATGTCGATATTCACAGCCGGTCTTGACGGCAGCATAATTCAGCAGAACGATGACCGCTGCGACTATAATTCTTTGGCCTGGGGTGCCGACCGCCGTCTCATTGTAACTGCACAGTCCCTGAACATGGCTACCGAAATCTATTCGTATGACATACGCCACTCCATGAAGGAGCGCATTTCACATGAAAACGACCGTTTCTTTGCCGATATTGACAAGGTGAAGGTCGATGCGCGCACTATACTCACCACCGACGGTAAGGACATGCTTGCATGGGTAATCTACCCGCCGCATTTCGACCCATCCCGGAAATACCCCACTCTGCTGTTCTGCGAGGGAGGTCCACAGAACATGGTGTCGCAGTTCTGGAGCTACCGCTGGAACTTCATGCTCATGGCACATCAGGGTTACATCATTGTGGCGCCAAACCGCCGCGGAGTACCCGGATTCGGGCAGGAGTGGCTTGAAGAGATAAGCGGAGACTACACCGGCCAGTGCATGAAGGACTACCTGTCGGCCATTGACGACATTGCAAAGGAGCCATACGTTGACAGGGACCGTCTTGGCTGCATAGGCGCAAGCTTCGGTGGCTACTCGGTCTATTGGCTTGCCGGCAATCACGAGGGACGTTTCAAGTGCTTCATAGCCCACGACGGCATGTTCAACACACAGCAGGACTATTCCGAGACCGAAGAGATGTGGTTCCCAAACTGGGACTACGGAGGGGCACCCTGGGAGAACGACAACCTGAACCGTCTGTCTGTATATGCCCAGTCCCCGCACCTTTACGTTGACAGGTGGGACAGCCCGATTCTGTGCATACACGGAGAGAAGGACTACAGAATAATGTATTCACAGGCTGTGTCGGCCTTCACATCGGCCAGAATGCGCGGCATAGATGCGCAGCTGCTGCTGTTCTCGGACGAGAACCACTGGGTGTCCAAGCCACAGAACGGAATAGCCTGGCAGCGGACCTTCTTTGCATGGCTTGACAAGTACCTCAAATAAAAAAGCAGATGAGCGGGACTTCCCAGTTCCGCTCACCTTAAATAAAATCTAATACCATGAAAAACACGTAGCAAAGATAAGTGCCGCTTTTCAATTGAGCAACTATATCACGTTTTTTTTGTTACTTTTGCAAAAACAAAGGCAAAATTAGGCTTACACATGTCTGAAAGGCTGATTATTTTCGACACCACCCTGCGCGACGGCGAGCAGGTTCCGGGCTGTCAGCTCAGCACCATAGAAAAAGTGCAGGTGGCACGTGCCCTTGAAGAACTGGGTGTCGATGTTCTGGAAGCCGGATTCCCAGTATCAAGCCCTGGCGACTGTCACAGCGTGGAATGTATAGCCCAGGCTGTCAGAAAGCCTATAGTATGTGCCCTGGCACGCGCCATACCCGGCGACATCGATGTGGCCGCACAGGCCCTGAAGGGTGCGGCAAGAGGAAGAATACACACAGGTCTGGGCACATCGGACCAGCATATCAGATACAAATTCCGTTCAACCAGAGACAGCATACTCGAGCAGGCGGTCAGCGCCACGAAATATGCAAGGAACCTGATTGACGATGTCGAGTTCTACTGCGAGGATGCCGGACGCGCCGACAATGAATTCCTGGCAAGTATTGTCGAAGCGGTGATAAAGGCCGGTGCCACTGTGGTGAACATTCCTGACACCACGGGCGTATGCACGCCCGAAGCGTTCAGCCGTAAGATTGCATACCTTATGGAGCATGTTGAAGGCATTGACAAAGTGACTCTGTCAGTTCACTGCCACAACGACCTCGGGCTTGCCACCGCAAACACGCTGGCAGCGGTACAGGCCGGAGCACGCCAGGTGCAGGTGGCTATGAACGGCATAGGAGAACGTGCGGGAAACGCAGCTCTTGAGGAGATGGTAATGATTATGCGCACACATCCCGAACTGGGCCTGAATACCGGGATTGACACGACCCGCCTGTTTCACACAAGCCGCCTTGTATCGTCGCTGATGAACATGCCGGTACAGGCCAACAAGGCCATTGTGGGCAGAAACGCATTCTCACACTCATCGGGCATACACCAGGACGGCATAATAAAGAACCGCAGAAACTACGAGATTCTGAATCCGAAGGACGTAGGCATGCTTGACAGCAGTCTTATCCTTACAGCCCGAAGCGGCCGTGCGGCCCTGCGCCAGCGCTGCCAGCTTCTTGGCGTTGACATTGAAGGCGAGCAGTTGAACGCCCTGTACGACAGGTTTCTCCAGTTGGCCGACTCGAAGACCGATATCAGCGACCAGGACATTCTAAGCCTGACGGGACAGAACGAAGGCATGAAGAAGCGGGTCACGCTTGACTACATGAACGTGACATCGGGTAAAGGTGTTGAATGCGAAGCCACAATACGCCTTACAATTGACGGCAGTCAGTACGAGTCACGGTCAGCCGGAAACGGTCCCGTCGATGCCGCCATTAAGAGCATAAAGAAGATTACAGGAAACAGAATGACAATACGCGAATTCCTCATACAGGCTATGGACCATGGCAGTGACGACACCGGCAAGGTTCACATGCAGGTTGAGTTTGACGGTGTGGTATATTATGGCTTTGCGGCCGATACCGACATTGTGAACGCATCGGTTCAGGCATTCATAAACGCGGTCAACAAGTTTCCGTGTGACAAACTGGTACAACTATGAT
Source organism: Bacteroidaceae bacterium (assembly GCA_045617485.1). GTDB lineage: Bacteria > Bacteroidota > Bacteroidia > Bacteroidales > Bacteroidaceae > Colenecus. The sequence goes on from JAZLIR010000033.1 coordinate 91,978, forward strand.
TGAGTTACTTGACACCACGCTGCGTGACGGAGAACAGACCCAGGGAGTTTCGTTCACCGCACGTGAGAAGCTTGACATAGCCAAGTCACTGCTTACCGAAGTGCGCGTTGACCGCATTGAGATTGCATCGGCCCTGACAGGAAGGCAGGAGCAGGAATGTGCTGCCTTTTTGAGCCGATGGGCGCGCGCCAACGGTCTGGAACAGCGAATTGAAGTGCTTGGATTCGTTGACAGTGACAGTTCGGCAAAATGGATCAGAGAAAGCGGATGTCAGGTCATGAACCTGCTCTGCAAGGGAAGCTTGCGTCATGTTGAAGGACAGTTGGGCAAGACTGCGTCACAGCACATAAGCGACATAAGACAGACAGTACAGACAGCCGTCGGAATGGGGCTGACAGTAAACGCCTATCTGGAGGACTGGAGCAACGGAATGGTACAGTCGCTGGACTACGTCATGGAAGTTGCAGGTGCGCTGGCCTCGCTGCCGGTGAAGCGCATAATGCTTTCTGACACCCTTGGCATTCTCAGCCCGCAGACCACTTTCGAATACTGCGACAGAATGCTGAAGTCCTTTCCCGATATTCACTTTGACTTCCATGCCCATAACGACTACGAGCTGGCTGTAGCCAATGTCTATAGTGCGGTACGCGCAGGCATTCAGGGAGTCCACACTACCGTGAACGGTCTTGGCGAAAGGGCCGGCAACGCATCGCTTGCCAGCGTAATGGCAGTGCTCAGTGACCAGCTGGGCATGGATCTCGACACCGACGAAAAGTGCATTACACGTCTGAGCCGTCTGGTAGAAATGAACAGCGGAATACGCATTCCGCAGAACAAGCCCATTGTAGGACAGAACGTGTTCACCCAGTGTGCCGGCGTACATGCCGACGGCGACGCAAAGGACAACCTTTATACCGGAGCTCTTATTCCGGAACGTTTCGGGCGTGTGCGTGAATATGCGCTTGGCAAGAACAGCGGCCGCGCAAGCGTACGCAAGAACCTTGAAGCCATGGGAATAGAACTTGATGACGAGGCCATGAGCAAGGTCACGGCCCGCATTGTGGAACTGGGCGACAAGAAAGAACAGCTTACGCAGGACGACCTGCCATACATAGTCAGCGATGTGCTCCATCATGACTCCGATCGCGAACAGCGCATACGAATTCTCAACTACTCGCTCATGCTTGCGCAGGGTTTGAGGCCATCGGCCACCGTGATGATAGAAATAAACGGCAGGCAGTATCAGGACTCGGCAAGCGGCGACGGTCAGTACGATGCCTTCGTAAAGGCACTGCGCAAGATATACGCAAGTCTGGACATGCCGTTCCCAATGCTTACCGACTATACGGTTTCAATTCCGCCCGGAGGACGTACCGATGCCTTTGTCCAGACCATAATAAGCTGGAACCTGAACGGTCAGGATTTCCGTACACGCGGACTTGACGCCGACCAGACCGAAGCGGCCATCAAGGCTACGATAAAGATGCTGAACAAGATAGAAAACGACCGGAACTAAGAATCTGTTATTAAATGGTTAAAAAAGGAACTAACCGCCGGAATCAGGCCGACAACATAAAGACTTTCACCGTTGACAGGGAGACCACACTGCTGCCGTTCCTGCTTGAAACGCTTTCAGGTATGAACCGCACGCAGGTCAAGGCCATGCTCAAATACAGGCACATTGCTCTGAAAGGCGAACCGGTAACCCAGTTCAATACCCCCCTGCTTCCCGGCGATGTCGTTGAAGTAAACCTTGGCAGCAGTTTCTACCGGTTCAACAACCCGCAAGTCAAGGTACTGTTCGAGGACAAATATATTGTGGTGATAGAGAAGACATCGGGTCTGCTGTCTGTAGCCAACGACAACGCCCGCGAAAAGAACGCCTTCCATATTATGCAGGGCTATGTACGCCATTCGGACCCTGATGCGCAGCTGTATGTCTGCCACAGGCTGGACCAATATACGTCGGGCATTCTCATTTTTGCAAAAGACCCCGAGTTCATGCACGAACTGCGCTCCAACTGGGACTATTACGTCAAGGAGCGCAAATACATGTGCGTAACCGAGAACATACCCGCACGTGAGGAGGGCACTATAGAAAGCCTTCTCACCGAGGACAGCCACATGCGTGTCTATTCGACCGATGATGAAGAGCGCGGCCGTCTGGCAGTGACCCACTACCGTGTTCTGCAGTCACGAGGCCGCTATGCCCTGATCGATGTGGAGATCTTTACCGGCAAGAAGAACCAGATTCGCGTCCACATGTCCGAGATGGGCTGCCCGATAGCCGGTGACATCAAATACGGTGCCGAGACCAACCCAGCACGCCGTCTGATGCTACACAACTACCGGCTGACATTCATTCACCCTATAACCGGCGAACTGATGCGTTTCTCGCTAACAACGCCCGCCGTATTCCGCAAACTTACACAACCGGACTGAACAAAAACATCCATATTATGAAAAAGATTATGCTTTCAATTCTTGCAGCCGCAGGCATGCTTTCATGCTCAGGTAGCCAGTCAAAGACCCTTGTTCTGTACTATTCACAGGAAGGTTCCACCGATACCGTTGCACAGGAAATTGCCAGGCAGACCGGCTGGGACATAGAGCGCTTTGATGTCACCCCCGCATACGACGGCAGCTTCAACGAGACAGTGCAGCGTTCACAGCAGGAAAACCAGTCGGGACAGATTCCGGCACTTATCCCCCTCAAAAGCGACCTTTCACAATACGACCGCATTTTCCTGGGTTTCCCCATCTGGAGCGGTGTGTATGCAACCCCTGTAAAATCGCTTCTAAAGGAAGTCAGTCTTGACGGCAAGACCATAGTCACCTTCTGCACCTTTGGCAGCGGCGGACTTGCTACGGGAACCGATGCCCTCCGTCAGGCCCTTCCGGGAGCCAAAGTCATAAAGGGCTACGGATGCCGTGCCGCACGTATGGCAGCTGTTCCGGCCGAGGTTGAGCGTTTTCTGATTGCCGGCGGATACAAGGAAGGCAGCATTGACGAACTTCCCGAGTTCCCGGCATCACAGCCTGTAACAGAGGCCGATATTGAGATTTTCAACGCAGCCTGCTCAAGCTACCAGTTCCCGCTCGGCACTCCATCGGAAGTTGCCAGCCGCAACACGGGCGATGCCACTGAGTACAAGTTCACCGTAGCCGGACGCAGTTTCGGCTCACAGAGTTCAAGTTCAACCATCTACGTCATAGCCAAGCCCGGCCAGCAGCCCGAATTCACAGAAGTAGTGCGCTGATTTTTTCATGAAGATTGAACTTGGAGGGCACTACGGAACAGGACGTATTCTAAAGGCATCGGCACCGTCAATTCTGATGATGCTGTTCATGTCGGTCTATGGCGTGGTCGATGGTTTTTTCGTTGCCAACTACGCCGGAACGACAGCTTTTGCGGCACTGAATATGGTGTGGCCTGCCATTATGATTGTGGGGGCCATAGGCATCATGTTCGGTACCGGAGGGACCGCACTGGTAGCCATGGTGCTGGGACAGAAAGACCATGAACGCGCCAACCGCATTTTCAGCATGCTGACGCGTACGATGCTGGTTACAGGGTGCGTACTGGCCGTCGTTCTGTTCATATTCATAAGACCCATATCATGCTGGATGGGTGCCAGTCCGGGACCGATGCTCGATGACTGCACCACCTACGGCCGAATTCTGCTGTGCGTGCTGCCGCTGTTCATGACCCAGATGGAATTCCAGTCATTCTTCATGACCGCCGAACGTCCGCAGCTTGGAGCGTGGATAACCGTGATAAGCGGTGTGGCCAACATGACCCTTGACTACCTGTTCATTGTAGTCTTCAAGTGGGGGCTTGAAGGTGCAGCCATAGCGACTGCCATATCGCAGGGCATAGGCGGTCTGTTCCCACTCATATATTTCGGGTTCATAGGCAGTGGAAAATGGAACACCACGCATCTGAAATGCGTGAAGGCCAGAGCCGAATGGAGCAGCATAAGACAGGCATGCACAAACGGTCTGTCGGAATTCGTGAACAACATTTCATACAACGTCCTGATAATATGCTATAACCTGCAGCTCATGAAACTGATAGGCCAGGACGGCGTAGCTGTATATGGCATAATCCAGTATATTGCATTCATGTTCGCAGCCCTGTTCATAGGTTACAACATGGCAATTTCGCCTGTCATAAGTTTCAACTACGGAGCGCAGAACTATGACGAGCTGAAAAGCCTGCTCAGGAAAAGCATTGTCATACTGGTTTCGGCAGGGTGTATTCTGACCCTGTTGAGCGAGCTGTTTGCCGTGCCGCTGTCAAAGGTCTTTGTAGGTCACGATGACGCACTTTGCGAACTGGCCGCACATGCCATACGTCTGTCAATGATATGTTTCATGATATGGGGCTTCAACAACTTCATATCGGCATGGTTCACAGCACTGAACAACGGAATAGTATCGGCCATAGCATCGTTCACACGCACCTTTGTATTTGAAATGGGCTGCGTCTTTATACTGCCGCTGATTTTCGGGCTTGACGGTGTCTGGATATCGGTCGATGTGGCCGACTGCATGGCACTGGCCATGTCCGTTTTCCTGCTCATGAAATTCAAGAAACGTTACAATTATTAATAACCTGTTCTGATATGGAAGACAGTCTTTACTACAATATGTACCAGGAGCGCCTGACACAGGATTTGCTGAAATTATGTACCGGACGTGGCATGCTTGAAGGCGTGCTGCTGCAGTCACAGGACATTGACGACAAATGGGACGCACTGGCACCCGAATACATTGCCGACGGCGTTAAGGAGATTGCAGCCTACCCTACCGTTTCGGTAGCTTGGGCCGCCTACATGGGAATGGCAGTTGCCTGCTGGTGGAACCGCGACTGGAACAGGCTCAAAGACCAGCCGTACAGCGTACTGCTTGGATCGCAGGGATTCGACAATATGGATGACCATATCATGGCCGACATTCTCGGGCTGACACACGGAAGCATTGAGACTGCCGGAATAAACGAGACCATAAAAGCCTGCGCCGACAGCGCGGTTGCGCATATACGTCAGGAACGCATAGAGCCGCAAAGTCCGCGTGCATTCTACGTCTATGCACGCACGGCACAAGTCATGTTCCGCATCGGTGCCGCCATGGAACTGTACCGTCTTGGCTACGAAATGCGCAAGCTGTCACGCTGACAAACTGTTTCTTGATGTTTGGTCATATCGGTCGATAGTATTATATTTGTACTATATAACCGTAATACCGTATAATATGCTATTGTCAAAGGAGGTTGCCGTTTACCTGAATCTTGCCTCGTGCAAGTTGAAACAATATACCGGACTTATGCTGAAACGCAATAATGTAGGACTCACTCCCGAACAGTTCCTGCTTATTGACCTGCTGTGGAACCAGGGTCCGATGTCACAGCAGAAGCTGGCCGATACTATGCAGAAGGACAAGAACTCCATTACCAAGATTGTTGACGGACTGGAGAAGAAGGGACTGATTGTCCGTCAGCGCAGCGAAACGGACCGCCGCTCAAACACACTGATTCTGACCCCTCTGGCACAGCAGATGAAAACCGAAGCCAAGGAAAAGGGCATTTTCATGCTGGACCGCATTCTTGACGGGATTTCAGAAGAGGAGCTGCGCGATTTCCTTACCACCCTTGGGAAAATGCTTCAGAACATGAAGTCGGAATTCTCACAGAAGTAGGAAACGGGCGCACGTAAGACGTGCGACACTCAAATGTCAGTGTTCTCCATCAGTGCATAGGGCTTTTCCAGAATTCTGTTGAAGTTCAACTGAACCCAGAAAGTAAAGATGCGTTCCGCAAGGAACCCCCCAATCTGGCAGCTGTAGCGGTATCCTCTGGGGTCTCTGTCGGCCAGGAAGCCTTTTTCAATTTCGGCCTGTGCATAATCCACGGCCTGACTGGCGTCCTTCACGCCGATTTTCTCATTCAGCAGCCTGAAAATGTCGAACAGGAAACCCACATAACGGTCATAGTCGGCGGCCTTGAGTATGAAACCGCATGAATAATACAGCCGTTTTCTTCTGAAGATGTACTTCTTCCACTTTCTATAGTAGCTGCGCGGATAATTGTCCCTGATTATCTCACCCACAAGGTTCAGGTATTTCAGTCCGTGACACACACCAAACTGCTTTGCCACTGTCATTTTCTTGAACTCCAGAGGTTTGCAGCAGATTATATCGTACTGGCTGAAAATTCTGTCAAAGTCAGTGTCTTCGGCAAAATCGAGAATACGGCGATACTGCACGTTGCCTACATATTTCAGACTTCTATCGTGATTCTTCCATATCCAGTAAAGCGCCGAATTTTCAGCAATGAAGGGATTCCATACGCTCATATTGTCAGGACCGGCATCATCCCTGAGTTCGGCGTCAGGATGCACTTCCCTGCATGCGGCGCCACACTCAATGCCTGTGTAGAGAGAATCGCTCCTGATACCATACTCAACATCCTTATGGCACAGGGTATATATTTGTATATCAGTCCGCTTCATTTGTACAGACATGCCGTTTGCATATTCTGAAGGGCAGGACTAATCCTTTGGGCAGACGGGCCGCACAGATCGACCGTAGTAGCGGTCGTAGTAGCTCCAACTCACGTAGCTCGAACCAAAGTACAGGCAGTACGCGCTGCTCGGGAAGTCCGTACCGAGCGAACTGGACCAGTAGTAACCGTAGGAGCCAACGTTGCCGAGGTACGTGCCGTAGCGGTACCCAGCTGCGGGAAGAAAGATCCAATTGTCTGTGTAACCTGACTTCTTGCTCTGGACTTTGTAACCGTTCACGCCATTCATCGTGGTCCAGGTCCAGGTGCAGTTGTTACGGAGTTCGTCCTGTTCGGCTTTCGT
>JAZLIR010000034.1:0-7718 GCA_045617485.1 Bacteroidaceae bacterium
CAGGGGTACGCACGGGGCAGAATGCGCGAACAACGCGTAACAGAATCGGACTTCAGGCTGCTTAAGGAGGCCGGTTTTGATCATGTGCGCATTCCCATTGACGAGGAGCAGTTCTGGGACGAGCAGGGTAACAGACTGCCCGAGGCATGGTCTCTGCTGACCCGCTCTCTTGACCTGTGTGTCAAATATGAACTGCGTGCAATAGTTGACCTGCACATTATACGTTCACATTATTTCAATGCGGTAAATGAAGGAAAGCCCGATGCCAACACCCTGTTCTCGAATCCGCTTGCCCAGCAGCGTCTGGTTGACATGTGGTATGAACTGTCCGATTCGCTCAAACGCTTCCCTAATGATTGGGTGGCATACGAATTCATGAACGAGCCGGTGGCCGATGACCCAGAGCAGTGGAATGACCTTATTGCTATGGTACATAAGGCGCTGCGCAGCCGTGAGCCGCGGCGCACTCTTGTAATAGGCTCGAACCGCTGGCAGAGCTATGACACGTTCAAGGACCTCAGAATACCGCGTCACGACAGGAACATCATTCTGAGCTTCCACTATTACCTTCCAATGCTGCTAACCCATTACCGCGCTTCGTGGAACGAATACAGGGACTACCGCGGTCCGCTTCATTACCCGGGCGAAATGGTTCATCCCGATGAATTTGAACAGCTTTCGGACAAGGAGAAAACAGTGGTCAGGGACTATGTGGGCGTGGAATGGAACCGTGACAGGCTTAAGGCCGATATGGCCGATGCCATAGACGTGGCCAGAAAGTACAGACTCCAGCTGTTCTGCGGTGAGTGGGGCGTGTATGAGACTGCCCCCCAGGAGGAGAAGTACCGTTGGATAAGTGATATGATCCAGGTCTTTGACGAACATGACATAGCCTGGACCATGTGGAATTACGATTCAGGCTTTGGCTTTGTGAACAGCCGTACACACAAAGTCGCCGACCAGCGTCTGCTTGACATTCTGACCGGCGGCAAAGGTCTGGAGTAGGGGGGGGCTTCGTTCCGCCGCCGGTTGAGTGACGGTATTCCTCTGCGGCAACGCTTCTCTTCTACATTCCTATGGCCGATATCATCGAAATGTCTATTTAATTGGAGAGCCCCTGCTGCTCCGTTTTCCCGCTGAAGCGGGAGAGTAGTCCTGATTCTCCAATTACAGTTTTTCCAGTTAATTCAAATCCTAAGTTATGTTACGGGCAGACGGGCCGCACGGAAAGACCATCGCAGCGGGCGGTGTTGCTAATCTTGAAACGAAAATCCAGATAGCACGCGTTACGCAAGTAGTCAGTACGTAGCGAACTGGACCAGTAGTTAATACTTTCACCAACGCTACTGATGCCCGTGTCGAAATGCACCCCCGCTGCTGGAAGAAAAATCCAATTGCCTTCGTAACCGGACTTTTTGCTGACCACCTTGATACCTCTTACAAAATGAAGGGTTGTCCAAGTCCAGACGCAGTTGTCTGCATTGAATAGTTCTTCGAATTCGGCAGCGGTCGGCATGCGCCAGTTTCCACCCCAGTTGACATGGGCGGCATCGTCTTCAGGATTAAGGACAGTTTTGAAGTCGGTAACGCAGTATTTAGTCATGGTGGTTTCACTGCCATCGCAGTACTTGTAAGTGGACCAGCTGTAATCGGACTTGGGTTCTGTTTCGCCCCAGGCAAAATAATCACCGTAGCCTTCGGGGGCAGTAGCACCGATGTTGAAAGTTGCCCATTTTACGCTTAGACCTAAATCTACCCAAGTCGGATCATTTATAATACTAGAATTCAAATTGATAGTACCTCTTACATAAGGAACACCGCCACTGTTCAAAGACCCACCTGAGCCACAAATGCATTGACAATAATAAGAAGAGCCTTTGTATGTATCCGATGTGTAGTATATTGAATTTGAACGAAACGCAGTTCCACCAAATGATTGGATTGCTGCCATTATATCCGACCACTTGGCACTGATAATGATTCCCTGTGGAGCAGATGGTAGAATATCTCCGTATAATAGCTTTGCGGTATTGACATCGGATATGGATGAAGATTGAGCATCATTCAAATGTATAACAAACTTTTCTCCTCCTGCAATTACTGCTACGCCCTCAATCGTGCTGATTTCATATTTCTGTTCCTTGTATTCTTGTTGGGATAAGTATTCCCGTGTTCCATTGATTAATACTGATAATTTTAAATCATCAGGATCTGTCCAATAAATAGCTGAATTATCACTGGTAGGTCTGACCCCTCTCACATAGGGAGAGGCACCGGACATTCCCAAAGACCCACCTGAGCCACAAATGCATTGACAATAATAAGAAGAGCCTTTGTATGTATCCGATGTGTAGTATATTGAACTTGAACTTAACGCAGTTCCACCAAATGATTGGATTGCTGCCATTATATCCGACCACCTTGCACTAATAATCATTCCCTGTGTGGCTGACGGCAGGATATTATCATATAAGTTCATTGCTACATCAACATTTGAAATTGCATTAGTCTGAACATTGTTAAGTGAAAGGATATAGCTTTCACCGCCACCGATGATTGTCAGACCTTCAATAACCGCACCGGTTAGATTAGCCTTATTATATTCCTCTTGGGTAAGATAATAGCGTTTCCCGTCTTTCCATATTGCAAGAGAAAGGTCAATAGGCGTGGAAGAATAAATTGTATTATCTTCAATGGGCGGATTGTCATCCGAATTATTTTCTCCACCAATCGCTTCATACAGCGTGTTGATAAAATCCTTCGCATTGGTTTGTGCTTTCGGGAAGTCACTTGCAAGCGAACTTGAGCAGTCAAGAATAAGCATTATTACGGCTGAGCTACGCTCTGTCACGATGTCCGAGTTTTCGGTCTTATCAAACTCCGAGTTTATCTGCCATGTATTGCTGGATGTGACGTATGTCCATTCGTCTGTAAATTTACTATCAATAAGAATGTTGTTGTCGGTATGTACACCTTCAAAGGTAAACGTTACAAATATCCCGTCAACTACGCCCTTTATGGTATTTCCCGATGTTGAGCTCAAACCTACATATTTCACATTCTCAAGCGATCTGGATGTCAGATTGAATGTACCTTCTATGAATAGAGATGATTTGGAGGCTGAATTTACATTGTCGAACGTGAAACGAACCAATGTCCCATTCGATACGCCGGGCATTGTAAGGTTGATTGTCTGGATGTAGTTGCTCTTCGATAATTGTTCAGCGATTTCTTTAAACTTTTCATTGACCTCCGACATACTTGCCACTTCAGTCGCATTTGATGGTGATGAGGCCAGTTTGGCAAGATTATTGCGGAAAGTTGTCACATCAGCCACATCGCTACCTTTTATGCCGATAGAGTAGGCAGTAATAGGCTGATTGTTCACTGTTTCTGTTATAATACGACTATTGAGTGCATTAAGGTATGCCGTATTGTCGGAATAAGAACTGTTCATCATTATTGAACCCTGATCCAATCCGTCAGTGAATGTTACTATTGCTGCTGTTGAAAGATTGGCTGGAAGTGGTACGGATTGCAGTTTGTTGATAGCCTGATCAACTGAATAATACAGCAATGTGCCATTCTTCATATTCAAATCATCAATAAACGAATCAAATCCCGACTTGGTATTCTTATTAAGTTCACTGACAGGAAAAGCGTACAATTGCTGGTTGAACCCTGTTATTCCGAGATAAATACCTTCATTTTCACCTCCTCCGCTTGAAGTAATATCAGTCCATGAGGTAATATTCTGATCAGCCTGTCTGACAACTCCGAAGACGGAACGTTTGACTTCAACTGCGTTGTTGTCTTTATAGCTTCCTTCCTTTTGTCCTGATGTTTGGAATGTCATAGTATAGCCTGAACTCAAATTTACAGGATAAATGACTATGAAATATTCTTTCCCAACTTTAAAGGTACCACCACCTGGAGCATACACGGTTATTGCATCTCTACTGTCAAGCTGTTCATCCGTAACAGACGGCTTGCCATATTCATCGAAAACGACATTTGCGGTTCCTGCTAACCTTTCGTTGTTATTGCCTTTGAAAGCCACAGAGGTGATGTCACTGCGGGAAACGGTGAATTTGACTCCACCACAAATATTATAGAATGTGAGATTAACACCTTGAGCACGGGCGATTGTAGGAAAGAGTCCATTTGCGAAAGTTCCCTCTACAGCTGTCTGATGTGACGGAAGAGAGATTGTTGTGACTCCGTCCTTGAAACGGGTGTTGGATGAATACGGATAAACGCCGTACAGATATTTGCCATTGATGAAATTCTCGCCACCGGCAATCAATCCTTCAAGTCGACCCTTAAACTCAGCAATGTCAACCGTATCCGTATTCTGGGCGGTAAACCTGCTGCCGCCATCGCTGGTTTCAGTGTAAAATACACTGATTTCGTCTAAGGGACACCATTCTACAGACCCATCAGACATGCGGGCGGTCTTCGTTCCCAAATCAGAGCCTTCCCTCATAGCTGTAATTGTGATTTCATTGCCTTTTGCGGCAGGACTTGAAATTTCCAGTCCCGTTTTCGTACATGCTGAACATATTAGCGTAGCAAATGCGACAGATAGATATTTAAAATTCGTATTCATATTTGTGCTTTTTTTATTCGTTGTTTTACCATTCCTCTTCTCCTGTACCTTCTGAACCTCCAGGAGCACTACTACCTTCTATTACGGTTATGTTGCATGATGCGGTCAAACCGTTATTTGATTTTGCCGTTATTGTAGTTGCACCTGCTGCTTTAGCTGTTACCTTTCCGTTACTGATTGTTGCAATGGTAGGATTGGATGATGACCAGAGCAAAGATTTGTCCGTGGCATTGTCAGGCGTAATCGTCGCTAAAAGTTCTATCGTTTCTCCAATATTAATTGTTTCCGAACTTATATTCAGAGTGACGGAAATCACATCTGTCGGTAGTATTGTTATCTGACATGTCGCTGTCTTGTCACCCGCCTTTGCCGTGATGGTTGCAGTGCCGACCTTTTTAGCTGTCACCACACCGTTTGAGACCGTGGCGACAGTCGCATCAGAGGTTGTCCACGTGACCGTCTTGTCAGTGGCATCGTCAGGGGTGACCGTTGCGGTGAGCGTAATATATTCCCCAACCTTTAAGGATGCTTGTGATTTATTCAGTGTCACACTTGTGACTGTTATCACCTTTGCTTTAACTGTGACTACGCAAGAAGCTGATTTCCCACAATCTTCTGATATAACCGTTATTGTCGCTTTCCCTGCCTTAACCGCAGTTACTTTACCATTTTGATCAACGGTCGCAACCCTTGCGTTATCACTCTTCCAACTTATGTTTTTATTAGTTGCATTGGAAGGGGTAATTTTTGCGGTTAAGGTAAGACTTTCACCTTCAACCATTTCTGCCGAAGTTTCGTTTAACGAGATAGATTCCACAGAAATCTGCTCTTGCGCCTTTTCACAGGCAAAAAACACAGGCAAAGCGGTTAGGAACAATGCCAGTAACAGGAGCCTTGTACTTTTCATTTTCCGTTAAAAATGCCGAGCCCTGGGCAATTGGTTAATAATACACAAAGGTGTGGAGCCGTTTTCGTAACTTCTGCTGGACGTTCTGGACAAACTACTAGAAAGAAGAAACAATCGTACTCCACACCCGCTCGATATGAAGTACGCAGCAGCAAGAGGGCCACCGGTCAACATAATCGCAGACAAGCGGGGTGTAAACGACCGACCCATTCTAGTTTTGAAAATTGTCCAGATTTCCAGCAGGGTAGGCGAAAAACACCTTCGCAATATGTAACGCTATCTTGCGATAGCGTGTGTAAATATAGAGATTTTTTTTATCTCATCACAATTATGGTTCCTTTGATTACTTGCAATCGTTTTTCACTTTATTAAAACCATACTGCGGCATATGTCCCAGAGTATCATTTTAGATGTTACAATCTACTAGGGAATTTCCCGCCTTTGTGCTGAGGCGGCAACCTTGCTAACCCTCCGGTGATGTGGTTTTATTCTAGAGCATCACCACCCAGGATGTGCATTTGATTCCGCTACAGGTGGTACATTTTCAAAGCGATGAACGAATAGTTTCAATTAGTATCCGACGGTTACTTGATGCTGGGCCTTCTGTGCACGCATAAGGTCTTCTGATAAGTTTCCAAAAGGTTATTTCGTATTGAATGAGGGCCAAAAATATCAAAAACGATGAATTTTGGCCCGCATTCTCTTTTCAATCTGAATTGATTTTACATATCTTTGTCTGTGAGAAACAGAGAATTAAAATGAAAATCATTGGACGAAAAGACGAAATCGCCAAGTTGAAGTCATACTACGGTTCAGGAAAGCCGGAGTTTATAGCCCTTTATGGCAGAAGGCGTGTAGGAAAAACATATCTGGTCGAACAGATGTTCTCTGAAAAGTTTGCCTTTACCGTTACCGGGGTGATTGATGGGACAAAGAAGGATGAGATGACAGTATTCTTCAATGCATTGAAACGTATTGGGTATTCAGGAGACATTCCCAAGTCCTGGTATGACGCGTTTGAAGTCTTGAAGGCACAACTTGAGAATAACCTGAGAAAGAATAGCCGTCTCCTTCTGTTCATTGATGAACTACCTTGCTTCGATACCAAGAATTCACGTTTCCTGAAAGCCTTCGGTGATTTTTGGAATGACTGGTGCAACAAGCGTCCGCAGGTAATGCTGATTGTCTGCGGTAGCGCCACTACCTGGATGATTAAGAATATCGTTGACAGCCACGGAGGACTTCATAACAGAATGACACACGAACTTCCTCTGCATCCTTTCACCTTGGCGGAGACAGAGGAGTATTTCAAGTCAAATGGCATATTGTGGGATCGATTGGCAATAATCGGGATGTATTCTGTCCTTGGCGGTATTCCGTATTATCTTAGTCTGATTCAGGATGACGAGAGCGTAAGTCAGGCTATTGACAGACTGTTTTTCGGCAGCAGTTCTGAAATGCGCGGCGAGTATGAGAGACTTTTCAAGTCACTGTACAAGAGCCCTGACCCGTATATGAAAATCATAGAACTTCTATGTAAAACGAAATCTGGGCTGACAAGAAATGAGATTGCAAAATATCTGGATGACAAGAGCAGCGGGCATCTGAGCGAATATCTGGACAATTTGGAGAAGTGTGATTTTATCAGGCTGTATCATGTCAAGGACAAGTCTGGAAAGTATCTCAAAAAGAGTGGCGGCATATATCAGGTTATTGACTTCTTCACCCTGTTCAACTATACCTTTCTGAAAAGACCGACAACTGACCCGAATTTCTGGAGCCATCAGTTGAACACACCGACAATCAACAACTGGCAGGGTCTGTCATTTGAAAGAATATGTATGTGCCACATTGAAAATATCAAGAAGGCGTTGGGCATCAGCGCCATTGCCGCAGAGTATTTCAGTTGGCGTTCTGAAGAGTCAAGGCCGGCAGCCCAGATAGACCTTCTCATAGAAAGGGCAGACAGAGTGGTCAATGTCTGCGAAATGAAGTATTGTTCAGGCGAGTATGCTCTGAAGAAAGAAGAAGATCTCAGAATACGTAACAGAATCGAGGCATACAAGTCTGAATCAAACACCAGGTGTGCCGTGATTCCCGTACTGGTAACCACCTATGGCCTGCAGAAGAATACCTATTCAGGAAACATCCGGAATGTAATCGTGATGGATGATCTGTTTACGAGGTAATCTGACATCAGCA
>JAZLIR010000035.1:0-54535 GCA_045617485.1 Bacteroidaceae bacterium
AGACACATCCGATTTAACATATACGCACGCGCATGGTACGTCACATTAACCTTCAGATCAGACAGTTCAAAAGAGAAGGACTTGTCCGGATTGTAATTATCCACCTTGTACCTCTTGGTCGATTCCTTTGGAAAGGCATCCGATTCCGAAAGCTCGAAGCCGAGCTCAAAGTCTGTACCTATCTGTTCCGGCAGAGTCACCTTTGCCGTAAGAGTAGCGGAAAACATGGCTCAGGCGATATGGACTGAGACCAAAAAGTTCCCAGGGGAGGTACTGAAAAAGGAGGGCAAAACCCTCCTTTTTCACTACCTCCGCTGGGAATCGAACCCAAATTTAAAGTTTAGGAAACTTCCGTTCTATCCATTGAACTACAGAGGCAGGCAGAAACGCATGAGCACGAATCGATACCGGTGCAAAGGTAGCGCAAATTTCAACATTTCCTGCTATTATCACGAAAAAGAAATAACAACGTATAAATCTTTGTTATACCTTTGCGCCCGATTTCAAAATATCATACACAAAACAATGAAAAAGATTACCGTTATTGCTGCTGCAGTTCTCGTATTGGCTGCATGCCAGTCAAAGCAGAAGAGCCAGAATGCAGCTGCAGAAGTTGCTGATTCTTGCGCAGTTGTAGTTGAAGAGCAGATTTGCGAACTTGATTCAGCCGCTCAGGAAGCAGCTGATACACTCGTTGCCGTTATCGAAGAAGTTGCTGAATAAGTCACTGCTTGAAGAACTAAAAGCGGCCGCCCCCTCCGGACGGCCGCTTTTGTTATCATGTCTGCTGAAGACTCACTTGAACAGTTCCTTCACGGTCAGTTCAAGACAGTCACGGCAATGCATCCAGGTATGGGCACCCTCCGGATTGTAGAATGTATGCTTCAGGCCCTTGTCGGTCATATACTTGTCAAGACCCTTTGATGCCTGAACAAGGAAATCGTCAGCACCGGTGCCGAGCCACAGGAACTTGAGCTGTTTCTGCAGTTTCTTGACAGGAGCATAAGTTCCGTCAGTGAAATTGGTTTCGTATTCGTTTCCGAAGATTGCAGGCGAGAAGGCTGCCACGTAATGGAACTTCTTCGGGTTGCCGAGACCTGCAGCAAGAGCCTGACGGCCGCCAAGGCTGAAGCCTGCTATGGCACGGCTGTCGGCATCGGTCTTCACCGCATAGTTGGATTCAATGAAAGGAATTACCTCATCCATGAATTCGGCAGTAGTGAGTTCTGTATCTGTGGCGTTGTACGCATCGGCCTTGCCCCGGGCAATCATTTCCGGATACGGGTTGGCGTACGGCATAACGACTATCATGCGTTCGGCAAGTCCCTGTGCAATGAGATTATCCATAATAAGGTTCATCTTCCCCACCTTGAACCATGTCTCGTATGTATCGGTCATGCCATGAATAAGGTAGAATACCGGAAGTTTCTCGCTGCCGGCCGGATTGTAATCGGCTGGAGTATAGACGCAGAGCGGACGTTCTATTCCGCAGGTCTTTGAGAAGTAGTAGCGATATGATACCTTGCCGTGCGGCACATCCTGCATGTCCTGTACGGTCGGAACTTCGCCGCGAACGTCAACAAGACTGTACTTGAAGCCTTCGTTGGGGAACAGATACATGTTGTTGGGGTCAGCAACCTGCGTGCCGTCTATCTGGAAGGCATACGGATAGATGTCGGGCTGTTCCGGCTTTACGGTGATGGTCCAAACACCCTTTGAGTCCTTTTCCATTGGCCTTGTGCCGCTGAACATCTGACATTCCAGTTCAACCTTCTGAGCGTCGGGGGCCTGGCAGCGGAACGTCACGCTTCCGTCTGCATTATATTCCGGCGACTTGACTCCCGCAGGGAACAGGCTTGCCATGAGGGAGCCGGTAAGACGCGACGCCTCACCGCCTGCAGCCGATGCCTGGCGCACCTTCTCAGCCTCGGCCAGATCCATACCCTTTACGGCATCAATCACTTCCTGGTCCTGGAACAGCAGCGGGAATGACTTTTCAAGCCAGTAGCGGGCGTTCATCCATGTATGTCCGTACTTGTCGTATGTAAATTCCTTTATGTTCCTTATATTATACTTGTCAAGCATGTCCATGAGGTCCTTGGAGTTTCCGTACAGGAAATCGTCGGTGCCTATGCCGGACCAGAACAGGTGTATCTTGGAATTGACATCGTCCGAATTCTGGAACATACGCGCGTTTGTCTGCGTGAACGAACTGTACGAGCACAGGTACGAGAACTTGTCAAGGTTGGCCAGTCCTATGCTCAGACCCTGATTGCCGCCACGTGAGAAACCGCCTATGCCGCGATGGTCGGCATCGTTGATTGTGCGGTAATTTTTCTCAACGAAAGGCATAAGCACATCGGTGAAGTCCTTATTGAAATTGTAGCCTCCGCCCATGCCGCCGAAGCCTCCCATCATGCCGCCCATGCCGCCGGAGTTCGACGAAGGCTGACGTTCGCTCTTGAGCAGTGTGGCGTTTCCGTATGGAAGAACAAGAATCATTTCCTTTGCCCTGCCCTGGGCAATCAGATTGTCAAGAATCAGGTTCATTCTGCCCACCTTGAAATACACCTCTTCTGTATCGGTCGTTCCGCTTATCAGATACATAACAGGATACGACTTGTCCTGATTCTCGGGACTGTCATAGAAAGGAGGCGTATAGACAATGACCGGAATGAACATGCCAAGACCCGGAGACCAGTAGTTCAGGTAATCGACACTGCCGTGCGGCACGTCCTTGAGCTCGGCAAGGCTGTTCTCTGCACGCATGTCAAGAAGGCTGTTCTTGAAGGTCTCGTTCGGGAACCATTCGGCACACTGCGGATCCATGACACTCACACCGTCAACGGTGAAGTGATACGGATAGATGTCAGGTGCGGCTGGCCCTACCGTCACGGTCCATACACCGCTGGCATTCTTTGTCATTGGAACGTCGCCCGAGAACTGCGTCCAGATTTTCACATCCTTGGCATTTCGGTTCGAATAGTTGAAGGTAACTGTGTTGTCACTGTTGACAACGGTCGATGGAGTCTGCGACCCCATTCCCGGCTGGGCAATGGCAGCGGCCGAAAAGACTGTCATAAGGGCCGATGCCAACACTGCGGATTTGAATTTCATAATATGGCCTATAGCTTTGGTTTGTAATCTGCTGATAAAGGTAGTGCTTTTTTTTTGAACAGGCCCATCGGACGGCTATTGTTATCTTTTATTAAATATGGGTACGATTATACAACAAAAGCATTACCTTTGTAGCCGGTTAACAAGGGCGCATGAAAATGCCCGGCATAACAGACTGAATAATTATCTCTTAACTATAAAAAACAATGGCAAACATCGATTTGAGCAAGTATGGCATCATGGGTTCAACCGTGATTGCACACAATCCTTCTTACGAGGAGCTCTACAAGGCAGAGATCAACCCTGCGCTTGAAGGTTATGAAAAGGGTCAGGAGACTGAACTCGGAGCTGTAAACGTAATGACCGGCATCTTTACCGGACGTTCACCTAAGGACAAGTACATCGTTGACAATGACGAGAGCCACAACAACGTATGGTGGACCTCTGACGAGTACAAGAACGACAACCACCCGATGTCAGAAGACGTTTGGGCAAAGGTCAAGGAAATCGCCAAGAAGGAACTCTCAAACAAGAACCTCTATGTAGTTGACGCTTTCTGCGGTGCAAACAAGGCTACACGTCTGGCTGTACGCTTCATTGTGGAAGTTGCATGGCAGGCACACTTCGTAGAGAACATGTTCATCCAGCCGACAGCTGAGGAACTTGCCTCTTTCGAGCCTAACTTCATCATCTATAACGCTTCAAAGGCAAAGGTTGAAAACTACAAGGAACTGGGTCTGAACTCAGAGACCTGCGTTGCCTTCAACACCAAGAGCCGCGAACAGGTTATCATCAACACATGGTACGGCGGTGAAATGAAGAAGGGTATGTTCTCTATGCAGAACTACTACCTGCCGCTGAAGGGCATCGCTTCAATGCACTGCTCAGCCAACTGCGACATGAACGGTGAGAACACCGCCATCTTCTTCGGTCTGTCAGGTACAGGCAAGACCACCCTTTCAACCGACCCGAAGCGTCGCCTTATCGGTGATGACGAGCACGGCTGGGACGATGAGGGCGTATTCAACCTGGAAGGCGGATGCTACGCCAAGGTTATCGGCCTTGACAAGGAACACGAGCCCGACATCTACGGTGCCATCAAGCGCGACGCTCTTCTTGAGAACGTTACCGTTGACGCCAACGGCAAGATTGACTTCGATGACAAGTCAGTTACCGAGAACACCCGCGTATCATATCCGATCAACCACATCAAGAACATACAGCCGGGTTCATCAGCACCTGCTGCAAAGAACGTCATCTTCCTGTCTGCCGATGCATTCGGCGTTCTGCCTCCTGTATCTATCCTGACTCCGGAACAGACTCAGTACTACTTCCTGTCAGGTTTCACCGCAAAGCTTGCAGGTACCGAGCGCGGCATCACAGAACCTACTCCTACCTTCTCAGCATGCTTCGGCCAGGCATTCCTGGAACTGCATCCTACAAAGTATGCAGAAGAGCTGGTCAAGAAGATGAAGAAGAGCGGTGCCAAGGCTTACCTTGTAAACACCGGTTGGAACGGTACCGGCAAGCGTATCTCAATTCCTGATACCCGCGGTATCATTGACGCTATCCTTGACGGTTCAATCCTGAAGGCTGAAACCAAGAAGATTCCTATGTTCGACTTCGAGGTTCCGACTTCTCTGCCAGGCGTAAATCCTGCAATTCTTGACCCGCGCGACACCTACAAGAACGCCGCTGAATGGGAAGAGAAGGCTAAGGATCTTGCAGGCCGCTTCATCAAGAACTTCAAGAAGTACGAAGGCAACGAAGCCGGCAAGGCTCTTGTTGCAGCCGGACCGAAGCTCTAATAGCACACTATTCATTTAGTAATACGGTCAGATGCTCTTTCCGGCAAACCTGCCGGAGAGAGCATCTTCTTTTTATAGCACAACAGGCAGGAAATATGAAAAGGTCACTTATAACCATTGCACTGGCAGCATTCGCAATGAACGCAGCCGTCGGTCAGCAATCCGGCACAAAGTCAGTTTTCGAGAATGAGTCCGACTCCATAGCCGGAGCACGCATGAATCTTGCCGCAAGGGAACTGGGTCTGAACGCACGTCAGGCACAGCGTCTTGCACGCCTGTACTCAGGCCAATATGAAGAACTGTGCCGAGGCCTGCAGATGTCAATCATGCAGCAGCGCATGAAGGAGGAAGCCGGTATGGAAGACTCCGAAGCCGAAGCGCAGGCCAGAGCCGATTTTGACGGCACATGCCGTAAATATGAGCAGCGCTACATAAAGGAACTGGGAGAAGAACTGTTCGGCAAATGGCGCAAGCTCCAGAGTATTGACCTTGACAGCCAGTATGATACACTCATTGAGCATGTCAGGGCAAATACAGAGAACTATTTCTAAAACGCAGTAATTTCAGCAAATATGAAAATAGCACTTATAGGATATGGAAAAATGGGACACGAGATTGAGCGTATTGCCCTTTCGCGCGGTCACGAGATAGTATGCAGAATCGACATTGACAACCTGCAGGATTTTGACAGCCCCGCTTTCAAAAGCGCAGACGTAGCCATAGAATTCACAGCGCCAAGCCAGGCATACAATAATATAAGGAAGGCTTTCGCCGCAGGTGTCAAGACCGTAAGCGGAAGCACGGGCTGGATGGCTGACCACTGCCAGGAAATGAAGGACCTGTGCAGGGACGGCAGGAACACCCTGCTCTGGTCGAGCAATTTCAGCATAGGCGTGGCACTGTTCTCAAAGGTGAACACATTCCTCGCCAAGCTCATGAACAGCTACCCCATGTATGAGGTAAGCATGAGCGAAACCCATCACATTCACAAGCTTGATGCACCCAGCGGCACTGCCATAACGCTGGCTGAAGGCATCATTTCAGAACTGGACAGGAAGCAGGGCTGGAAGCCCGGTACACTCACAGCCCCGGACGGAAGCATTAGCGGAAGCAATGAATGTCCCGCTCAAGACATACGCGTCGACTCCATTCGCGAGGGTGAGATTGCAGGCATTCACAGCATTACATACGACAGCGAAGCCGATTTCATAACCATCACCCACAACGCCAAGAACCGCAGCGGACTGGCACTTGGTGCCGTGCTTGCAGCCGAATTCGTAAAAAACCGCCAAGGCTTCCTGACCATGGACGACCTTATGGACTCACTTTCATGAACCTGACATACGGGCACCAATGAGAAAAATCAGCGAAATCAGCAGAAGGGAGTGGCTGCTTGCCGCATTGTTTACCATATTATATATTCTTTTCCTGGTATGGGTACGCAGTGTCCTCGGCGTGATTCTCATTCCTTTCATCATTGATGCCTGCACCACGAAGATAATACCGTGGAACTGGTGGAAGAAAATTAAGAACAAAGCCCTCTATCAGATTATGAGCTGGGTTGATGCCATTGTCTTTGCTCTGGTTGCGGTTTACTTTGTCAATCTGTACATTTTCCAGAACTACGCCATTCCGTCATCTTCGCTTGAAAAGTCACTGCTCATAGGCGACCATCTGTATGTAAGCAAGATTACATACGGTCCCAGAAAGCCCATGACCCCGCTCACAATGCCGCTCACGCAGAACGTGTTCCCTAACGGCAGGAAGAGCTACTTTGAGAAACCGCAATGGAAGTACGAACGCATAGCGGGAATAAGGAATGTTGAATTGGGCGATATCGTGGTTTTCAATTTCCCGAACGGAGACACTGTGCTGTCAAAGAAGCCCTACTGCACCTATGACTATTATGGCACGTTTGTATATCCTGAAGGCAGGAGAATGTACCCTGCAGTTAACCTGAATGCACTTGACCCGATGGAACAGCGCAAGGCCTACGGACAGTTCTACAACGCAGGGCGAGCGCTGATGGTCCAGAACGAGAATCTGGTTGGAAAAATCGAGCACCATCCTGTTGACAGGCGCGAGAACTATGTAAAGCGCTGCGTAGGTCTGCCCGGTCAGACTCTGCAGATAATTGACGGCGTGATCTATACCGACGGGACAGCCCAGAAACAGCCTGAGAAAGTTCAATGGAATTATGACATTACTCTGTCAAGACCCATTCCTGACAAACTGAGGGATGCCGTCGACCTTGACTACGCCGATTTGCCATCGGCTGAAAACCGCGCCGGCAGGATAACCGTACCGCTTACCGTGAATTCCGCTGAAATTCTGCGACAGAGCGCACAGGTAGTGGAGAACATAGGACTTCACAAATACTCTCCAAGCGATGCGTGGCTGTTCCCTCTGAACAAACCCACTGACTGGACAATCGACAACTATGGCCCGATATGGATACCGGCAAAGGGAGAGACCGTCGTACTCAGTCTTGAGAACCTGCCATTCTACGAACGCATAATAGGGGTATATGAAGGTCATGACCTTAGAGTTGCAGAAGACGGAACGATTCTGATTGACGGAAAAGAATGCAGTCAGTACACATTCAGCATGGACTACTACTGGATGATGGGTGACAATCGGCACAACAGTCTTGACTCACGATTCTGGGGTTTCGTGCCTGAAGACCACATTGTTGGTACCCCGAAATTCATCTGGCTGTCACTTGATGCAGAAAAGAAGTGGGGGCAGAAAGGCAAGATACGCTGGAACCGCCAGTTCAGGAAAGTCACAAGCTGCAACTGATGAGAACAGTGCTGCTGTCATCGGCCTATCTGCCACCTGTCAGTTTTTTTTCTGCCATGGCTGGTGCATCGGACGTCATCATAGAACAGTATGACAGCTACTGCAAGCAGACATACCGCAACCGTTGTCTGATTGCAGGCGCAAATGGTATCCAAACACTTACAATACCGATAATAAGGCCAAGCAGCCCTGGGCAGCCGATGAAGGATGTCCGCATAAGCGACCACGGAGAGTGGCGTCACCAACATTGGAATGCGCTTGAATCAGCCTATATGAACACGCCATATTATATGTATTATCAGGATGATTTCAGGCCGTTCTATGAAAAGAAATGGGAATTTCTGCTTGACTTCAATATGGAACTTACGCAAGTGATTTTGAAACTTGCCCATATGAGCGTACAGCTGTCACTGACCGACAGTTACTATAACAATCCCGATGATATAACCGATTTACGGATATTGGTCAATACCATGGAACAGTCCTCAAATGCCAAACCCTATTGGCAGGTCTTTCAGCAGAAGCACGGCTTTCTTCCAAATCTCAGCGCTGTTGACCTGCTGTTCAACATGGGACCCGAATTCAAGACTGTTCTATAATCTTACTGATGATCTGCGCAGGGGCAATTGACGTCAAACAGGGGCAATTGCCATAACGGCATGGTTTTCTGCCAAAAGCGGAGCACGGGCGGCATTTCATATCAGCCTGAACACAGTCTTCCAATTTCTGACGGTATCCGAGGAAACCGACAACCGGATGCGTCGCCCCCCATACCGATATCACTCTCGTTCCCACCAGCGATGCCATGTGCATGTTCGATGAGTCCATGCTTACCATAACGTCAAGCCAGTACATAAGTTCCAATTCCTGAACCATTGTAATCTGGCCATGAATGAAAGCAAGCTTCTTGAAACGGTTCTGCCAATGCAATATGGGTGCCATATCCTTTCCATATGCAAACACGAACACACGGCTGCAACTGTCATCGGACTCAAGACCCTCTATCACCTTCTCCATCATGTCCATCGGATAAATTTTCTGCTGATGTGCAGCAAAAGGAGCTATTCCAACCCAACGTCCATGCTTGGAGCCGGTTTTCTCAAGTATTCCAGCCGGCGCCTCACTGAATATGGAATCAAAATCCACGACAACGGGCAATCCTGCCCTCCTGAATACCTTCAAGTATCTGTCAAAGGCCGATGCCAACTGTTTATGACTTTTGAAAAACCTGCGTGTGACAGACCAGCGCCCCAGCTTATCCTTCCCCACTGAAAAAACACGACTTCCGTGAATGGCAAGCCCTGTCCTTAGGAAAATAGTGCGGAGTACGGAATGCAAATCCAAAACAACGTCAAACTTTTTGGCGGCAAGTTCCGACACAAGAAGTTTCAACCCCGATGTTCCACTGTATCTTTGCTTGACATCAGTCCCCAAGAAAGTGAAATTATCAGGCATACCCTTATAGAACGCCTCAAAACGCGGATTTGATATGAACGTGACGCGGTGTTGCGGATACTGGCGTGCAAAACTGTCCAGAACCGGCACCGTCATGGCCACATCGCCTATGGAAGAAAAGCGTACGACCAATATGTTCAAAGATTTATCTTTACTTGCCATTCTGAGCATAAAGAACCGGATTCAGCGACGGATCGTTGTACATCTTCATCTGCTTGTACACTTTCATGTACTTACGGCCGGCCTCCATATCATCAAGAAGCATATCAATTGCACCTGAAAGGTCCTTCTTCTGCTCCAGAAGAATGTTCAACTTGTCCTGGCAACGTTTCTGCTGATCGACCGACGTATCCTTTCTGGCGGCTTCAATACTCATGTGGTATATTTTCAGCGCAAGGATTGACAGACGGTCAACAGCCCATGCCGGACTTTCGGTATTGATGGATGCGCCTTCAATGACCTTTACTCCATTGAACTTCTCTAGGAAATAGCTGTCAATGAGTTCAACAAGGTCCGTACGATCCTGGTTCGACTTGTCAATACGGCGTTTGATGGCCAATGCCTCAACCGGATTGATTTCAGGATTTCGTATAATATCCTCCAAATGCCATTGAACGGTATCTATCCAATTCTTCAAATAAAGATAATACTCTATACTCTTCTCTTTGAACGGATTGACAATTGGCGTATCCACATTGTCCAGTCTGTGATAGTCGGCGATTGCACGTTCAAAAACCGTAAGGCTTTCCTTGCTGAATGACATCTGATTATGGTGGTTGTTTTGTGTTGCAAAGGTAATTCATATTTCAAAATGGTGCAAACCTTAGAATCTGTTTGAACAGATTCATCTGCACAATGCGAGCACTGCACAATATGTAAAAAAATGTGCAGCAATATCGGTAGACAGAACATATTGATTTGTCAGTATGTTTCAAAAGCCCTTACTTTGCACCGGAATTTGAAACAACCAACAAAAACAATACTATTATGGCAAACAATTCAATTGAAGAGAGAGTAAAGGCTATCATCGTTGATAAGCTGGGTGTTGAAGCATCAGAAGTTACACTTGAAGCAAGCTTCACCGCCGATCTGGGTGCTGATTCACTTGACACAGTAGAACTTATCATGGAATTCGAAAAGGAATTCGGCATTTCAATTCCTGATGATCAGGCTGAAACCATCACAACTGTAGGACAGGTGGTCGAGCTCATCACAGCTGCAGTAGAAAAGTAATACTGCTACGCCTGCGTACTCCTTCAAGGAGAGCCCGGCTGAAAAGGCCGGGCGCGTATTTTTCAATTATACAAACTAGGCTTTCTTACTTCATAAAAACCTTATGGAACTGAAAAGAGTTGTAATAACCGGATTGGGAACAGTGAATCCTCTTGGTAACAGCGTCAGTGACTTTTGGAACAATGCCGTTGCCGGAGTCAGTTCTGCAGGTCCCATTACCAGGTTTGACACAAATGTCATCAAGACCAAAGTTACGTTCGCATGCGAAGTCAAAGACTTTGACATTGCCGAATATATGGACCGTAAGGAAGCCCGAAAGATAGACCGTTTTGGACAATTTGCCATGGCCTCGGCCATGCAGGCTGTCCAGGACTCAGGTCTTGACTTCACAAAAGAAGACCCGTATAGTGTAGGTGTCATCATGGGGTTCGGTATGGGTGGAATCGAATCGTTTGAAGAAGGAATTGACACCATCCACGACCAGAAGCTTCAAGGTCTGGAAATAAAGGCGAACCCATTTTTTGTACCGAAAATCATCGGTTCAATAGCCAGCGGACTGATTTCCATCCACTACGGACTGAAAGGTCCCAGCTATGCGACATCATCGGCCTGCGCCTCAAGCACACATGCTCTCATAGACGCCATTAACCTGATACGTATTGGCAGAGCAAAGGTAATTCTTTCAGGAGGTGCCGAAGCAGCCGTTACCGACAGCGGCATTTGTGGATTCAGCGTAATGCGCGCCCTGTCACAGAGAAATGATTCACCTAAAACGGCAAGCCGTCCGATGAGCGCGAGCCGCGACGGATTCGTATTGGGAGAAGGAGGCACTACTCTTGTGCTTGAGGAGTATGAACATGCCATTGCGCGCGGCGCAAGAATTTACGCCGAAGTTGCAGGTTGGGGTTCAACGGCCGATGCCTATCACATTACTGCTCCCGAACCAGAGGGTCGCGGTGCAGCCCGTGTAATGCAGGACGCCCTTAAGGATGCCTGCATGCAGCCTGAGGATATTGACTACATCAATATGCACGGTACATCGACACCATTGGGTGACATTGCCGAATGCAAAGCCATTGTAACCGTTTTTGAGAACTATCTTGACAAGCTCAGTCTCAGTTCGACAAAATCGATGACAGGCCACCTGCTTGGCGGTGCCGGAGCTCTTGAAGCCATGACATCGGTCCTTGCAATATACAACGATACAATTCCGCCTACAATCAACCACGAGGAAGACGATGTTGACCCTGAAATTGACAGCCGCCTTGATTTTACTTTTAACAAAGCGGCAAAGCGCACTGTCAATACTGCCCTGTCCAACACATTCGGCTTTGGCGGTCAGAACTCGTGCGTCATTTTCAAGAAATTCAAATCCTGAGTCTTGAAACTAAAAAGAACCTTCCAATGTCTGGCTGGTGCAGGGCTGTCAGTTCTTGCTGCTACGGCCTTGTGGAATTGTGCTGCAGTGGGTATGCCCGACGGCGGCCCATACGATGAAACTCCACCGCACATTGTCGGTTCGAATCCCGACATGCAGGCAACCGGGGTAAAAAACAAAAAGGTAAGCATAGAGTTCAACGAATTCATCAAACTTGAAAACGCAAGCGAAAAAGTAATTGTATCGCCGCCGCAGGTTGAGCAGCCTGAAATAAAGGTCATAGGCAAAAGAATTCAGATCGAGTTGTTTGACTCTTTGAAGCCTCACACGACCTATTCCATTGATTTTGCCGACGGAATAAAAGACAACAACGAGGGCAACCCTCTTGGGGATTATTGTTTCCGATTTAGTACTGGGGAGTCCATCGATTCATTGGAAGTGTCCGGATATGTACTTGATGCACAGACTCTTGATCCGATAAAAGGCATTACTGTAGGACTTCACAGCGACCTGTCGGACAGCGCCTTTTACACAAAGCCCTTTGAATGTGTTGCCCGCACTGATGCAAACGGACACTTTACAGTTCGCAGTATTGCAGAAGGGCGTTACCGCATCTATGCCGTTATGGACATGGACGGCACATTCAGTTACTCGGCATTGAATGAAAAAATTGCATGGAATGACAGCATAATTGTTCCATACTGCGAACTCGCTTACCGCACAGACAGCGTATGGAACGATGACAACACATTGGACACCGTGCTGACTGTACCATATACCGCATTCTATCCGAACGACATACATCTGCTTGCATTCACGGCAAGGCAGACCAACCAGTACATAAAGTCATACAATCGCGCTCAGCACGAAAAGATTGAAGTGCAATTCGCCCTGCCTCTGGATTCTATGCCCGAACTGGAGTGTATCGGTTCCGACTGGAGCGGCGCGTACACACTTCAGCACAGCCAGCATTATGACACTCTTACATTCTGGATGACCGACACCGCTGTCTATTATCAGGATACACTCAGGCTCGCACTGACTTACCCCACGGTCGATACTTTAGGTATGGACGTTAAAGTAAGCGACACACTTCGTCTCGTCCCTAAGAATAGCAGAAAATCCATCCTTGCAGCCGAGGAAAAGGCACGCCAGAAGAAACTTGAAGAAAGGGACAAGCAGTTGAAGAAACTGCAGAAGAACAACGACACACTTGGAATTGAAAAGCTTCTGGCACCGGAACCCATGAAGTTCCTGGAAGTATCGTTCAATGCCGGAAAAGGCGTAAGCCCATACAAGGAAATAGGTTTCTCGTTCGCCGAACCCGTTACAATGCTGTCCGATACAGCCATTCATGTATATCATATGAGAGACAGCATCTACGAACCCATACCTTTTGAATTCGAGCAGGACAGTATCAACATTCTTACATACCACATCTGGGGAGAATGGAAACCGGAGGAAAAGTATAGCATCATACTTGACTCGGCAATGTTTCAAGGTATTTGGGGCCTGCACAACGGGCCTGAAGAGGAACTGTTCTCATTTGCGCCTTTGAGCCAGTTCAGTACAATGACCGTACACGTCAGCAACCCACGGAAAGGTTACGCTGCAAGGCTGTTTCTTGGTGGAAGCCTTAACAGAACGGAAAGCATTGACAACAACGGTACGGCCGATTTCTATCTCCTGCAGCCCGGAGACTACTATGTAGGACTTCTTGATGACCGGAATGGCAACGGGACATGGGATACCGGTGACTACTACACGAAAACGCAACCGGAAAACGTATATTTCATAAACCGTCAGTTCAAACTGAAGGCAGACTGGTATCACGAAACCGACCAGTGGGATATCCACGAGTTGCCGTTATCCAAGCAGAAACCTGCCGGCATGATGAAGGAAAAGAATCAGAAGTCTGCCGTAAACATTCACCAGAAAAACATTGAACGCCTGAATAGTAAGGCCAGTCAGATAAACGCCGACAAAAAGAAAAAGGAAGAGCGTAAGGAACGCGCCCAGGAACGCCGCGAGCGTTTCAAGGAAATTTTCCACCAGTGACGTTACATTACGTGCCGCAAATTCCACGTACGCGTGCGACAGACAAATGCAATCTGATCCACTTGTAGATGTAAGAATTGCCGGATAGTTATTGAAGATTCCGCTTCCAGACATCGAGGAAGTTGAGCCCCCACAATCTTGCAAGAGTGTAGTCGTCAAGGCCCTGGGCCATGAGACTGCGTGTCAGGCAGGTCAGCCATGAGGCATCGGCAAGGCCGCGGACACCGCCGCCGCCATCCATATCGGTCCCTATGCCTACATGATCAGGACCCATTACGTCTATCATGTGCATAATGTGGCTCACAACGTCCTGAATACCGGCATCACCCCCTTCCTTTAGGAAACCTGAATAAAAGCAGACCTGTGAAACGCCGCCACTGGCTGCCAGAAGACGCAGGTCATCGTCATCCAGATTACGCGGATGGTTGCAGAGAGCCCGACTTGAAGTATGTGAGCATATTATAGGTTTTGTGCTCAGTTCAATGGCATCGTGGAAAGAATTGACTGATGCATGTGAAAGGTCAACCATCATGCCCACACGGTTCATTTCCATAACCGTTTCACGGCCAAGTTCAGTAAGACCGCCATGCACCCCTTCTCCTCGTGCCGAGCCACAAAGGTCATTGTCACCATTATGACACAGTGTCATATACGCAACGCCACGTTTTTTGAAACGCTCAATATTAGCAATGTCAAGACCTATGGCATAACCGTTCTCTATACCCTTTACAATTGATTTCACTCCACATATCTTGTTCTTCAACAACTGTTCGGGAGTGGTGGCAACAGCGGCATACGGAGCGCACTCGCCTATTCTTGTGTCAATCAGGTCAAGCAGACGGTCAGCCTTAGCCGTGGCGGCCTTCAAAGACTGCGCATCGCGTGCATCCTGATGCAGATATGCAACCATGAATGCGGCATCCAGCATACCGTATTTCATTTTATGCAGGTCAACAAGCGGATTGTACCTGAACGTGGGACTGCCATCGGGCGAAGGATCACCGACGTATGCCCACTCGACCTCGACCCCAGGATTCTTCTCATAGAAATGCGAACCCTTGTCAAAGAACATGGGGCAATCCTCGTGACTGTCCAGAACAAGTGCCGACACATGAAGCCTGCGTGCACGTTTCATAAGTGAAGCCTCGCGCGCAAGCCATTCGAATATCGGCATCATGCACCGGTCGGCATTCATGATGAAACTTTCGGGGTGCCATTGGACAGCCAGAATGGGACGGGTGTCGGCGGTCTCCATTGCCTCAATGATACCGTCTGGCGACTGTGCCGAAACAGCAAAGCCTTGCGGTACCTCACTGACAGCCTGATGGTGGAAGGAATTCACTTCAATTCCGTCCCGACCGAAAAGTCCGCCCAACTTGCTGCCTTTGGTGAAAGATACGCTGTGGCTGGTTTCATGTCTGAATTCAGTATGCTGGCTGTGTTCCAGTGACTGCGGGCCATGCTGAAGTCTGATATCCTGATACATCCGACCACCTAATCCCACTGCAATAAGCTGCATGCCGCGACATATGCCCAAAATGGGGATATGACGGTCCAGAGCCATGTTGAGCAGGAGCAGTTCAGGCAAATCACGCTCTGCGTTCACCTCTATGCAGTCAAGAGACTTCTCTCCAAGGTAATCCGGGTCAATATCGGCCCCACCCGAAAAGATTATGCCGTCAAGCGCATCAAGTAGTGACGCTATTGCACTCTCCCTGTCAAAAGGCGGTATGATGACAGGAGTGGCTCCCGTTTCAAGCACTGACTGGTAATAGGCTTTTGCCAGCGTGCAGTCCCCATTGCGGAAATTGCCGCTTATTCCTATTACCGGGCAGTTCCACCCGAACTCCTCCATGCCCAATTCAATTCTGCGGAGCCTGCCTTTCAATTCTTCCTGCCTGTTCATAGTATGTCTCCTTATTCAAGAACCGGAACCTCTTTCTTAATGCTTTCGTCAAGAGATATCAGAGTCTCTGTAGCGGCAACACCCCTGATTTCCTGAATACGACCGTTGATAAGTTCCATGAGGTGCGAATTATCGCGGGCAAACAGTTTAATCATCATAGTATAGCGGCCGGTAGTGAAATGACTTTCCACCACTTCCGGTATTTGGTCAAGTTCCTCTACGACCTGATGGTACATTGAACCCTTTTCCAGCGTCAAGCCTACAAAAGTGCAGGTCTTGTAGCCCACGCACTGCGGATTGACATGATAGCCTGAACCGGTAATAATGCCGTCATCAAACATCTTCTGAACGCGCTGATGTATGGCGGCTCTGGAAACTCCGCACTGCAGAGCCACATCCCTGAACGGAATGCGTGCATTCTGCGAAATAATGCTCAGAATCTTTCTGTCAAGTGAATCCATACGCTCGCTTCCGGTTGCAGTTTTCTTTGAGTTCATGTCAAAAAAGTAGGGTTATGTGTTATTTTGCCTCAAATATAAGCATAAAAAAGGGGACAAGCGTGGCTTGCCCCCTTTTTATGCTATCAGATTGTCAGTCAACGCTTACAAGCTCTACATCAAAGATCAGAGTTGAATTAGGCTTAACCTTGCCTGCGCTCTGTGCTCCGTAACCGAGTTCGCTTGGAATGTAAAGACGATACTTGTCACCTACGCTCATATACATGATCCCCTCGGTGAATCCCGGGATAAGACCTGCAAGATTGAATGACTTTGGCTCAGTTGATTCATCAAACATTGTACCATCAATGAGTTCACCATGATAACGGACCTGAACGGTGCTGTTCTCGGTCGGTCTGATGGTACCGTCACCCTTTGAAATCACTTCGTAAAGCAGGCCGCTAGGCGATTTCACAACGCCATCTTCAAGGGCCTTGGCCTCAAGGAAAGCATCGTTTTCCTTCTTGTTCTCATTATTGCGCTCAGTAATGAAATACTCATACAGACGATTTGCGGTCTCATCGGCCTCTTCGAAAGTCATAATATTGTCATTATCGGTCATGCCGTTAATGAAACCTGCGAGATAGTTGCTGGCGTTGATTGATTCCTCATCACCGAAAATGGTCTCGCTGAGTCCCTTGATAACCTGCGACATTTCCTGGCTGCCGATTTCTACACCGAGGGCGTATGCCAGAAGCTGCTTGTCCTCAACATTCTTTGCAGTTTCCATGAAACCCTTCAGGAATGACTTGATTGTAGTCGAGTCAATTACATCTTCAGGAAGCTGACCCTTGTAGATGTGTACGGCGCGCCCCTTACCCATTGCGTATGAAAGGGTGTCGTTTACACTGTTCAATGTAACTTTCGGAGCTGAAACGCTACCGCCACATGATGCCATGGCTACAACGGCCATGCATGCAATTGCCAATTTGATTTTTTTCATATTAATGATTGTTAGGTATATACAAACAATGCTTTTCTCCTGTCAGTGCGGCAAAAATAATCAATTATCCAATTAGTCGGTAACAATTTTTCCCCTGCCCATCCTTGCCTCACAGACATTGACCACGTAATCTCCAATTTTTTCCAAATCGCCTATCATGTCAATGTAATAGACACCTGTCTGATAAGGATACCTGTTGTCATTGACATCCTGGATATTCCGGTCACGCAACTGTGATCTAAAATGGTTGATTTCGTGTTCCTTATTGATGATGATTGATGTATCCAAATCTCTGGGCTCCCTGTTCAGGAACGTTATCATGATATTCAGGTCCTCCTCAACCAGTCCCATCATATGATGGATATTGTCAAACTGTTCCTGCGTGAATGCGAATTCGGCCTTTCCGAACTTGC
This sequence comes from Bacteroidaceae bacterium, assembly GCA_045617485.1. GTDB lineage: Bacteria > Bacteroidota > Bacteroidia > Bacteroidales > Bacteroidaceae > Colenecus. The sequence goes on from JAZLIR010000035.1 coordinate 17,611, forward strand.
GGTTAAGAGTGCGCGACAGATTGTAGATACTGTCGCATATGCTCTCCAATTCAGAAACCTCGCGCAGTATAGACTGAACCTGCAGTTTGCCTTCGGGACTCAAGCGACCTTCAGAAACCTTGTTCAGGTATTTGGCAATCTCAACCTCCATATTATCACTGATATTCTCGTATTTCTCAATACGGGTAAACATCTTGACAAACTCCTTTTCATCGGTTTCATGCAGCAAACTGGAAATGAATCCGAACATACGCAGCGAACGGTCTGCAAAGTGCGCAGTTTCCTTCTGCGCTTCAAGAAGAGACAGTTCAGAAGTGGACATAAGTCCCTGCGGAATATACTGCAAGCGGAAATCCACATCATCTTCCTTGGAAGGAATCAGATGACAGACCAGACCTTCTATCTTTTTTATGAATCCAATAAGGATGCCGGTATTGATAATATTGAATGCCGAATGGAAAGTGGCCAGAATGAAAGTCAGCTTGAAGTTCATATCAGCAACAGCCTGTTCGTCCATAATGCTCGTATCGGCATCGGCATCAACGCCCCACAAGGAACATATTACACGGACAAACGGCTTGAACACCAGAAGTACCCAGATCACGCCGAAGGTGTTGAACACCAGATGCGCCAGAGCAGCACGACGAGCCGATGAATTTGCGCTCATGGCAGCTATGTTCGATGTGATTGTCGTTCCGATATTTTCACCCATAACCAACGCGATGCCCTGATAGATTGGCAGCACACCGGTTGAACACAGAATCATTGTAATTGCCATAATTGCGGCCGATGACTGCACGCACAAGGTGAGCAGGCCGCCTATCACTACGTAAAGCAGTATCGAAAGGAATCCCCAGTCACCGGTTACACGGAAGAAACTGACAACAGCCACATTATCCTGAAGATTCATTTCCTGTGCATGGACTCTCAAAGTCATAAGACCCAGAAACATGAACGCAAAACCGAACAGAAATTCTCCGAAGGACTTTTTTGTGCCTGAATTTGAGAAGATGAACGGAATAGCGCAGGCAAATATCAGCCACGAAACCTGTGAAAGATCCACTGAAAAACCAAATACCGCCATAATCCAGGCTGTGAACGTTGTGCCTATATTAGCACCCATAATTACCGAAATAGCCTGCACCAGCGTAAGAAGGCCTGCGTTTACAAAGCTTACCGTCATTAACGTAGTGGCTGTGGAAGACTGTATTGCAGCGGTAACGCCAGCACCGGTAAGAACACCTGCGAACCGGTTTGTTGTCATTGCGCTGAGAACCTTTCTGAGGGTTCCGCCAGCAAACTTCTGAAGGCCCTCACTCATGGTCTTCATTCCGAACATCAGAAGTGCCAGACATCCCAGCACCATTACAACATCAAAAAAAGTCATTGAGTTGGCTTGAAAAAATCAATATGCAACCATTTTAGGCCTTGCACCTTTATGATTATGGAATAATTCTGTACTTTTGAATTCCATAACCGAAATTGTGAAGCACAATAATGGAAATACTCTGCAAAAATAACGATAAAAACTACTCCTGCAAGCCGGGAATGTCTTTTTCTCAGATTCTGGAGGAATGCGGGCAGGTCACTGCCAGCACGCCTATTTGCGTCAACGCCAACGGGAAAATATACGATATGACTGCATGCCTGTACGAAGATGCAGATATTGAATTCCTTGATGTAAGCACCAACATCGGTGCACGTGTATACTGTCTCGGACTGGTTTTCCTTTTGTCGAAAGCCGTAAGCGAACTTTACCCGGGTGGAACGGTAAGAGTATCGAACGCCATATCAAAAGGTTTCTATTGTCCAATTGAGATTGGGCGGCTGGTACTGGAATCAGACATCAGAGCCATTGCAGAACGCATGCGCAGTCTGGTTGAGCGTAATCTGCCTTTCGTCCGCCACACAGCGCATACGGAACAGGTAGTGGATATCATGCGCAGGGCCGGACGTGAGGACACCGCACTTCTGCTTGAAACCGGAGGTACCATATATAGTACTTATTACACCCTTGAAGATATGCCGGACTGGTTTTTCGGCGTGCTTCCGCCAAGCACAGGCTGCCTTAAGGTTTTCGGTCTGGAACACATGGAAGGCGGAGCGCTGGTGCGCGTACCCCAAAAAACCGACCCATCAAAACTGGAGCCGATGGTCCGTCAGGAAAAGATGTTCAACATATTTTACGAACATCACGAATGGATGTCGATTCTGGGATTCTCCACAATAGGAGAGCTGAACAAGGCCATTGCCGCAGGACAGACAAACATGATAATCAATGTAGCCGAGGCACTTCAGGCAAAGAAGATAGTACATATTGCCGACAGTATAATTGAGCGCCACCGTGAAAACGGAAGGCTGAAGCTCGTGCTCATTTCAGGTCCGTCATCATCGGGCAAGACCACGTTCAGCAAACGTCTGCAGGTACAGCTTATGGCTGGCGGACTCACGCCTAAAGTTCTGTCTCTTGATGACTACTTCCTGGATCGCGAGCACACCCCTGTTGACGAAAATGGAGAATACGATTTTGAATCTCTGTACTCAATAGACCTGCCTTTTTTCAACAAGCAGTTAAAACAGCTGCTGGCCGGAGAAAGCGTTCAAACCCCGACTTTCAACTTCAAAAAGGGCGGAGTTCGTGAATTCACTGCAAAACCGCTCAAGCTTGAGAGCAATGACATTCTTCTCATTGAAGGCATACATGCCCTGAATCCGGAACTCATTCCGGACATCCCCGAAGAAAGCCGTTTCCTCATATATGTATCGGCCCTTACCAGTATCCGCATAGATAATCACAACTACATACCAACAACAGATAACCGTCTGTTGCGACGTATTACACGTGACAACAAGTACCGCAGTTACAGCGCTCAGGACACCATTGCACGGTGGAGTTCGGTACGTAACGGAGAAGAGAAATGGATTTTCCCGTATCAGGAAAATGCCGATGCCATGTTCAATTCAGCCATGCTTTTTGAAATTGCGGTCATCAAAGATATGGTAGCATCGCTTCTTGATGAAGTGCCGGCTAACTCTGAACAATACGTCAAAGCCAGCCAGCTGCGTGACTTCCTTAAACTGTTCCATGCAATTCCAAGCCAAAACCTGCCACCGACGTCACTTGTCCGCGAGTTCATTGGAGGCAGCAGTTTTCACTATTGATGCAGTCAGAACCGGATGGCAGAAAGTGGCAGTTCAATGAATCAGGTTCAGGCCCAGGTCCAAACACAGACCCAGGTCCAGACTCTGTCGCCGCAGCAGGTACTTGAGGCCAAACTGCTGCAGTTGTCAACGGTTGAACTTGAAGAACATGTCCGCGCAGAGTTGGCCGACAACCCGGCTCTTGAGGACCTTCCGCAGGAATATACCCCCACGCAGGAAGAAAGCGATGACGCACAGGATTCCGATTACGACAATGACAGTCCCTACGACGCCTGGACCGGTGAGGCTGATGATGACAACGATGGCGGGCAGTACAGCGGCCGCAGAAATGAAATAATGCCCGAAATACCCATTGCCGACAGCATATCGTTTTACGATCTGCTATCAGAACAGCTTGCCGAGCAGGAACTTGATGAAAGGCAGCGGAAGATAGCCGAATACCTGATAGGCTCAATAGACAATGATGGTTTCCTTGATAAAGATTTGCAGGCTGTATCCGATGATCTGGCTTTCTATCATAACCTTGATGCGGACACTGGAGAGATAAAGGAGATACTGGAAATAATTCAGGAATTCGACCCCGCCGGAATAGGCGCCAGAGACCTTCAGGAATGTCTGCTGCTTCAATTGAAACGCAAGCCGGAAAGTAAAAGCATTGATTTGCAAAAAAAGATAATATCTGGTATGTTTGATGAATTCACCCACAAGCGTTGGGACCGCATTGCCCAGCGCTTAGGACTTGACGAACTGACCACACAGAATCTGATTGAAGAACTGGTCCGTTTGAATCCCCGTCCAGGCAGTGCTTTGGGCGAAGTAATAGGGCATAACCGCCAAGTGGTAGTACCCGATTTCATTCTTGAGTGTTTTGATGATGAGATCCACTTCACACTGAATACCGGCAACATTCCGCAACTGCACGTCAGCCAGGAATACATAGACATGCTCGAAGTTCAGTCAAAAGGCACCAGCATCAACCAACGTTCTGCAGCCATTTACCTTAAGCGCAAGCTTGAAGCGGCAAAGGGCTTCATTGAAGCCATCAAGCAACGTCATCGAACCATGATGCGCACCATGCAGGCAATAATAGACTTTCAACGCCCGTATTTTCTGGAGGGTGATGAGATGCTGCTCAAGCCAATGATTCTCAAGGACATTTCACAGAAGACCGGACTTGACATATCGACCGTATCTCGCGTGACAAGCGGCAAATATGTCCAGACCCCATACGGTACGTACCCTCTGAAATGGTTCTTTACCGATGGTGTTACCGGAAAGGACGGTCAGGAAGTATCGGTCAGACAGATTCACCACCTGTTGCGCCAATTTACAGAAAACGAAGACAGGCATGCGCCACTTTCCGACGGTGAATTGGCGGAAATGCTGAAGGACAGGGGCTTCAATCTGGCACGCCGCACCATTGCCAAATACCGTGACCAGATAGGCATTCCTGTAGCAAGACTCAGAAAAGAATAACAACAATAACATTATACAGATATGAATCCACAGGTAAGTATCATCATGGGCAGCACTTCCGATCTGCCCGTTATGGAAAAAGCCGCCCAGTTTCTGGATAGTATGCAGATTCCATTTGAGATGAATGCACTGTCAGCACACCGTACCCCGGCACAGGTTGAGGACTTTGCACGTAATGTAGCAGGACGCGGTATCAAGGTAATCATTGCTGCTGCAGGTATGGCAGCTGCACTTCCAGGTGTCATTGCAGCCAGCACCACAGTTCCTGTAATAGGTGTACCCATCAAAGGTATGCTTGACGGTCTTGATGCTATGCTTTCAATCATACAGATGCCCCCCGGAATACCTGTTGCGACAATGGGTGTAAACGGTGCACAGAATGCCGCTATCATGGCCGCACAGATAATAGCCCTTTCAGACAGTGAACTGGCCGCCCGTCTGCTTGACTACAAGCAGGGACTTGGTGAAAAGATTGTCAAGGCCAATGCTGAACTCAGTCAGGTCAAGTACAGCTACAAGACCAATTGATGGAACAACACAGAGTGTACAAGCGTCGTCTGACCACCCAGATCAAAGTAGGCAATCTTACTATCGGCGGTGATGCCCCCATCCGCGTACAGTCCATGACAACCGCATCTACCATGGACACCGCAGGGTGCATCGAACAGGCTATGCGCATTATCGATGCCGGCGGTGAGCTTGTACGTCTGACCGCACAGGGAACACGTGAGGCACTGAATCTCAAGGAGATACGCGAAGGGCTGCGGTCACGCGGCTACAACACTCCGCTGGTTGCCGATATCCATTTCAACCCTGCCGTGGCCGATGTTGCCGCCACCATTGTGGAGAAGGTACGCATCAACCCGGGCAACTATGTCGATCCCGCCCGCACCTTCAGGCAGATTGAATATACCGATCAGGAATATGCCGCCGAAATCGGGCGCATACGTACACGTCTGCTACCGTTCCTTGACATCTGCCGCCAGTACGGTACCGCAATCAGGATAGGAGTCAACCACGGTTCGCTTTCTGACCGCATTATGAGCCGGTACGGCAACACGCCCGCCGGTATGGTGGAAAGCTGCATGGAGTTCCTGCGCATCTGCGTGGAACAGAACTTCATGAACGTTGTCATTTCAATCAAGGCCAGCAACACCTGCGTAATGATTGAAACCGTGCGTCTTCTGGTCAGGCAGATGGACAGAGAGGGAATGGCCTTCCCGCTGCACCTGGGTGTGACCGAAGCCGGCAGCGACATAGAAGGCCGTATAAAGAGTGCCGTAGGCATTGGAGCGCTGCTTGCCGAAGGCATTGGCGACACCATCCGCGTCTCGCTGTCCGAAGCTCCGGAAAAGGAGATTCCGGTTGCCCGCAAGCTCGTTGCATACGCACCCGCAAGCGCGGAATTCAGGGCTACATCGGCCAAGCTCATAAGCCCGGACGGCATCCTGCACCTTTCATACGCAGAAGACAGCCTTGAGGACCTTCAGCTTAAGGCCGCCATGGATGCCGGCGCCCTGCTCATTGACGGCAGAGCTAAAGACCTGGTCATTGCCGACACGACAGGTCAGTTCTCAAAGGAGCAACTGCAGGAGACATCAGACGCCATACTCCAGGCCGCTCGCGTACGCTTCACCAAGCCGGAATACACGTCATGCCCCGGCTGCGGACGCACGCTTTACAACCTTGAAGAGACCATTGCGCGCATCAAGGCCGCTACCGGTCATCTGAAAGGTGTCAAGATAGCAATAATGGGCTGCATTGTGAACGGCCCCGGCGAGATGGCCGATGCCGACTACGGTTATGTAGGTGCAGGACGCGGACGCATAAGCCTGTACAAAGGCAAAGAGTGCATTGAAAAGAACATCCCCGAAGAACAGGCTGTAGAGCATCTGCTTGCCCTGATTGGAGAATCGAAGTAAAAGAGGTATCTTTGCAGACTTTTTAGAAAACAACGCTGTTATGACAGAACACAAGTTATCCATCTACAACACCCTTACCAGGAAGAAAGAGGTATTTGAACCGCTGAACGCGCCACACGTCGGAATGTACGTATGCGGGCCTACCGTATATGGCGACCCGCATCTGGGCCATGCGCGTCCGGCAATTACCTTCGACATACTGTTCCGCTATCTCAGACACCTTGGCTACAAGGTACGCTATGTGCGCAACATCACCGATGTGGGTCATCTGGAACATGATGCCGATGAGGGTGAGGACAAGATAGCAAAGAAGGCACGCCTTGAGCAGCTTGAACCTATGGAAGTGGTGCAGTACTACACCCTGCGCTACCACAAGGCAATGGAAGAGCTGAACGTTCTGCCGCCAAGCATCGAACCCCACGCATCGGGCCATATCATCGAGCAGATTGCACTGGTGCAGCAGATACTTGACAACGGCTTTGCCTACGAAAGCCAGGGCTCGATTTATTTTGACGTAAACAAGTACAATCAGAAATACAACTACGGCAAGCTGTCGGGTCGCAACCTGGACGACGTACTCAACACCACCCGTGAACTTGACGGTCAGGAGGAGAAGCACAACCCGGCAGACTTTGCACTCTGGAAGAAAGCCCAGCCCGAACACATAATGCGCTGGCCTTCACCGTGGAGTGACGGATTCCCCGGATGGCACTGTGAATGCACCGCCATGGGCCGCAAGTATCTTGGTGACCACTTTGACATTCACGGAGGCGGAATGGACCTTATCTTCCCGCACCACGAATGCGAGATTGCCCAGGCTGTCGCAAGTCAGGGAAGCGACATGGTCCGCTACTGGATGCACAACAACATGATTACAATCAACGGCACCAAGATGGGCAAGTCACTTGGCAACTTCATAACTCTTGAAGAGTTCTTCAAGGGCAGCCACAAGGACAGGGAAGGCAGGGAAATGCTTGAGCAGCCTTACAGCGGCATGACCATACGTTTCTTTGTGCTCATGGCTCACTACCGCGGCACCGTTGACTTCAGCAATTCCGCTCTGCAGGACGCTCAGAAGGCAATGGCACGTCTCATGGATGCCTACCAGTCAATTGAACGCATCAGGCCGGCAGTTTCCAACACACAGCTGCCTGACTTCGAGTCGCTGTGCTATGAGGCTATGGACGATGACCTGAACACTCCTGTTGTCATCAGCCATCTGTTTGATGCCTGCAAGTACATAAACCAGGCCGCCGACGGCAAGATTCAGCTTGACCAGGCCCAGGTTGACAGTCTCAAGTCACTGTTCGACACTTTCCTGTTCGAGATTCTGGGCGTGAAGGAACAGCAGAGTTCAGGAAGCGGACGTGAGGAGGCATTCAGCAAAGCGGTCGATATGCTGCTTGAACAGCGTGCCATTGCCAAGGCCAACAAGGATTGGGCTACCAGTGACAGAATACGCAACGAACTTACCGCACTCGGTTTTGAAATCAAGGACGGCAAGGACGGAGCAACCTGGAAACTGAACAAGTAATAAGAAACCTCAAATCATGTCAGGCAAATCGGTTCTCTGCAGACTGACCATAGCACTGCTGGCAGTTTCAGCACTGACTTCGTGCGGCGGACGCAAGGCGGCATCGGCCCGGGTCACACCCGCGTCTGCGCCTCTGACGGCCGCAGTTCCGCAGTTCAATGCCGACAGCGCCATGTCGTACCTGGCCGCACAGTGCGCCTTCGGTCCACGTGTACCGAATACCCGGGCCCATGTAAACTGCGCCGCATGGCTTGCCGCGCAGTTTGACAGAATGGGTATCAGAAACCTGACACAGAGTTTTGAAACCACCACTTTCGACAACACGAAACTGCAGTGCTGCAATATCATAGGCCACATAAACCCTGACTGCGAAAAACGCATCATTGTATGTTCGCACTGGGACAGCCGTCCCTGGGCCGATCAGGATCCTGACCCGGCAAACCGCAACGTCCCCGTAATGGCTGCCAACGACGGAGCCAGCGGCGTAAGTGTGATACTTGAACTGGCACGTCTCATGCAGCAGCAGTCTCCACAGATTGGAGTCGACCTGATATTCTTTGATGCCGAAGACTGGGGGCCGGGTGACAATTATAGGGGAGTCCATAAGGAAGAGCAATGGGGGCTGGGCACCCAATACTGGGCTGACCGGGCCAGAAAGGATAACTACAAGGCGCGTTATGCCATACTGCTTGACATGGTAGGCGGCAGGGGAGCCCGTTTCCCGCAGGAACAGTACTCGGTACACTACGCCAAGAATACCGTTGACAAGGTCTGGTCAACAGCACACCGTCTTGGATACGGGAGCCTGTTTCCAACCACGCAGGGCATGTATGTGACCGACGACCACACATTCATCAACAGAATTGCCGGCATTCCCGCAATAGACATAGTGCCATGCGTTCCTGCACAGGACGGCGGAGCCTCGTTCGGCCCGACCTGGCATACCGTAAGCGACGACTATGAGCACATTGACCCGAAAGTCATTGAAGCCGTGGGAAATGTACTGGTAGATGTTATATATAGCGAAAAGCCATGACGATAGAGGAAACGCAGCAGGAAATCATCGAGGAGTTCAGCGTCTTTGACGACTGGATGGACAAGTACCAGATGATTATAGATCTTGGCAACGATGTACCGGCCCTGGACGCGCAGTTCAAGACCGATGACAATCTTATTGACGGCTGTCAGAGCCGGGTCTGGCTTCACGAATACATGGAGGACGGACTGCTCAGGTTCCAGGCCGACAGCGATGCAATAATAACAAAAGGTCTGATAGGACTGCTCATCCGCACTCTTTCAGGTCACACCCCGCAGGAGATTCTGGACAGCGACGTGCATTTCATTGACGACATAGGACTGACCCAGCACCTTTCACCCACCCGCAGCAACGGTCTGCTGTCAATGCTGAAACAGATCAGGACGTACGCACTGGCCTACAGTTCAAAATAATAATAACAAGATATAACCGAAATGGACAGTAAATTCTGGAACAGAGAGATTGAGACAATGCCGAGACCACAGCTGGAAAAGTTGCAGGCTGAGCGTCTCAGGAAGACAGTCGAGATTGCAATGGGCAGCAAGTTCTACGCTCCCAAGTTCAAGGAACTGGGAATCACTCCCGAAAGCATCAAATCAGTTGAAGATATAAGGAAGTTCCCGTTCACGACAAAGAACGATCTTCGCGCCACCTACCCGTTCGGCATTGCATCGGTCAGCCTTGACAAAGTGGTACGTCTGCACTCCTCAAGCGGCACGACCGGCAATCCTACCGTCATCCTCCATACAAAGAAGGACCTTGACGAGTGGGCCGATGCCATGGCACGTTCAATGTACTGCATAGGTCTTAGAAACACCGATATCATTCAGAACACATCGGGTTACGGCATGTTTACCGGAGGTCTGGGCATTCAGTACGCATCAGAGCGTCTCGGTGCGCTGACCGTTCCTGCAGGTGCCGGCAACTCAAAGCGCCATGTCAAGTTCATAACCGATTTCGGCACCACCGCCCTGCACTGCATTCCGTCATACGCCACACGTCTGGCTGCCGCCTTTGAAGAGGAAGGCATCAACCCGCGTGACACCACCGTCAGAACCCTTATCATAGGTGCGGAGCCCCACTCCGAGGCACAGCGCAAGCGCATTGAGGAAATATGGGGCGCCAAGGCATACAACAACTTCGGAATGAGCGAAATGTGCGGGCCCGGTGTAGCCATTGAATGCCAGGAACAGAACGGCATGCACATCTGGGAAGACAACTACATTGTTGAAATTCTTGATCCGGAAACACTGGAGCCTGTACCCGAGGGCGAGATGGGCGAACTAGTTCTTACTACACTGAACCGCGAAGCCATGCCTCTGTTCCGCTACCGCACGCGCGACCTTACCCGCATTCTTCCCGGCGACTGCCCATGCGGACGCACACACAAGCGTCTGGCACGTTTCCAGGGCCGCAGCGACGACATGATGATCATCAAGGGCGTGAACACCTACCCCATTCAGATTGAGAAGATTCTCATGCAGTTCCCCGAACTGGCCAGCGATTACCTTATTACCATTGAAACCATTGGCGACAATGATGAAATGACCATTCAGGCCGAGTTAAAGGAGGCCACTGACGATTTCGCAATGCTCCAGAACCTGACAAAGGAAATTACACGTCGTCTCAAGGACGAGATTCTACTCACTCCAAAGGTTCAGCTTGTAGGCAAAGGCGTAATCCCGCAGTCGGACGGCAAGGCCAAGCGCGTAGTTGACCTGCGTCAGAACCATTAATTGACCATATTGGAAACATCACTATGAAGACTATCAAACAACTTTCAATATTCCTTGAGAACAAGGCCGGCCGTCTGGTCGAGATTCTTGACGCCCTCAAGGCAGAGAACATAGAGATTCAGGCTGCAGCGGTGGCCGATACCAATGACTTCGGCATTCTGCGTCTCATTACTTCAAACCAGGCCAAAGCACAGGAACTGCTTGCAGCCAAAGGCATCCTGGTTAGTATGAACGAGATTATGGCCATTGGCGTGGAATCAGACACCGCATCGTTCACCAACGCCGTTGACAAACTCACAAAAGGCGGTGTGAATATAAGCTACTTGTACACATTCCAGAAAGACGGCAAACTGGTGCTCATTATCAGGACTGACAACCTTGAACAGGCAGAAAAGGTCTGCGAGCAGAGCGGTCTGGAACTCATCCAGGGTTGGGAATAATGATTTCACTTTAAATCAACAACAATACAGTTTACAACCATGATTCTGAAAATCACTTTACTGATTCTGTTTTTCGCCATAATGATTGGCGTAGGCATTGTCTGCCGCAAAAGTGCGACAAACGTTCAGGGATTCGTTCTGGGCGGAAGAAACGTGGGTTCATGGCTCACGGCATTCGCCTTCGGTACATCATACTTTTCGGCCGTTATCTTTGTAGGCTATGCCGGCCAGTTCGGCTGGAAGTACGGTATGGCCTCCACATGGATAGGAATCGGCAATGCACTTCTGGGTTCCCTGCTGGCATGGAGAGTATTGGGACGCAGGACCAGACTTATGACCCAGTACCTAAAGAGTGCCACCATGCCTGACTTCTTCGGCCAAAGATTCAACTCCACTGCCCTGAAGGTTGCCGCATCGGTCATAGTGTTCATATTCCTTATTCCCTACACCGCATCACTCTACAATGGTCTGTCGCGTCTGTTCGGAATGGCATTCGGCGTTGACTACACATGGTGCGTTCTCGGAATGGCCGTACTGACCGCCATCTACGTTCTTGTGGGAGGCTATATGGCCACTGCTGTCAACGACTTCATACAAGGTATGATTATGTTGGTCGGCATTGTTGCCGTCATTGCAGCCGTACTGAACGGTCATGGCGGTTTCAACGCAGCAGTAGCGGAACTCTCAAAGATTCCGTGCGAAACCAATACCGAACTGAACGGTGCGTTCGTTTCATTCCTCGGACCGCAGCCCGTATGGCTGCTCGGTGTCGTGCTGCTCACATCACTCGGCACATGGGGTCTGCCACAGATGGTCGGCAAGTTCTATGCAATCCGTGACGAAGCCGCAATACGCAAGGGTACTGCCATTTCAACCTTCTTCGCCATAATAGTTGCCGGCGGCTGCTACTTTTTGGGCGGTTTCGGACGTCTGTTCGCCGACAGGATTGACTACGCTGCAAACGGCACACCGGTATTCGACAGCATTGTTCCGGCCATGCTTTCCGACCTGCCCGATGCCATGATAGGTATAGTAATCATTCTGGTGCTTTCAGCTTCAATGTCAACGCTGTCATCGCTGGTACTCACATCGGGATCAACACTCACACTTGACATCATCAAGCCCGCAGCTGAAACGTCAGGCAGGAGCATGAGCGAGAAGGCACAGCTGCTTTCCATCAGGCTGCTAGTACTGTTCTTCATTGCAGTCTCATCATTCATTGCAATTGTACAGGCCAAGAGCTCAGTCACATTCATTGCACAGCTCATGGGTATTTCATGGGGCGCTCTTGCCGGTGCATTTCTGGCTCCGTTCCTGTACGGCCTATTCTGGAAGCGCACCACTGCGGCTTCGGTCTGGGCAAGTTTCGTTGCCGGTGTACTGATTATGTGCGGCTGTATGTACGGAACCTTCACAAAGACCACATTTATCAGCCCGTACTTCTCATCACCAATCAACGCTGGTGTACTTGCGATGGTTGCAGGACTCGTCATTGTTCCAATTGTAAGCGCATTCACCAAGGTTAAGAATGAGAAGAGCGTAGAAAGCATGTTCCAGAGCTACGAGCGCACTGTGACCGTTCGCGCTACTGACGCTCTTGAAGAAAAAGACATCTAATCCATCATTATCAACACACCAATTTCAAATGCCCCCGGACCCCACGACCCGGGGGCATCATTATGCGCATTTTCCTATCAATCTTTTTTTGACGCGACTGCATAATTGAAGAAAAAGCATCTAACTTTGCATATAATGCAGAATATGAGTGATTACGACTATTCATCGCGCCTGTATTGTGTGGCAGGACATCTTTTCCGGATAAGACTTCCGAAAGACGGTACCCTTTGGAAAAGATTGGGACAATATGACCCGTTTGAAGTCAAACCGGAATCCACAGTCGGTTCAATAGCGGAAACTCCAGACAAAAAAGAACTTTTTGAGTTCGAATTGACCGATGGAATACCACACGTGGAGAAAAAACCGATATTTATATCAGAACCCCAAGACGGCTTTACAACAATTAATCTCTACGAAGCGGAATCCGGATGGCTTTTTGAATTCACAATGCCTTCCGGGCATTATGCGGAAATGCTAACATCGGACCATTTCTCGCACGCACGATTTTACCCGCATACCACTGACAGTTCAGCTATCATACCATTGATGAACAATGCGCTTATGCTTCTCTATTCGTTTGCCAGCTGTCCGTACAATACTCTTGAAATCCACGCCTCGGTCGTCAGCAATGACGGACACGCATACCTTTTCCTTGGAGAAAGCGGTACAGGCAAAAGCACCCATAGCAGACAATGGCTGGAAAACATCCCCGGAACCGAACTGATGAACGATGATAATCCTATAGTTAGAATTCTAGACGACGGCACCGTAATGGCATACGGTTCGCCATGGAGCGGGAAGACCCCATGTTATCGCAATGTATCGGCACCGGCAGGTGCTTTTGTAAGGATAAGACAGAGTAAAGAGAACAAGGCAACTGCCATGAACTTGCTTGAGGCATATGCTACGCTATATTCTTCAAGTTCCGGATTAAAAGGAAATACAAGATTCGCAGACCTCACACATCCGACGCTTGAAAGAATTGCAACAGCAGTTCCGTTCCATTATCTGGATTGCAGGCCAGACAGAGAGGCGGCCGAAACATGCAGAAAAGCAGTATGCAGATAACTATTCCGAACGATATTCTCATTCCGGAGATCCGCCGGATTATTGACATGGGCAGCGAAGTTACACTAATGACGAAGGGTAACAGCATGCTTCCGTACATAATAGGTGGAAAAGACAGCGTAAGGCTGAAAAAGATATCGTTCGAAACAGTCCGAAAAGGAGATATCATACTGGCAGAAACAGACAAGGGAAAATTCGTGCTTCACCGTGTCATATATAAAGGAACAGACCGTCTTGTACTGAGAGGGGACGGAAATATCAAAGTGACAGAAACATGCCGTCCGGAAAATATAATAGGCATTGTGACAGAAATAATAACCCCGTCAGGGCGGGAGAAGAAACCCGGAAAGGCGCGTTTTTGGAGAGCTATCGGGGTATTTCCCCGACGTTGCATGCTTGCCGTTTACAGAAGGACCATCTTAAAAATGAAAAAATGAAGAAAGTAGAAGGATTCAAGATGCGCAGTCTCGGTAGAGAAAACATCATACTGCCGGAGAACGGATCACCAGTAAATTTCAATAAAATGATAGTGCTCAATTCCAGTGCCGCCTTTTTATGGAAGTCCGTGGGTAACGAAGAATTCTCGGTGCATACCCTGAAGGAACTTCTGAGAAGCGAATATGAAGTTGACGAACAGACGGCCATGACCGATGCCGGCAATATTGCCCGTTCATGGATTGAAATAGGAATTGTAAGCGAATGAAAATATTCAGAAGCAGTCTTAAAGGTATATATACACTCTACAAGCCGTTCAGGTGGCGTGTTCTTGTCAGCATCCTGACAGGCATATTGCGTGTGACCGCTTCCATGGTATTCGTATGGCTCAGCAAACGACTTATCGACATAGTTACCAATGAAACCGATGGTGTTCTTAAAAATTGCATCTGGCTGTTTGCAGGTATTATACTTTTACGTATTGCAACAAATGTCTTTGCATCATATTGGGAAAACCGCACAGTCATCGTTGCCCAGAACGCCCTACGCTGCGAAACCTTTTCGCACCTTCTGCACAGCCGTTGGAATGGACGCGAGCAGTATCACAGTGCCGATGCCGTAAACAGAATATACGAAGATATCCGGGTACTTGTAGATCTTGTATGTGTCAGAATACCCGACATTACCATTACGCTCTGCCAGCTCGCAGCGGCATCGGTTTTTCTTATGTTGATGGCACCCGGATTGCTTGGGCTACTTATTGTGCTCATGGCAGTCGGACTGGTTGGCTCAAGAATGTTTTTCCGCACACAACGGCTCATAACATCTGAAATCAGAACACTTGACAGCGACAGTCAGCGTCATATTCAGGACAATCTTCAAAACCGCGCCATTGTACTGTCACAAATCGGCATAGACAACGTGCTTGACAAATTTCGTAAGATACAGGATAGTCTGAAACGCTTATACATAAGACGACTCAACTACAACTCCATTGCACATGGTTTTATGGGCTTCGGTATGATGGCTGGCTACACTGCTGCATTCCTCTGGGGAATATTCGGCATACGGGGAGGCACTGTAACATACGGTATGATGACTGCATTCCTGCAACTTGTAGGACAGGTTCAGATGCCACTTTCAAATCTTGCACGACATATTCCCGCATTTATCCAATCTTTGAGTTCAGAAGAAAGGCTTGCAGAACTCAATGAACTGCCTGAAGCTGACTGGTCAAAAGGAGAAAAACTTGAAGAGGCACCAGAAATCGTTTTTAAAAATGTCACTTTTGCCTATTCCGATATTGAGAAACCGATACTTGAGGATTTCTGTCACAATTTTCCATCAGGCAGTCTTACAGTGATAATCGGACAGACAGGCCGTGGAAAGAGTACTTTGGTACGTCTTGCCATGGGACTTCTTGCACCTCAGTCCGGAACGGTATGCTTCAGATTGTCGAGAGGTAAAGAGGTTCCGCTGGCAATGAGCAACTTCATGTATGTTCCCCAGGATAATAATCTTCTAAGCGGAACAATAAGGGAGAACCTTCTTCTTACAGCACCTTATGCAACCGATGAAATGCTGCATAATGCCCTGCATACGGCAGCCGCAGACTTTGTGTTTGCACTACCGAACGGACTTGATACACCATGCGGAGAAGGCGGTTCCGGCATCAGCCGCGGACAGGCACAGAGAATTACAATAGCTCGCGCATTGCTCCATAGTGGCACAGTGCTGATACTTGACGAAGCCACATCAGCCCTTGACGCAGAAACCGAAAGCATCTTTCTGGAAAGACTCTCAAAAAATTACCGCGGCAAGAAGACAATCCTGTTTGTCTCCCACCGCAGTAATATTGCAATGTACGCAGACAGGACTCTGACCTTGGACTGACTGTCTGTCAGGATTTCTACTTACTGTGTGCCAGGTTGAACAGTCGCAGACGTTCTTCCAGAATCGGCAACTGATCGTCGGTTATATTCGAAGACGTACCGCGCAATCCTTGACGGTTGCTTCCGGTCGATGACAGTACAATGCCGCTTATGCCGTAGTACAGCAGCTCGTGAAGAAGCTGACCGCCCTCCATATCGTTGCCGTCGGCATCCCTGTAGCCGAAGGTAAAGAAGAAACCGTCACTTACCAGCTCACCAAGATCTGTATCATAGCTTATATGGAAACCGTTTCTGAGCAGTGACTGCTTGACAAGTTTGGTACGGCGGGCATACTCGCTTATGTCCTTGCGGAAGTCATATATGCCGTCACATGCAGCCTTTAGCATGGCAGCCATTGCGTACTGCACAGAGTGAGCGACACCAGATGACATGGCATAAAGCATATCGTATGCATAGACAGCACCGAAACGTGAAATGGCATAACGCTCCTGCAATGCATCGAACCTGCGTTCATACAGCTTGTCCGATATGCAGGCCACAGCTATACGCTCGCCGGCGTACGAGAATATCTTGCTGCCGCTGAGCATCATTATGTAATTGTCGGTGTAGTGTGATACGCTTACCTGATATGGCGGTTGGAACGGAATGCCAAGACCTTCACGACGGAAATCCATGGTAAGATATGCAAGGTCCTCAATGACAACAGTATCGTACTTCGTTGCCAGAGTGCCGATGGTCTGCAGCTCGCTGTCGGTAAGACACATCCAGCTTGGATTGTTCGGGTTGGAATATATCATGCAGCATATGTTGCCTTTGCTCAGATAGCTTTCAAGCTTGGGACCGAGTTTCTCTGCACGGAAGTCTGCAACATCAAACGATGCCATTTTGAGCCCGAGCACGTTGGCCTGCATTTTCTGAACAGGGAATCCGGGGTCGATATACAGAATGGTATCTTTCCCGGGAACAGCCTGTGAACAGGTCAGGAATGCAGCGAACGTTCCCTGCATGGCACCGCATGTAGGATGGCAGTGATTTCTTTCTATGTCGGTGTTGATGAAAGCCTTGACAAAACGGGCTGCCTGCTCCTTCAATTCCGGAATTCCCTCAATATTCGGGTATTTTGATGCAACGCCACTATCGAGAGCCTCTTTCTGGGCATTGATACCAATCTGCGACGGAGGTATGCCGGGAACACCCATTTCAAAGTGAATGAACTTCTGACCGGTAACCTGTTCGGCATTCATCTCACAGGCAAGCACTTGACGTATCGATGCCTTGTTGAGATCAGTTATTTCTATCTTCTCCAGATAATCGTCAATGACGTTCTTCGGGATTATTGTCTCCATGATGCTGTCAACTGAATGTCAATTATTCGCACTGACGGCCCAGATCAAGAGCCTTAAGGTTGTCTTCGACCACCTTTTCACCCTTACGGCCGAAAATGGTGCGCACGCTGTCCTGCAGCTTTTCAAAACTTATTGAGCCTAAAGCCTTTGATGCGGCTCCCAGAAGAATCATGTTCACTGATCTTGAGACACCGTTCTCCTGAGCAAGTTTCTCTCCATCAAACATGATGACGTTCTTCATTTCGCGCAGTTCGGCAAGTACGTCCTGCAGGTCGGGATAGTTGCCTATGTTCACGAATGCATTTGACGTGGTGATTATCCAGCCTTCCGGTGAAAGGTAATGACGGTAGCGCAGAGCCTCCATCGGTTCCATGGCGATTATTATATCAGCCTGTCCAAGTGCAATCAGATCGCTGCTGATGGGTCTGTCAGAAAGACGCAGATTAGACTGGACGTCACCTCCGCGCTGGCTCATTCCGTGGACCTCAGCCTGTTTGATGTAAAGGTCCTCCTTGAGAGCGGCCTGTCCTATTACGGTGGCAATAGACAGGATTCCCTGTCCGCCAACACCTGCAAGAATTATATCAGTTTTCATCTCATTTTTTCTTTATTGGTTCAAGCCTTCTGTTCCGAATCCTTCTGAGCTGCGCGTGCCTTGGCATGGCGCTTCAGAGTCTGAATGCATTCACGACGGGGAATGATGACCGACAATCCACGGTATTCAATCTCCTCGCGGAGAATGCGTGTAATCTCTTCCATGTTCTGCGGCAGCGGAACAACAACCTTGAGGTGTTCGTCACTGACGCCGAGACCGCGGCAAATGGCCTCGAACTTGTTCGTTCCGGCAGAATCCTGTCCGCCGGTCATACCGGTAGTCAGGTTGTCGCTTATGATTACTGTGATGGGGGCATTTTCATTGACGGCATCCAGCAGGCCTGTCATACCGGAATGGGTGAAAGTGCTGTCGCCGATAATAGCAACTGCCGGGAAGACACCCGCATCGCTTGCACCCTTTGCCATGGTAATGCTGGCACCCATGTCAACGGTGCTGTCCAGAGCCTGGAATGGAGGCAGCGCACCAAGGGTGTAGCACCCTATGTCGCCGAATACCTTTGCATCCTTGTAATCCTTGAGTACAGTGTTGATTGCCTCATAGACGCTGCGATGGCCGCAGCCCTGACACAGGGCAGGCGGACGGGCCACCACGTTGACAGCAACTTCGGGATGAGGCAGGACTGCCATGCCCAGAGCCGCCTTGACAATATCGGGATTCAGTTCGCCCTGACGTGGCAGGTCTCCGGAAAGACGGCCCCTGATTATGCAGGCCGATTTCAGGACACCCTTCACCTGCTCTTCAACAAAAGGCTGTCCATCCTCAAATACCATTATGCTGTCGCACTGTTCTGCAAGTGTGTGTATTGTCTCAACCGGTATGGGATACTGCGAAATCTTGAGTATCGGGCAAGGAACACCCTCAGGATAGCATTCGTTCACATAGTTGAATGTATTGCCGCAGGCAATGATTCCCATTTCAAAACGACGGGCCTCCGCATTGTAACTGTTAAACGGAGACTCAACGGCAAGACGCTGGATTTCGGGCTGACGCTCCAGGAGAGAAGCGTAACGGCGCTTGGCTATAGCCGGCAGAAGCACCCAGTCGCGGCTTCCCCCTACCGGATTCAACTTGTTCTCGGCACGGGTCTCATGTATTTCAACAACTCCGCGCGAATGTGCCAGACGTGTGACGGTACGCATAAGTACCGGAAGTTTGAGACTTTCGGAAAGGTCATACGCGTAGGCCATCATATTGTACGCTTCCTGCTGGCTTGACGGCTCAAGAACAGGAATGAGGGCAAACTTGCCGTAGAAGCGGGTGTCCTGCTCGTCCTGTGACGAATGCATTGAAGGGTCATCGGCCACAAGAACCACCAGACCGCCGTTCACGCCTGTAATTGACGAATTGATGAATGGGTCTGCGGCAACGTTCATGCCAACATGCTTCATGCACACAAGAGCACGTTTTCCGGCAAAAGACATACCCAATGCGGCCTCCATGGCAGTCTTTTCGTTGGTGCACCAACGGTTGTGCAGACTCTTGCCTTCCAGACGGCAGTAGTCCTGTATGTATTCAGTGATTTCAGTCGATGGGGTACCGGGATAAGCATATACACCGCTCAACCCGGCATCGACAGCCCCACGGGCAATGGCTTCATCGCCAAGCAACAGTCTTTTTTCCATATCGGTTATAAGTTTCAAGTCTGCAAATTTCGCCATTTTTTAATCTATTTGCAAACCCATAGCATCTTATTATTGGCATTTAGTTTATCTTTGCTGTTGTCTTATTGCAAATAGGAATCGGATATGAGAATAAGACCTGTATTATTTTGTGCATTACTTGCGTTTACATCGTTAAATGCAAATGACTGCCAGGCCCAGCAGGACAGCGAGCCCGAGGTCAAAGTACTGATAAGAACCACAATCGGTGACATAAGGCTCAAGCTTTTCAACGGCACGCCGTTACATCGCGACAATTTCATCAGACTGGTTCAGGAACACTATTACGACAGTCTTCTTTTCCATAGAGTTATCAGGGACTTCATGGTTCAGGCAGGTGACCCTGATTCACGCACTGCCGAACGCTTCGCTCCTCTCGGCCAGGGCGGACCGGGCTATACCATCCGTCCCGAATTGGATCCGTCAGAGTTCTTTCACCGCCGTGGAGCTCTTTGCGCCGCACGCAAGCCCGATGATGCAAACCCGGAACTATTATCTTCCGGTTCGCAGTTCTATATTGTGACAGGAAGAAGGTATCGTGCGTACCAACTGCACGCGCTTGAAGACGAGTTAAACGAAAAACAGAGACAGAAACTGTTCACGCGCCTGTGGACACAGTACTCAGACAGTGTTTTTGCAATGGAAGTCAGAAATGACGAGGACGGGAAATACAATCTTCGCAAGGCTCTGGCTGCAAAGGCCGATTCCATCATTTCCGGGAACGGACCGATCAAATTCTGCCAAGCCCAAATGGATGCATACATAAGCGTCGGCGGATTACCTGAACTTGACGGTGACTACACGGTATTCGGGCAGGTTACCGAAGGCATGTCGGTTGTTGAAAAGATTGAACGCGCAATGACCGATGTCAACGACCGTCCCATTAAAGATATAAGGATTATATCGACTCAAATAATTGAAGAAGAATAACACTACTGATATTACATTATGAGAAAAAAAATCATGTTGCTGGTTACAGCATTGATTATTGCTTTTACAGCCAGCGCAAAGAAAGCACCGAAGTATGTTTTCTACTTTATTGGCGACGGCATGGGCGTCAACCAGGTCATGGCCACACAGTACTACCTTTCCGACATTGAAGGAACACTTGGCTGGAAGCCTCTGTGTTTCACTCAGTTCCCATACGGTGGCATGGTAATCACGCATTCGGCCAACAACTATGTCACAGACAGTTCCGCAGCCGGCACAGCGCTCGCATCGGGCCAGAAGACCAACAACAATGTGCTTGGCGTACTTCCCGACCGCAAAACCCCGTGCGAATCAATAGCTGAAATGGCACACAGGAAAGGCATCCGCGTTGCCATAGGCACTACCGTCTGCATCGACCACGCCACTCCCGGCGTGTTCTACGCTCACCAGGCCAGCCGTGACAACTACCACGAAATAGGCATCGAACTTTCACAGTCCGGCTTCGAGTTCTTTGGCGGTGCCGATTTCCATACACCATATACCAAGGACAATTCCGATGAAGGCAACTACGTTCAGGCAGAAAAGGCAGGATACACCATTCTGCACGGCTATGCCGAGTATGAGAACGGAGGCAAAGCGAATGACAAAGTCATCCTGTTTGACACCAACCCTGCCGAAGACCATTACTGCAAGTTTGCCATTGACCGCCGTGACGACAGTCAGCTCGGACTTGAACAGATTACTGAAGCCGCCATTGATTTTATGATGAAGGAGCCTAAGAAGGGATTCTTCATGATGATGGAAGGCGGCAAGATTGACCAGGCATGTCACGGCAACGATGCCGCCACCGCTGTCAAGGAAGTAATTGACTTTGACAATGCAATTAAAATTGCATACGAATTCTATCTGAAGCACAAGGACGAGACCCTTATCGTTGTCACCGCCGACCACGAGACAGGCGCCATGGGCCTCAGCAACGGCAACTACCGCCTGAACGCAAAGGTACTTGAGAACCAGATTATGAGCGAGGGCGAACTGAGCGCACTCATTGAGAAGAAGGGACGCGAGACAGGTGAGATTCCTACCTGGGATGACATTCAGGAATTGCTCAAGACCAACTACGGCTTCTGGGACAAGGTTCGCATTTCAAGCAAGCAGAACGACAAGCTGCTCCAGTCATACGTCGAGACCTTTGGAATGGGACCGCAGGAACTCAAGGAAGAGGAGTACTACAAGGTTGACAAGATGACCGATGAAGCCAGCCGCATAATGAGCGAAATAGCCCAGATAAGCTGGGGCACCGGCAGCCATTCCGGCGGATACGTTCCGGTTTATGCTATCGGTGCAGGCGCCGAGCAGTTCACAGGACAGATGGACAACACCGAAATTCCCATGAAGATCAAGGCCATAGCCAACTATTGAGCCTATTCGTAGTCAAGATACGGTTCAAGTCTTTCAAGGTCCCGTTCAGTGAATTCCTCAAGCAGTGAAAGCTGCCCGGGGCCTTGTACTTTACCTCTGTCACGTCTCAACTCTACAATGGCACGTGCCTGATAGAAATTCAAATATGGATGCCGTCGCAGTTCCGACACACTGGACATATTAACCCTGATACGCACCACAGGCACAGTATCGGTGACAATGAACCATTGAAGGAGTGAATCAGGCAGTCCCTCGATTTCAAGCAGCTGTTCTTCACTTACAAACCCGCCCAAGTCATCGCGGTAACGCATTATCTTCTGCGCCGTCCAAGCTCCAATGCCCGGCAGTCCTGTTAGTTGCAGCGAATCGGCCGCATTCAGATCAATTCTCCCCACAGGTCGGGTCTTCACTCGGAAACGTGGAACGCGAACCGAATCATGGACAGTATCGGTCACAATAACCGATGCCGTTCCTTTTCTGTCATTATACATGACCGGCTGCCTTTTACCATTGACAGACGTCCTATTACGACGTACCACAGTATCACGGGCGGTGTATGTCCATGACAGACGAATAGAATCAACAATGACAGCACTGCTGTCCCGTGCGGGTGCTGGCATATTCATCCGCACCGTCATAATAGCAACAATAATTGCAAGAAGCACTATTGTTGCTATTCTGTCCTGTCTGTTGAAATAGAAAAGGTCTTTTGACATTGCATATGGTATTAAATTTTATATTTGCTGTATGAAAGCACTTAGAACCTATCCTTTGGCCATCGCCATCCTGCTTATTATCGGTTGGCTGTCACTTGGAACTCCCCCAAACACGAATCTTGACACAATAACAGGAATCGACAAGGTTGCCCACATATGCATGTACTTCGGACTGTCAGTCGTAATATGGCTGGAATACCTGAAGTATCATGACAGACTGAACTGGAAGAAACTGGTACTATTTGCTATTCTAGCCCCCATTCTATATGGGGGTGCGATGGAAATTGCCCAAATGACGCTTACGGAACACCGCGAAGGTGACTGGTTAGATTTTCTTGCAAACAGTATCGGAGTTCTGGCTGGAGCACTTGCAGGATACTTTGTCCTCAGACCAGCCGTTTGGATGAACAAACGCTGACTACCTGGCTTCATCCCAATCCCTGTAAGGATGGACAGCAAGGTACGCGTTGTAGTACCTGTTATCGCCGGTTACCTCCTTCCCAATGAACGATGGCTTTTCAAAAGCCTCGGTTTCACTTCCAAGTTCAACCTCGGCCATAACCAAGCCCTCGTTCTCGCCATGGAATTCATCCACTTCAAACACATGAGGACCACTATGCACCAGATACCTTCGTTTTTCAATGGTTCCACGCTGGTGCAATTCGAACAATTCATGAGCCTCCTGCAAGGGAATAGGGTGATTCCATTCATAGCGTGTCATACCTTTTTCATCGGATGGGCCCTTGATTGTCAGTATTGCCTCGGAATCGGTAATGCGCACCCTTACAGAGCGACCATTCTCATGGGCAATATATCCTTGAACAATATCATAATGACGGAATGCCTGATTGATGTATCCATTGCCTTCCACCAGGAACTTGCGTTCAATTTCCAGTGCCATAATTCAAAATCTGTTGATTATCAAAATGCAGACTGCTCCTGCGATTCAGCAAATGACATAAGATATGCCTTGATGAAACCATCTATATGTCCGTCCATTACTCCATTCACGTCGCTGGTCTGGAAACCGGTACGATGGTCCTTCACACGACGGTCATCAAACACATATGAACGTATTTGCGACCCCCACTCAATCTTTTTCTTTCCTGCCTCAATCTTGTTCTGTTCAGCCATACGGTGCTGCAGTTCCTTATCATAAAGTATTGAACGCAAATGCTGTAATGCACGCTCCTTGTTCTTTGGCTGGTCACGGGTCTCGGTGTTTTCAATGAGAATCTCCTCTTCAACACCAGTATATGGGTCCTTAAACTGATACCTCAGACGTACACCTGACTCCACCTTGTTCACGTTCTGACCGCCTGCGCCACCGCTACGAAACGTATCCCAACTCATAAGAGCCGGATTGATTGCAACTTCAATGGTATCATCGACAAGCGGAGTGACAAAGACACTGGCGAAAGAAGTCATTCTCTTGCCCTGTGCATTGTACGGTGATACACGGACGAGCCGATGAACGCCATTCTCGCCCTTCAGATATCCGTATGCGAAAGGGCCCTCAATTTCCATGGTCACCTGCTTGATGCCGGCTTCATCGCCCTCCTGCAAATCGGCAACAGTAACCTTATAATTATTTTCCTCGCCCCAACGCATATACATACGCATAAGCATCTGAGCCCAGTCCTGACTTTCCGTCCCGCCTGCGCCCGAATTGATTTTAAGTACACAGTCCATCTCATCGGCCTCCTCGCGCAGCATATTCTTGAGTTCCAGCGACTCAATTGCCTGGATAGCCCTGGCGTAATTGTCATCTATGTCCTGCTCTGTAACCAATTCCTCCTTGAAGAAATCCATAGCCAGTTGAAGTTCGTCAGCATAGCCTTTCACCTGCTTGTATCCGTCAATCCACGCTTGCAGGTCCTTAACCTTCTTCATCTGGATTTCGGCCTTCTTGGGGTCATCCCAGAATCCTGGAGCTTGCGTTCTAAGCTGTTCCTCTTCAACCTGAATAAGTTTTGAATCAATGTTCAAATACCTTTTCAGGGCTTCTGTGCGGTCAAGCACATCTTTCAGTTGGTCGGCAGTTATCATTGTTTTCCTGTATTTCGCAAAAGTGGTGCAAAGGTAGCAAAATATTTGCAATTGTCAGTACATCAGCGTTTGATCCACTGCTCAGGATTGAGTCGTGTACTCTCCTTGTGCAATTGAAAATGAAGAATCGGGCTTCCGTTTTCCGATGTCTGGATGGTACCGATTACGCTGCCGGCCTTAACCTTATCACCCTTCTTGAGTTTTGAATCATAAAGATTGCAATAGACCGATATATAGCTGCCATGACGCACCAATACGCCAATCTGACCTTTACCATGTTGGAACACACTTGAAACCTCGCCCTCAAATATACACAGAGCCTTTGCTCCCTTCTCTCCCTGAATATCAATACCAAGATTGTTCTGCTTCACATCCTTCTGACCGGCAACCTGGCTGATGCCATATTTACCGACAACCAGAAAGGCCCCGTCAATTGGCATTGGAAGTTTGCCCTTATTACTCTCAAAACTGCCCGAAAGGGCAAAGTCCTCGGCCGTCATCTTGCGTTTTGTCTGACCTGATGAAGTATTATCCTTCAATGCCATTTGAATCTGACGGTCAATTTCCTTGGACAGCTGGTCCATTTTCTTCTGCTGGGCAGTTATTTCCTTCTTGAGCTGGGAACGCTTGCTCTTCAGACTATCAACAACTTTCTGCTGCTGTTTCTGCTCACGTTCAATGTCAGCCTTCTGCTTCTGTTCGTCGTTTTCCACCTTCTCCTTCTCCTTTCTCAAAGCAGCAATCTCCTGACGTTTCTTTTCGAGTGCATTCTTGCGTTCCGTCAACTGTCGGCCAAGGTTCTCAAGTGAACCTGAATATTCATTCAGGTACCGGATTCTACGGGTAAGCTGTCTGAACGACTCCGCTTCGAGCAGGAAAGTCAATGCATTCATCTCGCGATGCTGTGTCTGGAAGAAAATGCATGCCTTCTCATAATTGTCACAACATGACTTGTATTCCTTTTCAAGCTGTCTTATCTGTTTGTTCAATGCACTTTCCTGCGACGTAAGTTCCCGAATCTGACTCTGAGTGTTCTTTAACAGGCGTGACCTTTCTTGAAGTCTGGCGTTTATGATGTTCAGATTCGACACCTGGCTGCTTATGTTCTTTTCAGTACTGGTCAGAATCTTTTCCTGGTTGGCAATCTGTTTTTCCAGTTCCTGACGCTGGTTGCGCATCTTGTCAAGGCTCGACTGCCCCCAACCCGACAGACAAACCATAATGGCCATTATTGAAAGTATAAATCTTCTCATAATCCGAATGCTTCAAGCAGTTCAATAATATCGTCCAATTCTACTGGCTTCATCCTTGTCGTAGGGAGTGTTTCATCCTTCCAATTGCCTTGAGCCGATGACATGCCGGACAGTTTCATTTCCAGTTTCAAATCTGATACTGTTCCACCCGGAAGTTCAACTTCAAAAATCATGTGCAGCGGGAATTCAAAACCCTGCCCGACACCAACAAAATTGTCGTAAGACACGTCAAAACTCCACCCTGTCCCTGATTTTGAAAACGCAGTCAGATGACCGTCGGCATCGGTCCTGAATTTATGCCCCCATGTAACGTCGCTTATTTCAACAGAACCATCGGAATCCCTTCTGCCCGCTATGAGAGCCGATACGACTTTATCCTGAGTATCACATTGCGGAGAGAAGAGCCTGTTCCAGAAAATAGCCTCAACCATATTATAGTCAAGAGCCAACGTGTTACGATGAGGAAGGTCCGCATAGTGACATTCCACATAGCGCCGACTGCTGCGGTCCATAATCATGACATGGTCCGGAAAAAATTCCACCCTAAAGGCTTCAATGCCAAGCAATCCGGCAGACAACTGTATGCAATGCCCCCGGCGCATACGCAGCTGACCGGTAAAGGAATGGCCTGATACCTCATACCTGACATTAGCAGTCAGTTCTTTCGCTGAAGTTTCCGATGACAAGTGCCTAACGAGCATCTCATCAGAATCGGGATGAACCAGTCCTGTACCCTTTCTGATGGTGGAACACCCAACGAGCAATATAGCAATCACCACAATGGTCAAATAATCCGCTATTCTCTTCATTCTTCCAAGTACCGTTTCTCCCTGATTTTACTTTCCAGAAGTTTCGATTCCGAATTCAATTGGAAAGCTATGTGCCAGTTCTCAAGCGCAGCCTCAATATCACCGCATTTGTACATCACATCACCATAATGCTCATACATATCGGGATTCGGTTCTTCCATATACTGCAATGCCTTTTCCAGATATTCACGAGCCTGCGAGTATCTCTCCATACGAAACAATATCCATGCATAAGTATCCAGAAAAGTGGCATTCAAAGGTTCCTTTTCGATAGTAATGGCACTCATCTTCAATGCACGTTTCAAATCGCGACCATCCAGACTCAGGAAATAGGCATAATTGTTCATGACCATTACATCATTAGGATTATAGACCAATGCTGAATCATAATCGGCGTAGATAATAGCTCTGTCACGGCCTTTCAAAGTGTAACAGTCAGCACGCATGCCGTACAGTTGGGATCTTGAGACTGAATCGGCAACCATCCCAATGCCCATACCAAGCGTTTCCAATGCCTTATCATCTGTTCCAAGCCATAGTTGGGTAATGGCCTTGCTCTTCCAGGCCTGGAAGAGACTGCTGTCATATTTCAATGCGACATCGGCAAATCCAGCCACCATATCAATCATATATCGGCACTGCATCCGATCCATATCGGTCTTCATTGCATCAAGCATCTTTGATACCTCATCAGTCAACGCATCAAGTATGACTTCCGGTTCATCAGTTTCCAGATAGGCGGAATCCAATTCATTCATTTCAAGGTAACAGGCCACTCTCTGCATGCGCAGTTCATCGACAACATCCTCCAGTTGTCCATACCTAGTCAACGCTTTGAGTTCTTTGTCAAACTGTCCTAATTCACCATACAGGCTGGCCATATCCAACAGGATTTCACTATTACCGGGAAAACGGCGTGACATTTCCTCATATTGGAACACGGCATCCTGCTTGCGGTTCATTCGCAACAGATTCAAGGCATATAAACGCCTGTACCAATAGTTGTCCGGTTCCAATCTCACGGATTCCGACAGCAAGCTGTCACACAAAGGCATATACATTCTGGCAATGCTCCTTTCCCTGAAACTCATGTACAACTGCGCTAGATAAAAGCAATTTGCAGCGGTAACGGTATCCATATCCATACTATACTGCAGCAAATCCATAGCAGCATCAAACCTGTCCTCCAAAATATTCCGGACAGCCCTATTGAACACATAGTCCTGCCCTGCGCCGACCGATGCCTCCAATCTTTCATCGCAGACAGACTTCCTTCCCAGTCTCAGACTCGAGCATGAGACCAGCAGTAGGACCAGAGCAATCAGTACAAAGAACCTGCGCATTCAGTACAGATGTCAGGTTTTATATTCCGCTATGTCCAAATCCGCCCTCACCGCGTTCTGTGACAGACAGTTCTCCGACAGTTTCCCATTCCACCTGCTCATAACGGGCAATCACCATCTGCGCAATACGGTCACCATCATTGACCTGAAAATCCTGGTCCGACAGATTCACCAGAATAACGCCGATCTCGCCACGATAGTCTGCATCAATGGTCCCAGGTGAATTGAGTACCGTGATACCCTTTTTCAAAGCCAGTCCGCTGCGCGGCCTGACCTGAGCCTCATAACCACACGGCAGAGCAATACTGAGACCGGTTGGAATAAGTGCGCGCTGCATGGGTTTAATAACAACTGGAACACCAATGTTAGCCCTTAAATCCATACCTGCCGACTGCAACGTTTCATACGCCGGAAGCTGGTGATGTGAACGATTTATGATTTCAACTTTCATACTGGTTTTCATACGTAAGTTATAGGCAAAAATAGCAAGAAAAATGGAAAAAAGGGTTACTTTTGGCTTGATTAAGAAAAGTACTAATATGGAGTGGGAAAAACTTTTGTCAGGAAAACGATTCGGCATGGAAGATACGTTTTCAACAAGTCACGATGACCGGTCTGTCTTTCTGCGTGACTACGACCGCCTTATCTTTTCCGCGCCGTTCCGCCGTCTTCAGAACAAGACGCAGGTATTTCCCCTGCCCGGCAGCATCTTTGTCCACAACCGTCTTACACACAGTCTTGAAGTAGCCTGTGTAGGGCGTTCTTTGGGCAATAATGTGGCACGCCATCTTTCCCATATTCACCCCGAGCTGCAAGACAGTTATGTAAGCGAAATAGGCAACATTGTGTCGGCAGCCTGTCTGGCACATGACATGGGCAACCCGCCATTCGGACATTCGGGCGAAAAAGCAATATCGGCCTTCTTCACCGAAGGCAAAGGACAGTACATACACGACATACTCAAGAACAACCCTGTTTGGTGGACCGATATCATTAACTTTGAAGGTAACGCCAATGCTTTCCGTCTGCTTACCCACAAGTTCGTCGGCCGACGCGACGGAGGTTTTGCCATGACATATTCCACACTTGCCACCGTAGCCAAATACCCGTACTCGTCAATCTATGCCGAAGGCCACAATAAATTCGGATTCTTCGAGTCCGATTCCAAAGCCTTTCGGACAGTAGCCGATTCACTTGGCATGATACGTCTGAGCGCGGAAGGAGAACCATTGCGTTATTCACGCCATCCGTTGGTTTACCTTGTTGAAGCCGCCGATGACATATGCTACTTGATAATGGACATGGAAGATGCTCACAAACTGAAACTTCTGTCAACACGGGAAACCAAAGACTTCCTTATGGAGTTCCTGTCTTATGAAGGAAGAACACGTGCTGAAGCCATTTTCAGTGAAGTCAACGATGCTAACGAACAGATAGCATACCTACGTTCCAAGGCCATTGGCAAACTCATTGACGAATGCACGGAAGCCTTCATAAACGGAGAAGCGGAAATCATGCAGGGTACATTCAAGGGCAGTTTGATTGACCACATCAGCCAACCGCTCAGCAAAGCATACCATGATTTGTATGATATGTCAATAAAGCGCATCTATCATTCCAAATATGTAAACGATGTTGAACTGGCAGGTTTCCGCATAATAAGCACACTTCTGGAACTCAACGTTGACGCTGTACTCCACCCTGAAAAGGAATATTCCAAACTACTTATGAGCAGAGTCTCCAGCCAATATGAAATACACGACAAGTCACCATATGTCCGAGTCATGGCTGTCCTTGACTACATAAGCGGCATGACCGATGTCTTTGCCCTTGACCTTTACAGACACATTCTGGGCAACTCGCTTCCTTCAATCTAAAATCAGAATCGAAAATTGAAAGGGGTGCCGATCATACCGACACCCCTTTCCTATTATCAAGTCTAATCAATTTCACTCCTTGTCCTCAATGACAGGCATACCTGCCATGCGACTGGCCTGAAGACGTTCATAGTCTTCCTTTTCATAGACCACAAGCTTCTCAAACTCACGTAGACCCGTACCTGCAGGTATCAAATGACCGCAGATAACATTCTCCTTCATACCAAGCAGATAATCGCTCTTACCATTGATTGCAGCTTCGTTCAGAACCTTTGTGGTTTCCTGGAATGATGCGGCACTCATGAAACTCTGGGTAGCCAAAGCGGCGCGTGTGATACCCTGCAGTATCTGTGTTGATGTGGCAGGACGCGCTTCTGTTGCCTGAACGAGTTTCAAGTCCTTACGTTTGAGCTGTGAGTTCTCATCGCGGAGCTTGCGTGCGGTAATCATCTGACCTGCGCTCAGGTTTTCACTATCACCTGGATCGGTAACGACAAATTTGCCCCAAATGCGGTCATTCTCTTCCATGAATTCCAACTTGTCAACGACCTGTTGAGCCAGGAAACGGGTATCGCCCGGTTCATCAATCTCGACCTTACGCATCATCTGACGAACAATAATCTCAAAGTGTTTATCGTTGATCTTCACACCCTGTAGGCGGTAAACGTCCTGAACCTCATTGACAATGTATTCCTGAACGGCTGTAGGACCCTTGATATTCAGAATGTCAGTAGGAGTCACAGCACCGTCGGACAAAGGAGTACCGGCACGTACAAAGTCACCCTCCTGTACCAAAATCTGCTTTGACAGGGCTACAAGGTACTTGCGCTCGTCATCGGTGCGTGAAACAACAGATATCTCACGGTTACCGCGCTTGATTTTGCCCATGTGAACTGTACCGTCAATTTCCGATACGACAGCCGGGTTCGACGGATTACGGGCCTCGAAGAGCTCTGTAACACGAGGCAGACCACCAGTAATATCACCGGCCTTACCTTGAACACGCGGAATCTTGACCAAAATGTCACCTGCAGCCAGTTCCTGACCATCCTTGATGACAACGTGGCCTCCTACAGGCAGGTTGTATGAACGCAAAACTTCACCATTTGCACCAATGATATCGGCACTTGGAATCTTGGTTCTATCCTTAGTCTCGGTAATAATTATCTCCTCAAGACCTGTGGACTCATCTGACTCAACCTTGTACGTTACGTTCAGAACAACATCAGTCAAGCGTACCTTACCGGCGACTTCAGTGATAATCAAAGCATTGAACGGATCCCAATCGGCAATAAGATCACCCTTCTTGACAACATCACCATTCTTAATGTACAGATTCGAGCCATAAGGCAGATTATGGTTGGACAGTGCAATGCCAGTATTCTCATCAATAAACTTGGCTTCACCCAGACGGCCTACAACAACCTGAACCTTGGTACCGTCGTTCTTGACAGCATCAACGGTACGCAGTTCCTCAAATTCAATGCGACAGTCGTACTTGGCTGTCAAACGTGAATTCGCTGCAATGTTCGATGCAGTACCACCGGCGTGGAATGTACGCAGTGTCAGCTGAGTACCAGGCTCACCGATAGACTGTGCGGCAATGACGCCGACTGCCTCACCCTTCTCAACAAGACGGCTCGTAGCCAAGTTGCGACCATAGCACTTGGCGCATACGCCATGCTTGCTCTCGCAAGTGAGAACTGAACGGATTTCAACGCTTTCAATAGGTGACTCGTCTATCTTCTTGGCTATTTCTTCAGTAATCATTTCACCATCAGCAACCAGCAGTTCTCCGGTTGTAGGATGAATTACATCGTGAACCGATACACGGCCCAGGATTCTATCATACAGTGAAGCGACCACCTCTTCGTTCTCCTTAAGGGCAGTGCAGACAAGTCCGCGCAACGTACCGCAGTCCTCTTCTGTGATGATCACATCATGTGATACGTCAACAAGACGACGTGTCAGATAACCAGCATCGGCTGTCTTCAAAGCGGTATCAGCAAGACCCTTACGGGCACCGTGTGTTGAAATGAAGTATTCCAGCACAGACAGACCTTCCTTGAAGTTCGAAAGAATTGGATTCTCAATAATCTGCGCGCCTTCAGCACCGGCCTTCTGAGGCTTGGCCATCAGACCACGCATACCGGACAACTGACGTATCTGCTCCTTAGAACCACGGGCACCGGAATCAAGCATCATATAAACCGAATTGAAGCCCTGGTCGTCGGAAGAAATGGTCTTCATCAGAACCTTTGAGAGATCTTCGTTGACGTGTGTCCATACATCGATAACCTTGTTGTAACGTTCGTTATCGGTAATGAGACCCATGTTATATTCGGCCAGGATGCCTTCGACCTCCTCGTTACCCTTGCGTACAAGTTCCTCCTTCTCCTTCGGGATGATGATATCATTCAAGTTGAATGACAGACCGCCCTTGAAGGCCATCTTGTAACCCAGGTTCTTAATTCCGTCAAGGAATTCGCAGGCGCGTGCAACACCCACCTTCTTGATTACATCGGAAATCAGATCACGAAGAGTCTTCTTGGATATAATGTAGTTGATATAACCTACCTCATCAGGAACAATCTCGTTCACGATGATACGACCTACGGAAGTTTCGACTATGTGATTGATGTAGTTACCATTCTCGTCAACGTCCTTGACCAGAACATTGACTACAGCGTGAATGTCAACTTTACCCTCATTGTATGCAATCATAGCCTCCTCCGGTCCGTAGAATGTCAGACCCTCACCATTGACCTTTTCAATGAAGTTGCCATCCTTGTCCTTGATGGAACGACGCAACTTGGTGATATAATAAAGGCCAAGTACCATATCCTGTGCAGGAACGGTAATAGGAGCTCCGTTAGCAGGATTCAGGATATTGTGTGACTGGAGCATTAGCATCTGCGCTTCCAGAACAGCCTCATTGCTCAAAGGCAAGTGGACAGCCATCTGGTCACCGTCAAAGTCGGCGTTGAACGCGGTACATGCCAGCGGGTGAAGCTGAATTGCCTTACCTTCGATCATCTTGGGCTGGAATGCCTGGATACCAAGACGGTGAAGTGTAGGAGCACGGTTCAACAAAACCGGATGTCCCTTCATTACATATTCCAGAATATCCCATACAATAGGATCCTTGCGGTCAACTATCTTCTTTGCTGACTTAACTGTCTTTACGATACCGCGCTCTATGAGTTTGCGGATAATGAACGGCTTGTACAACTCGGCAGCCATAAGTTTTGGCAGACCGCACTCACCCATCTTCAGTTCAGGACCTACAACGATAACTGAACGTGCAGAGTAGTCAACACGCTTACCAAGAAGGTTCTGACGGAAACGTCCCTGTTTACCCTTGAGTGAGTCAGACAGTGACTTGAGCGGACGGTTTGCTTCGCTCTTTACTGCACTTGACTTGCGGCTGTTGTCAAACAGTGAATCAACTGCCTCCTGAAGCATACGCTTTTCATTGCGAAGAATAACCTCAGGTGCCTTGATTTCAATAAGCCTCTTCAGACGGTTGTTACGTATAATTACACGGCGATACAGATCGTTGAGATCCGATGTGGCAAAACGGCCACCATCCAATGGAACCAAAGGACGGAGTTCCGGAGGAGTAACGGGAATGACCTTCATAATCATCCATTCCGGACAGTTCAATTCGCGCGATGCACGGAATGACTCAACAACCTGCAGACGCTTCAGAGCCTCGGTCTTGCGCTGTACTGACGGATTCTCCTGACTGGCACGTGCACGAAGTTCGTATGACAGCTTGTCGAGGTCAAGATTGCAGAGCAGGTCATAAATGGCCTCGGCACCCATCTTGGCAACAAATTTGTCAGGATCGTTATCATCGAGCATCTGGTTCTCCTTTGGCAACTTATCCAAAATTTCAAGATACTCTTCTTCTGACAGAAGATCCATCTTGTTGCTTCCAAGTGCACTTTCGGCAGCCCACACGCCCGGATTGATAACAATGTAGCGCTCGTAATAAATTATTGAGTCAAGCTGCTTGGTAGGAATACCCAGCAGATAACCTATCTTGTTAGGAAGTGAACGGAAATACCAAATATGCGCAACCGGAACCACAAGTTGAATATGGCCCATGCGCTCTCTGCGTACCTTCTTTTCTGTAACCTCAACACCGCAACGCTCGCAGACAATGCCTTTGTAACGGATTCTCTTGTACTTTCCGCAATGGCACTCATAATCCTTGACAGGACCGAAAATGCGCTCACAAAACAAACCGTCACGTTCGGGCTTGTATGTACGGTAGTTGATAGTCTCAGGTTTCAGGACCTCACCGTTAGAGTTCGTCAGAATCTCTTCAGGCGAAGCCAGACTGATGGTGATTTTCGAGAAATTGGTCTTTATCTTTGTATCTTTTTTGAACGGCATAGCTTAATGAATTTTGTGGTTATTATTCAAGACTGATACTCAAGCCCAAACCTCGCAGTTCGTGCAACAGCACGTTGAGAGATTCGGGGATGCCTGGTGTTGGCATCGGATCACCTTTTACAATAGCCTCATAAGCCTTTGAACGGCCTGTAACATCATCACTCTTAATTGTCAGGATTTCCTGCAACACATGCGAAGCACCGAATGCCTCAATAGCCCAGACTTCCATTTCACCGAAACGCTGACCACCGAACTGAGCTTTACCACCAAGTGGCTGCTGTGTAATGAGAGAGTACGGACCGATTGAACGAGCATGCATCTTGTCTTCTACCATATGACCCAGTTTCAGCATATAGGTGACACCCACTGTTGCACACTGGTCAAACGGTTCTCCTGTACCGCCGTCGTAAAGCTGGGTCTTACCATATTGTGGCAGGCCAGCCTTATTGGTCCATTCGGTCAGATTATCCATCGTGGCTCCGTCAAAAATAGGAGTGGCGAACTTAACACCAAGTTCACGACCGGCATGACCGAGAACGGTTTCAAATATCTGACCGATGTTCATACGCGAAGGCACGCCCAGCGGGTTTAAAACTATATCAACCGGAGTGCCATCAGCCAAGAACGGCATATCCTCCTGCTTTACAACGCGTGAAACGATACCCTTGTTACCGTGACGGCCGGCCATCTTGTCACCTACGCCAATCTTACGTTTCTTGGCAACGTAAACCTTGGCCATCTGGATGATACCATTAGGCAGTTCATCACCGATTGTAATTGCATACTTCTTGCGCTTGTTTTCGGCATCGAATTCCTTGTACTTGCGCATGAAGTTCACAATCAGCTTGGAAATCATTCCATTTATACGTTCATCGTTAGTCCATGAGTCAGACTGAATCAATGAATAGTCAAGCTGTTCAAGAAGAGACTTTGTAAAGCGCTGTCCCTTGGCAATTATTTCACTGCCAAACAGGTCAAATACGCCTTGTGAAGTCTTCTTGTCAGTCAAAGTCATCAGTTTCTTTACGAGAACTCCCTTAAGCTGAGCCACCTTGTCTTCAAACTCGGCATCGATCATAGGCAGCCTTGCCTTGTCGGCCATCTTTGAAGAACGTGTCTTGATGGCACGTGAGAACAGCTTCTTGTCAATGACAACACCCTTCAGTGAAGGTGAGGCCTTGAGCGATGCATCTTTGACATCACCGGCCTTGTCACCGAAAATGGCGCGCAACAGCTTCTCTTCAGGTGAAGGATCGCTTTCACCCTTAGGAGTAATCTTACCTATCAGGATATCACCCGGCTGGATGTATGCACCGATGCGGACAATACCGTTTTCATCAAGATCCTTGGTGGCGTCTTCACTGACATTTGGAATATCGTTGGTAAGTTCCTCCATACCGCGCTTTGTCTCACGGACTTCAAGAGCGAACTCCTCGACATGTACAGATGTCAGGATGTCCTCGCGAACGACACGCTCGTTCAGAACAATGGCATCCTCATAATTGTAACCCTTCCAAGGCATGTAAGCAACCAGGAGGTTCTTACCAAGAGCAAGTTCACCGTTCTGTGTCGAATAACCTTCAGTCAGAATATCACCTGCCTTGACACGCTGTCCCTTGACACAGGTAGGACGAAGGTCAACGGTCATGTTCTGGTTGGTACGGCGGAATTTAGGCAACCTGTATTCCTTCTCTGCAGGATCGAAGCTTACAAATTCCTCGTCTTCGGTACGGTCGTACTTTATGCGGATGACCGCTGCGTCAACGTATGTCACCTCACCGTCTCCTTCGGCGGTAATCTGGGTACGTGAATCCTCAGCAAGCTGCTTCTCAATACCGGTACCTACAATAGGAGCCTCGGTACGCATCAAAGGAACGGCCTGACGCATCATGTTAGAACCCATCAGCGCACGGTTGGCGTCATCATGCTCAAGGAACGGGATGAGTGCTGCAGCGATTGAAGCAATCTGCTGCGGCGATACGTCCATAAGCTCTACCTCTTCAGGAGCGACGACAGGGAAATCAGCGTCACGGCGCGCCTTTACACGGTTACGAATGAACTTGCCGTTCTCATCGTACGGAGCATTACCCTGACCTATTATTTTGTTTTCCTCCTCTTCGGCAGTCAGATATGTAACATGACTATTGTCCAAATCAACGTGGCTGTCAGCTACCTTTCTGTACG
>JAZLIR010000036.1:0-4131 GCA_045617485.1 Bacteroidaceae bacterium
CTGCTGATTCTGGCTCCCGGCCTGATTGTCCTGCTGGCAGCATTGGGCAACTTCCTGCATCTACTTGTAAGCAGCATTTTCAAACGCGAAAGGGAATATGCACTTAGAAAGGTGAACGGAGCGCGGACAGTTGACCTGTGGCTGATGGTCAGCACTCAGGTGCTTGTCACCATGCTTCTGGTAGGACTGGCCACCATTGTCATAATTAAGCTGTGCACACCTATGCTGCAAATCAGTCTGCCATTGAAATTACAGTTCCAGTTTGACACCAACGTTATGCTGAGACAGGGTTTCCAGCATATAGGCATACTTCTGCTAATAGGTCTTCTGGTGGCGTGGATTGCCACAGTCCGCATCAGGAACAATGCCATGCAGCCGCATCTGCGGACCTCTGGCGGACATCATCTGTGGCGTAACATCATGATGGGCGGACAGATGACAATCAGCTTCATTTTCGTGACTCTGCTGTGCGCCATGCTCCTGCAGGTGCGCAAGAATGATTCAAGCGTCTATCCCTGGTTCTCAAAAAAGGAGATGAAGGAGATTCTTGTCATTCCGTCCGCAAATCAGTACAGGTCAACGGGTGTTCAGATGGAGCAGGTGCTTGATGCCCTCCCTTCAGTCCGGGAATACGTGCAAAGCTATAGCTACGACGGATTGCTGACAGGTTTTTCTGTCGGGTTACGCTTACCGGATGATACTCCTTATAATACTGTATATGGCAGAAACTGTCAGTGCACTCCTGAACAGCTGCAGTTTTTTGGTGCCAAACTGCTTGAAGGCAGGTGGTTCAGTAACGCCGATGAGATAATGGTCGGTGCCCAACTGGCTGACAGTCTCGGGCTCAAAGCCGGTGAACCGATTATTGTTTATACGAATAGCGACGGAGTGAAAACCTTAACGGTAGCAGGTATTATTGACGATGCAAAAGGCAGTCTGGGCAAGTCGAATTATGATTCAGCAGGACCTTCAGTTTATTCATACCTTACTGTCAGCGAAAATGCAATTTACAGCGGAAATGCAATTTACATGGTGAAATGCATGCCTGACAAGGCCGATGAAGTCCGTAAAGCCATTGCAGAAAAGGTCTTCGGGGAGCATTCCGGACAGGGTGTGCAGATTACCACACTGTATGATTCGGTACAGGCAACGTCTCAGGTGGAACGCCAGCTTATGGGCATATTCTGGCTGTTTGCCGGCATTGCTCTGGTGATATCGCTCTTAGGCATATACTCGGCTGTCACAATGGAAACCACAGTGCGCCGCAAGGAGATGGCCATCAGGAAGATAAACGGCGCAAAGACCCGCCAGATTGCCGCCCTGCTGGGCCGCTTCTACCTGTGGCTGCTGCTCATATCGGCCGCCATTGCGTTCCCACTGACCTACACCTTCTTCCATCTGCTGAGTTCATCATCAACGATTCACATCTGGGAGCAGATATTCAACTACGGCCCGCTGTTCTACCTGTGCGTCTTCCTGATAGTGGCCGCATTCGTGACCCTGACCGTAGCCGCCCAGATACGCCGCATTGCCCGCATCGAGCCATACACCATTGTCAAATCGGAATAGCCTCTGTTTGGCAGACAGAAAATATTATCTATTTTTGCAGACGTATGACCGATGCCCGAATACTTGTGATTGACGATAATGCGGCGGTGCGCAGCACGCTGAATCTGGTTCTCAAGACTCAGTTCAGAAGTGTTGTCGTTGTTGGTGACCCGCAGTTGATACCGGCCCTTGTCGGTATTGGCAACGTTGATGTCGTACTGCTGGACATGAACTTTGCCCGAGACCGTCTTGACGGACAGGACGGTCTGTTCTGGCTGGACCGCATTATGAACCGGAGCGGACTGGAGAACCCGCCTGCCGTTCTTATGATAACAGCTTTCGGCGATGTGGGTCTGGCAGTGCAGTCGCTCAAGAACGGCGCGGTCGATTTCATAGAGAAACCCTGGGACAACAACGACCTGATAAATAAATTGAACGAGGCTATACAGAAACGCAACCGGCGCATCAACACCCAAAATCAGGCTATTGAACCAAAACCGCAACCTACACTCGAAGAACAGGAACGCCAGTCAATAAAGAATGCAATCCAGGCAGCAGGCCGTAATCTGACCGATGCAGCCGACATACTTGGCATCAGCCGTCAGACTCTGTACAACAAAATGAAAAAATATGGTATCAGTTAGCCGTCACTACACATGGCGTGTGGCGGCATCGGTTTCATTCACTGTCGTATTGTCTGCCGCATTCGTGCCGCTGCTCAAAGTGCATGCGGCACTTGCCATTCCTGATGCCATACTGCTGCTGGCTGCCATAGTCCGTCTGGTGCAACTGATCCGTTATCCGATTAACCAGACCGTCATGATGGCCCGCGCCATATCGAACAACGACACCATGCTCCATATTCCCGAAACCGATGATGCGCTGCTAAGAGAGGCATCGCACGACATGAACCGCATACTGGCATCGTACCGCCGTGACCAGAACGAACTGGAGACCCGCAAGAACTACTACGAGCGCATTCTGCGCATAATGACGCACGAACTGCGAAACACCGTGACGCCAATTGTATCGCTGACCGACTTCATGATTCAGAACCCGGAGCTGCAGAGTGAGGATGACCGTCTTGAAGCCATAGGCATAATCAACAGCCAGGCGCACAACGTGTGCAGTTTCCTGGAGTCATACCGCAAACTTACTGTCCTGTCACAGCCCAGTATGATCCATGTCCCGGCCGAGAGCATATTCCAGCAGTTGCAGACCCTGCTATCCAGGGAGCCGGGCTATGAGCGTATCCGATTTGAAACTGCGGGAGACATTGTCCTGCATGCAGACTCCAGCCTGCTGTCGCTGGCACTTCTCAACATAATCCGCAATGCAGTGCAGGCAACAGATGGTGTTTTGGACGGTTACGTCAAGATTCTTGCATCGTCTCCCGGAGGCAAGCCCTGCATTACAATAACCAACAACGGGCCGGAGATTCCAGAGAGTCAGTTGGAGCAGATTTTCCTACCTTTCTATTCCACAAAGAAGAAGGGCAGCGGCAGCGGAATAGGTCTTGCACTGTCGCGCCAGATAATGCAGTTGCACGGTGGCACCCTGACCTGCTCGTCCCATTATCCATACACCGTTTTCACCCTCCAGTTCGCTTAGTTCAGGATCAGTTCGTCGGCATCGGACGTACGCTCGTAGCCGGTGATGATGACTTCGTCGCCGGGCTGGAGGCCATCGGTGATTTCGTAGA
The DNA here is from genome assembly GCA_045617485.1 of Bacteroidaceae bacterium. Classification (GTDB taxonomy): domain Bacteria; phylum Bacteroidota; class Bacteroidia; order Bacteroidales; family Bacteroidaceae; genus Colenecus. Next base: position 3,251 of record JAZLIR010000036.1, read on the forward strand.
AGCGGGGGTTCTGGCGGCCAACACTGACAGGTACGCGGACGGCGCGGGTGTGTGCGGCATTGACCTTGAAAATCCACTGGCCGTGGGTGTAATTGTAGAAATTGCCTTTGGGAATTACCACGGACTGCTCCTGACCGCCCATTTCAATGCGAGCCTGGTAGCTCTTGCCTATGCGTGCGTTGTCCGGCATTGAGTCGGTGAACACAAGAAATACTTCGAACTGTCCACCCTTGATTTCGGGGACTGTACTGGAAATGATCATTGGATAGGTTTTCTTATCGTAGGTAATGGTGGCACTCTGTCCCGCACATATCTTATCAATGTAGAATTCGTTTATGCCAAGTTTCATTCGGAAACTGTCCATCCTCTTTATATCGGCTATTGCCGTTCCTGCCGATATGCGCTGGCTTGTCTCAACGGACAATCCGCTCAGCTGTCCGTCGGCCGGTGCTGTAACCACCAGGTCTGAAAGACGTGCTTCGGTACGCTCCAGCCTGATGCGTGCCTGGCGCAACCCATCTTCCAGTTCTTCGCGGCGTATCACGTTGAGCACCGAGTCCTGACGGCGGCTCTCAAGCTGCAACTGTTCGGTCTCCATCTTATAGCGGTACTCCTCATCGGCTACCTCCATCTGGGCCTTGCTGCGTATGCCCATGCGGTACTCCTCAGTAGCCAGATTGTGCTGTTTTTCCAGTCGCGAAAGTTCATACTGCGTCTGCAGCATGCTCTGGCTGAGCGTAAGGCGGCGCTGCTCCATCTCAATCATGCTGGTGCGGTACGAACGGTTCTGCTTGCGCCATGTCTCGCGCTCGCTCTCAATGGTGCGCTCCAGTTCCGGATCGCTCATAATCAGTATGGTATCGCCCTTGCTGACCATGACT
>JAZLIR010000037.1:0-62928 GCA_045617485.1 Bacteroidaceae bacterium
GTTTCATATTCCGGACGCCATGCCTTGAAGGCCTCAACGTCAAGAATGTCGTTGCTCACAATGTTGACATCGACATGAATGGGGGTTGTGTCATACTGGTCCTTCAGGCCCAGTGAAACGAACGTGTTGGTATCCTTTATGCGATATACAAAGTTGCTGCGGCCCTGAATCATGCCCTGATTGATAAGTTTTGCGAAAGGTTCTTCAACTGCGCTCACACCCAGGTCCTTGAGGAACTTGTTCCAGAAGCGCGAGTAGATAAGATGTCCCGTGGCATGTTCCGAACCGCCCAGATAGAGGTCAACGCATTTCCAGTAGCCGTCGGCCGCAGAACTTACAAGCGCCTTGTCATTGTGCGGATCCATGTAGCGCAGATAGTAGGCCGATGAGCCCGCAAAACCCGGCATGGTGTTGAGTTCAAGCGGGAATACGTTGACATTGTCAATGAGCGACTTGCTGACCACTTTCTTTGCTGCGGTATCGAAAGCCCATTCTGTGGCGTGGCCAAGCGGGGGTTCGCCGCTTTCGGTAGGCTTGTAGTCCTTGATTTCAGGCAGCTGCAGAGGCAGGCATTCCTCCGGTAGCATGGTAGGTATGCCGTTTCTGTAGTAAACGGGGAACGGCTCGCCCCAGTAACGCTGACGGCTGAATATGGCATCGCGCAGACGATAGTTGACCTTCACACGGCCTATTCCCTTTTCGGTGACGTATTTCTTGGTGGCGGCTATGCTCTCCTTGACGGTCAGACCGTTCAGGTTGAGTTCGCTGTTGGCCGAATTCATCATGATGCCCTCCTTGGCGTCGAAGCTTTCCTCACTGACATCGCATCCTTCAATGAGCGGACGAATTTCAAGTCCGAAGTGCTTGGCGAAAGCGTAGTCGCGGCTGTCGTGTGCAGGAACGGCCATGATGGCGCCTGTTCCGTAACCGGCCAGCACATAGTCGCTTATCCACACGGGAACGTCCTCGCCGGTAAGCGGGTTAATGGCATAACTGCCGCTGAATACGCCGGTAACGCGGCGGTCGGCAATGCGTTCGCGCTCGGTGCGCTTCTTCACAGCTGCAACGTATGCATCGACCTCGGCCTTCTGAGCTGCTGTAGTAAGCTGGGGAACCAGCTCGCTTTCAGGAGCCAGAACCATGAATGTAACGCCGAAAATGGTATCGGCACGGGTTGTGAATATGGTGAACTGAATGTCGCTGTCCTTGACTTTGAACTGCATTTCGGTTCCTTCGGAGCGGCCAATCCAGTTGCGCTGGGTCTCCTTGATGGAGTCTGACCAGTCAATGCTGTCAAGTCCGTCAAGCAGACGCTGTGCGTACGCTGATACGCGCAGGCACCACTGGCGCATTTTCTTCTGCTCCACCGGGAATCCTCCGCGGACCGATACACCCTCAACAACTTCATCGTTTGCAAGTACTGTACCTAGACCTGCGCACCAGTTCACCATGGTTTCGCCCTGGTAGGCTATGCGGTAGTTCATCAGGGTGTCAGACTTCTGTTTCTCGTCCATAGCGTTCCATTCGGCTGGCGAGAATGACAGTTCCTCGCTGCATGCGATGTCGAGACCTGAGGTACCCTGCTTTTCAAAATGTTCGACAAGCTTTTCAATGGGCTGGGCACACTGGCATTTGTTGCAGTAGTATGAGTTGAACATTTTCTGGAATGCCCACTGTGTCCAATGGTAGTAGCCGGGTTCGCAGGTGCGGACTTCGCGGTCCCAGTCAAATGAAAAACCTATCTTGTCAAGCTGCTCACGGTAGCGGGCTATGTTCTTTTCAGTAGTTACTGCCGGATGCTGTCCGGTCTGGATGGCATACTGTTCGGCAGGCAGACCATAGGCGTCATAGCCCATGGGGTTGAGAACGTTGAAACCGCATTGACGCTTGTAGCGTGCATAGATGTCGCTGGCAATGTAACCCAGAGGATGTCCTACGTGAAGTCCGGCCCCCGATGGGTAGGGAAACATGTTCAGTACGTAATACTTGGGTTTTGAATCATCTTCAACTACCTTGTAGGTTCCACGTTTGGTCCAAAGTTCGTGCCATTTGTTTTCAATCTGTCTGAAATCGTAGTCCATTTTTATTTTGTGTATTGTTATTTTCACATTTCGGGCTTCAAAATTAAGGAATTATCGGCAGACTGGTTCCTTTTTAAAAGAGGAAATTGGCAGCACAGAATTTCCAGATGGCCTGTATTCCCAAATCTTCTTTGTGGTTCTGGTCCAGTTTGGCCGCTCCGCTACCTGTACTGTCGCGGTCACGGTAAACTGTACTTCCTATTTTTACTGTCAGTTGAAGTTTGCAGGGAAGGCCGATTTTCACCATTGCCGATGTGCGTAATCCCTGTCCTGACAGCGTCATGAATCCGAATCCATACCTTGGTCCGTTTTCATAAATGCTTACAGAACTGTCATAACTGCCAGTAGAAAACAGACACCCTGAAACATAGAAGTCAAAGTTCTTGCCGTCACTTGACTCCTTTGAATATCCGATATTTCCATTCAATGCCTTTCCCCAGGATTGTTTTTTGCCGGGAAACGTGGAATAACATAGCATCCACTGGCTTTGTGCGCTCCAACCTCCGGTGTTTTCCAGTTTATGTGTCAGTTTCAGACGTGCGGTATGCATATATTCCAAACGGTCTGTTTCCTTGCAGTCCTTTTGAACAGCTTTATAGTTCAGAGTTACATTCAGCCTGCCGTTAAAAACCCCGCGACAGTCGGTTGTAGTTTTGAACTGTATTCCATGAGTCGGCTTGTCCGACCAGTATGATGCTCCAGGATGTCCGAAGGCATCGATGAAGCAACAGACATTCACACGACCGTTTTCACGCTTTATTGAAGCGAGGAAACCATATTCGTCTGATACTTCCGATTGTGCCATTGCGCAGGAATGCAATGATTCGTAGTGTTGGCCGTAATATCGTGTCGATAAAGTCAGTTCGTACCGTTGAGGCAGCCTGAGCGTCAAGTTGTAAAGACTTGCCACAGAACGGCTGTCAAGATCGGCGGCTGTTTCCCCCCATACGGCGAACGATGGTCTGCGTATTGCGAAATCTGCTGACAAACCTCCCGAAAAATGGCCACCGTCCGGCAGTTTTCTTGAAAAATGATCCAGTACCGATGTTAACCCCAAAGCCATTCCCTGCTTTTCATATTGTGCGGCAATTCCAAGTGTATTCTGCCTGCAATTGTGTTTGCGGCTGAATTCCAAAGGTGTTCTGTGGTAGCCGTCGGTCTTGAATGATGATATGTTTCCGTTTTCCGCAAGAACGGCATCGGTCATCTGGCTTGATACGAAGGCAGTGAACTCAGTCTTTTTTCCAAATTGGACCGCTGCTCCGGTAAAGTATCCGGTTTCGCTGCTTGAAGAATGCGGTCTGACAACAGTGCCGCTGCGTTTTGCAGCATCGGCACCGCTGCCCATGCTGAACCCGGAACCCAGAAGCAGTCCACATCCAGCCGAAATCCTGTACCGCCCCAGAACAACAGTATTCAGCCTTCCTGCATTCTGGACATATAGATATGGGGCATAGAAGTCATATCCGGCAGGACGTTTTTCAAAGAACGGCTCGCCGGCATCCTTCTGTGATGTGATGCCGAGCCTGATTCTTGAATTCCAGCTGAATGAGAGCCTGAGGTTATGTCCTACCCTATTGCCAAGATACTCGCGGTTCGGATATCGGCGAAGCACATCGGCAGAATGTTTTTTGTAACCCTCTCTGGCATATAACGGAATGTCAGCCCCTTGAATGACTTCCATTTTTCCATATTTGAGAACATTGCTGAGCCTTATTTTCTGATTTTCATCGGGACCCGGACCGATGTAGACGAATTGTTTCAGCAACTGTCGTTTTTCATAGTCCAATCCAGGTATCAGCTGCAGTTCGCCCAAACTGAGCAAAGGACCATGCAAGTACAGGTAGGCGCTGATTTCCTCAACATCGTTTTCTGAGAGAAAAGGCATTGACAAAAGCTGCCAGGGACTGGCACGGTTAATGTTCAACGGGTTGTCGCGCAACTCCTCAAAGTAGAGAACCGTCTGTTCAGGGTTGATGCCTTCGTCTGCTGAGCCGGCCAATAGCTCCATTGCCGAATTCCAGTTCTGATTGTCTTGAGAGACAAGTCTGCAGGGGACAGATAGTGCCGCCGCCAGACCGATAATGGCTGTTTTTTTCATGGTCAAGTAGATTTTGGTTGCCGCAAAAGTACTTAAATAGTAACGAGTTTGTACCTTTGCAGGTATGAAAACTGGCAGAATAGTCGTTTTTGCACTGGTGCTGCTGATGGCGGTACCTGCTGCAACTTATGCCGGAATTTTCGGCCGTGGCAAGGAAACATCGGCCAAAGGCAGGTCAGGACTTGGACGTGTGGAAAAAAAAGATTCCATCCCTACATTCGAGCTTATGGAAGTGATGGTATACGGCCGTCGCACTTATTCTTCAAAACACCAGCAGAAAAAATATGACAAGCTTACACGCAATGTCATAAAAATGTATCCCATATCAAAGGAGATCAAGGCTATTCTTGTTGAAACATACCTTTACTTGCAGAATCTGCCTGACGACAAAGCACGTGAGGAGCATATTAAGGTTGTGGAGGATGGCGTCTGGGAGCAGTATTATCCGATAATGCGCAATTGTACACTTGCTCAGGGCAAGCTGCTTGTAAAGCTGATAGACCGCGAGTGCAACCAGTCCAGTTATGAATTGATAAATGCGTTTGCCGGCTCATTCAAGGCTCATTTCTACCAGGCTTTTGCTGCCTTGTTCGGTGCTTCGCTCAAAAAGGAATATCGGCCGGAATTCGATGACGAAGACCAGATTATTGAAGAAATCATCTGGATGATAGAAAATGGTACAATCTGAAAAAGGTTGGAGGTCTTACGGAAATTGGTTATATTTGCGTTCAATAATATAAGAACACAATAAAAATGGCATTGCAATGCGGTATTGTGGGCCTTCCAAACGTAGGTAAATCCACACTTTTCAATTGTCTGTCAAGTGCTAAGGCGCAATCGGCAAATTTCCCTTTCTGTACAATAGAACCTAACGTAGGTACAATAACAGTACCTGACGAGCGGCTGAATCGTCTGGCCGAAATAGACCATCCGCAGCGTGTCATACCTACAACCGTTGAAATCGTTGATATTGCCGGTCTTGTAAAAGGAGCCAGCAAGGGCGAGGGTTTGGGAAACAAGTTCCTGGCCAATATACGTGAGACCGATGCGATCATTCATGTACTCCGTTGTTTTGATGATGACAACATTACGCACGTTGACGGGAGTGTGAATCCCGTCCGCGACAAGGAGATAATAGATACCGAACTTCAGCTCAAAGATCTTGAGACCGTTGAAAGTCGCATAGTCAAGGTCCAAAAGCAGGCTACAACAGGCGGAGACAAGAATGCCAAGGCATTGCTGGAACTGCTCCTTCAGTATAGAGAGGCTCTGCTTCAGGGTAAAAGCGCACGTACGGTAGAAATTACCAAGGAACAGCAGCCTCTGGTCCGTGACCTGTTTCTGCTCACGACAAAGCCGGTTCTTTACGTATGCAATGTTGACGAAAAGAGTGCTGTGACAGGCAATGACTACACAAAGGCCGTTGAGCAGGCCATCAAGGACGAAGGTGCCCGGATGATTCTGGTGGCTGCCGGTCTGGAGGCTGATATTGCCGAACTTGAAACATACGAGGAACGTCAGATGTTTCTGGAGGAGGCCGGTCTGAAAGAATCGGGTGTTGTACGTCTTATCAAGGCCGCTTATGACCTGCTTGACCTGCAGACATTTTTCACTACCGGAGCCGATGAATCGCGCGCATGGACATTCCGTCGTGGCATGAAAGCTCCGCAGTGTGCAGGCGTTATCCATACTGACTTTGAAAAGGGTTTCATACGTGCCGAAGTGATCAAGTATGACGATTATGTAAGTCTAGGCAGTGAGTCTGCTGTCCGCGAGGCCGGCAAGTTGGCCGTCGAAGGCAAAGATTACGTAGCTCAGGACGGCGATATTATGCATTTCAGATTCAACGTGTAATATTTCAAGGATATGCAGCAGACATTATTCCAGGCATTGTATCTTGTATGGAACCCGAATGTGGAACTTTGCCGTATTTTCGGCTTTCCGATACGATACTATTCGCTCATGTGGGTAATAGGTCTTGCAGCCGCTTATTTTCTTGTACGCCGATTCTATCGTGACCGTAGCATACAGGACGAAAAGTTCGAACCGCTGTTCATATATTGTTTTATCGGTATTCTGGTCGGTGCCCGGCTTGGACACTGCATATTTTACGAACCTCAAGAATTTTTGACCAGTTTCAGAGGAATTGTTGAGATGCTACTGCCAATCAGGTTCTATCCTGATGGAGTAAAGATGGTCGGTTATCAGGGGCTTGCCAGTCATGGTGGCACAATAGGCATTTTCCTTGCAATACTTATGTACTGCCGCAAGTATCAGGTTAAATTGCTGGAATGTGTTGATATGGTAGCTGTTGCCACTCCAATTACGGCAGCCTGTATCAGGTTGGGAAATTTTATGAATTCCGAGATAGTCGGCAAGGCGACAGGTACAGATTTCGGTATTGTTTTTGTCCAAAACGGAGAGAATTTCCCGCGTCATCCGGCTCAGCTTTACGAGGCTCTGGCATATCTGATAATTTTTGCGGCAATATTTCTGATATACATCAGGTACAAAGAGAAGGTTGGGACGGGGTTCTATTTTGGTTTCTGTCTTGCTACAATCTTTGTGTTCCGTTTTTTCGTTGAGTTCTGCAAAGAGGTGCAGGTGGATTTTGAGCAAGGTATGACTCTTGACATGGGTCAGATTCTCAGCATTCCTATTGCACTTGTTGGAATATACTTTATGATTTCCGGCGTGAAGAAGGTGGGAAATCCCGTAAAAGGCAGGAAAGCAAGCAAGTGATGCGTTGACTAACCAGTTACATTAAAACCAGATAGTTTATGTTGTTAAATGCAGGAGGATTAGCAGTTACGTCGTTTGCCACTCCCGAGGTCTGGCATGCAATTGTGCAGTTTATTATCGTTGCCGTTGCCGTTCTTATCGGCAACGTACTCAGGCGCAAGGTTTCAATACTGAGGCGCAGTCTTATGCCAAGTGCTCTTCTTGGAGGTCTTATTATTTTGCTTCTCAAGCTTTGGCCGGCATTTAATGAACTGATTGACAAGAGGATGATGGAGGTAGTTACCTATCACACTCTTGCACTTGGTTTCATCGCGATGTCTTTGAGGGCATCAAAGGATTCTAACCGCGCCAATACCCGTACGGTAATTGACACCGGAACACTTACTATAGGGACATATATTGTTCAGGGTATTATCGGCCTTCTTGTCACAATTCCCATGTTTCTGTGGTGGAGGCATCCGGAAGCCGGGCGCGACATATTCTATTCCGGCGGTCTTTTGCTTCCTATGGGTTACGGTCAGGGTCCAGGCCAGGCACTCAATTTCGGTACGATTTACCAGATTGGTGCCAGTGAGCAGGGTATCAATTTCCAAGGTATTGATTTCGGATTGTCAATAGCGACGCTCGGTTTCCTTGTCGGAAGTGTTGTAGGTGTAGTATATATGAACATTCTTAACCGTAAGAAAAAGCTTACGATCAATGAGGGCGAAGTTACTACCATTCATACGATTCGGGATTACGAGACCAGTAACGATCTGCCTCATTCGGAATCAGTTGACAAACTCACTGTTGTATCGGCCATAGTACTTCTGACATATGGCATGGTATATCTTCTTATGTCATTTGTGGGAGGACTTGATCTTGGTAACTTTGGTGAGAAAACTCTGAAACCTCTGATTTACGGCTTCAATTTCTTCTGGGGCATACTTTTCGGTTCGTTTGTAAAGATGATAATCAAGAAACTGCTCAAGATGGGTGTGATGCACCGTGAATATCTGAACGATTTCCTTCTGAACCGTATAAGCGGGTTCATGTTCGACATAATGATTGTTGCCGGTACTGCAGCCATCAGTTTCGAGAACCTGAAGTCTATATGGCTGCCCTTGACAATTGTCTGTCTGGCAGGTGCCATAGTTACATTTCTGTATGTCCGTTGGGTTGCATTTCACATCTATCCTGCGTACAAGTATGAAGGTTTCTTTGCCATGTTCGGTATGCTTACAGGTACTGCCAGCAATGGTATGATACTGTTGCGAGAAATAGATCCGCACTACGATACTCCTGCTGCCAACAATCTTGTGTTGCAGAACATTCCTGCCATGATTCTGGGCTTCCCGGTTCTGCTTATACTCGGTTTTGCGCCAAAGAGTCTGAATGCCACACTAATTTCACTTGGCATTTTGGTAGCGGCATTCATAGTTGCAACACTGTTTCTTTTCAGAAGAAGGAAATAAGACGTAGATGACACTATGGCCGATGGTAAGGAGGGCATGACGCCCATGATGAAACAGTTCTACAGCCTCAAGGAGAAACATCCCGATGCCATTTTGCTGTTTCGTTGCGGTGACTTTTACGAGACATACGCTCAGGATGCCGTTGTAGCCAGTGAGATACTTGGTATTACGCTTACCCGCCGTAATAACGGGAAGAATGGGGCGATGGCCATGGAAATGGCCGGTTTCCCGCATCATGCCCTTGATGCATATCTTCCTAAACTTATTCGCGCAGGACGTCGTGTGGCCATTTGCGACCAGCTTGAAGATCCTAAAACGACCAAGACTCTGGTAAAACGCGGTATTACCGAATTAGTAACGCCTGGTGTTGCCATGAGTGATAATGTCCTTCTCAACAGGGAGAACAATTTCCTTTGTGCCTTGCACTATGGCAGATCAGCGTGGGGCATATCATTCCTTGACATATCGACCGGTGAATTCATGTTGTCAGAAGGTCCGCGTGACCATATTGACAAGCTTCTGGCTGATTTTGCTCCGAAGGAAACGCTTATTCAGCGTGGTTTGCGCCAGAAAGTTCAGGAAATGTTCGGATCGCGCTGGTGTTACCGTGAGATGGATGATTGGGTCTTTACGTCTGATACCGCCCGCGAAAAGCTTTGCCGGCACTTCAGGGTACGCAATCTGAAAGGCTTTGGCGTTGACCATTTGGAAAGTGGCAAAATAGCTGCCGGTGCTATACTTGAGTATCTTGCACAGACATTGCATAATAATATCAGCCACATCACATCAATACAGTTGATTGATCAGGAACGCTATGTGCGCCTTGACAAGTTTACGGTACGTAATTTGGAACTGCTCCAGTCCGGTTGTGAAGACGGTGTTTCGCTGTTGGATGTGATTGACCGTACCAGTTCACCCATGGGCGCACGCCAGTTAAGGCGCTGGATGCTTTTCCCTTTGAAGAATGTAAGCGAAATCAATGGTCGCCTCGATGTCGTTGACTGTATGTTCCGCAATCCTGAACTTCAGGAGGAACTGCAACAGTTACTTTCGCGTATGGGCGATGTAGAGCGCCTTGTTTCAAAGGCAGCTGCATGTCGCATCAATCCCCGTGAAGTACTTGGATTGGGGCAGGCGCTTTCGCTTATCGAACCCATCAGCCGTGCGTGCAGTGAAAGCGGAAATCTGCAGCTGGCTGCAATAGGTGACAGCATGGAACTATGTCCGGAGCTTTGCCACCGCATTCTTGCTACTTTAAATCCCGATGCACCCATGCTTTTGAGCAAAGGTGGTGTTATTGCCAGAGGCGTATCGACCAGATTGGATGATTTGCGTGATGCAGCATACAATGGTAAGGATTATCTGATGCAGCTGCAGCAGCGCGAATCAGAAATTACCGGAATTCCAAGTCTGAAGATTGCATATAACAATGTTTTCGGCTACTATCTTGAAGTTAGAAACACATTCAAGGACAAAGTGCCTGAAACATGGATCAGAAAGCAGACCTTAGTCAGTGCAGAACGCTATATAACACCGGAATTAAAGGAATACGAAGAAAAAATTATTGGCGCCGAAGATGAGATATCGGCCATTGAAAGCCAGCTCTTCGCAGAATTGGCGCAGTCAATTCTTGAATTTGTTCCTGCAATTCAGAATGATGCCACCCTTCTGGCTCGTCTTGACTGTATGTTAAGTTTTGCCCAGGTATCGCGCGAACACAAATATGTGCGTCCAATTGTTGATGACAGTCTGATAATTGACATAAGGGATGGGCGTCACCCTGTAATCGAGACTCGTATGGCTACAGGTGAAAGTTACATAGCAAACGATGTGCTTATTGACAGCGACAAGGAGCAGATTCTCATAATTACAGGCCCAAATATGGCTGGCAAGTCTGCTCTGCTGCGTCAGACCGCGCTAATTGTGCTTCTGGCTCAGATGGGCTGTTATGTGCCGGCACAGAGCGCCAAAATAGGTGTCGTTGACCGCATATTCACTCGTGTTGGAGCAAGTGACAACATCAGTGCTGGTGAATCGACATTTATGGTCGAAATGACTGAGGCTTCAAGCATTTTGAACAATCTCAGTCCACGGAGTTTGGTTTTGTTTGACGAACTGGGACGTGGCACTTCAACATACGATGGCATTTCAATTGCGTGGGCTATTGTGGAATATATACACAACCATCCAAGTGCACATGCAAGGACATTATTTGCCACGCACTATCATGAATTGAATGAAATGGCGCAGTCTTTCGGTCGTATCCGCAACTTCAATGTATCGGTCAAGGAAATTGATGGCAAAGTGCTGTTCATGCGCAAGCTTGTGCCGGGCGGCAGTGAGCATTCATTCGGTATTCATGTAGCGCAACTGGCTGGTATGCCTCCAAGCATTGTAAAGCGTGCGGGTACCATACTGACGGAAATGGAATCAGGCGGTCAGGACAGGAACATTTCACGTCCCGGACCTGAAACGGCTTCCGGAGCTACTGGTGTGCAGATGAGTTTCTTTCAGTTGGATGATCCTGTACTGTGTCAGATTCGGGATCAGATACTGTCAACCGATGTGAATAATCTGACTCCGATTGAGGCACTCAATAAGCTTAATGACATAAAGAAAATCCTCAAGGGCAAGTAGTTTTTTCAAACCATGTCAACAGTCATATATAGTTCTCCTATTTTCGGTCCTGTCAACAGCCGTCGATTAGGTATATCGTTGGGGATAAATCTTATGCCGTCCGATGGCAAGATTTGCACATTTGACTGCATATATTGTGAATGCGGCCGCAATGCGGAACACCGTCCGTCATTTAAGCGTCCCTCAAGGGAAGAAATAAGGCATGCGCTTGAATTGAAACTGCTTGAAATGAGGGAGAAGGGGCCTGAACCTAATGTCCTGACTTTTGCCGGCAACGGAGAACCTACTGCTCACCCTGATTTTCCGGACATTGTCGACGATGTCCTGTCATTGCGCGACAGGTATTTCCCAAAGGCCGAAGTGAGCGTGCTCAGTAATGGAACCCGTATTTTTGATGATGCCGTTTTTGATGCTCTGCTCCGCCTTGACAATAACATTCAGAAACTTGACACGGTAAATCCGGAATATATAAGTCTGATTGACAGTCCAGTGGTAAATTACGATGTTGAAAATGTCATTGAGCGTCTGTGTGAGTTCAAAGGCAGGGTAATGATTCAGACAATGTTTCTCACCGGTACTTTGGACGGTTGTAACATAGATAATACTTCTGAATTCTATGTAGGACCATGGATTGATGCTCTAAAGCGCATAAAACCATACAAGGTTTTCATTTATACAGTTGCGCGTGAAACTCCGGTCAGTACTCTTACGAAGGCATCGCCCGATGTGCTTGACAATATTGCGGACCGTTTGCGCGGGCTTGGTTTTGAAACTGTAGTATCATACTGATTATAGATTTAAATGAAGAAATTTACCATATTTCTGTCGTTGTTTTCAATACTGGCCACGACTTCTTTTTCACAACCTTCGGTCAAAGCCAAACTGGACAGTATTATTGTCAGTTGTCTTCCAAAGGGTACTGATGCTGCAATCATGGTATATGACATGACGGTTCAGAAAACTGTTTATGCTTTACGCGAAGATGTCATGTGCCGTCCTGCATCTGTTCAGAAGGTTGTAACTTCCATAGTGGCTCTAAATGCTCTTGGAACAGGTTTTCACTTTGAAACGAAAGTGAATATGCGTGGCGAATTGAAGCCTGATGGTACTCTTGACGGTGACATATATCTGATAGGCGGACTTGATCCTGCTCTAACATCGTCGGAATTAAGACAAATGGCTTTTGACTTAAAAAAGGCGGGTATCAGAAGGATAAATGGGACATTATATGCCGACATCAGTATGATGGACAGTGTATCATGGGGACCAGGCTGGAGTTGGGACGATGCACCGTCGAGTTACCAACCGTTCATTTCTCCACTTATGGTCGATGCGGGATGCATGCGTGTGCAGGTAATTCCAACAGAAAAAGGTCATCGTTCCAATGTTCTTTTGTTTCCATCGAACCATTATGTGAAAATAGTAAATAATTCTGTCACAAACGACAATTCTGCAGGCCCTTTGAAGATGGAATATGACTGGCTGGAGTCAGGAAATATCATACGGATAAGCGGCAATGTCGCGAAGCCCCAGTCTCTGACGTTTGGCATAAGGCATTCGTATGACTTTGCGTTTTCATTGTTCAGAGAGTATCTGGATGAGGCTGGAATTTCGTTCTCAAAGTGCGCCTATGGGCAGTGCCCCATTGTCACAAGTACTTTGAGCGTGGTTTCTCATCCGTTGACGCAGATAATGAAGCAAGCTCTCAAGGAAAGTGACAATCTATATGCCGAGTGTATGTTCCTCAGAACTTCGGGTTTTTTCACTGGAGCTCAAACCGGTTTCGGTCAGGCTGCGAAATATACACAGCAATTTGTGGACAGGAAGTTCGGATTTGACTCTCATAGTCTTAATATTGTGGACGGTTCTGGTCTTTCAATGTATGATTTTATGACTCCGCATTTGCTTGTCGATATGCTTCTGCTTGTCAAACGAGATGAGAAAAACTTTGACACATTTTTCAACTCTCTTCCTGTATCAGGTATGGATGGAACATTGAAATCGCGTATGTCTGACAAGTCGTCAATTGGCAGGGTGCATGCAAAGACAGGTTCCGTAACAGGTGCCTGTACTCTTGCGGGCTATGTACAGACACAGAGCGGTCACATGCTTGCTTTTGCCATAATGAATAGCGGAGCCGTAAAAATGTCTCCAAGCCGCAAGTTTCAGGATGCATTCTGTATTGCGCTTTCCCGTCTGTAATTTGGAATTATTACAGTGTTTTAAAGGAATATCCCTGTTCTGTTAGCCAGTCAACGGCCTTGGGCAGCACAATTTTCAGATTGCGTTCGCTCTTCAACGAATCGTGAAAGACTATTATTGAGCCGTTGCGTGTGTAGCGTTTGACAATTCGCAAAACCTTGGCAGGTTTCAACTTGGGATTGTAGTCGCGTGTGACGACATCGTAGAATACGATGTCATATTCATCTTTCATGTAACGGTAACTCCATCGGCGCATAATGCCGTGAGGAGGACGGAATAGACGTGTTTTGAATAGAGAATCACACTTCTTTACATTATCTATGAAATCGGGATTTCGCATGCTCATTGAGCGCACATGGTTGAAAGTGTGATTGCCGATGACATGACCGCGTTCAATTATCCTATCTAACAGTTCCGGGTATTTCTGAACATTGTGTCCCACTACGAAGAATGTGGCTTTTATGCCTCTGCTGTCCAAAAAATCAAGTATCCACGGTGTTACATCGGGTATGGGGCCATCATCGAAAGTAAGATAGACCGAGCGGTCTTCCGGATTTTTCCGGAAGATACCGTTCGGGTAAATCCTGCTTAATAACCAGGTAGGTCTCTCAAAGAACATATAGTGAACTATTTTGTTCTGTAGTCCCTTGGATTGATTCCCGTTCTTTTTTGAAATTCTCTGCAGAGCACATCGAATTCAGTACTGATTGAGTGGCTGGTTTCATCGTCAAACAGTTTGAATGCCAGAGGATATATATAATTGTCGAGTATGAATACTGCATCAAGGAATTCTTCGACTGATGTGGCAAGTTTGCGGTCGTTCATGCTCAGATACCAGTACATCTGACTGGTATAGTTTTCGGCTATGCCTGACAGAATTTCAATTGTGTTTTTAGTCTTTCCCAACCTCAAATATATTTCGGCAGTCTGCAGATCGACAATGTCATTTCTGGGCATAAGTTCAGTGGAAATGCCTTCGTCAACCTTTTCCATTATCTGGAGGGCTTTTTCCTTCTGTCCCTCTGCAATGAGCTGCTCTGCAAGTTCGGCGAACAGTCTTCTATGGGAAAGACACATTCTTGTGACTGTCTGGTCAATATAGACGCCAGGATTATCAAGTCCTCCGAACTTGAATTTCATAAGGTTGTTGTACATCTTTTCGGAATCAACAGGATAGGTCTCACCTGTCAGTTCTTTCCAGTTGAAAGGAGTGATACGGTACGCCAGACCTTCCAGAACAAAGTAATTGTCCAGACCAAGATAGCTGCTCTTGGGTACCGATGTGGCAAAGAACAGCGGTCTTTCCCAATTGGCGTTTGCCAGCATGTCGAGTACCATCAGCTCGTTCTTGTATAGATATGTTTTGCCCTTGAGCGAGATAATCATCCGGTCAGGCATATTCGCTTTGGTTTCCTCGATTGTGGCGCCTATCAGGCAATCTGGAATCATCATGCCGGAACGCAGTACGGCATCCTTGTCAATCTTCAGCCAGATGGTATCCGATGGAATTATGCCGTTCTTCTTGACCCAATAATCAAGTACGTTATGAAGTTCAAGCGATTTGTCTACCACTTCGGGATTGTTCTGTTTCAGAAGAGCTTTCTTTCCTGACGGGTCAATATATACAGCATCGTTTGTGCCTGTTTCGTAATCAATGCGTTCAAACGAGATTGGCAGTGCCGGTGAGTCATATGCGGGGCGCTTCATCTGATCAATGTACCAGTCGGTCATAAGGTAGCTCAGGTTGCAGCAGCGTGCATCGGTACGGTAACCTTCGGTTTCAAAGTTGTACCAAAGCGGGAAAGTGTCATTATCGCCGTTCGTGAAAATGACTCCCTGATATGGCAGCGATGTCAGATAGTTCTGGCCAAAATCGCGGCAGGCGTATCGGTCACTACGGTCATGGTCATCCCAAGTCTGTCCAACCATCTGGATTGGAACCAGAAGACAGATAACGGTTGCCAGAATTGGAGATACTTTTTCGCCCAATACTTTTCCCAGCCACTCTGAGAGTGCCGCCACTCCCATACCTATCCAAATGGCAAAGGCGTAGAACGAGCCTGCATATGCATAGTCACGCTCACGCGGCTGTAATGGCGTCTGGTTCAGGTACAGAACAATGGCAAGTCCTGTCATGAAGAACAGAGCCGTCACCACCGCAAACTGGCGTGAGCCTTCTCTACCTTTTCCAAACTGCCAGAATAATCCCAGCAATCCAAGCAACAAAGGCAGGCAGTAGAATACGTTGCGCCCCTTACCCTTGAGTGAATCGGGCATGATTTTGGAGTCTCCGCCAATGAGCAGACGGTCAATGAAGTTGATGCCGGTTATCCAATTTCCGTTCTCTACCTCACCGTAACTGTTCTGCATGTCATTCTGGCGTCCCGCAAAGTTCCACATGAAATAGCGCCAGTACATGAAGTTTACCTGATAACGGAAGAAGAATTTTAGATTTTCACCCTGTGTCGGGATAACCAGTTTCTGGGTATTTCCGCTTCCGGAGTTATAGTTGACCGTGCGTCCTTTTATACCGCCGCACCAGGCCTTATATTGACTTATGTGATCCGGATCGTTGCTGTACATGCGTGGGAACAGCATGTTCTGTGCGTATATGTAATCCCGTTTCTCGTCCATTACATAGTAACTGTCCTTTTCATTGGGCCCCGATTTCTCCTTGCGACCATAGGTCTTTCCTTTGGTCTTGAACTTTGGATAGCCGGTATGATGGTCGTAATCAATTTTTGATGCATAAGTCTGTCCGTAGAACAACGGTCGTGAACCGTATTGTTCGCGCGCCAGATAGTCTCCAAGAGAGAAAATGTCTTCCGGAGAGTTCTGGTCCATTGGCGGATTGGCTGTTGAACGCACAACTATGACTGCGTATGACGAATAGCCTATTACTATTGACATGACACACAGCATAATAGTATTCAAGATGCTTGCGCTTGGTTTTGACTTTTCGGCAACTGATTTGGAGAACAGGTAGACAGCAGCTGCTGAGAGAACAATCAGACCGAAAACGATGCCTCCTGCCTTATGACCGTAGAAAGGAATACCCGCCAGAGCTATGGTCAGAAGGAACGACAGATACATCTTTGACTGGCGGTCTCCGCGCTGAGTCTCATAAATGCTCCATATCAGCACTCCCACCAGCAGAATGATGTAAACAATCAGTCCTGTGTTGAAAGGCAGCCCCAGTCCGTTCACGAACAACAGTTCGAACCAGCCGCCTACCTTCACAATGCCGGGGACAATACCATACAGCACTGCAGCTATGATGACTCCCGAAAGGCAGAAGGCAATGATGCCGCCCTTCCAGGTGGGATTTTCAGCTTTCTTGAAGTAGTAGACCAGAACGATGGCGGTAATGCAGAGCAGGTTCAGCAGGTGTACGCCCACTGATACGCCAATCAGGTATGCAATGAGCACCAGCCAGCGTGCGCTGTGGGGATTGTCACAGTCTTCCTCCCATTTCAGAATCAGCCAGAAGGTTACAGCGGTACAGAACGACGAATATGCATATACTTCGCCTTCAACTGCACTGAACCAGAAAGTGTCGCTCCAGGTATAGGCCAGTGCGCCCACAATTCCGGCGCCGAATATACTGACCATCTGCCATGGCGAGGGCTGTCCCTCTCTGGCAACCAGCTTCTTTACAAGCATGGTGATGCTCCAGAACAGGAACAGTATGCACAGTGCGCTGAGCAGGGCGCTCATGGTGTTGACCATCATGGCAACCTGGCTCGGGTCCTTTGCAAACTGTGAGAACAGGTTTGCTGTGAGCATGAATATCGGTGCCCCTGGCGGATGTCCCACTTCGAGTTTGTAGCCTGTCGTTATGAACTCAGGACAATCCCAGAAGCTGGCGGTAGGTTCAATGGTGGAGCAGTATGTGAAAGCTGCCACCAGAAAGACCAGCCAGCCCAGAATGGTGTTCAGTCTCTTGTACGTCATGATAAACGGTTAGTTATTGTTATTCTCAAATGTAATTTCTATTAAAGGTCCTGGCCTATGTCACGGCGGTTGTACTTGCCCTGAAACTTTATGAGTTCGGCGCTTTCAAACGACTGTTTCAAAGCTTCAGCCTTGTCCCTGCCGTATGAACTTACCGCAATGACGCGTCCTCCGGCTGTCACAACTTTGCCGTTGGTGTCAAAGGCCGTTCCTGCATGGAACACAATGCTGTCTCTGACCTTTTCAATTCCGGTAATTTCGAATCCCTTTTCGTAATGTTCAGGATATCCGCCCGATACCAGCATCACGCAGACGGCCGCGCGCGAATCCTCTTCAACCTGCATTTCACCCAGACTGCCGGCAGCAACGCCTTTGAACAGTTCCACGATATCGGTCTTAAGGCGCAGCATCACGGTTTCGGTTTCCGGGTCACCCATGCGGCAGTTGTATTCAATCACCTTGGGCTGTCCGTCAACGTTTATCAGGCCGAAGAATATGAAGCCCTGATAGACAAGACCCTCCTTGGCAAGACCTTCAACGGTGGGGCGGACAATCTGTTCGTCAACCTTCTTCATCCATGCCTTGTCAGCGAACGGAACAGGTGAAACTGAACCCATGCCGCCGGTGTTCAGACCGGTGTCATGTTCTCCAATGCGTTTGTAGTCCTTTGCAACAGGCAGTATCCTGTAGTTTTTGCCATCAGTCAGAGCGAATACCGAGCATTCTATGCCGCTCATGAACTCTTCAATGACCACCTGGGCCGATGCAGTTCCGAACATGCCGCCCAGCATCTCCTTGAGCTCCCTGCGTGCCTCTTCCAGAGTGGGCAGAATGAGCACGCCCTTGCCGGCGCACAGGCCGTCGGCCTTCAGAACGTACGGAGCCTTGAGGGTTTCAAGGAACTTGAGTCCTTCCTCAAGCGATTCACCGGTAAAAGTGCGGTATGCGGCAGTTGGTATGCCGTGACGTATCATGAACTGCTTGGCAAAGTCCTTGCTGCCTTCAAGTTGTGCGGCAGCCTTAGATGGTCCGATAACAGGTATTCCTGCCAGCTTGGCATCGTTTTTGAAGTAGTCCCAGATGCCTTTTACCAACGGGTCTTCGGGGCCGACAACCACCATGTCAATGTCGTTCTCCAGCACGAATGACCTGATTGCATCAAAGTCAGTAGCTTTGATGTTCACATTCTGTCCCACGTTGGCAGTACCGGCGTTGCCGGGAGCAATGAACAATTTGTCCAAAAGTGGGCTCTGTGCTATCTTCCAGGCCAGAGCATGCTCTCGGCCTCCGCTTCCAAGTAACAGTATCTTCATATTCTATCTTTATTATCCTATCAGTCTCTTTTTGTGAATGAACCTCCCTTTTTAGGGCCTCTTGAACCGCCTGAAAAGGGTTTGCGTCCACCGCTCTTTCCTTCGAACGGCTTACGCGTGCCATGTTCACTGTTCCCGCGTCTTCCACCGAATGGTTTGCGGTTTCCCTCGCTTTGTGAACCGAACGGTTTGCGTTCGCTGTCACGACCTGCTGAATGTCTATGGCTGAACTGACGCTGTTCTCCGTTTTCTCCGTCCCGATTTGCAAAAGGTTTCCTTGAGAACGGACGTTTTTCGGAATCTTTACGTTCAAAACGGTCTTTACCGGAGAACTTTCTTTTGGGCTTCTCCTGTACGGTATTGTCACGCCTGTTGTCTATCAGTACTCCGTCTTCAACCTTCTGGAGACGTTCTGCCTGACGTGCCTTGTGGCGCAGGGTCTGGCCGCGGCGGCTTACAGGTTCGTTTTTGTCAAGGAATGAGCCCTTGCCACGGAAATCGCTGTAACGTCCGTCAAAGATCTCGTATTTGCGCAGTTCGCATGGCAACTGTCCGTTGAACAGAGGTATTTTGGCGCTCGGTTTCAGGCCAATCTTGTCAAAGCATTCAAAGTGATAGCTTATCACCCAGGCCTGACCGCCCTTGAAGGCGTGTTTCAGGCGTTCGCCTATCATAGCGTACAGCTCCAGCAGATGCTCGTCATTAAGACGCTCGCCGTAAGGCGGGTTTGTAATCATGACGGCAGGTTTCGAAATGGGTTCAAAGTCCTTGAAATCGGCTACTTCAAATTTTATGTAGTCCTGCAGTCCTGCAGCCTTGGCATTGGCCTTGGCAATGTTTACGGCTTTCGGATCCTTGTCGCGTGCTATGATGCTATGCTCGAAAGTACGTTCCTGACTGTCGTCATTGTAAATGGCTTCGAACATATCGCGGTCAAAGTCCTTCCATTTTTCAAAGGCGTAGCTGGTACGGAATAGTCCGGGAGCCATATTCAAGGCAATAAGAGCGGCTTCAATTGCAATGGTGCCACTGCCGCACATTGGGTCAATGAAGTCGCACTGGCCGTCCCAGCCTGACATGAGCACCATGCCGGCGGCGAGCACTTCGTTGATGGGGGCCTCGGTTGCAGCCATCTTGTAGCCGCGCTTGTGCAGGCTCTCGCCGCTGCTGTCAAGTGACAGCGAGCAGTCATCGTGCGAAATATGTATGTGGAACGTAAGGTCAGGGTTGGCCACGCTCACGTTAGGGCGTTTGCCATATTTGTCACGGAACCAGTCGGCAATGGCATCCTTTACCCTGTATGCCACGAACTTGGAGTGTCGAAAATCTTCGCTGTTGACTACTGCATCGACGGCAAAACTGTCGGTAAGGTCCATGTACTTGTCCCATTCGACCTTCTTGCAGATGTCGTACACCTGGCCGGCATCATCAGCCTTGAAATGGAGAAAGGGTTTAAGAATGCGCAAAGCGGTGCGCAGATTGAAGTTGGCCTTGTACATCAGGGCCTTATCGCCCTTGAATGATACCATGCGGTTGCCTATGCAGATACTGTTGGCACCAAGATTGGTCAGCTCCTTTGCAAGAATCTCTTCCAGCCCCTGGAAGGTCTTGGCTATCATTTCAAATTCGGTCATCAGTATGTTTGATGAAATAGTGCACAAAGATACTACAAAAATTTGTCATAACTTTGTGGAACTCACTGCAAATAAGATTCAAAAATCATGAAAATAGGTAATGGTATCATAGAGGCGGCCATAAGTGAAAATGGGGCTGAACTTACAAGTCTGAAACGTGCAGGTTTTTCAATGGAATATATCTGGCAGGCCGATGCGGCTTTTTGGGGACGTCATGCTCCTATGCTATTCCCCATTGTGGGCAAGGTATGGAACGGCAAGTTTCAAGTTGATGGCAGAAGTTACGACATGTCGCAGCATGGTTTTGCCCGTGACAGCCGTTTTGAGGTACTTTGTGCCCAGGATGACAGCGTTACCATGGTGCTTGAATCGGACAGCGAAATGTTGAAGAAATATCCCTTCTCGTTTCGTATTGAGGCCGAATACCGCACCGTTGATAACTTTCTTGAAGTAGCCTGGCGGGTCATGAATACAGGTCAGAATGAAATGTTTTTCCAAATTGGGGCGCATCCAGGTTTCAACCTGCCTGATTACAGTTCTGCCGATTACATAAATGGATTCTTCCGGCTGCTGTCCAAAGGCGAACCCGTCTACGGTCTTATTGTCGGCAAACTTACTGAAGGCGGTTACCGCAGTGATGATGCCGGTCAGATATCACTTGACAACGATGCGCTGCTACCAATTACACCCAATCTGTTTGCAGCCGATGCGCTTGTGTTCGAGGAACAACAGATTGATTGTGTAGAACTGTATGACAAATATGGAAACAGGATATTGAGCCTTGAATGCCAGTGTGCACCTGTCTGGGGCCTGTGGTCGCCACCTCGAAAAAATGCTCCTTTTGTTTGCATCGAGCCATGGCAGGGCCGATGTGACGTTGCCGGCTACAATGGTGAAATGAGAGGGCGTGACTACATCCAGTGTCTTTCAGCATGTAAATCCTTCAATTTCAGTTACCGCATTGTCGTTTGATTTGTTCCGGACGCCTTTGTCACCTCACAAAGGGGAAAATGTATGGGGAATTTTTCCCTGAACAATTAGGACATTTCCTTTGTGCGGGGAATTTTCCGATGCAATCTTTGTTTCATCAAAAATTCAGTAACTATGAAAACAGAGATTATTGCAGCATTGACAGCGTTTTTGGCATTCGGGTTGGTATCGTGTGATGATTCTCGCACTCTCCGCAGCGATGTAGCCGAAGAAGTGAGAATGTACAGCGGAGAATTTTCCATTGACCACTGGACTAAGGTATCGGAAAGAAACGGTACGAATTCGTATTACAAGCATGATATCGCTTGTCACGAAATAGATTACGATGTGCTACGAGGCGGACAGATAAACTGCTATCTTTATACTGGTACCGATTCACAGGTGCCTCTGCCCTGCGTCCGTCACTATGAAAACGATAATGGTGACCGATGGACCCGTACAATTGACTGTGAATACTGGCATGGTGGCATTACCATTTTTGTTACCGACAGCGATTTTGCAGGCAGTGTTCCCGAACCGATGTCATTTCGTGTAATGCTCTCCTGGTAGGGAAATGCTGTCGCGGTGGAATGTCGGGATGTATTCAAGGCTGGCCGGAACGGTAATGTACAAGCCCTGTTTGCAGGTATCGTAACTTTTACCTGTCACCATATCCTGCCATGGCGTATCTGACTTTGGCAGATAGACTTCCCACTCGCTTACGCCGGGTTCGGTAATCGGGCAGACTAGAATTGAAGGTCCGAACATAAACTGCGTCTGCTGTTTTAGGGCTTCACCGTCATCGGGAAAATCAAAGACAAGGGGACGTACCATAGTCTTGTTCTCATTGACAACCTGTTTCGCACTTTCCAGAATGTAGGGCATCAGCCTGTAGCGCAGTTTTATCTGGTTTGTGAAAATGCGCTGTACATCCTCCGGATAACGCCATGGTTCGGTCTGACTCATGTAACCGTGCACACGCATGAAAGGCAGGAAGACCGATACCTGTATCCATCGCAGCATGCGTTCCTGATAAGCTGCATCCGTGTACTGGTTGCCGGGACGGAAGAACCCGCCTGCATCGTAAGTCCACCACGGCTGTCCTGTGGCCATGAGTGACAGACCTCCTGCAATCTGGCGTTTCAGCGTCTCCCAGTCATTGCCAACGTCACCGGACCAGTTAATGGCCCCGTAGCGCTGTATGCCGGTAAACCCGCTGCGTGTCAGAATCATGGGGTCGCGGTCCGGCTGGTCCTTTCTCAGTCCGTTGTAAACCGTTTTGTTCACCAGGTTGGGGTATGCGTTGCGGTAGAACTCGCCCGGAATCATGCCGTCTTTCACCGGGTCGGTAACCATGCGTCCGGCAAGGTCATCGTTTTCCGGCTCGGTGGCATCCTGCCACCATGCGTCAATGCCTGTAGGCAGCAGTCTCGCACTGAATTCCTGCCAGTATCTGTTTGCAGCATCGGGGTTGAAGAAGTCAATCCAGTCGGTGCCGTCAATGTAGTAGCCGTTGGCCTGCATCTCCTTGCCCACCTGGCTGTTCCTGTCAATTTTTGACCATACCGAAAGCATCAGCTTCATGTCCATGGCATGCAGACTGTCCGTCATGGCCCTGGGGTCGGGATACTTGTCCTCATCAAACTGCATGGCGTTCCAACCGTACTTGCCCCACCACTGCCAGTCCTGCACAATTACGTCAACGGGTATGCTGTCAGTGCGGAAGCGTGTGGCGTTCTCAAGCAGTTCTTCCTGGCTGTCGTAACGCTCGCGGCAGTGAATGTAGCCGAAAGCCCACTCAGGCATGGCGGGAACGTGTCCAGTCAGGTCACGGAAGTCCGAAATAATTTCATCGGGAGTACCAAAGAACACAGTGTAATCGAGTGCTGTGGCTACAGGACTTGAAAAAACCGTTTCATTTGTAACCCTACGTACTCCGACTGTAGGTCTGTCACCGCGCGAACCGCTTACTTTGACCGTATGTTTGCCTTTTGACAGTGTTATTATGGCCGATGTGGTAGGTGGCAGCCACGTATTTGTGAAGTTGAAGACTGTATCTGAGTCAATCATCATGAAATACTTGCGTGCCATGGCCTGACCTACGTCAAGCAGGATGGAATACTGCCCGTCCTCGTCTATCTCAATCTCTCCATTGAAATCGTTGAAGGAACGCCGTTCACGTACGTTTCCCAGAGTTCCGGTAGCATTCACGGTGACTGTCTGCCCGTTTTCACCGCCCTGTGTCAGTTCGACCGTAAAGTCGCTGGGGTTGTAGTCGGTCAGTCCGTAGTTGTTCCACAGAATGCCGTACCCCTTATTCGATATGATCATGGGTATGGAAATCTGAGTGTTCACCTGAGTCAGTCGGCGTGTCAGTCCGCGGTTGTTCAGATAACCGTCCTGAAACTGTCCTAAACCGGTAATGAATTCGTTTGCATCGGTCCTGAAGCTCTGACGCACGGCAAGTGAATTGAAACTGCCCGTGGTGCCGGCGGTTATGCTACGGCTGTCCGGAGCCTCTTCCAGAATTATGTTGCCGTCGGTGTCTGCAAATATCATTCGGCCGGTAATGCCGTCAATC
The DNA here is from genome assembly GCA_045617485.1 of Bacteroidaceae bacterium. Classification (GTDB taxonomy): domain Bacteria; phylum Bacteroidota; class Bacteroidia; order Bacteroidales; family Bacteroidaceae; genus Colenecus. The sequence continues at coordinate 23,669 of JAZLIR010000037.1, forward strand.
AGCGCCTTGACTTTTCCGTTTTCCGTTCCCAGTTCATAACGATTTGTGCGGTTTTTTCCTATGTATCCGTCATACAGGGTCACCTTCGGCTTTTCCACCTTCTCGGTGTACGTCAGTTCTTCCAGTTCAGGCAGTTCTATGCCCTTTGGAACGCATCGTACGCGGAATGCGTTGTCGGTGAGTGGTGTTACAGTTACCATTCCCTGTGCGGTCTCAAACTCCAGGGTTCCTACTGCTCTAATCGTTGAATACCTGGGATAGTTGTTTCTGGAACATGAAATGCTGCACAGGCAGACTGCAGTTGCAACTAGTGCTGTTCTGAAAGGTCTCATACGGTAAAATGCCATTAACTGACACAAAGATATGAAAAAACCGGTCTTACCCGAAAACCAGTCTGCATCAAATAAAGTATTGAAGGAACATCGGACGCATATAGTGGGGGTCTCGGATTTGCATCGGTCTATATCCCTTTGAGTATCGGAGTATCAGGTGATACTCCGATACTCAAAGGCTACTCATAGGTATATTCATCGTTATGACGACCGATTTGGATGATACTGAAAGATGTTCAAACAAATTCCGGGATGAGGTTCTTTCTGGGGAGTCTGGCATTCCGGACAAACAAAACTGAAGGCCGGTTACATACCGGCCTCCACGCAAATAATCCAAATCCAACTTCAAATGCCGGTCTTAACCTGACCGGAAGGTCCCCTATTTATAATTTTCCTTTCCTCTTTCTGTAGCCGCTTATCCGGCGGCATTTGTAAATATGATTCAAATTGCTTTGATAAGTTAAGCCTAAAGGTTAAGCATTTGGCTTTAATTAACATTTAAACTCCCGACGAATGTTCAATATTATGCGTAACGGCTTGATATGACGATTAAAACGAAAGGCCAATCTCACGACTGGCCTTCGCACACAATAATCAAAATATCCAATATGAAAACTTACTTTGCTATTCTTCTGTATATGTAGTCAAGTGAGATGCTATTCATGGCAGCTTCGTTTTGTTCGGTAACCAGAATGTTGCTGAACAATTCGTAATAGAAATTCTTTATGTCTTCTATGCTGCTTTCTTTTGCATCGCTCTCCATATTCTGCGCGCAGATGCATTCAATCTGCTTGAGCATTCTCTGATACATTGTGATAAAGCTCTGGGCATCTTCTTCGTTAAGCTGGCTGACGATAGTTTCGATACCTGTCGTTTCAACCTGCGGTTCCTCTGATTCGAAATTCTGTGCGTTTACGTTAGCTACTGCGAAAACTGCTACCAATGCTGCTGCGATGATGTTCTTTTTCATAATTCTTATTTTTATTTGTTTGTTACTCCGTTTTGTCTGCCGCTCTCTTTTGCGGTGTTCGCAAATATGATTCAAAAAGCGGGAGAATGTTAAGTTGAAAGGTTAATCATTTGGCATATATTAACAAAACAGTTAACACACCTATGACATAGATACTCTATGCAAATGATTGAAGCATAAAGTTATAGCATAAAATGCGACATGATATATGCAAAAAATTAAGTTGATAAAATCACAATTAAGAATGCCGTTTTTTATGCTGATATAAAACAAATGGGGACGATTCCTTTTTCGGATTCGTCCCATTTGCTGTACATTATTGTTTCTGAAATGCCGCTACTATTTCTTGTTCCAGTCGAGAATGGTAATGTTCATGCCAAATATGAAATTGTATTCAATGCTGTCGGACATGTTATGTATAAGGAAAAGACGTGTGTCGCGTTCAGTTGGAATATGATTCTGTTTCCTGATATTATCCGCCAGCTCTGAATCATATTCTAACGGATTGTCGGGGGTTCCATTATCCTTTATGATAAGTCGGAAACTGTTGTCCGTCTCGATGAATGACAGGTCAAAATATTTTATATTTCTGCGCAGTCTCTTTTCTCCGACGCTATTGCACAGTTCAATGCAGCAATATTTTATGTGTTCAATAATCTGTTTTGGCAATTGGCATACATCGGTAAAGACCTCCAGATCGTGGAGCATGCTGTCCATTCGAGCAAGTTTGAAATCCATGCTGTAGTCAAAGCGTACATGAACGGGAATGGTGTCAAGCATGGTAAAGCGTGTGAATCCTTTGTTTCTGCGGTGAAAACCATATGCGTAGGCCAGTGCGGCAATAACCATCGGAATACTGCCGGTAACGAATCCAAGCCACAGTTTCCAAGCCGATACTGCCGACCATGCCAACATACACAATGCAGTAAGTATGCCGATCCCGAAAATGAAGAATATTTTGCTGCCGACGTGCTCCATCAACTGCATTACCACGGTTGAATAGACGGCAAGGAAGGCAAAGCACAGATAGAATATTCCAAAGCAGGTGAACGGCATTCTGCAGTTAGCAGCCATTTCTGGCGTGTTCATTCCAAAACAGGACAATATCAGTCCCGGGCAGAAAATCATTACCAGCATGAGGCTGCCGAAAGAAATAATGACAATTTTCAGGCAACGGTCCATGATAAACAGAATTCCGTCAATGTCATGTTCTCCCTGCATGCGGGTAATATGGGAGATGCCGGCAATGCTTATGCCGACAACAAGCCCGAATGTGACCGATTCAAGCTGGATGCAAAGTCCGAACTGCGATAGAGCCAGTTCACCCAGTGAGTGTGAAATCAAGGTGTTGCAAAACAGTACAAACAGATTGATGACAATGTAGAAAATGTTGAATCCGAAACCCTGTTTAAGGTTTTGGCCAAGAACTTCTCCCCAGCCTGGGCCGAATGACTCCCAAACGAACCGATAGGTGCTTTTGCCTTTAAGAAAATGTGGGACGTACAATGCCAGATTAGTAATGCCAGATATGACTGTTGACCAGGCTGCACCGGCAATTCCCCAGTGAAGGACGGCAATGAAGACAATATCCAAAATGACATTGACGGAATTGGCAATGATTACACTTCTTGTTACAAGTTCCGGATGTCCTTCAACCGAAATGAAATTACTCAGTGTTGTGTTAAAGGGTACGAACAGGAAATATGACAGGCAGATGCCCAAATAAATCCTGACATTGCCTGAGCTGTTTTCTCCGGGACACAGGAATCGGCTTATTCCATCAAGACTGCATGAAATGGCCAGTATGGCAATCAGTGCGACAATTACGGCCGATGTCATTGAAACTGTAAAAATCCTGTTGGCCTGTTGCCTGTTTCCGCATGCAAGCTGCTTGGCTGCCAGAACGCTGCCGCCCATGTTGCAGATTAGTGTGAGCACACTTACTGCGTTGACCAGCGGCATTACCGTGTTGATGGCATTGAATGCATCGGCCCCCAGCAGATTGCCGGTACAAAGCCCGTCAACCAGTGTGGTTATGAGCGGGGCAATGGCAGTCAGTGTTGTTGAAATCAGAGTCGTCCGATAACTGAAACCCAACAGACTGTTGTTTTTCCAATTTTTATTGTCCTGATTCTTCATGTCTTTTCGGATTATTCTGTCATTGTATGCTCAAAGATAGTGGATAATATGAAAAAATGAACTACCTTTGTACCCGACAGTGTGGAAAGATTTGGATGCGGACAGTTTTGACTCAATGCACCGACAGCTTGCAACCACGGAAAAAAATGCTAAAAGTCAACATTTTCCAGGCTCCTGCCAAGGGGGTTGTTCCGTTAGTTTCCCATTGTCACTTGGTTTGATGGTGGGAATTATTGTTTTATTGTAACGTATGTCATATTTATTTACATCAGAATCGGTGTCCGAAGGGCATCCGGACAAGGTAGCCGATCAGATATCAGACGCAGTTGTTGACGAAATGCTTGCCTTTGACCCGAGTTCAAAGGTTGCCTGTGAGACCCTTGTCACCACTGGCCAGGTTGTAATGGCCGGCGAAATCACGTCAAGTTCGTGCATTGATTTTCAGGAAACTGCACGCAGTGTAATACGCCGGATAGGCTACAACAAATCGGAGTACAAGTTCGATGCCGACAGTTGTGGAATTTTCAGTGCAATACATGAGCAGAGTCCCGATATCAGCCGTGGTGTAAATCGCGAGGATCCTATGGATCAGGGTGCTGGAGACCAGGGAATGATGTTCGGGTATGCTACCAACGAGACCGAAAGTTTCATGCCGGTCTCATTGTTCATTGCGCATAAAATATTGAAAGTACTGGCGGAAATCCGTCGCGAAGGAAAGGAGATGACGTATCTGCGTCCGGATTCAAAGAGTCAGGTAACGGTGCAGTATAGCGATGACGGTCGTCCGGAACGTATCGATACCATTGTCGTTTCTACTCAGCACGATGATTTCATAAAGCCTGAAAACGGTTCTGCTGCAGCGCAGTTGAAGGCCGATGAGACCATGCTCTCAACGATACGCAAGGATGTTATTGACATTCTGATACCGCGTGTCATTGCCAACATAGGCCGTGAAGAAGTGAGAGCCCTGTTTGATTCAGACATAAAGTACTTTGTAAATCCTACCGGCAAGTTCGTCATAGGCGGCCCTCACGGAGATACCGGTCTGACCGGTCGTAAAATCATCGTTGACACATATGGAGGCAAGGGTGCCCACGGCGGCGGTGCATTCAGCGGAAAGGATCCTTCAAAGGTTGACCGCAGTGCGGCATACGCCGCTCGTCACATAGCCAAGAATCTTGTAGCGGCAGGCGTCAGTGACGAGATACTTGTCGAAATATCGTATGCGATAGGTGTGGCAAAGCCAATAAACATCTGGGTTAACACGTACGGCAAGAGTCATGTCGGCATTACCGACGGTGAGATTGCAGAGAAGGTCGGCCTGATTTTTGACCTGCGTCCAAAGGCAATAGAGCAGCGTCTCAAATTGAGAAATCCTATATACAGTGAGACAGCAAGTTACGGTCATATGGGCCGTCGGCCGAAAGAAGTTGAAAAGACTTTCCGCAACAGTCAAGGTGAGGTAAGGACCATGAAAGTCGAACTTTTTACATGGGAAAAGCTCGACTATGTTGATAAGGTAAAGCAGGCTTTCGGTCTCTGATAAAGATTGGATACTGCTATTCACATGGAAGCGTGACAGCGGCTGCAACACCGAGTGCAGTTTCGCTGCCACGAATCTTTTTCAATATTTCCAGACCGAAGTCAACGGCATGACCGGGTCCGCGGCCGGTTATTATTCTGCCGCACGTAACCGCAGGTTTTTTCACGAAGCTGGCACCCATTGACTGCAACAGGTCCTGGCATCCGTCAAAACAGGTAAATGTGGCCTGTTCAATCCCTTTCAATTGACCTAGTACAAATTTTGGTGCTGCACAGATGGCCGCCACGCTTCCGCCCTGACTGTAGTGCCTGTTCATAAGCCCGATAAGTTCACTGCATGCTCCCAGGTTTCTTGAACCCGGCATTCCGCCCGGGAATATCAGAATATCCTGTACCGAGCAATCTTTTCCTGTATCCATTTTCAGCAGTTCTGTCAGTGTCATATCGGCTATGACGGTTAATGTGCGTGCCGAGGTAACAGCCGTACTGCCCGTAATGCTGACTGTTTTCACTTCAACGTCACCGCGTTTCAGAATGTCTCTTGTTGCAAGGGCTTCAATGTCCTCGAAGCCATCGGCCAAAAAAATATATACGCCTTTCATATCAAAATGATGTATTCTATGGAGAACAAAATTATGCAAAGCCTTGAAAAGGCTATACGTTTTGTGCTCAAAATGAATATCTTTGTGTGGAAAATGTGCTGGCTATGTTGTTGGGACTAACTTGGCAGGCTTGGTATACAATCATTTTGGTTGTGTCTCTGTTTCTGGTTCTTTTGTTTACAAGAATCAGAACCGATATGGTCTTTCTGTGCACTATGGTCCTGTTTTTCATACCTGGCGTGCTGGACATTTCACAGGCTTTTGGCGGATTTGATTCGGAATCAGTTCTTGTTGTAGCCGCTTTATTCTGTGTCATTGCCGGACTGGACAATACCGGAGTACTGAACTGGATAGTCAAATATCTGTTGGGCAAACCCAAATCCCATAGCGGTGCACTTGTGCGTATTATGGCTCCGGTTGCCTTTCTCAGTTCTTTCCTCAGCAATACCACGGTTGTCGCCCTGTTTGTCGGCATAGTGAAGAAATGGTCAAAGAAGTTGGGCATTTCACCATCAAAACTGCTCATTCCGTTGAGTTATGCCGCTGGTATGGGTGGTATATGCACTCTTGTAGGTACACCGCCTAACCTGCTCATTTCCGGTATGCTTGAAAAGGAGACAGGTATCCAGTTAGGTATTTTCGCACCGTTCCTGTGCGGTTTATTCTGTCTGCTTGTAGGTATTGCTAGTATGCTGCTCATGCGTAATATGCTGCCGGACAGGCCAACGCCTCTTGATTCCGCAACAGATGCGGACTTTTCAACGGAACTGAACGTCCCATCAAACAACATATATATAGGCAGTTGCATAGGCGATGCATGTGATGAAGCCGGCATCAGGTTTGACAGCAGCAAGTTTATTGCCATCCGCCGTTTTGACGGATTGGTTGTCTCACCGGTCGATGCCGAAGAACCTATTATGGGTGGAGATCATATTCTGGTTGACGGAACCGCTTCTGAACTAAAAATGACGGCTCAAAGGCTTGGCTTGGAGAATGAATACTTAGAGACAGCGGTCGAACAGGATAGTATTAGCCGGTACAGTTGGAAAACATTGGCATCGTCACTGATATTCATTATTGCAATTGTTCTGTCAGCACTGAAAGTGATGCCGCTTTTAGTTGCCTGTATGTCTGCCGCTGTTCTGATGATGGTATTCGGGTGCTGTACTCCGACGCAGTCATATAAAAGGATAGATTTCAGTATTATCATTGTGTTTGCAGGCAGTATTGCCATAGGTGTGGCCATCAAGCAGACTGGATTGGCACAGATGATAGCGGACAGTCTTCTGGGGCTGTGTGGCACGAATCCGTACGTCCTGCTTACAACTATATGCCTTGTCGCCACTTTCATAACCGAATTTGTTTCCAACACTGCTGCGGGTGCCATTTTTTTTCCCATTGCATTGTCAGCGGCACAGTCAATAGGTGCAAATCCCATAACTTTCTGCGTTGCCCTGATGATATCGGTTTCATCGAGTTTCGCAACGCCTATCGGTTCACCGACCCACATGCTGGTTTATTCGCCTGGCGGTTATAAATTCAACGATTTTGTGCGTATTGGTCTGCCCATGAACTTCATCATTCTGGCTGCCAATATTCTCATCACGCCGTTGGTATATCCTTTTTAACTTGTGCCTGTCGGGTAACTACAATAAGTAAAGGAAACCATCATTATTCTGCATTATGAAAAAGACACTTCTATTTGCAATGCTTGCAGTATTCGGAGGTATTGCCGGAAACAGAATTAATGCAAAGACGGCCGATGTGCTTGTTGCCGGTCAGACAATTACATATTCGCTTTCATTGGGACCGATAAAGGCCGGTACGGCAAAACTGGCAACAACTGCAACGAAGTATAAGGATGAGCCGGCCTATAAGATTGAACTGTTGGCCATGACAGGAAAGGCCGCAAGTAAGATCTTCTCAATGAACGACACCCTTCGCAGTATTGTACTTCCAGATTTGACTCCGAGAGCTTTCTGGAAACATAGCCAAGAAGCCGATTATGAATCGGTTGAGAATGTAAGTTTTGAGAATGGCACCGTCAAACTGGAAAAACTGCGCAAGGGCGAACTGCGCACAAACACTGTACAGTGCAGTGACCCCGTCTATGATATGGTCAGCCTGGTAATGGTGGCACGCAGTCTAGATTTCTCGCGGTTGAAACAAGGTCAGCGTTTTGAGTTCAAGGTAGCCAGCGGTCTTTCAGTATTGACTGAATATCTTGAATACCAAGGCCGTGACAAACTCAAAGCCGGAGGCCGGCAGAATGAATGCCTTAAATTCGCACTCATTGAACCGAAAGTTGAAAAAGGCAAAACCAAGGAAACCGAGTTGATGGTAATCTATATCAGGCCCGATTCAGGCCACCTTCCAATAGGCATTGACTTCAACCTGAAATTCGGAACTGCCAAGGCACGGCTGCTCTAATTCCTGCAAAGTTTCAGCAAACCTGGCTGCCGGGCTTGACAGGCTTCTGCACGGTGGTAACAGCCAGTGTTCCGTCGGCGTCAAGCGCGCTCAGAATCATGCCCTGACTCTCAATGCCGCGAATCTTGCGCGGGGCCAGGTTGGCAATGAAGCATACCTGTCTGCCAACAAGTTCTTCGGGTTTGTACCACTGCGCAATGCCCGACAGTATGGTGCGTCCGCCCAGTCCGTCATCAATCTTGAACTGCAGCAGCTTGTCGGCCTTCGGCACCTTGGTGCATTCAAGAACAGTACCTACGCGTATGTCCAGCTTCTCGAATTCGGAGAACTCAATATTGGCCTTTACGGGTTCGGCCGGCTTTTCGGCGGCAGCCTTCCTTTCGTTCTCCTCTTTGGTCCTGAGCAGTTTCTGAATCTGTGCTTCAATCACCTCGTCCTCAATCTTCTCGAACAGAAGTTCGGCCTTTCCAAGCCTGTGTCCGGCCGGAAGCAGGTCAATGGAACCCAGACGGTTCCACTGGGCGCTTTCCAGACCAATCATGCCGCGCAGCTTCTCGCTTGAGAACGGCAGGAACGGCTCGAAGGCAATTGACAGGTTGGCGCACAGCTGCAGGGCAATGTTCAGAATGGTCTCCACACGCTTCATGTCGGTCTTGGCCAGCTTCCACGGTTCGGTATCGGCCAGATACTTGTTGCCTATGCGGGCCAGGTTCATGGCCTCCTTCTGTGCCTCGCGGAACTTGAAGTTCTCAAGCAGATTCTCAAGGCTTGACTTGACATCGGCAAACTCCTTCAGAGTGTCCTTGTCATAATCTGTCAGTTCGCCGCAGGCGGGAACAATGCCGTCAAAGTATTTCTGGGTGAGTACCAGCGCACGGTTCACAAAGTTTCCGTAAATGGCAACCAGTTCGTTGTTGTTGCGTGCCTGGAAGTCCTTCCATGTAAAGTTGTTGTCCTTGGTTTCGGGGGCGTTTGCGGTAAGAACGTAACGCAGAACGTCAGCCTTGCCCGGGAAATCCTCAAGATATTCGTGTACCCATACGGCCCAGTTGCGTGAGGTTGAAATCTTGTCATCCTCAAGGTTCAGGAACTCGTTGCTCGGCACGTTGTCCGGCAGAATGTAGCTGCCTTCGGCCTTAAGCATTGACGGGAACACAATGCAGTGGAACACAATGTTGTCCTTGCCGATGAAATGCACCAGACGTGTGCTCTCGTCTTTCCACCATGTCTCCCAGCTGCCGCGTTCCGGATGCGCGTCGCAGTATTCCTTGGTGTTGCTTATGTATCCTATGGGAGCATCGAACCATACATAGAGAACCTTGCCTTCGGCGCCTTCAACCGGAACAGGAATGCCCCAGTCAAGGTCGCGGCTCACGGCACGCGGCTGCAGACCCATGTCAAGCCAGCTCTTGCACTGGCCATATACGTTGGGACGCCACTCCTTATGTCCTTCAAGAATCCATTTTTCAAGCCACTCCTGATACTGCTCAAGCGGCAGATACCAGTGCGTGGTCTCCTTCATGACAGGCTTGCAGCCTGTAACGGTACTGACCGGGTTTATAAGATCGGTGGGAGACAGTGACGTTCCGCACTTCTCGCACTGGTCACCGTATGCCTTCTCATTGTGGCAGTGGGGGCATTCGCCGGTAATGTAGCGGTCGGCCAGGAACATCTTTGCCTCGGGGTCATAGTACTGTTCGCTGGTCTTCTGTATGAATTTGCCGTTGTCGTAAAGCTTGCGGAAGAAGTCCGATGCCAGCTTGCTGTGGGTCTCGGAACTGGTTCGGCCGTATATGTCATACGATATGCCCATGCCCTTGAACGTGTCCTTCATCTGATAGTGGAAACGGTCAATGACATCCTGGGGGGTTACGCCTTCCTTCTTGGCGCGTATGGTAATGGGCACTCCGTGTTCATCGCTTCCGCCAATGAACATCACGTCCTTGCCCATGAGCCGCTGGTAGCGTACGTAAATGTCGGCCGGAACGTATGCACCGGCAAGATGTCCAATGTGCAGGGGGCCGTTTGCGTATGGCAGGGCCGATGTAACCAGAATTCTCTTGTAATCTTTCATAAACAACCGATGGTTTTTGATTTTCAAACCGCAAATTTACATTTTATTTTCCTTATTTTGGAGTTGGTTTCCAGAATCTGTTCCTGACTATGTGTAATAACGATATATCACAGCTTGTGGCTGCTGCTTTGCAGCGGTCCGGCAAAACGCTAGTAACTGCAGAGAGCTGTACCGGCGGAACAATTGCGCACATGCTGACAGCGCTTCCCGGTGCTTCAAACTTTTTTGTTGGTGGAGTGGTGGCCTACAGCAATCAGGTAAAGGAAAATGTGCTGGGCGTAAAACACTCCACACTGGAGGCTCATGGTGCAGTCAGTGAGGAGACTGTACGTGAAATGGCGGAAGGCGTGCGTCTCAGGCTTGGAGCCGATTATGCTGTGGCAACGACAGGCATAGCCGGCCCTGGTGGCGGAACTCCGGCCAAACCTGTCGGTACGGTCTGGATAGGTGTCGCATCAGAGAATGGAACCATGGCAAAGCTGCTCCGGTTGAACGGCAGCAGGGAGCAGAACATCCGTCAAACCTGCAACATTGTGCTTGGCGAACTTCTCAGTCTGATTTCAGACAATGCTTAAGATTCTAGCTGTTGCCTGCGGCACGGTCCAAAGAACGGTACGATATGGCTTCACTAATATGAACTGGCCTGATAACTGCGCATGAGTCCAAATCGGCAATGGTGCGTGCCACTTTTAGAATGCGTGAATATGCACGAGCTGACAGATTAAGATGCTGCATTGCGTTTTTGAGAAGTTCCATCCCATCTCTGTCCGGCCATGCGTAACGTTGGATCATACCACTGTCCATCTGTGCGTTGCAGTGTACTCCAAGCTCGTTCTTGAAACGTTCCTGCTGAATAAGACGCGCCTTGGTAACCCTGTTTCTTATTGCTGCACTTGATTCTCCATTCCGGGCCGATGCAATATCGCCTACCGATACAGGCTGGATTTCACATTGTATGTCAAACCTGTCCATCAATGGTCCCGAGATTCTGTTCATATAGCGCGAAATGGTGGTCTGACTGCATGTGCACGGATGTGTCGGATGACCGTAATATCCGCATGGACATGGATTCATGCTTGCCACCAGCATAAATGATGCAGGGTATTCCACACAGTATTTTGCACGTGAAATCCTTATGCAACGGTCTTCCAGTGGCTGACGCAGCATTTCCAGTACGGAATGCTGAAATTCAGGCAACTCGTCAAGATACAGCACACCATTATGGGCCAGGCTTATTTCACCGGGTTGTGCATTGGCTCCTCCGCCTACAAGTGCTACGCTTGAAATGGTGTGGTGAGGACTTCGGAACGGTCTGTTGCTGATGAGTGATGACCCTGACTTTGACAGTCCCGCCACAGAATGTATCTTCGTGGTTTCCAGACTCTCCTCCATGCTCAGTGGTGGCAGAATTGATGGCATACGCTGTGCAATCATTGATTTGCCGCTACCCGGAGGGCCGCTCATGATAATGTTGTGCGAGCCTGCAGCAGCCACTTCTATGGCACGCTTCACAGCTATCTGACCCTTTACATCGGCATAGTCCATATTGCAGTTCGAAGGCTGGACGTAAACAGCAGCCGGTTCATTCCTGTATGGTTCGATTTCGTACTTGCCATTCAGAAAACCGATAACCTGTTTCAGATTTTCTGCTCCGAATATATCCAGCCCTTTGACAACTGCTGCCTCGGGGGCATTTCCAACAGGCAGAATGAATCCCTTGAAACCGGCATCTTTTGCTTTGATTGCCATTGACAGTGCGCCTTTTACAGGCAGAAGTGTGCCGTCAAGACTCAGTTCGCCCATAATCAGATAATCTTCAAGGTGTTTGCTGCACAGCATTTCGCCGCTGGCAAGAATGCCTATTGCAAGCGGCAGATCATAGGCGGCGCCTTCTTTGCGTATGTCGGCAGGTGACATATTGACTATAATCTGGCGTGCCGGAATCTTCATGTTCAGGCACTGCAGAGCCGATACAATACGTTCATGACTTTCTCTGATGGCGCTGTCAGGCAGTCCTACCAGAAAAAAACGGATACCGCGTGAAGTGTTGACTTCGATTGTTACGACATATGCGTCTATCCCCTGGACAGCCGCACCAAAGACTTTTATTATCATGGAAATTAGAATAAGTGTTGTTCATGCTTTGTTTTCCTTATTCAAGGATTGGTTACTTTCGGCGTTCTTTGTGTCAACTTGTTCCTGCCGGGAAGTTTCTGGTCAAGAAGTGGTATGACTTCCTGTATTGTCTGTGCCTTGAATGAGAATCTTTTCGTTTCGGTCAGAAATATGTAAACCGGAAGTTCAATGTCAGGTGCCAGTTTTGCGAGCTTGCTGTTCCATCCGTCATAGTCAATATATGAAAACCATGGCAAAGTATCCAATTTGACCGATTCCTTCCATCTTTCTACGCTTGCATCAATTGAAATATCGGTCAAAGCAAGACGTCTTCCATGGAAAAGGCCGATGAGCGTATCCATGTCGAGGCGGGCTTCAAGACCTTTTTCTCCGTTCCATGATGCCCATAGGCAAATCAGTGTATAGTTGTTCTTGTCACCCATGGTGCCCAAATCACGTTTATAGCCGGTTGTGTCATATATTTCCATGCGGTCTATATATCGGCTTATCTTTCGGTCATCCTCTTTCAGTTCAGGCATCAGATATGACAGGAATGGGGTATCCTGCATAATACCGCTCATTTTTTCAACAAGTTGCATTATATCCTGTTTGCCGGCATGCCAGCGTTTCAGCGCGTATGCGTATATCAGATAGGGTGCAACTTCTGAAAAAGGGTCACGGGTAATGAATGAGTCGATTCTTGCCGCTGTCTGTTCAAAACTGCTGTCGTTCAGGGCGCTGATGGCAAAATCGTAATACAGTTCATTATCGGTGCTGCCCGTTACAAGCGGCAATATGCTTTCAGACGTGTCGGCTACCAGCATATCCAGTTCAAGTCCGCGATTTGCAAAGACAGGATATTCAAGCCCGTCGGGCAGCAGAAGAATCAGCGTGGTGGCTGTATCGGGCCTGAATGACCATCTGAATTTTCCGTCTTGTGGGCGGATTGTATCAACATGGGCAAAGCGGCTGTCCAGACCAAATACCAGTATGCTGTCAACAGAACCGTTCACAATTGTACCATCAAGCGTAAACAAGTCTCTGTTTCTGCAACCGCAAAGCAGCAGAAGGGCCGATAGTACGGTGATAACAGAGTGTGAAACGGTTCTCCTCATAGGTTTCCTATATTACTTGGCAGCGCGTTTGCGTTCAAGCTCGTTCAAAATGACCTTACGCATACGCATGCTCTTTGGAGTAACCTCAACGTATTCGTCATTTTTGATGTATTCAAGTGCCTCTTCAAGCGAAAAAATTACGGGAGGGGCAATATGTGCCTTGTCATCGCTTCCGCTGGCGCGCATATTTGTGAGCTGCTTGCTCTTAGTCACATTTATGACCAGATCATTTTCATGAACGTGTTCGCCCACAACCTGACCGGCATAGACCTGATCCTGCGGGTTTACAAAGAACTTTCCGCGATCCTGAAGTTTGTCAAGTGCGTAAGCGAATACCGTGCCGGTTTCCATAGCAACCATCGAACCGTTGGTACGGCGTTCAATGTCACCCTTGTAGGGCTGATACTCCTTGAAACGGTGCGCCATTATGGCCTCGCCCTGTGAAGCGGTAAGCACGTTGGTCCTCAAACCGATAATGCCGCGCGACGGGATATCAAATACAATTATAACACGGTCACCCTGAGTGTCCATTGACGTCATTTCACCCTTGCGTTTGGTGCAAAGGTCAATCATCTTACTGGAAAATTCTTCAGGTACGCTTATGGTGAGTTCCTCAATAGGCTCACAGTTCTTGCCGTCAATCTCCTTCATGATAACCTGCGGCTGTCCCACCTGAAGTTCGTAGCCTTCGCGGCGCATGGTTTCAATGAGAATTGACAGATGAAGTACGCCACGGCCTGATACGACCCATTTGCCGTCTTCTTCGGTACGACGTACACGCAGGGCCAGATTCTTGTCAAGCTCCAGATTCAGCCGGTCTTGAATGTGGCGTGAAGTGACGAATTTTCCTTCCTTGCCGAAGAAAGGCGAGTCATTGATTGAGAACAGCATGCTCATTGTTGGCTCGTCAATGGCAATTGGAGGCAGTGCTTCAGGATTGCTCAAATCGCAGATGGTATCACCTATTTCGAACTTCTCCAAGCCTACAATTGCGCAGATATCGCCGGTTTCAACTGATTCAACGCGCTTGCGGCCCATGCCGACGAACGTGTGAAGTTCCTTGATTTTCACCTTTTCAATGCTTCCGTCACGATGTGCAAGACTGCACATCATACCTTCGGTAATGCTGCCCCGGTTAATGCGGCCTACGGCTATTCGTCCTGTGTACGAGGAATAGTCAAGCGACGTTACCAGCATTTGCAGGTTGCCTTCAGGTTTCTTTGGCTCCGGGATATGCTCTATGATGGCATCCAGCAGGGCGTATATATTGTCGGTGGGCTTCTTCCAGTCAGTACTCATCCAGCCCTGCTTGGCGCTTCCGTAAAGGACTGGGAAGTCAAGTTGGTCTTCTGTTGCATCAAGTGCGAACATTAGGTCAAATACCATTTCATAGACCTCTTCGGGACGGCAGTTCGGCTTATCGACCTTGTTGACGACAACAATGGGCTTCAAACCAATCTGAAGAGCTTTCTGCAGAACGAAACGGGTCTGTGGCATTGGTCCTTCAAAGGCGTCAACCAGCAGAATGCAGCCATCGGCCATATTCAATACGCGCTCAACCTCGCCACCGAAATCCGAGTGCCCCGGAGTGTCAATGATATTGATTTTTGTATCCTTGTAGAGGATGGATACGTTCTTTGAAAGTATTGTTATTCCCCGTTCGCGTTCCAGGTCATTGTTGTCAAGCATCAGTTCACCTTTGGCCTGGTTTTCGCGGAAAAGGTTGCCGGCCATCATCATCTTGTCAACCAGTGTAGTCTTGCCGTGGTCAACGTGCGCAATAATTGCGATGTTCCTTATATTCATTGTCTTTTTTTAGTCGCTGCAAAGTTACTGGATTTTTTTTAGAAAAACATTGTACATTCAAAAAGAAGGGCTAACTTTGCGCCCGCTAAACGAGTTTTCACAAAAATTTTAAGAAAATGTATTTAGACAAAGAGAAAAAACAGGAAATCTTTGGTCAATACGGAAAGTCCAACACTGATACTGGCTCACCTGAAGCACAGATAGCATTGTTCTCATACCGTATTACCCATTTGACGGAACATCTTAAGGAGAACCGTAAGGATTATAGCACTGAAAGGGCTCTGACCCAGCTGGTCGGCAAGCGCCGTAACCTGCTCAACTACCTTAAATCAAAGGATATTGAGCGTTACCGTGCAATTGTCAAGGCTCTGGGCCTCCGCAAGTAAGGCTGGAAAAATCAAAAGAGGGGTTGGTAACGTTGCCGACCCCTCTTTTTTTTGTAAGTTTGCAGCAATGATAAACCAAATATAAATGGAGGAACTGTTTTCTAATCTTGAGTATAAGGTGGCCAGCATGGATCTGGCCGAGTTCGGACGCAAGGAGCTTGACATGGCCGAAAATGAAATGCCGGGTCTCATGGCTCTTCGTGACAAATACCGTGACATTAAGCCGCTGAAGGGTGCCCGCATAATGGGCTCGCTTCACATGACCGTCCAGACGGCCGTACTCATTGAAACGCTTCATGAACTGGGGGCCGATATACGCTGGTGCTCATGCAATATCTATTCCACCCAGGACCATGCTGCCGCAGCCATTGCCGCTGCAGGCAGTGCCAAAGTCTTTGCATGGAAGGGCGAGTCGCTTGAGGAATACTGGTGGTGTACACTTCAGGCTATGAATTTTCCTGAGGGCGGTCCTAATATGATAGTTGATGACGGAGGCGATGCCACCCTAATGATACATCTTGGAGTAAAAGGTGAAAAGGACCCCGAAGCCCTGCAGTACGATGCTCAGTCAGGTGATGAACGCGCCCTTCTTGACATACTTAAAAAGGTGGCAAAGGTTAAGGGCGGCAATTACTGGACAAACATCGCTTCACAGATTCGTGGCGTCAGCGAAGAAACGACTACCGGGGTTCACCGTCTGTACCAGATGCAGCAGCGTGGTGAATTACTGTTCCCTGCCTTCAATGTGAATGATTCGGTCACAAAGAGTAAGTTCGACAACCTGTACGGCTGCCGTGAGTCACTGGCCGATGGAATCAAGCGCGCCACTGACGTTATGATAGCCGGCAAGGTCTGCGTAGTATGCGGATTCGGCGAGGTGGGCAAGGGCTGTGCACAGAGCATGCGCTCGTATGGCGCACGCGTCCTGATAACCGAAATAGACCCGATTTGTGCGCTTCAGGCTGCAATGGAAGGCTACGAAGTCGTGACTATGGAGGAGGCCGCCCCCCAGGGCAATATCTTTGTCACCACCACCGGCAACATCGACGTAATAACTACGGAACACATGAAGGCAATGCCCGACCAGGCCATTGTCTGCAACATAGGCCACTTTGACAGCGAGATTCAGGTCGATGCCCTCAAGAAACTACCCGGAATCAGATGCCAGAACATCAAGCCGCAGGTTGACCGCTACTTCTTTGCCGACGGTCACAGCATAATACTTCTGGCCGACGGACGTCTGGTCAATCTGGGCTGTGCAACCGGTCATCCCAGTTTTGTAATGAGCAACAGTTTTACCAACCAGACTCTGGCTCAGATAGAACTGTTCGGCACGAAATACGAAACCGGTGTATATCGTCTGCCAAAACATCTTGACGAAGAAGTTGCCCGTCTGCACCTTGAAAGGATAGGTGTTCATCTGTCCAGGCTTACCAAGGCTCAGGCAGACTACATCGGCGTGCCGGTAGATGGCCCGTACAAGGCAGAGCATTATCGTTATTGATTGTTTTTGCTCAGAGAGAGAGGCGTGATGTTCGAAATAGACCGGTATCTTTCAGTCCAGCCTGTAGATGACTGGACTATGTTGGCATTTCTGATACTTTTTCTGGCATCGTGTCTTGTACTCGGTCCGCAGCTGGGGGCACTCAAGACATCGCTTGTTTACGTTTACAGGATAAAGAACCTGAACGGTGAATTCAAGACGATGAACCTGTCGCCATTGCATTCTTTTGCAGTTGCCATTGTGTCGGTATTGTCTGTTTCGTTCGCATCGGCACTTACCGGCATAATGCCTGAAAAGGCAGGTACTCATGTTCTTATGTCCGTACTTCATGCGTTCGTCTATATTGCGTTCTGTATCCTGCTCAAGCAACAGCTTTCACGTATGGTAAATAACAGAATGTACACCACTCAGAAAATAAACGTCAAGCCTTTGAGATGGAATGCCCTGAACCTTACCATGCTGTCTTTCCTTGGAATACTGTCGCTTGCTGTAGGTCTGACGGAAATGTTCATTCCCATTCCATCGGCAATTTGTATTATTCTGTTGTCATTTTTTGTGCTGTTGTGCCTGTACGGTGAGATTATCAAGGCTAAATCGTCCTTATTTTCAACCCGATGCAAATTATTGGGAATTATTTTGTACCTTTGCGCCCTTGAAATTGCGCCCTTGGCTTTGGCGCTGTTTCTACTGGTAACAAATACATTATTTCTGTAATACAGATGGCAATGAACATCAGAAGGGCGCTTATTTCGCAGCCTCAGCCTACATCAAGCAAGTCTCCTTACTTTGATTTGGCCGACAAGTATGGAATTGAATTCATATTCAAACCATTCATCCGTGTTGATCCCATTCCCGCAAAGGATTTCAGACAGCAGAAAGTAAATATTCTGGATCATACTGCAGTGATTTTCACATCGCGCCATGCCGTGGATCATTTCTTTCGTCTTTGTCAGGAACTTAGAATTACCGTTCCGGAAGACATGAAATATTTCTGCATTACCGAGACGGTGGCTCTGTACATCCAGAAATATGTCCAGTACCGCAAGCGCAAGGTTTTCTTCGGTAATACAGGAAAGGTTGACGGACTTATGGCTCCGATTATGAAGCACAAGACGGAAAAGTACTTGCAGCCGATGTCAAATGTCCACTCGGGCGAACTTACCAAGCTGCTCAACGAAAATGGCGTCAGCCATACAGAGGCTGTCATGTATCTGACCGTCAGCAACGAGTTTTCAAAGGATGAAATTGACACATACGACATGCTTGTGTTCTTCAGCCCTGCGGGAATTGAATCGCTGCAGAAAAACTGGCCTGATTTTATTCAGGGCAGCAAGATAATTGGCTGCTTTGGTGCCCCGACAGCCAAGGCCATCCGTGATGCCGGTCTCAGGCTTGACATTGAAGCTCCGGTCGAGGGCATAACATCAATGTCTGCGGCCATTGACGCATGGCTGGCTGCACAGGCAAAGTAATGTCCGGATTCACTTTCCACAAGGCTGAACGCCTGTGTGGCAATCATTTGACAGACAGACTGTTTACCCAGGGAAACCGCTCTATAGGCTGTTTCCCTGTGCGTCTTGTCTGGCTTGCTCTGGAATCGGGTGATTCCGATTTTGACGAGGAGGGCAATGTGCGCCTGCTCATCAGTGCACCCAAAAGAAGTTTCAAGCACGCAGTTGATCGTAATCGCATCAAGCGACAGGTCAGGGAGTACTATCGGACACATTCGCGCGTGCTGAAAAGTGCGTTGAAGGAAAAAGGGCAATGCCTGCTGCTTGCCGTGCTTTTTACTGACCACAAACTTTGGGACAGCAAAAGCCTTTGCCAGAAACTGGATCAGGCATTCCAAAGGTTACTTGACGCGAACTTTTATGTTGAATAAAATTACCAAACCTGTAGTTTGGCTGATGATACTTCCTGTCAGGTTTTACCGCAAGTTCATTTCACCATTGACGCCCTCATGCTGCCGCTTCGTTCCAACCTGTTCGCAGTATGCCATTGAAGCCTTGCAGAAATATGGTCCGATAAAGGGCAGCCTGCTTGCCATAAAGCGTATCCTTCGCTGCCGTCCGGGTGGAGGCAGCGGGTACGATCCTGTACCATAACATATGCCAGTCTTTGATATACATACTCATGCGGCTATAGCACCCTTCTGTGAATCAGTCAGATGTATTGATACCAATCCGTGCCTTGCGATTCCAGGCGGATTGTATTCAGCAGGTGTACATCCATGGAATCTGAATCCTGACAATTTTCAGGATCAGGTATCCATCTTGAAGAAACTCATGAGGCTTGATGCGGTAGTTGCCCTAGGCGAGTGCGGTCTTGATTCACTTCGTGGCCCGTCAATGGAGTTTCAGACCTCAGCCTTTGTACAGCAAGCCAGATTAGCAGAGGAATGCCGGAAGCCCATGATACTTCATGTTGTAAGGAAATTTGATTTGATAATATCCATTCGCAAACAGCTTGCGCCATCGGGAAATTGGCTGATACACGGATTTCGTGGGGGCGTACATCAAATGAAGCAGTTGCTTGACCTTGGCTTTTTCCTTTCGTTTGGCATCGGTGCCAACCCTGAAAGCCTGGCTCTTGTACCTGAGTGCCGCCTTATTCTGGAAACCGACGGCAGGTGCAGCATTTCCGATGTCCAGAATTTTGCAGCATCGGTCCGCCAGTGCAGTGTGCAAAAAATCCTGGAGTCAAGTGCCTGTGCCACCGCTTACTTTTTGGGCCTGTAATTGGCTTTGAACAAAATATTTGTGGTATATTTGTGTCCGTTTGCCCAAGCGGCTTTTTTGAAAACTAATAATTACTCTATACGATGACAGATTTTGTAGAAGAACTGACCTGGCGGGGAATGATTCATCAGATGATGCCAGGCACGGATGAACTCCTTGCCAAAGAACAGGTCACAGCTTATGTGGGATTTGACCCTACAGCCGATTCACTCCATATCGGACACTTGTGCAGCATTATGATACTGCGCCATTTTCAGCGTTGCGGACATAAGCCGCTGGCGCTTGTCGGTGGTGCAACCGGAATGATAGGAGACCCCAGTGGCAAGTCCCAGGAGCGTAATCTTCTTAACGAGGAAACTTTGAGACACAATGTCGAGTGTATCAAAATGCAGTTATCCAAGTTCCTGGATTTTGACAGTGATGCGCCTAACAGGGCTGAGCTTGTCAACAACTATGACTGGATGAAGGACATTTCGTTCCTTGATTTCTCGCGCGACATAGGAAAGCATATCACCGTCAACTACATGATGGCCAAGGACTCTGTAAAGAAGCGTCTGAACGGTGAGGCGCGTGACGGACTTTCATTCACGGAATTCACCTACCAGCTGCTGCAGGGCTATGATTTCATGTATTTGAACGAGCATAAGAACTGTAAGCTACAGATGGGTGGTGCCGACCAGTGGGGCAATATCACGACCGGTGCTGAGCTTATACGCCGTGTCCATGGAACGGAATGCTTTGCCCTTACCTGTCCGCTGATAACAAAGTCCGACGGTACAAAATTCGGCAAGACTGAGGGTGGAAACATCTGGCTCAATCCGGAATATACATCACCTTACAAGTTCTATCAGTTCTGGTTGAATGTAAGTGACGAGGATGCGAAGAGATACATAAAAATCTTTACAAACATCACAAAGGAAGAATGTGAATCGCTCATTGCGGAACATGATGAGGCTCCTCATCTGCGTCTTGTTCAGAAGCGTCTTGCCAAGGATGTGACTTGCATGGTTCACAGCGAAGCCGACTACAAAGCTGCCGCCAGCGCATCGGAAATCCTGTTCAGCAGCTCCAGTTCATCGCAGGAACTCAAGTCGATAAATGAGTCTATGCTGCTCTCGGTTTTTGAGGGAGTGCCGCAGTTCCGTTTTCAGCGTTCCAAGTTGGATGAGAACATCAAGGCATCCGATTTCCTTACAGATGTGTGCCCCGTATTCTTTTCCAAGAGCGAGGCTCGTAAAATGATGCAGGGAGGTGGAGTTTCCATCAACAAGGAAAAGACATACGACCACTCGCGTGCCATTACCTCAGACGATCTGGTTGATGGCCGTTACATAGTTCTGCAGCGTGGCAAGAAGAATTATTACCTGCTTATTGCAGAATAAATTCAATTGAGTAATTTTGCGCTGCCTCGGGCGCAGAAAGAGCCTTGACGGGCTATCCGGGGTGTACTGTCGTATGGTGTAATGGCAGCACAAGACATTTTGGTCGTCTTTGTCCTGGTTCGAATCCGGGTACGACAGCTTTTTTGTTTGGGGGCATGATTGTGCCCCCATTTTTTTGTCGTCCGACGTTTTTTTTGCGTTCACGTCAAAAATAAATGTTAAAAGTTTAGTTCTGTTTCGTTTAGATTTGTTATCTTTGACCGCTTTAGTGCAAAAATATAATTAATACGCGTATAAATTACTAACCGACTTATGAAGAAACGTTACCTATTTCCCGCCGATTACATGGCCGATCCGTCGGTCCACGTTTTCAATGGAAGAGTGTACATTTACCCGTCACATGATTGGGAATGTGAAAACACAGAAGATGACAGTGGAGACCAGTACGTGATGAAGGACTACCATGTGCTTTCTACCGATGACCCTATGGCCGGTGAGGTCATTGATCACGGAAAGGTTCTTGATCTGGAAGACATTGCATGGCATGGTCGCCAGTTGTGGGACTGCGATGTTGCCGAGAAGGATGGCAAGTATTACATGTACTTCCCTATGAAGGACAGGAACGACGTATTCCGTCAGGGCGTTGCCGTTGCGGACAACCCTGCCGGTCCGTTCATTCCGGAAGCGGAACCAATCCACGGCAGTTACAGTATAGATATGGCCGTTCTGAAAGATGAAGACGGCAGCTATTACATGTATTTTGGAGGTCTTTGGGGCGGTCAGCTTCAGTGCTACCGTGACAACATCGGAGTCGAAGATCCCGCAATAAACAATACCCCGGACAGCGCACATCTGCCTCAGGGCAAGGAAGCCGCTCTTCCAAGCCGTGTTGTCCGTCTGTCAAAGGACATGCTGCAGTATGCAGAAGAGCCTAAACCGGTTCTTGTCGTTGATGAGAACGGAAAACCTCTCACTGCAGATAATCCTCACCGTTTCTTCGAGGCAAGCTGGGTTCATAAATACAATGGGAAATACTATTTCTCATATTCCACCGGTGACACTCACATGCTATGTTATGCAATCGGTGACAATCCTTACGGTCCTTTCACTTACCAGGGTGTCATTCTTACTCCGGTTGTGGGATGGACTACCCATCATTCAATTGTTGAATACAAGGGCAAATGGTACCTCTTCCACCACGACAGCGTTCCGTCGGGTGGCAAGTCCTGGCTTCGCAGCCTTAAGGTATGTGAACTTGAGTATGACGCTCAGGGTCATATCAAGACCATAGAGGGCACGGATAAATAAGAAGAAAATCAATAATAATCAAAATAACCAATTAAATGAAAAAGAACAATTCTCTGTCGGGTCGTTTCGGCTTAAAGGGATTAGTCCTTGCCGTCTTGACAGCGTCGCTCGGAATTACTTCGTGTAAGACCGACTTCGATCTTGACAAAAGGACACCTGAATGGCTCGGCACAAGTATCTTTGAGACTCTACAGCAGGGTTTTGAAGGTCATGATGGTAAGTACTACCATTTCAACAATTTCGTCAACCTTATCCGTGACATGGGTTTGGAACCGGTTCTTGCAAAGACAGGCAGTAAGACCCTTTTTGTTGCTGATGATGAGGCTTTCGAGCGTTTCTTCGCTAACTGCCCGTTTGAAGGTGTTACCTGCTATGAGGATCTCAGTTATGCTCAGAAGACAATGATTCTCAACGGTTCAATGCTGAACAACGTCTATCAGGTTGCTATGCTTTCAAGCACTCCTAATCCTGCCGGATCAGGTTCGCCTGTGATAGGAAACTGCATGAGAAGAATTTCTGCAGCCTCAGTATATGATACTATTCCTATATTAATGCCTGACGAAATGCCGTCAAATAATGTCATCTGGAACGATTACAAGACCAAGTTCCCCAATGGCATGGTGGTTATGAATGACGGTACCCGTCGTTCCATGATTTTCTTTGTTGACAAGTTCCTGACATCGCACAAGATTACCGACGATGACTATGACTTTCTGTTCAATCAGGGTGTCCGCCATGGCAAACCGGGTCGTACGCCAGGCGATGCCACTGTAAACGGTGTCAAGATTGAATACAAGGACAAGAAGTGTTTCAACGGATTCCTTCATGTGATGTCCGATGTAATCTACCTGCTTCCAAGCATGGCCGAATACCTTGAACGTGACACTGAAAAGGCTTCAATCTACAGCCATATTCTTGATCGTTTCAGTTGTCCGGTATATAGCAAGAGCGTTCAGGACGAGGTCCTCAGTCGCATAGATATTCCTGCCACTTCAGAGAATGTCCAGAAAGTGTTCTCAAGGCAGTATTTCTCCAGCCGTTCAAAGGGAGGCAGTGAATTCCTTATTGTTCCTACTACAAACAGAAATTTCACAGACAAGGCTCTTCTTAAGTTCGATCCGGGTTGGAATGAGTTCTATGCCGAGTCTGGTTCGACTGAAAGTGACATCGCCCTCCAGCAGGATATGGCAGTAATGTTTGTGCCTACCGATGCCACTATCACTAACTGGTGGTTGAACATGCCTTCGGGACAGGCTCTGCGCAGCCGTTATGGTATTGCAAAGTACAAAGGCCGTATGGATCTTACTCCAGCCGAGGTTGCCGAAGATATGGACAGCATACCTGAAAAGGTAATAGTCAAGCTTATCAACAACAACATGCAGAGTTCACTTACCAATACTGTACCAAGTAAGTTCCCAAGCGTGCTGAACGATGCTCAAGATCCGTTGTTTGATGGCGTGGCCGATCCTGTCGGTGCTTTTGACTCAATTGTAATGTGCTGTAATGGTGCCATATACTACACCAATTCGGTATTCACACCTACCGCCTACCGTTCTGTTTCTTATCCTGCCCTTGTAAACGAATATCTGCAGATAATCAACGCTGCCATTGAAGACGAACAGCTTCAGTTCAGCGCTTATCTGAATTCAATGCAGGTAACATACAGTTTCTTCGTTCCTACTGCAAAGTCAGAAGACCCGAAAGTGAACGGCAAGCTTGTTTGGCTTGACCCAAGTTCAATTGCAGTCAGAAAGAACAACCCGGGTGACATTGATTATCTCCAGGCAATGGTATTCAGTTACGATGCCGTTAACAGTGAGGTAAAGGCCGAGGTCTATAAGTATGACGAGGCTACAGGAAACATTACAGATTTGATGTCTTCATCGGTTTCATCCAGCGTAATCCAGAACCGTCTCAGAGACCTTATGGATTACCATATTATAATAGGTGAAGTTGAGAACAGTACTGTTGTCGATGAAAACGGTTATGCCTATTTCCCTACAAAGGGCCGTGGAACGATCCGTTTCAAAATGGGTGGTACAGCTGAAGAGCTTGACAAGATGGAGGTTGACGGAGGTTATCAGCTTGAGAATCCGAACGCAAAGGTTACAATTCTTGAACGTCACAACCAGAAGGCCGATAACGGTAACGGTGTAACATACGTTATTGACAGGCCTCTGCTCACTTCAAGCAAGTCGGTTTATGATGTCCTTTCCGATTCAGTCAACTACCCGGAATTCAAGGAGTTCTTCAAGTTGATGAATGGCGCTGTGAGTGCCGATGGCAAATCACTCTTTGTAACTTCATCAAACAAGAACGACATTGCTTCAGTATATAACGTTTCTACCTTCAATACTTATCACTATACAGTATATGTTCCCACGAACGATGCCATCAAGAAACTTCTTGACGATGGCAAAATCAAGTCTCCTGAATATCTGGCAGAATTTGATTCATATTGGTCAGGAGTCAAATCAGATTTGATTGATGATGATCCGTCAACTGCAGACTCGATTTTTGCCGAGAAAATGCTGGTTCTTTCAGAGGAACTTACAGGCAAACGTGATTCAAGTTTCACTTATATCACCTATGTCAATAAAAAACGTAATGAACTGCAGAATTTTGTGAGATACCACATTCAGGATAATGCGGTTATTGCAAATGCAAAGTTCGATGCCGGTTACAACGATGACGGTTCGGCTGCCACAATTGCCAACTATGAAACCGCGTACATGAAGACAGTTGGCAAGAACCAGCAGTTCGTGAAGCTGACAGTTGAGGGAGGCAAGGATATCACCGTCAAGGACATCAAGGGGCATCCCAGAAAAGTTCTCAGACAGACAAGTGCTGCAAGCGGCAAGCCTCTGTACAATATCCTGTGCCGTGAATATGAATTCAAGGTAGGAGACAATACAGGTTTGATCAACGATGTTTCCACCGCAATGATTGAAACTTCCTCGTATGCGGTAATTCATCTGATTGATGGAGCCCTGTGCAATGGTGAAGTTGATTTCTAACCAGCTAACTGAATGAAAATGAAACATATAAATACAATATTTAGAGCTGCAGCCGCATTCGCACTGCTTGCTCTGCCAGGGCAGATTTCAGCCCAGAAGGCCGGCGATGTTATCAGCGGTATCGTTGAAGACGAGTACGGTCCTATGATGGCTGTTAACGTTACGGAGCGCGATGCCGCCGACCGTATTGTGGAACATGCCACCACCGACATCAACGGTGAATTCTCTTTCCGTCTTAAGAACCCGAAGGACAGACTTCAGATTTCATACGTAGGTATGGAAACCGTTGACCTTCCATTTGACAAGACCTATTTTGAAATTCGCATGAAGGATATGGGTAACCTGCCTGAAATTGTGGTGACTGAAAAGCCGGTCGCAGCGGGTTCGGGTCTTCCAATTCCTTTGCGCGAGCTTCCTACAGCCAGTCAGACAATAGATATTTCCGAACTTGAAGGTTACGGTATGACTACCGTCGATGAAGCTCTTGCCGGACGTATTGCAGGTCTTGACATTGCTTTTACCAGCGGTGACCTTGGTGCCCGTTCGACAATGCACCTTCGTGGTGTTGCCACAATGACCGGTGACCAGAACCCGCTTATTGTAGTTGACGGTATGATTTGGGAAATCGAAGCTAACCTCAAGAACAACTTTGACTATCAGAACGAATCACAGAACACTGAAAAGGTTTCTGAACTTCTGAACATCAATCCTGAAGATATTGCAACAATTACGGTATTGAAGGATGCCGCAGCTACTGCAATCTGGGGCTCTCGTGGCGCCAACGGTGTTATGGAAATCAAGACCAAGCGCGGTGCCCGTGGTAAAACCCGTGTAAACTACTCGTACCGTATGAACGGCACCTGGCAGCCTGAGGGATATAAGCTCCTCAATGGTGACCAATATACAATGTTCCTCAAGGAATCATTCTTTAATCCCGGACTGAATGATGCCGCTGCCGATATCAGGGAACTGAACTATGATATGAACTGGCCGGACCATATCTATTATGACAACAATACCGACTGGGTAGGAGCTGTCAAGCAGTTCGGTCTCCAGCATTCGCACAATGTTTCGGTCAGCGGCGGTGGTGACAAGGCCAACTTCCGTATTTCTGCCGGTTTTGACAAGCAGCAGGGTTCTGTAATCGGACAGAAGATGAACCGTTTCACTACACGTGTCGCATTTGACTATTTCGTATCGGAACGTATCAAGGTAACGACAAACTTCTCCATGACCTACTCAAAGAACAAGCAGAATTCTGCTGCAATAGGTACTGCCATGAAGATGATGCCGAACCTTGCCATATACTACAAGGATGAAAACGGCAATGATACCGATGAATTCTACATCATGCCCAATACTGCAAACGATGCTCTTCCAAAGAACAGCAACCCAGTTGCCGAGGCTGCCGAGAAAGAACAGTACAGCACATCTTTGAACGTCAGTCCTGACTTCTCGCTGACCTATAATCTGCTTGGTGTTGACGATGAGAAGACCAGACTTACATACGAAGGCCGTATTAATTTCGGTGTAACCAACAGCGGCAATGACAGCTATACTCCTGCCAGTCTTTCAAGAGACGGATGGAGTGATTCAAATGCAAATGCCGTTTCATCAAGTGCAAACAAGAGTTCTTCACTTACAACCAACCATTCACTTACATTCATTCCTCACCTGAACAATCAGAACCATTCGTTCATGGCAATGGTTAGGTATCAGTTGAACACCAGCAACAGCAAGAATCAGAATGGCGGTTTGAACGGTCTGCCGCGTTACTTCAATTCAATCGGTCTTGACGGCAACATTACCAGCATATCAACCGGTGCAAGCCGCAGCCGCAGCATGAACGTAACATTCACGGCACACTATTCATACAAGAGCAAGTACTCTTTTGATATTACAACACGTTCAGATGGCAGCACCCGTTTCGGTGATGCCAAACGTTGGGGTACTTTCCCGGCAATTTCAGGACGTTGGAACATAAGCGATGAGAAGTGGTTTGACCAGATACGCGACAGCCAGATTCTCACTATGATGTCAACACGTGTCAGCTGGGGTCTTCAGGGTAATGCTCCCGGTGGAGACGGAATGTTCTACAGCAAGTATTCCAGTGGAAACGCATACCTTGGCACCTCGACCATCTATCCTTCAAACATCCGTTTGAGCAACATGCAGTGGGAGGAGACGGTATCATGGAACCTCGGTTTTGACTTTGGACTTTTCAGAGACAGACTCAGCGCTACGGTTGACCTTTACACCCGTACAACGGAAAAGATGCTGAACTCGGGTTATTCAATTCCTACTTCCTCCGGTTTCTCATCGCTTGACGTTGTAAACGAAGGTTCAATGAAGAATGCAGGTTGGGAGTTCTCATTGAATGCCAACCGCATTATCCAGAGACAGTTGCTTGGCAAGCAGTTCAGCTTGAACGGAAACGTTTCTTTCGCTGATAACACCAACCAGATTCTGGAAATGAATCCGACCATGCTTGACAAGATGAACAAGGACTTTGACTACAACAACGGCAGTTATCTGTCATATACAGCTCTGAAGAACTCGTTCGGTTCAATCTATGGTTTCAAGTACCTTGGCGTATATCAGTACAGCGATTATTCACCGGTTGAGGTTCCTGGAGTAAGCGGTCCGAACGCTCCTGTTGTAAAGGACGCAAACGGCAATGTTATTGTTGACCAGCATGGAAACACCAAGCCTATGATGTTCGACTATGGCGATGGTGACCATAAGAACTATGAGTTCAAGGGCGGCGATGCCATCTATGAAGATACCAACCACGACGGTAACATAAACGAGCTTGATATAGTATATCTTGGAAGTTCTCTTCCAAAGTTGAATGGTGGTTTCGGCTTCCGTATGGCATGGGGACGTCTTTCATGGAACAACCAGTTCAACTTCCGTTGGGGTAACAGAATTGTGAACGGTTCAAGAATGAATGCCGAATGTATGTACAACACCGACAACACATCGGCTGCCGTCAACTGGCGCTGGAGAGTTGAAGGTGATGTTACCGTAATGCCTCGTGCACTGCACCAGGACGGTTACAACTATCTTGGTTCTGACCGCTATGTTGAAGACGGTTCATTCTTGCGCTGGAACAACACTTCGATAAGCTATGGACTGGATCCGGCCATCACAAAGAAGATAGGCCTCGGTTCGGTTTCTTTCAATGCCAGTCTGAACAACGTTCACTGCTGGACAAAATATTCAGGTATGGACCCGGAAGTCGGTACCGGTCAGGGCAGTGTGGCAATGGATAATGCACAGACCCCAAGGTCCAAGCAGGTTACTGCCAGTATTTCAGTTCAGTTCTAATCTATAACGAAAGAATAGTATGAAAAAGATAAATTCAATAATATGCATGGCACTGGCAGGGCTTGCAGCTACATCCTGCGAGGATTTCCTTACCTTGATGCCGCTCAATGACATTGTCCTTGAGAACTTCTGGACTGACAAGAATGATGTCAATGCTGTTCTTCTGGGTTCATACGCAGCACTTGAAACGAGTGACTGTGTAGTCCGCATGTCAATATGGGGCGAAATGCGCTCGGACAATGTTACTTCAAGCAGTAACAACAGCGACAACAACATTATCCAGATTACCCGAGACAATTTGTTGCCGACAAACAGTTTCACCACTTACAAGTGCTTCTATGACGTTATCAACCGCGCCAATACGGTTCTCCACTTTGCACCCATGGTGGCTGAAAACGATCCTAACTATTCAACTCGTGACCTTCTTGCAAACGAGGCCGAGGCAGTAGGGCTGCGCGCATTGAGTTACTGGTATCTGATTCGCGCATACAAGAATGTGCCATACACCGAAGAGCCTTCAATTGACGATACTCACGATTTCTTTATTCCGGCATCGTCGTTCGATTCGATTCTTGATGTTCTTATAAGAGACCTTAAGAATGTTGAACCGAATGCTGTAAACCGGTACGGCAAGCGTGAACAGGCTGAAAACACTGCACGTCTTACCAGATCGGCAATCAACGCAATGCTGGCAGACATGTACCTGTGGAAGGGCGATTGGGACAACTGCATAGCATGCTGTGAAGCCGTTACAGCCAGAAAGATGGTTGAATGGCAGGAACTCGTGGACGAGCAGGGCACTTCATGCAACGTCAAGGATTATAACGGATATCCGCTCATTTCAGAGGTAACAAACGGTGCAACGGCCGGTAATGCCTACAATGAGATATTCGGCAAGGGCAATTCCTTTGAGACTCTGTTTGAACTTCCATTTGACCAGCAGTCCGGCAACCCTTTGGTCGGTTCGTATTATAACAACAACTCCTCGAGTAACGGAAACCTCAGAGCAACGTCTGAGGTTGGAAATGGTTTCAGTTCCGGAAGCAATTCCGTGTTCAAACAGAGGACCGACGGCCGTTACTATCAGTGCTGCAACCTTGACGGCAATCAGACAAGCAACTACGGTATTACAAAGTACGTTTATCAGAGTCTTAAATATGATCTGTCAACCGGCAACGTTGGACAGTCACATGAGGGCACTCGTTTCAATTTCAACAACGTGTATCCAAACTGGATTATCTACCGCTATACCGATGTTCTGCTCATGGAAGCCGAGGCAAAGGTCATGAAGGCCAAGGAAGATCCGGCTAATCGCAATACACTTATGCAGGAGGCATTCAAAATTGTCGATGCGGTAAACCGTCGTGCCAACTGTTTCAACAACAGTTCCTATCTTGCAAACGGCAAGCCTTTGGTATTTGAGGAGTATAATTCCGATTCAAAGATGGAGGAGCTTGTTCTTGACGAGCGGCGCCGCGAACTTATGTATGAAGGCAAACGCTGGTTTGACCTTGTTCGCAAGTCACGTCGTGACGGAAACACCGATTATCTTGTTTCCAAGATTCTGCCAAAGCATGAGGCCGCAAGCCAGAGTGCAATCAGAATCAAGCTAAATGACCTTGATGCAATGTACTTCCCGTTGAACAAGGACGAGCTTAAAGTCAACACCATGCTCAAGCAACTGCCTGTATTTGAGGATGATGAATTCATTGCAAAAGCAAAATAAAGGTTCAGCATCTGTCACAATCAGGTTAATCATTAAAATATGAACATTATGAACAAATATAGATTACTTAAGAAGACTGCTTGGGCAGCATTGGCCGTTCTTGCTTTGGCTTCCTGCAAGAGTGAAGTGTGGAAGGAACACTATTCAACCAATGAAGATGTTCCTACAATGACTCTGGCGCAGACCATTGAAAGCATGCCCGAGTACAGCAACTTTGTAAAGGCATTGAAGAGTACTTATACCTTCAATGAAAAGAACATGACCAATGTAACGTATTGGGACCTGCTGAACGAAAGCAATTTTATGACAGTGTGGCTTCCGACAAACGGTTCAATTGCCCCTGAGGTATGGGAACAATATACAAAGCCAATCCGTGAGAAGACCAGAGATGAGCATTTGAAGTTTGGAACGGAATTTCTCATGAACCATATTGCCCGTTTCAGTCATACCATCGGTTCCGCTACAGACGAAAGGATAATAATGCTCAGCGGGAAGGGCTATGATGCAACATCCTTGAAGATTGCCGGTACCGATTATCAGGCAAATGGTATGAACATACGCTGTTCAAACGGTATTCTGCACAAGTTGAACGGAAAGGTAGAGTATCTGCCAAGCATATATGAATACCTGACTACAAATTCTGAATATCAGGAATTCGGACAGTGGTTCGCCCAATATACAAAGTACGAGATTGATGTTGACAAGAGTGTTGAAAAGGGTGTTGTCGATGGTCAGATGGTGTATGCCGACTCTGTAATGAAAATGAACAGCGTTCTTTTGGACAAGTTCGGTTATATTAATGAAGAGGACAGCAATTATATAATGCTGCTGCCCACTCCTGAACTTCTTTCTCAGGAATTCGGCAGAATCAAGGACTACTTTGAATACGAGTCATTGAGAGCCGATGCCGATTCACTCCAGAAGTTCTACACCTATCAGGCCATGATGACCGATATGTTCTTCAACATGAATAAGTCGGTCAATCCACATCCTGCCGATTCAATAGTATCGACTCTGTTCAAACTTGAAGAGCGTCTTTCAGAAAGTGTTCCGTATCATGTGTATAAGAATCCGAGAGGAGAAAATGGAATTCTCGCATCGGCCAAGGACTCGGCAATGTGCAGTAATGGTAAAATCTATTTCTTTGACAAGTGGCCTTTCCAGGATAAGATGACATTCCTGCGCCCGATAAAGGTCGAAGCCGAGGATGTACTGCTTCCTTCAGAGTTCACTTACAGACCCAGAACACTCTATAGAGATTGTTTCGGTAATCCGCTGACTGCTACGGTAATGGATATCAGCAAGGCTTCCTTTGACAACTGGGATGCTCCTTATTACGTTGCTGACAATCTGAAGGCTACTTACCAGATGAAAGTGGTATTCCGCAGGAACACTGTTGCCGATGCTTCATATAACGTTTATCCAGTAATAAGATATTATTCACAGAATCGTGATCTTCTGGATCCGAATCTTGAGAAAAATGCTATTGTATGGGAAGCATCGACCGGCACCAGAAAGACCTATTACTACAAATGCGGTGATTCAAAGAATATGAATATTGCAGATCCTGATACGGTTACATCGGCTTCGTTTACTTTCCCGAATTGCAATTATATGACAGGTCTCGACCGTTGCAAAGTGACAATTTCATGTAAAACGCCAAGTAAGGATTACAACACGTCAAACATTTGGCTTGACTGCATTATTCTTGAACCGGTAATTGAATAAAACACAGGATTATGAAAATCTCAAATATTAACAGGCTTCTGCCTTTGGGACTGGTCGGTTTGATGCTGGCTGTTTCAGGTCCCGCTTTTTCTCAGAAGGACATTGAGGAGAATACCGTTGTCGTTACGGGTACGGTTACCGATGCTGCCTTGGGTACTCCAATGGCAGGTGTCAAGGTAACGGCATACAACAATGCATTGCATTCGGCAATGACACACGAGGACGGCTCGTTCTCAATCAAGATTCCTGAGTACGTGTCATCGCTCACCTTTGCCCTTGACGGTTGCAACACTACTGTCTGCGCACTCAGTGGCAGAACCGAGGGCATTGACGTGAAGATGTATTCCGACGCTTTCTCGGAAATCTATTCAACAAGCACAAAGTCAACATCGTCATTACAGGCCGGAATTTCCGGTCTGACTGACAACCTTTCAGTTGACAATCAGATTCAGAACACGCTTCAGGGAAGCATCCTGTCAACTATTCGCAGCGGTCAGCTTGCCGTTGGTGCCGATATGCAGATTGACGGTATAAACTCGCTGAACATTACAACACAGCCTCTCATTGTTCTTGACGGCATTATTCTTGACATGGGTTACGACAACATCACCATGCACGACGGATATTACAGCAACCTGCTTGCAAATATCCAGGTCGAGGACATCGAGTCAGTTGAAGTTCTCAAGAACGGATATGCCATTTATGGCGCAAAGGCTGCCAACGGTGTAATTGTAATTAAGACAAAGCGTAACAAGAGCATGGCCACCAAGATTGACTTCAATCTTTCAGGCAATTTCCAGACTCTGCCCAAGCTTCCGGAAATGATGAATGCTGCTCAGTACAGGAATTATTCATCGGAACTGCTCGGTTCAACAGGAACCAACCTGACTACATTCAAGTTCTTACAGTCCGATCCCAGTTACCTGTATTACAACATGTATCATCAGGACACTGATTGGAGCGATGTAGCCTATCAGACAGCTTTTGTCCAGAACTACAATGTGAACGTACAGGGCGGTGATGAAATTGCCAACTACAACCTTTCACTTGGATATGCATTCGGTGATGCTGTCCTTAAGGAGAGCGATTTCCAGCGTTTCAGCCTTCGTTTGAACTCGGACATCATACTTTCAGACAAGATTAACCTGAGGTTCGATGCTTCATACAGCGACATTACACGCGACATGCGCGATGACGGTGCTGCCGATGACATTGACAATGCAATGATTGCGGCTCCAGGTTTCCTTGCACTTGCAAAGTCTCCGTTCCTTTCACCTTATGCATTCGATGTGAACGGACGCCAGTCGCATTTCCTTGCCAACGAGGATGATTATCTTGATGAAGTTCTTGGAAAGGAAGTGGCTCTGTCAAATCCGCTCTCCATCCTTGAAAACGGTGACGGAATGAACAAGAACTATTTCGGCAATCGTTTCATTACTCTGGCTGTAACCCCGGAGTGGAAGGTGAACCGTTACTTTACGGTATATGAGCATTTCACCTATACACTTGCCAACAGTGACGAGAACTATTATATGCCTCTGTTCGGTACGCCGCAGTACGAAATAGAGAAGATTGGTAAAGTTGACAACAAGGCCGCTGCCATGAATGCCAAGCAGGACGGTTTCATGAGCAATACGTACATGAAATATGCCCGCCGCATCAACAAGCACAACATTGATGTTCAGGCTGGCGTCCGCTACATGAACACAACCCTCAAGCAGACTTCAATGCTCGGTTACAATTCAGGTAACGACAAGCAGCCTAACATGACCAGCTCTCTCAAATACAAGAAGACCAGCGGTGTTGACAACAAGGATATTTCAATTACATGGTGGGCTCAGGGCAACTACAATCTGGCTGAAAAGTATTACGCTTCAGTAGGTTTGGGCCTTCAGGCTTCCTCGCGTTTCGGTACCGATGTAGATGCCGGAATGAAGATGTTCGGAACTCCGTGGGGTCTGTTCCCGTCAGTAAGTGCAGCTTGGGTAGCTTCAAACGAAGACTGGTTCAATGTCAGCTTTGTAGATTATCTGAAATTTAATGCCGGCTTTGACATTACAGGCAATGACAACTACAACAACTCTGCATCAAAGACCTACTTCTCGCCCGTAAAGGTGCTGCAGATGAGCGGTCTGGCTTTGGATAACATCGGTAACAATTCTTTGAAGTGGGAGACCACAAAGAAATTCACTGCCGGTCTGAACGCAGCACTGTTCGGTAACCGTGCAAGCGTATCGGCCAATTTCTTCAAGAGCCGTACCGATGACCTTCTGTCAATAAGCGCACTTTCATTCCTTACAGGTATCGATGACGCATGGACAAACGGTGGCTCTCTTGAAAATACCGGTTTCGATGCCAGCCTTGCTGTGAAGGTTGTGAACAATGCCGACTTCAAGATGGAGGCAGGTGCAAGTTTCGGTCACTACAGGAACGAAGTCACATCGCTTCCGACCGAATACAATGACTTTGAAAGCTATGGTGCTACGGTACGTACCATGGTCGGCCGACCGGTAGGTGTGTTCTATGGTTACCAGACCGATGGCGTATTCGCAACTGCACAGCAGGCAATGGAAGCAAACCTTGCAATTGCCAATACCGACCAGAAGTTTGTTGCCGGCGACATGAAGTTTGTTGATGTTGATGGTAATCATGTCATTGATAAAGCCGATATGGTTGAGATTGGCGATCCTACTCCGGATCTGTACGGACGTATATTCGCAAACTTCGCATACAAGCGTTTCAAACTGAATGCCACGCTTGCATATTCAATAGGCGGTGATGTCTATAACTACCAGCGTATGCTTCTTGAAAGCGGTTCACGCTTCATGAACCAGACGGTTGCAGTCACCAACCGCTGGACTGCCGAGGGTCAGGTTACCGATATGCCTAGAGCTGAGTTCGGTGACCCGCACGGGAACTCACGCTTCAGCGACCGTTGGATTGAAGACGGTTCGTACCTGAAACTCAAGAACATTACGTTGAGCTATGACATTCCTATTTTCAGCACCTACTTGCAGGGTCTGACCATCTGGGGTTCGGCCAATAACCTGTTCACCATTACGAACTATCTTGGCTCTGATCCGGAATTCTCATGCAGCAACAACATTCTTACCCGTGGCATAGACCGTGGTCTTGTACCGCAGACAGCCAATTTCTCACTTGGATTGAAGATTAACCTCTAATTGTTAAGGAATCATGAAACTCAAAAACATTATATGCACTTTCTTTGCTGCAGTTTTTGCAGCAGGAGCAGTCTCGTCATGTGAGGACATGCTGAAAGTTGATTCCAGAGTCGTCTTGTATGACTATCAGAATACACTAAACTATGCTACCGATACCGTTTATTCGGTAATGGGTATAGTAAGTAAGATGCAGGCAATTGCCGACCGCTCCATTCTGTTGAACGAACTGCGCGGTGACTTGGTAACTACCACATCATGGGCAAAGGAGAAAAACCCTTCACTTGAGCAGATTTACAACTGGGATTTTTCAAATAGCGGCAATGTGTATGACAATCCAGCCGACTATTATGCTGTAATCAACAACTGCAACTATTTTCTGCATCATGCCGATACCGCATACGTGCGCAACCATAAGAACGTGTTTCTGAAAGAATATATCACCGTTCTTTCATATCGTGCTTGGACATACCTGCAGCTGGCTCAGGCATACGGCAAGGTCTATTTCGCAAACGAACCTATTGTCAGTGCTGACCAGGCCGATGAAAGCAAGCTTCCGCTGCTGGACATCAAACAGCTTGCCGATACCCTGATTGGCGACTTTGAGAAGCGTTTCCTTGATTATGACATTCCCAATTATGGAAATCTTGCCGGCGGTACCAACGGTGACGGTTCGACATCGGCATCGCATACCACCAAGGACATTATTATTCCTGTAAGAATCATACTTGGCGACCTTAATCTGTGGGCCGGTCATTATGACAAGGCAGCCCTTAATTATGCTGAATATCTTACAAACATTGATGATCCGCGTCCTACAGGCACGGCCAGCATACTGTGGTTTGATAAGGGATTCAGCTACCTTGGCGATGACAACTATTCCGGTCAGTTCGGTCAGAACATGAAGCCCATCTGCTATATTCCGATGGAGGCCGATGTCTATGGCGGTACTGTAAGCGATCTGCCAAACATTTTCAATTCTACTGGAAAGAATGACAACTGGTATCAGCTTACAAGTTCACGGGCCTTACAGCAGCTCAGTGCCGACCAGAATTACTGCTACTATTCACGTAACCTTTCAACCGGTTATACCACACCTGTTTACGTTGAGGACAAACTGAGCTTGCCAATGTCATTGCGCGGCGATCTGAGACTTTATTCAATTCTCAAATCATCGGCTGCAGGCAAGGATGAAACCGGAATCAACCTGAACAAGGACAAGCAGACACTTGCAAAAATTAATGCTGAAAAGATTAGCATATATAGAAATGATGTCATATATTTGAGGCTTGCAGAGGCTTTAAACCGTTGCGGATTGTCAAAGACGGCATTTGCAATTTTGAAGTATGGCATTAACATGGATAATATGGACGGATATTCATGGCTGACAGGCGATGCTCTTGATGTGGACTATGCGGCCGATTCCATAAAGGCACGCAGTCTTGGGCTCGGTGAATTGTACACCTCAGAGATGTTTGCCGGTTCAAAGTTCTGGTCATACGATTTGACAGGTACCAGCACGACATGGACATTTAGCGGTCGTACCAGGACAAACGGAGCCGGAATACCTTTCACGGCCGACTATTTTACATATTACGATCCGGAAATGTATAACACAGTAGGCCTTCATTCACGCGGCTGCGGCTGTGCAGAACTAGACACCACTTATATGATCCCTGCCGGTGTTGATACCATACGTTTTGTTGAGGAGAAGATAATTGACGAGATGGCTCTTGAAACCTGCTTTGAAGGTTATCGTTTTGCCGACCTGCTGCGCATTTCAATGCATAGGGCCGAGGACGCATCGTACAGCACGTACGGCGGTTTTGCAGACAACGAATTTCTTGCAGGCAAGGTTGCGGCCAGAGCAAGCGGCAGCCAGTCAACGAAGGATGAAGCACTTTATTCAATGCTTCTTGGAGACGGCAAGTCATACAATGAAAACTGGTTCCTTAGATTGAAGAAACAATAAACGGTCCGGTCCGTTCTGCCGCAGGCATACTGCGGCGGAACGGATTGAACTCAATTGGTATAAAACTTTTTATTAACCCTATTTATTAATTAAATTTTTCTATTATGAAGAAAAACTTACTATTTGCAGGTGTTCTTCTTGCTGCGCTTCCAATTTGCGCACAGGACGGACCAAAATTCTCTGCATCTGATCCTTATCCGATTTTTGAGCAGGGATTCGAGTTCGATGCTGCCGGCAAGACTCCGAAAGAGGCCTTTGAAGCGTGGCAGAAGGAAATCAAAGGCGAAATTAATGGTGTTCAGTACTACATCCACAAAAAGGAATCAGGTGACAATCTTGGTACCAACGCAAAGCCGTGGAATGACCGTGACAACTGGCAGAAAGGTCCTTGGAGGGACACCACTCTCATTTTGAGAAACGACGTTATGGTTGCTGATAATCCGACAGACAGTAACGCATTCCGTTTCGATACATGGGGACTCATTAATGAGGACAGAAGTGATGCGTTTAGTCAGTATGGCCGTACTGGAGGTCAAATGTATTTCCAATATGTTTCTACTGATACTGCAGGTGTTCTTTCAAATGGAAGTGCCTGGGGTGAAAACGGCCAGAAGCCGCATTTTGCAGCCAGATATCGCCGTAATCTGTTTGTTCGCGGTATTGACATCCAGGACAATACTTCTTATCGTATCACGGCATACGTAACTGCCCACAAGGATGGTGAGTTCAGCGTTAAACCGACTCTTTACCTTGACATGATGCGCGGTCATTTCGCTTCTGAAAAGTCATTTACAATGACCCTGAACGACAATTCGCACATATTCAAAGCAGATGTCGAATTCCAAGCAGCCAGTGCACAGGATGCAGTTTATAAGGAGGACGCCTGGAACAAGGTTACTTTCATGACCTACTATATCAATGACTCTATTCAGGATGACTTCGTGTTCGTTGACGGTTACTGGTGGGATGCAGAATGGAGCTGGACAGATCCTGTAAAGACCAACGGTGAAGAATGGAACTACATAGTTCAGCCTGACAAGTACTTTTTGCGTGTAGGTTTTGCAACGGACAGCACGACATTCGGTATTGATGACATTTCTCTTACCAAGTCATGGATTGGAGGTTGCGAATACAATGGTGACAAGCTTCGCGTTGACTTCGGTTATCAGACAAACCTCAAGGACCTTTGTGAAGAGTCATACGACAAGACCGGCATCTGGAATGTTGAAATTGTAGGTGACTACTTTGAAGTTTGGGGCAGAATTGACGGTGAATGGGAGAAAGTGCCTATCAGATCGGCCGAATATCAGAAGGACGGTTACATGTACATGTTCACAGACTTAGCTCCGTGGCATGACTACACACAATACGCCAGCTTTGACGACTACGACAGCGTGCTTGTTTCATTCACGAACCCGACCGACAAGGCAAAGAGACTCGTTTATAATGGAAGTCTTTACCCATGTGCATGGGATACTGCGTGGGTTAATGACGGTCGCCCTGTCAAGAGCTTTACTAACGAGCCGGCTACCAAGAACCCGATTGTCAATGCTTACTCAATGAAGGATCTGCCTCCAGTAATGCAGGCCGGAATACCTGAAGTAGGTTCATTCCAGCTTTCGCCAAAGACAAGAGAATTCTCATTCAAGTTCTCAAAACCAATTGCTTATGACGGTAAGGGTGACGCTACAGAACTGGCTGTAATGATTGCTACTATTGATGGCAAGACAGAACGTTGGCAGGTATCTGAAATCAGTGCCGATACAGTTGTTAAATTCGTGCGTCCAGAGAGTTTCACCTCTGACCTTGCAGGTGACATTGAATTTAAACTGACACAGCTTTATGGTGCTAACTCAATTAATTAC
>JAZLIR010000038.1:0-8630 GCA_045617485.1 Bacteroidaceae bacterium
TTGAATACCATGAAGCCAGGATTTTCCTTGGTGCAAGGAGCCCAGTCACCGCCCTGAGGACCGTTAG
This sequence comes from Bacteroidaceae bacterium, assembly GCA_045617485.1. GTDB lineage: Bacteria > Bacteroidota > Bacteroidia > Bacteroidales > Bacteroidaceae > Colenecus. The sequence goes on from JAZLIR010000038.1 coordinate 68, forward strand.
GATCGCTGTACTTTGCAAAGTTGGTCCATGCGGTCAGCATCTTTTCTGACAGATCCCAGTCGCCCTGTGTCCAAGGTCTCCAGCAGTGCTGCAGTGACTTGAATACGAACCAGAGGTCTGATGAGTGGAAAGCACCCTGCAGACGCTGTGTTACTTCAGGATGTGAACCGTCGTCAGGCAGAGGACGTGCAAATTCGTAAGCCCATGCCTTGCTTCCGTTCTTGGACATTTCTTCACGGTTCTGGCAAAATGCGGCAACACCTGCCGACATATTACCCATATCGTTCAAAGTATAACCGCACATGTAAGGAACATCGGCCAGTGTGCCGTCAAGAGCAGCTGCGTCAAAGCTTTCCATTGATACATAGCCATCAACGATAGGCATAGCGGTAATGCTGCCCATGTTACCAGTTGCATTGCTGTAGATAGTACCTACTGAGTACATAACTTCAGTGTCGGCGTTACGCATCTTCTGCAGATTGTCGTAACCGGCCCAGTCCATAACAACCTTTGTGTTGAATTCTGCACGCTGCAGAGCATTCAGACCTTCCGGAGCGGTAGGAGCAGTGTAAGCAGCAAGCTTGGGAGTCTGGTTGCCACCGAAGCCGCCGAACATTCCGAATCCTCCAAAGCCGCCGAAACCACCCATTGCAGGCATACTGGCAGGAGCAGCACCACGAGTAGCAGCTGGAGCACCGGCAGGAGCAGCAGCCGGACGAGGCATAGCGCCCATGTTCATGCCGCCCATCATGCCCATACCACCCTGACCGGGAACGGTAAGACCGCCGGCACTCATGATGATAGCCTTATGGAAGAGACCGCGTGCCAGAGGTGATTCACAGATTGTGCGAACTGAGCCGCCACCTGCACTCTGACCGAAGATCATTACGTTGTTGGGGTCACCACCGAACTGCTCGATGTTCTTCTGAATCCACTTGAGGGCTTCAATCTGGTCAAGAATACCGTAGTTACCTGATACGCCGTTCTCGCTTTCAGCCGAGAGATCCGGATGTGTCATGAAGCCGAAGATGCCAAGACGATAGTTGATTGATACCAGAACTACGTCCTTGCCGGCCCATTCCTGAGCGTCGAATTCAGGTTCTGAGCCCCAACCTTCACGATAACCGCCGCCATGTATCCAAAGGGCAACAGCCTTCTTGGCGTCGGTCTGTCCGGGATACTTGGTCCATACGTTTGCATACAGGCAGTCCTCTGAGAAAGGAGCCTCGTCACCGTAACCCCACTCTGTGTAGTAACCACCCTTATACTGGATGTGCTGATATGAAGGATGCTCGAAACGGTCAGCCTTCAGAATACCTTCCCATGGTTCAACCGGCTGTGGAGCCTTCCAACGGTTCTGCTTGATAGGAGCAGCTGCATAAGGAATGCCGCGGAACACAAATACGCCCTTTACCTTGTCAGCGCTTACGCCTTGAACCTGGCCACCTTCAATTGTCAGCACTGGGCTGAGTTTCTCTTGATTACACTGGCAACTTGCCAAAAGAGCAGCGATGCCGGCGAATAAAAGCAATTTTTTCATAATTGGTTAATTGTTGGTTTATAAAATGTGTACGTCTATACTTGCAGGTGGTCCAGCCCAAAACGCCGGTGCAGAGGACAAATGTACTTCTTTTTATATACAAGGTGGTGAAATGAGCCAAAAAATTAAAAATAATTTCGCTCATATAGCAAAAAGGCAGTACTTTTGCCCCGCTGAGCGTTGCAGAAGCCTTTCCAGACTTATAATTGCAAGCTTCAGACTGGCCGCTCGAATGGTGGAATGGTAGACACGAGGGACTTAAAATCCCTTGGCCTTTATCGGCTGTACGGGTTCGAGTCCCGTTTCGAGCACTTCTCAGTCAGCCACGTAAGCTGACATTTTTCAAACGATACAATGGATAAGGTTAGTTACTCTCTCGGCATGAACATTGGCCGACAGTTAAAGCAGATGGGGCTCAAAGGCAGTCTGTCAGTACAGGATTTTGCAGCGGCGGTACAGGACACTCTTGACGGTGCGCAGACAAAAATTGATGCAGCCGAGGCTCAGCAGGTTCTCAACATGTTCTTTGCCGAATTGGAACGCAAACAGAATGAAATGGCCGCTGAAAAGGGCAAGATAGCAAAGGAGGAGGGCGAAAAGTTTCTCAAGGAGAACGCCGGCAAGCCCGGTGTCACAACAACCGCCAGTGGCCTGCAGTATATGGTTCTGACCGAAGGAACCGGCAGAAAGCCGAAAGCAAGCGACACCGTACGCTGCCACTATGAAGGCACTCTGATTGACGGAACGGTATTCGACTCTTCATACCGTCGCGGTGAACCGGCAGATTTCGGCCTGCGCCAGGTTATCAGCGGCTGGACCGAAGGCGTACAGCTTATGAGCGAAGGATCAAAATACCGCTTCTTCATTCCCTATAACCTTGCATACGGCGAGCGTGGAGCAGGACAGGACATTCCTCCTTATGCAGCGCTGATTTTCGACGTAGAACTTATTAAGGTTCTCTGATGAACTTTCAGGGAATAATTGTCGGTGCAGCGACATTCCTGATCATCGGACTCTGTCACCCGCTGGTAATCAAGGGCGAATATTATCTGGGAAGAAAGCTGAACATCTTTTTTGCCGTATTCGGGATTGCCAGTGCCATAGCCTCGATGTTCATTGAAAATCAGGTGATTGCAACCATTCTGGGCGCTCTTGCCTTTTCCCTGTTCTGGGGCATAAAGGAGGTCTATGAACAGGAACGCAGGGTCAAAAGAGGCCTGTTCCCAATGAACCCGAAACGCAGGGAGCACTACGAGAAACTGTAGTCTCCCCAGCCGGCCGGAACGGTCGATAGCCAAAATAAAGCAACCCCCGATAGTCTTCACTACTACCGGGGGCTGCTGATTTACAGGTTCTTATTCTATCCCCTTTTTGTCGGCGGTCCAGTCCGGGCGCGAAGCAAGACCGCAAGGATTGCCGGTAAACATGGTTCCGGCTTCCTTATCGCCTAAAAGCTGCCATTTCAGCCAGGCTGTCGCAACAACTGCAAACTCTCCGCCATGAGGCTGGGCATATGTTCCGTTATGACCTACAGGGAAATTTGCGGCAAAAGCCGGAACATGGTCGATGCGGTTGAAATCGTCCATACCGTTTTCATAGGCGATATCGGTCGGACCACCCAGCAGATACATTACAGGAGTATGAATGTTCTTCAAATCGTCCTTTGACGGCATAGGCATACCCGGAACGGCACCAGCAGGATTGATGAAACTGCCGCTGTTGCATATCATAATGGTCTTCAAACGTTCATCGCCGCTGTTTACAAGCGTCTGCAGGCCACCGCAGGACATGCCGGCCGCAGCTATGCTGTTCACATCCAGCTTGTGATAATAGGGGCTGTTCTTATCGGAATTCTGAGCTATTGCCCAGTCTATGCTCTCTATCTGCTGCTCAGACTTTGACATAGGCCCATAGTAGCTGTGGCCCTTTCCCTCAACTGGGAAAACACCGGTGGCAACGACGAAAAAGCCGTTCGATGCAATTTCGTTAAGGAACAGCTTGTGTTCCCACGGGGAATTGGTGCACGCGCCGTTACCCCAGACCAGAATTGGCATAGGGTTCTTCTTTCCGAATGCGCTCAGATCCTGCGGACGGAAAATGGTATGAGCCTCAAGAGACGGTTCAGTGACCATGATTGCCTTGTACTGTCCCTGTCCCCCATCTTCAAGAATCTGATTCTCAGTATAGGTTTCAGGAGCCTGTGCCGCGCATGAGCCAAGCATGGCAGCTGCTGCAAAAGCAGCGATGAAAACGTAATTTCTCATATTGGTCTAATTGGTTGAATTAAGTGAAAAAAAGGACAGTCCCTGACTGACAGCTTCCCGTCAGACAGGGACTGTACCACTTTTGATGATCAGTCTTTCAGCTTGGCAGCAATGAACTCGCGGTTCAGGCGTGCAATGTTGCTGATTGAAATGCACTTGGGGCACTCAGCCTCGCAGGCGCGGGTATTGGTGCAGTTACCGAATCCCAGCTCGTCCATCTTGGCAAGCATTGCCTTGGCGCGGCGTGCGGCCTCGACCTGTCCCTGCGGAAGCAGAGCCAGCTGGCTTACCTTAGCGCTGACGAACAGCATTGCAGAACCGTTCTTGCAGGCTGCAACGCAGGCACCGCAACCGATGCATGATGCTGCGTCCATGGCAAGGTCTGCCTTTTCCTTCGAGATAGGAATTGCGTTTGCATCGGGTACACCGCCGGTGTTGATTGAAACGTAACCGCCGGCCTGCATGATCTTGTCGTATGCACGACGGTCAACCATAAGGTCGCGGATTACAGGGAAGCCGGCTGAACGCCACGGCTCCACTGTAATGGTTTCACCGTCCTTGAAGCGGCGCATGTAAAGCTGGCAGGTGGTAGCGCCTGTAGCCGGGCCGTGAGGATGACCGTTTATATAAAGCGAGCACATGCCGCAAATGCCTTCGCGGCAGTCGTGATCGAACACTACGGGTTCTTCACCCTTGTTGACAAGCTGTTCGTTCAGAATGTCAAGCATCTCAAGGAATGAGGTATCGGTAGGGATATCCTTCATTTCATACACCACGAACTGGCCCTTTTCCTTAGGACCTCTCTGGCGCCATATTTTCAGTTTGAAGCTTATGCAATTTTCCATAATTGTCCTTTTTTTAGTTCTTGTAGTTACGGGTCTGTACCTTGATGTATTCGTAGTTCAGAGGTTCCTTGAGAAGTTCAGGCGCCTTGCCCTCGCCCTGGTAGTTCCAGCAGGCAACGTATGAGAACTTGTCATCGTGACGCAGAGCCTCGCCCTCGGGAGTCTGATGCTCTTCACGGAAGTGACCGCCGCATGACTCTTCGCGGTTAAGACCGTCGTATGCCATGAGCTTGCCAATTTCAATGAAGTCAAGCAGACGCAGAGCCTTTTCAAGCTCTACGTTCAGGGTCTGTGCATCGCCCGGAACGCGAAGGTCTGACCAGAAGGTCTTTTCAACTTCGTCAAGTTTTGCAAGAGCGGTCTTCAGAGATTCCTCTGTACGGCCCATACCTACATATTCCCACATAATGTGACCCAGTTCCTTATGGATTGAATCGACAGAACGGTTACCCTTTATGTTCATAATCTTGGCAATCTTCTCCTTGACAGCCTTCTCGGCAGCCTCGAATTCGGGCAGGTCAGTGCTGAAGCGCGGAACCTGAATCTGGTCTGACAGGTAGTTCTGGATGGTGTAGGGAAGTACAAAGTAGCCGTCGGCCAGACCCTGCATGAGGGCCGATGCACCCAGACGGTTTGCACCGTGGTCTGAGAAGTTGCACTCACCGATGGCGAACAGACCGGGAATTGAGGTCTGCAGTTCGTAGTCAACCCAGATACCGCCCATTGTGTAGTGAATGGCAGGGAAGATCATCATGGGGTTCTCGTACGGGTTCACGTCGGTGATTTCCTCGTACATGTCGAACAGGTTGCCGTACTTGTCTGCTACAGCCTGCTTGCCAAGACGCTGTATGGCGTACTTGAAGTCAAGGAACACGGCAAGACCGGTGTTGTTCACGCCGAAGCCCTTGTCGCAACGCTCCTTGGCGGCACGTGATGCAACGTCACGGGGAACCAGGTTACCGAATGCAGGATAGCGGCGCTCCAGATAGAAGTCGCGGTCCTCATCAGGTATGTCGTTAGGATTCAGCGTTCCGGCCTGCAGAGCCTTTGCATCTTCAAGCTTCTTGGGAACCCAGATGCGGCCGTCGTTACGCAGTGACTCTGACATCAGAGTCAGCTTTGACTGCTTGTCACCGTGTACCGGAATACATGTGGGGTGAATCTGCGCGAAAGCGGGGTTTGCAAACCATGCACCCTTGCGGTAGCACTGCATTGCAGCTGAACCGTTGCTGGCCATGGCGTTGGTTGACAGGAAGTAGGTGTTACCGTAACCGCCTGTGCCGATGACTACTGCGTGAGCCGAGCAGCGCTTGATTTCGCCGCTTACAAGGTCACGGTAGATGATACCGCGTGCGCGCTCCTTACCCTCGGCGTCCTTGATCATTACCAGGTCAAGCATTTCACAGCGGGTGAACAGTTCAACGTTACCCTGCTGTACCTGATAGCTCAGAGCCGAGTAGGCACCCAGAAGCAGCTGCTGTCCGGTTTGACCGCGGGCATAGAATGTTCGCGATACCTGAGCACCGCCGAATGAACGGTTGGCAAGCGTGCCGCCGTATTCACGTGCAAAAGGAACACCCTGAGCCACGCACTGGTCAATGATGTTGTTTGAAACCTCTGCCAGACGATAGACGTTGGCCTCGCGTGAACGGTAGTCACCGCCCTTGATTGTATCGTAGAACAGACGATAGACGGAGTCACCGTCATTCTGATAGTTCTTTGCAGCATTGATACCGCCCTGTGCGGCAATTGAGTGGGCACGGCGCGGTGAATCCTGAATGCAGAAGCACTTTACCTTGAAGCCGAGGTCACCAAGGGTGGCGGCGGCACTTGCACCGGCCAAACCTGAACCTACTACTATGATGTCAAGCTTGCGCTTGTTGGCAGGATTGACAAGTTTCTGATGGGCCTTGTAGTTTGACCATTTTTCAGCCAACGGGCCCTCTGGAATTTTTGAATCTATTGTAGCCATAATTGTTTACTTATTTAGAGACTCTTGAAATAGAATGCCAGAACAACGGCAGCGAAACCGAGCATAAGCAGGGTGACGTAAATGTTGCCTATTACCTTCCAACGGTTAAACCACGTCTTGCCGTTCCAGCCCAGTGTCTGAAGTGCGCTCCAGAAACCGTGAGAAAGATGGAACCAGAATGCGGCAAACCAGATAAGGTACATGATTACAATGTACGGCTTTGAGAATTTGATTGCAAGGAGAGCAGCACCGTCGGTGGTAGATGTGCCAAGGGCGTTGGTAGTGGAGCCCATGATTTCAGGCAACTGCATGTTTGCCCAGAAATCGGTAAGATGAAGAGCCAGACCGATAATAATGATGAGACCAAGCACCAGCATGTTCTGCGATGCCCATTCAACGTTCTTGGGTCTCTCGGTTACGGCATACTTCTGTGAACCGCGCGCCTTCAGGTTTTTTGCAGTCAGAATGAAGGCAAAAATGAAATGGAGGGCTACCAGAATAGCCAGACCTACCGTCCCAACCAGTGCATACCAGTTGGCTCCAAGGAATTCACACACGGCGTTGTACGCCTCATCTGAAAACAGAGCTGCGCAGTTCATTGCCATGTGGAAAGTCAGGAAAAAGATGAGGGCACCACCTGTGATGCTCATCACCACTTTTCTTCCGATTGATGAATCAGTTAACCACATAAGATTTAAATTTGTTTGTTATTGGAATTTTAAAATTTTTCCCCAAAAGTCTGCAAATATACTCATTTTCATCAAAAAGGACCGCACCCGCGTGACCGATTATCGCAGCAGTCATGATTATTTGTTACATTTGCCCTGACAAACATTAGTTTTATGAACAGATTATCCGCATTACTTGTGACGGCCATTATCTCGGCCACATTCACATTCGCCCAGCAGAGCGCCAGTACCAACGCAGAGGGCAGGGAGTTTCCGAAAGTCAATCCCGACAGAACCGTAACATTCAAGGTTGATGCTCCATCGGCACAATCGGTATCGGTCGATCTTGGAGGCCGTCAGGCCATGAAGAAGAATGCCGAGGGCCTGTGGGAAGTCACCACAAAACCTATCGATCCGGGATTCCACTATTATATGCTGACAATTGACGGAACTGCCACCACCGACCCGAATTCGCAGGTGTTCTTTGGAAGCGGACATCCGTCAAGCGGCATTGAGATTCCCGAAGAATGTGTGGGATACTACCTGGAAAGGGATGTTCCGCACGGTGAAGTGCGCATTCAGAAATACGAATCAAAGCTGACGGGCGAAACGCGCGAATGCTATGTGTACCTGCCTGCCGGATACAACGATGGAAAGGAGAAATATCCTGTACTGTATCTGCTGCATGGTGCCGGCGAGGATCAGACAGGCTGGACCAGACAGGGATACATGAACAACATCATGGACAACCTGATTGATGAGGGTTCGGCCGTTCCAATGATTGTTGTCATGGACCATGGCGTTGCCACCATTCCCGGAATACAGAGCAGAAATATGTTTGATTTCACAGCGTATGAGAAAGTGGTCATTGAAGAACTTATTCCATTCATTGACAAGAACTTCCGCACTTTGACCGACCGTGAACACCGAGCAATAGCAGGCCTGTCACTGGGCGGATTCCAGAGTTTCACCATAGCCATGAACAATAGGGGTCTCTTTGCATGGTTAGGCGGATTCTGCGGTTCAGGCAAGGGACCCGGTACCACAGCCGACCTCTATGACCAATCCATGAACAGCGACTTCAACCTGATTTTCATAAGCACTGGAACAAAGGAATCGGCTCAGATGTATGCAACGGTGAAGAACTTCCATGACATCCTGGTTAATGCAGGCGTAAAGCACATATTCTTCCAATCGACAGGCACCGGACATGAATGGCTGACATGGCGGCGCTCTCTGTACCGTCTGGCACCCATGCTGTTCAAATAACCGGC
>JAZLIR010000039.1:0-6582 GCA_045617485.1 Bacteroidaceae bacterium
TCATCGCAGTAACGCTCGATCTCGATCACCTGCTCTTTCGATACTTTCAGTACGCCTTTCATCTTGATACAATTTTTCGATTTGGCGCAAAAGTACGGAAGAGATTCACGCTATGCTATATGTACCGGGGCGGACGCTTTCCTTCCATGAACATTCTGTGCCGCCTTTATCCATTCTTCTGTATCCCTATGGTATCGTTTTGAACATTTCGGACACCCATAACCCAATGAGACACTCTTTATTGTATTAACCCATTTATGTTCAGGATTATTTGGACATATCCACGCAACTCTCTTTTCAGAAAAAGGCATTACTTTTTCCGGAGAAAGTGGAGAATTCTTTTCATAATCCCATAGAGCACGGACTGGATTGCCTTCATTTTTCATCTTTTGGAGATGACAAGCAAAACTGTTCTCGTAAGCCACCGTGCTCACCTGAGATGACAGTATGGCTCTCACCGGCTCAAAATCTACGACGATTCTTTTTCTATCGCCATAGCGTGAACAGAGTTCATCCAATAAACACTGTAATACAGACTGAAGTTCAATATAACTACTCGAATATTTCGTTTCTATGATTCTTGCGGAGTCACTTTTGAATGGAAAGCACCCTTTCTCCCTTATTCTGATGAGTTCAATTCCCCTAGACTTCAAATATTCACTCTTCTTTATGTCTCTTGCAACCTTGGATGGTGTGCGATGAAATGCTTCCCCATCATATTCAATACCGATTTTGACAGAAGGAATAAACACATCGATTTCGCAGCGATCCACAATGTATCCATTAACTGCATCCGGGAAAATCAGGTGGACAAAATGATAAACAGCCTGCTCAGGGAAAGATGTATGATGTCCCTTTGAGCAATTCGGACATCCTCTGCCGTTACTTCTGTTATCTATATCTGCTTTCCATTTATAACCGCAACGGGGACATTTCCACCATGCTTTTTTATTGGCGTATGCAGATACTTGATCTGGAGTCACCCCTCCATTGGCATCAACATCCCATTCCAATGCAAGTTCTGGCTTTAGAGTTTGTAAGGAAAACTCTGGTGAGAACTTTTGGTGTGAGCACTTTGGGCAGTTGCCACCATTACCGTTCACCTTGTTGTTTACTCTTGAACTATACGATTCATGACCATTGAGACATTTCCAGAAATATGACTTATTGGTATGCGGAGCAATTGTGTCAGGGTCAACTATATTCTTTTCGTAGTCCCATTCTTTTTCGACAAGGTCCGGAAATTTCGCTTTTAAACTATTGAAGCCAGGGATTATTCGCTGTCCACGGCACACAGGACATTTCTCTGACTTTTTTTGCTTTGAAGGCGCAGTTCGGTTCGAGATTCGCATCGGATAAGATTGTCCACATACAGGACAACGCCAGAATACGGATAAATGAGACCCCGGTGTGACCTCATCTGGTGTCAGTCCCCCATTCTTTTCGTGGTCCCACTCTGCGGCTAGTTTTGGAAATTTCTCGGATAATGATGCCATAGTTTTCAAGTGCCTCGACAAAATTATACAAATTTTCCGATGCTGCTTGTATTTGACCATAATATTTATCCTTATAAATCTTTTATGTACCTTCGTATTGGAATCAGAGAGCTGCACTAACCCTGCAACTCCATGAAAATCTTCATCGACAACGGCCACGGCATCGAAACGCCCGGCAAACGCAGCCCCGACGGGCTCTTTCTCGAATATCAGTACAATCGCCTTATCGCGTCCCGCGTCACAGCAGAACTATGCGATTGCGGCTATGATGCTCAGCTCCTGGTACCGGAGATTTCCGATGTACCGCTTGCAGAAAGATGCCGCCGAGTGAATGCTGTTTGCGATGAACTTGGCGCGACCAATGTCATCCTCGTATCAATTCACGTCAATGCCGCAGGCTCCGATGGCAAATGGCACAATGCTTCCGGCTGGTCAGCATACACAACGCCCGGAATCACTCGTGCAGATCTGCTGGCATACGACCTGTATGAAGCCGCGAAAAAGTATCTGGCCGGTCAGAAGATACGCCTGTTCAACGGACCAAAGGAACCGGATTTTGAAAGCAATCTGTACATCTTGAAGCACACGAAATGCCCGGCAGTCCTGACGGAAAATATGTTCCAAGATTCATTATCTGACGTTTCCTTCCTCCAAAGTCACAGCGGGGTGGAAGCGCAATCACAATGCTGCACATAGAAGGAATTATCGAGTACCTGGAGAGGACTGTCTGAATCTGAACATAAAGAAGGTTGCCAAGGATTATACAAAAGCGGCGGGCATTGCTGCCTGCCGCTTTGATCTCAAGGATTTTAATATGTTGTTACTGAATATAAATTATTAGTTCAGCACCGCACGTACGGTAAAGTTGATGTTGCGTTTGTAGCTGTCGGTCAGATAAGAACCCGAACTGAAGCATAGGCGGAACGCATTGTTCGCATTTGTGTCATCAGGCGTGGAAGACCAATAGAGCCCCCAGACATTCACGCTGCCGAAGTTGCTAATGTCGAAATATCCGGCAGCAGGAAGGAATATGCTATTGGATGCATAGTCGCCCTTGCCGGTGAAAGTCCAACCATTTTTGCCAGAGTTGTCTGTCCATTTACGATCACAGTTATTATAAAGTGCATTAAATTCTTCCTTCGTCGGCATGCGCCAGTTGCTACCCCAAAGATTGGTGGCGGTGTCGCTTTCGCCAGAGAGAGCAGATTTACCTGTGTTGTGGTCATCAACTTTATCCTGACTTCCGCCCCATGCGTAATAGCCGCCGGGACTCTCTGCCTTGCCGTCAGTAACACCTACATTATACACAGCGAACTTAGGACCACCAGCCCAGAGCTGTACCCAGTGCACGTCGGTTTCCACTTCACCGATTGTTGCCTTCGCTGTGCCGGTGGTTGCAGGAGCATTATTCAGCACCGCACGGACGGTAAAGCCGAAACTGCGCTGGTTGGACTCTATTTTGTTGTTGTAGGTGGCGTACGCTTTGCTGCTGTTGCTGTTGTCAGGCGTGGAAGACCAGTAGAAATATGTGGAGTTCTGCTGGCTGAGTGTGCCTCCTGAGCAGAAGCCGGCAGCTGGAAGGAATATGCTGTTGGGTTCATAGTCACCCTTGCCGGTGATGATCCAGCCAGCTTTGCCAGAGTTGTTGTAGTTATTTGTCGTTGCGATATCGCAGTTTTCAAAAAGTCCCTTTAGTTCTACCGAATTCGGCATGCGCCAGTTGCTGCCCCAGAGATTGGTGGCGGTGTCGTAAGTGCCGGTAAGGATATATGGGTCAGTGTTGTGGTCATCAACTTTATCCTCGTTTCCGCCCCATGCGTAATAGCCGCCATAATCAGCTTCCGATGATGCACCAACATTATACTCGGCGAACTTAGGACCATCCTTCCAGAGTTGTATCCATTTTACATCAATGTCACCCGTTCTCTTGGCTGTGCCCGTGGCTGGAAGGGGCTTTACCGTTACCAGACACTCGGCGGTAAAGAGGCCGTCAACCGTGGTGGCAGTGATGGTAGAGGAACCTACTCCTGTGCCTGACACCTCACCGTTTTGATTGACTGTTGCGACTGTCTCATTGCTGCTCGACCATATGACCTGCTTGTTCGTGGCGGTCGAAGGGGTGACGGCCGCCACAATGGTTTCCTTAGCGCCGACAAAAATTGTGGTTTCATTCTTGCTAAGGGATACACCTGTCACCTTCACGGGTTCTATTTCTATCAGGCAGACGGCGGTGAAATCGCCGTCTGCGGTGGTAGCGGTAATAACAGCGGAACCTATTCCTCTGCCCATTACCTCACCGTTTTGCTCGACTGTTGCGACTGCCTCATCGCTGCTTGACCATATAATCTGCTTGTTCGTGGCGTTCGAAGGGGTAATGGTAGCAACAAGTATTTCGCTGCGGTGCACATTCAGTGTGATCTTGTTCTTGTTAAGCGTTACACCTGTGGCTTTCACTGCATAGCCTCTGTCAGAAGATTCTGTCACGAGACGTACACTTCTGCCAAAAAAGCGTTCAGCGTCATTAGTGTCGACAAGGCCATCTTCAAAGAACAAGAAGCACGCATAATTCGTACTCGTGTAGAGTGTAGAAGACCAGTAGTAGCCGTATTCCTGAACCTCGAAGACTTCTGAACCATCGCGGATGCCTGCAGCGGGAAGAAAGACGAGGTTGTATTCTGCCAATGCGGCATCATCTACAAATAATTCTTCAAGTTCTCCATCAAAATTGTCCGGTGCTATGACACAACCTGCAACTCCATTTACGGTAGCCCATTTGAATTTATCTTTACGAATGTTATCCTCACCGTAGGGATTCAACAGATAGAACCACTCTTCCGCTGAGAGTGTTCGCCAGATGCCGTCAGTCAATCCTTTTTCTCCACAATAGGCTTTGCCCCAGTCCTTGAAGTTTCCGGAATAATCAGCATTATCTACGGATGTACTGATTCCGTAATTCGTGCTTGAAGTTGAACTGCCGAAGAGGTCGACGTCTCCCGCTGTGTTGCCGATGGTCATGTTTGCTCCGCCTTCTCCCAGATAGTCATATTGGTTAGCAGCGAACTTCCAGGCAGTAGGAGCACCGGTCGCGTCTATCGTAGCAATGAGGTTGCCCGGAGAGAAGTGAACCTTTGTTTCATCACCGCTGTTTGCGATACCATCCGGATCCGCCACCGTGAACTTTCCAGGAAGCATTTCTGCAGGAGGAACAATAAATTCACTCATCTGATATACGGTATTGTATGACTTGCCCCCGGCAAGGGTTTTGGAAGTGAACGGTGCACCGTAGGCCTTGTTTCCCTGATATACAAGGATGTTCCTTGCTGCCGGGGCTGCCGGGTCGGCGGCAAGGGCAATCTTGAACGAACCGCGACTGTCGGACTGCTCGAAGCCAGCCGTTCTGGTGATGGTGCCGGTGCTTGCGCCTGCAACGGCCTTCACTCCGTCCCCGCCAATTGTGAGCTCGCAGGCGGTGCTTACTCCTTCGATCTCTGCCTTGGTGACATTTATCTTGGCATTCTGCGCTCCCGTAGGAAGATTGGTGCAATTGACCGTCATCACCGACGTTGCGAATTTGAAGGGTACGAACTCTTCTTCTTTTTTAAGTTTTTCCTCATCGTATTCTATGGTTGCGTAGAGTACGAATGGCACGTCAGTCACAGCAGTTCCGCTTTGCGAACCGATATCAACGGATATCTTGCCGTCATTGATGGCGGGAGCCTTGGTTGCGCCCTTTACATATACCAATGACAGATTGGAAGGCGATACGCTTGAAGTCGTGATTGTTCCTGTAAGAAGTGCGTTTGAGGGGTTGTCCTCGTTAGGCGTGACTTCCAGCGAGTCGAGACAGGCGCTTCCGTCATACACATACACCACGTCGGTTGCCTCCCAGGTTACCTTGACCACGCTTGCGGCATTTGCCTTAGTTGCGTCCGATGGTGCGAATTCGCCGATGCTGCCGCCAACGGCCACCTGAATCTTCTCACCTGCAGGAATGACATTCTCCTTGAATGTTTCCTTGGCGCAGGATACGAGCGAGGCCGCCACAACGGCCAAACTCAATAATGTCTGTAATGTTTTTTTCATATCGATTGTTCTTTATTATTCAGTGAAGATTGTTTAGAATAGCGTCTCTTCAGGGTCGGTTTCGGTATCATTCCAGCCCGGACTGGTACATACTACTTTTTGCGCGGTGAACTCTATCACCTTCATACTCGCAGGAATATATCTTGTACGCTCCTGTGGTTCTCTTTTCTTGATGTCGTCTTTCATTCTGGTGTTATTGTTTGTATTTCTGTCTTTTCTGTATTGCAAAAATGATTATCTGGCACGCCCGCACTGAAGGGAATATAAAGCGAAAGCGCGGCAGCCCGCATATGGGCCGTCACGCTTTGAATGGTCTAATTGATTGAAATATACGATGTTATACCCCCCCTGAACCAAGGAAAGGATAGAACATAATTCTATTTGAAGAGCAAGTAAGCATATAATCGTACAAAAATACACAATTTTCCGGAAATCATCATCGAAACCCGAAACAACGTTCATAATTCATTCGACATTCGGCACTTGCATTCGGAATTCCGTCATTGATTCCCGTTATGAACACGTCAATAGACAAGCGCTGTCGACCAACACGTTCATCAGCCAGGCGGATGATTCTTTCTCTCAAAGCGGTCAAGCCCTTCTTCCTCCGCTGAAGCTCCTTCAGAAAGGCTTGGTTCCAGCCGCTCCGGCACGTCGCGCCTGCGCGACTTCCACTTCATTGAGTTCCGCCCGGCAGACATTCCCGTCTGGCCTGTGGCCAGCCGTGAAAGACTGCTTCGGGCTCCACGGCCACTCCGCCTTCGGCTCCGTTGCCAAAGAGGAAAGCGGTGTCGGTCAGCCTCCGGTTGTGTCGCTGCGCTCCACAATCCTCGCCTCACCGACGCTGTTCATTCGCTCCAATCGGGCAAGACTGTTGACATCAGCCGCTGCGCGTCTGAGTCCACAGACTTGCTTCCGCTTTCCGCACTGCCTCGGCCACTTTGTGGCCTGCGGCTATACCCACCCGCCCGGCGATGCCGGCTACGGTGACTTTGTCACCTTC
>JAZLIR010000040.1:0-7116 GCA_045617485.1 Bacteroidaceae bacterium
TAGGTCGATATGAGGAGGCTGTGGAAGTCTTCAGAAAACTGATACAGCTCAAACCCGGCAGCATGGAGGTGTCGCGTCATCTGGCTGTAAACTACTATAATGCAGGAGCTATGATTGTCAATACAGGAGTCTTTGCGGATAGTGGAAATGGCAGGAAACAGACGAACAATTCCTTGAAACAAGCCAAAGATTATTTCCAACAGGCAATACCTTACTTGAAGAATATTGTTGACAACGAGCCTATGGCCTCGCAATTCGTGGCTGCACTTGCTGTGGCATATAACCAGACCGGTAACAGCAAGGAGTTTGAGAGTGCAAACAGCAAGCTTGTCGCGTTGGGTTACGAGCGTGTATCCTCAACAGAGATGCCGTCAGTAATCAGCCTGAATGGTACAGCCACATCGGCATCATTTGCACAGAACCAGCCTGCACGTCAGCAGAGTGTCTCACCGGTGGTGTCTGCCTCTTCAGGTGAAATACCGACCTTCCCTGAGTATGCACAGGAATACATAGAGAACATCATAACGAAGTGGCAGGAAAAAGACCCGTACGAAACAGTCAGCGAGTATCAGGCCCGTGTCAATGTCACAACACGCGATGCCAAGGTCCGGGAACTGAGTAAGGAGGCTGAGAACAGCTACATCAGCCGCTATGCCGGCAGCCTGCGTATCAGCGATTTCTCTCTGAAGCCATACGATGCCGAGAACGAGGTCTTTCTGGCTGAATCCCGTTATGGTGAGGTGATAATTCCGGTGCCCCGCACCAACAACGAAGCCCGAATGTTTGAGAGCAACTGGAGCGGAGTGTCGCTGGTTCAGCCCGAGTTCTGCATTGACGGTGACAAACTGGCTATTAAGTCGCTCACATTCAGGACACCGACAGGCAAGTCATACCACTATGACAATGCCGGAGCATTGAACTATACGGTGGCTAAGGTAGATGTCAACTTTGGAGATATAGATTACTCCGGCCTTACGGCGAACAACAATACGCAACACAATAAAGTGAATAAAAACACTGTCAGTGTCGGGACTTCCGACGTGGATGTCAATATCCCCAAGACATCGTACAGGAACGACAATACATTTGCCGTAATAATAGCCAACGAGAACTACGAGATGGTGGAGAACGTATCTATGGCAGTAAACGACGGCAAGACCTTCGGCAAATACTGCGAGCAGACACTCGGTCTGCCGGCGAGCAATGTGCGTCTGTATGAAAATGCCACATACGGCTCCATGCTGCGTGCTGTGCGCGACATAAGCGGTATTGCAGAGGCCTACAAGGGTGACCTGAACGTGATATTCTACTATGCAGGTCACGGCATACCCGATGAATCCACCAAGGATGCCTTCCTGCTTCCTGTCGATGCTGACGGACGTCAGACAGAGGCCTGCTATTCACTGGCCAAACTGTACAATGAACTGGGAGCACTTGATGCCAAGTCGGTAGTCGTGTTCCTCGATGCCTGCTTCAGCGGTGCCCGGCGAGATGGCGGAATGCTTGCCTCTGCGCGAGGCGTTGCCATAAAGTCAAAGCCAGAGCCGCCTCACGGCAATATGATAACATTCAGTGCGGCATCGGACGATGAGACGGCCTTCCCGTACGATGAGAAAGGTCACGGCCTGTTCACGTATTATCTGCTCAAGAAACTGCAGGACACCAAGGGCGATGTCACCATGCAGGAACTGGGCAACTATGTGACCGAGCAGGTCAAACGGCAGTCCATAGTCATAAACCATAAGCCGCAGACTCCAGTGCTGAATGTATCGGCTTCGATGCAGGACAACTGGCAGAAATTCAAACTTGTACGAAAATAAAACTATACAATATGCATATCAGAAAACTTTTAATCACTCTCTTAGTGCTCTGTGCTGTCATATCGGGAGCTGCAGCCCAGAACTCCTATAAGGGAACTGTTACGGACAGGAAGGGCAATCCAATCGCCGGTGTCCGTGTTGCGGACAAGAGTGGCGCATTCACCACGACCGACCTGTATGGTCAGTATGAGCTTACCACGCAGGGCAAGCCCGGGCGGCTTTCATTTGATCTTCCGGGATTCAATCCGCGAAAGGCCGGTGCGAAGTCTGATATGAATGTCAGGATGAACAAATCCCGTGTATTCGATTCACCTAACTACGGCAGTCGCTTTTTTCTTGGAGTTCAGGTTGCCACTGCAGAGAAGAGCATGCGTGCGCCAACTGCCGGTTTCAGTTTTGGTGTGCTGAAAAACCGCTGGGGCTGGTATCTTGATTTCCTTACACCTGCATTCCAGTACGGAAGTGCTGTTCCGGAATTTGCTCAGAATGATTTTGTGATCCAATCAGACAGTCATAATAGTTTTAGTAAACACTATGACTGTCTTATCGGTAAGCGTTACTCGTACGCCTGGCACATGAGCATAGGTGTAATGATACCGTTTCCGTTAATCAATTCGCTGTATATTGATGCAGGAATGAGAGCCTCGGAGAAACGTGTATATGAAGAGGTGGCGGCAAGTTTTCCTGAACCTAAAAGTGTTTATGCAAGCAGGTTTGGCTATTCCGTGGAGTTCGGCCTTTCGTACAGAATATCCCGCATTATGGTTAATGTCAAGGGCGGATATAACTTAAATGACATTGATGAAGGCCGTTATGCCAATCTTCCTTCAGGATACAATATGAAGAAATTTGATTCGCTCAGCTTCGGTCTTAGTTATATCTTCTAAAAAACAGAAAGCAATATGAGAAAATACATCCTATTCACACTGGCAGCACTTGCGGTGGCCTGCGAGCCTACAGAGTTTGACAGAAGCGATGCTGTGCTCACCACCGGTGATGCTGTAGAGATTACTTCCAGTTCGGCATATCTTAATGGTAAGATTGTGACATCGCAATCCTGCACCGTGTGGTTTGAACTGTCAGAAAACAGCGAAATGACTGACTGCCGGAATACCTCTTCAAGAACGCTGGACAGTGAAAGTGAGGTCACATTGAAAGCTGAGAAACTCAGCCCGAATACCACCTACTATTATCGACTTTGCGGTAAAATTGAATACGAAGGTTACAGTATTCTTGCCGAAAATGGAGAGATACGCTCATTCACTACAGACAAGTATCCGCCAGCCAGGGCTAAGATATATGTGAGCACACCATCCGGGGATGACTTTGTGGATTACTTCGTGGTGGAGAACGAAGATATTGTGGAAAGTAGCGCAAGGCATCTTTTGGACGGATACGACAGCAGTCGCGAGATGAGGTATATCAATACAACTGCAGCCATATCCAATGCTGACATCTATATGTGCCAGCTTACAGATACGGATTTGTCCGATTACAGGTCTGTCAGCTTCAACCTAAAGCACGGTCCGTTCTATTACGGCCATACCACAGTCAGTTCCATTGAGCCTGAGGCTGTGTGCGAAATGAGGCCTGCCACCTGCGTAATCAAGTTCAACATCACCTGCAAACCGCAGAACAACTATGTGGATGATGGTGGTATCTACCAGATATCACTGGTTAATGCAGAAGGTGGCAAGTCACTGCCAATCTGCACATCCGCCACCTGCGATCTATCGACAGGACGTGTTACGGGTGTTACAGATGCCAAGGCTGTGGTCAGTACATACACTGATATCTGGCTTAACTCTACCGATACGCAGAAAGCCTCATTCCCGGCAGTCATTCCCGCAACAGCCGGTGAAGGCGAAGCCGAACTGATGTGCTATGTGAAATCGATGAATGTTGCTTCTCCCATCAAGGTGGCCATGCCTGCTTTCGAGTGGCGCGACGGCAACACCTACACCTACAATATCACAATCAATTATAAAGCTCAGGGAGTAGAGCTTGTAATAGAGAGTGTTACTGTCACACCGTGGAACGGACACGATGAGGGCGATATTGAGATATACAAATAACGATAAAATAAGAAATAGATATGAGACAACACCTATTAAAGTCTTACAATCAGGCTCCGGTCCTCTGCCTTGCGGCAGTATTGCTTTTTGCATCGTGTTCCAAAGAGAGTGATGCCCTTATTGAAACCACAGACATACTTCAGATTGGGCTGGCCACTGTGTCGCCTACACGTGCAAGTATTGTCGAGGGCACTACATTGCCGTACCAATCAAGGTTCGGCATCTTTGCACTGAACTCAAACACCCTCGACACACTTGATAATGGCTACAATGTGCCTGTCAAATACGTGGAGGGCGAATGTAAAACTGACAATATCATACTGCTCCCAAAAGATGCCGATGTTATGGTATATGCATATTATCCGTACAATTCCGATTCCCACTCGGTAAAGATTTATTCCTCTGATCGATTCTGGATATATACCCCAGAACAGGAAGATGTTCTGGTTGGCAAAAGTGTCGATACTTCGGGAAAGACTGCATACGCCAGAGCCGGCACGAATCCAAAAGTCAACATCAGCTTCCGGCACGCTCTGTCGCGCATCCACCTTACATTCCGCAAAGGTGCAGACTGCAAGGAGAATATCTATTGCAAGGAATTCGAACTCGATGGTTCTTCTTTGGTTGGAGAGTATTTGTTCTCTGAATCAGGAGTTTTTACGCTAAACGAGTATGGTACGCTCTCCTCGTATCCATCTGGTAATGTGGAGCTGAAGGGTGAGGACGATGTCATTGAAGTGGATTTCCTGATAATTCCGCACAGTTCTTCCGAATATGAGAAATCGCCACTTTCTGTCAGGATGCTGCCAAGTGACGGAACTGAACTGACAGCCGCACTTCCGAACATCGGTTACGAGTCCGGCCAGTGTTACAATTTCACAGTAACTGTGAACGGTGGCAAACGCCTTGAAATTACTGCACAAAGCATTGTTGACTGGAACCATCCATCCACACTCGAAGAAATCACCATCGAAGGGGACCCCGCTACAGGTGGTGGCGTCAGTGGTACTGAAAACGGCCACGAATGGGTTGACCTGGGACTGTCTGTTAAATGGGCCACCTGCAACGTTGGTGCCAGTAAGCCGGAAGACTATGGTGACTACTTTGCATGGGCCGAGACCTCAACAAAGAGCTACTATAGTATTAGCAGCTATAAGTATTGCAAAGGTGACTATGGCACATTTACAAAATACTGCACCGATAGCGAAGACGGTACAGTTGACAACAAGACAATACTTGAATCTGAAGATGATGTCGCATGTGTTAGATGGGGCGGTAGCTGGCGTATGCCTACAGACGAAGAACTACGCGAATTGGTAAACAACTGTACTTGGACATGGACTAATCTTAATGGAACGAATGGATACATAGTTACAGGCAAGAAGACTGGCTACACTGAAAACTCCATATTTCTTCCAGCAGCAGGCAACAGAGCATACTCAAGTGACTATGATGTCAATTCTGAAGGTAATTATTGGTCGGCATCACTTGAAGTATTTTATGGAGGAACGTTATCCTTCCAACTTACAATTTCATCAGATGAGATTAGTTTTTATGCAGGATGGCGTCAAGAAGGTCACAGTGTTCGCCCTGTCTGTCCGTAACAGCAGAAGGGAAATGAAAGAAACAAAAACAACAGGATATGAGAATAACAGGGAAATTGATAATGATGGCGGTGACTGCGCTGTGCGTGGCATCGTGCGCAAAAGATACGGAACTTTTTTTTGACGACAACGGCGTACCGCTTCAGATAACGGCCGTTAAGTGTGCCGGTACAAAGGCCGGACTGGATGATACGGATTTCATGGAGAATGACCGGATTGGTCTGTTCCTGACGGGTTACAGCGGAAAGTACCGGAACGTATCAGCTACGGGTACAGGCAGTGGCCCAGGCACAGCTGTCACCCAGTGGACATTGAACGAGAATATACAGCTTAACAAAGAAAAGACACAGGTGTTGGCATACTATCCATACAATGATGCAATTACCGGCTTGTCAGTTAATATTGATGCTGATGAGCAGGTTGATTTTCTGTTTGGAAATGCAGACAATGTGAGCGGAAGCAACCCGGAAGCCAGAATAACATTCCGTCACGCAATGGCCCGACTTCGTCTTGCGGTATCGTACTTTGATGAAAACTCGGAGCTGGCCGTTATCAAAATCAATGGTGTGAATAATCATTGTGTTCTGGACCTTTCTACCGGCGTACTGTCTGGATTTAGCGGTAACGGAATAACAATAGTCCAGGCCGACCGGATGCCTTTTGCCAGTGAACACATTTATGATGTGCTGCTGTTTCCAATGTCTGCCACAACCGCCACACTGTCTTTGACTTTCAGTGACGGAAACACTTACGCAACCATAGTCAGTCTGCCTGCAATGTCATCAGGCGACTACAACATTCTCCCAATAACTATCAGGGAAGGCTCTCAACCCATCACTGGCAGTCACGAGTACGTCGATCTAGGCCTGAGTGTCAAGTGGGCCACCTGCAACGTCGGTGCCACAGCCCCCGAAGGCTATGGAGATTACTTTGCCTGGGGTGCCACCGAACCGTGGTACCAGCCCGGCTACGCCCAATCCAGCAGCCCAGTTTGGAAGTCCGGCAAGTCAGCGGGCTATACATGGAAAAACACGCCGTACCAGACTGCCAATACCACGTCATATTCATCAACGAAATGGGCCAAATACCTTGGCAGCACCACCTCGTCCTACAAGGACGCCTCAGCCACAAGTGCCGATGCCTTGAAGACCGTCCTCGACCCGGCAGATGATGCCGCCCGTGCCAATTGGGGCGGCAGCTGGCGCATGCCGACCAAGGCTGAGCAGGACGAGCTCCGTAACACCGACAACTGCACCTGGACATGGACCACGATGAACGGCGTCAACGGTTACAAGGTAGTAAGCAAAAAGTCCGGCTATGCAGGCAATTGGATTTTTCTTCCCGCAGCGGGGTACCGCCTCGATACGAGCCTCAACAACGTTGGCTCCTACGGCTACTACTGGTCCAGTTCGCTCTACACCAGTAACCCGAACAACGCGTACTACCTGTACTTCAATTCGAGTAATGTGGATTGGCGCAGCAACTACCGCTACTACGGTCACTCAGTGCGGCCCGTCTGCCCATAGGATTTGTCCTGCCCATGACACAAACAGTAAAGAGAAACAAAATATAACAAATCAATATGAGAATAACTAGGACAATAATTGCAATGGCTTT
>JAZLIR010000041.1:0-2332 GCA_045617485.1 Bacteroidaceae bacterium
CCATTCGTCCGAAGACAAGGTCATCAAGGTTGACAAGAAATGCAGGAGTCTCCTTACGGGTCGCACCTACTCGGGCGCAGTGATTCTCAAAGCCAACGATGCCGACTTTATGGAAGAATACTGATGGCGTTCCAGTGTTACCTGTCCCCGGATCAAAGCCTGGAATTCCTTCCCTATGGACATCTACATTCATCCGTTCAGACAACTGTAATTAAGGTGCCCATAAACTCAATAGACTTAATATAAGGGGTTATCCCCAATTTGGCCTCTTTTCGGAGCATATAACGCACACATCCTTCGATATTTTGCGAGATATTACGATTTATTTGATTTTTAAGAGAAAATTTGGTTACTTTATGAGTTATATGAGCATTTCAGGCACATATTGTTCTTGCGTTGCCGTCCTGATGTTACCGGGATGGCTGACAGAGGGGTGTGTAAAGCCGATTGAGTCTGAAATAATCGACTTTACAGATAGTCTGGGGGGGGGGTAAGCAACGGCCTTATAATCAACGAGTTAATCCGTAGGATAATGATTAATCCTGCTTGCAGTCCGTTTCGGAGGACTTCGAGCGGGATTTTCTGTATGTGCCCGGTTCAAGTTCAAGCATCCCTTTAAAGAATACAAAAAACAAAACCAGATAAGTATGAAACAAGACATCAAAAACAAAGAACTGCAGGAGCGCCAGACTTACGTTCCTGCCAGCGTGAAGGTGATCGAGGTCAGCGCACAGGGAATCATCTGCCAGAGCGGCGGCCCATACAATAACCCGTTTGGTGATCCGACGGATCTTTAAATTATGGAGGAGAAAAAAATGAAAAAGATCATTGCTATACCTTTTGCCGCGATTCTTGCCGGCTTTGCAATTTCCTGCCAGAAAGAGGAATTGTCATCCGAGAAAACTGACGCTGTTCAGTACACGTTCAATATCACCGTGAATGACCGGGTCGGATTTGATAATGGCGCTTCAACAAAAGGAGCCGCAACATATAAATCCGGTTGGGAGAATGATGACAAGATATTCCTTTTCTTCCAGCCTACTGGCGGGAGTCTTCTTGATGACAAATACGCCACACTTACTTATAACGGAAGTTCTTGGGATGGAACAGTAAGTTCCGGGCAGTCAAGTCTTGGAGATGGAGGCACGCTGTCGGCAGTGTATGTATACAAACTGGGCAGCAACGTGTCGCCATCCTATTCTGACAGCAAATGGACTATTGCAACCGGCAATGTGTTCTTCAACTGCCAGACAGGGGTTTCCTATACTGTCTCCGGCAATAATGAAATTTCAGCGTCACTCTATCTTGAAGCACCTTCCGATTTCGTTCAGTTCTATGTAGAAGGTGCTACAGGAGTTCTGACCTGCGATAAGGTAAAAGGTTGGAAGGATGTGGCCATCGGTAGCGATATGACCGTCAGCAACGTCACCTGTACCGGATATATGGAAGGACTTACCAACAGCGGTGATTCTAACGTAAAGGAATACTACGGACGCATCGTCAGCGGGGCATCGCTTAACGGTGTGGCCTGTGAATTCAGCGTGGTCAAGGACGGAAAGGTCTATGAACGCAACGCTACCCCTTCATCAGATGCGAGGAGTTTCAAGATGACTGTTTCAACTCCCAACTGGACAGAGGCAGTAGGTAAACTTCCCGGCCTGTTCTCCGTCGCGAATGGCAAGCTTGTTCGTTTCTCGCAGGGCAACCTGTATGCAAAGGATGAATGTACAGCAGGTAGTCCAAACTGGAAGTGGCACTTCTATGACAAGCAGTATGAATTCCTTGCAGCCGATATGGCAGTAAGTGGCTCAACGAACTCTCCACAAAGGACTGTTTCTTCAGATGAAACTGAGATTGACCTGTTCACCTGGGGATTCAGTGCTGAAACATCTATTCTCCCTACAGGGCAAACGTATGTAACCGCCCACACCACGACAGGAGACCTCCAATTGGTTTATAATAAATCATCTTCAGATTCAGAAAAAAAAGGGGATGATTGGGGTGTTGCCTATTGCGAATCAAACAGCATAACTGTAGGCACCTGGCGCACGCTCTCAACAGCCGAGTGGCAGTATCTGATAAACAAGAAAAATGATGAGAATATCAGAAAAGGTAAATACAAATACGGCGTCACAGTATGTGATAAGGCGAATTGTTTGGTTCTGGCACCGGATGGTTGGGATCTTTCTATAAACCCTCTTCAATCATCATATGGGACAACATCTTCAGAAAGTAATCCTATGACCTGGGAGCAAGCCGAGGCTGCAGGTCTCGTCTGTCTTTCCGCTGCGGGCGGCCGCACTGGTTCCGATGTCTTCACTGTCGGCCACGC
>JAZLIR010000042.1:0-8778 GCA_045617485.1 Bacteroidaceae bacterium
TGATACCGGCCCTTGTCGGTGCGGGCAATGTCGATGCCGTGCTGCTGGACATGAATTTCGGCCAGGACCATTTGGACGGGCAGGACGGGCTGTTCTGGCTGGACCGCATAATGAACCGCAGCGGACTGGAGAACCCGCCTGCAGTGGTCATGATAACGGCATTCGGTGACGTGAGTCTGGCAGTGCAGTCGCTCAAGAACGGCGCGGTCGATTTCATAGAGAAGCCCTGGGATAACAACGACCTGATAGCCAAACTCAATGAAGCCATTGCGAATCGCCGACTGCGGATTCAATCTGCCAAAGCTGCAATTGCGGCCAATTCCGCAAATTCATCAAACGTGTCGCAATCACCGGATTCATCATCGGCTCATCCCAGTATCACATCGGCTGTCGGAAATACTGGCAAACCAGCTGAGAAACCACAGATAACCCTCGAGGAAATGGAGCGTCAGTCCATACAGGATGCCCTCGAATCCTCGGGCCGTAACTATACAGAAGCGGCCGAGAAATTGGGTATCAGCCGTCAGACACTGTACAACAAGATGAAACGCTATGGCATCAGTTAGCCGTCACTACACATGGCGTGTGGCGGCATCGGTCTCATTCACTGTCGTATTGTCCGCCGCATTCGTGCCGCTGCTCAAAGTGCATGCGGCATTTGCCGTTCTTGATGCCATACTGCTGCTGGCTGCCATAGTCCGTCTGGTGCAACTGATCCGTTATCCGATTAACCAGACCGTCATGATGTCGCGCGCAATATCGAACAATGACACCATGCTCCATATTCCCGAGACCGATGATGCGCTGCTAAGAGAGGCATCGCACGACATGAACCGCATACTGGCATCGTACCGCCGTGACCAGAACGAACTGGAGACCCGCAAGAACTACTACGAGCGCATTCTGCGCATCATGACGCACGAACTGCGCAACACCGTGACACCCATTGTCTCGCTGACCGACTTCATGATTCAGAACCCGGAACTGCAGAGTGAGGAGGACCGACTTGAAGCCATAGGCATAATCAACAGCCAGGCGCACAACGTGTGCAGTTTCCTTGAGTCATACCGCAAGCTTACTGTCCTGTCACAGCCAAGTATGACCGATGTCCCGGCCTCTGGCATTTTCCAGCAGCTGCAGGCCCTGCTGTCCAGGGAACCTGGCCACGAGCGAATCCGCTTTGAAACGGCCGGTGACGTTGTCCTGCATGCAGACTCCAGCCTGCTGTCGCTTGCGCTGCTCAACATAATCCGCAATGCCGTGCAGGCGACTGACGGTGTGCAGGACGGCTACGTGAGCGTACTTGCATCGGCTCCCGGCGGCAGGACCTGCATTACCGTCACCAATAATGGTCCGGAGATTCCAGAGAGCCAGTTGGAGCAGATTTTCCTGCCGTTCTATTCCACAAAGAAGAAGGGTAGTGGCAGTGGTATTGGCCTGGCCCTGTCCCGTCAGATAATGCAGCTGCACGGCGGCACCCTGACCTGCTCGTCCCATTACCCATACACCGTCTTCACCCTCCAGTTCCCGTAGCCAACCACCTCCAACGCCGGTACGCCTTACCATCCAGTCCCGTAGGTAACCACCTCACCAATCCCAGTAGCTCTTCACCGTTCCACATTCCAGGATTGGCCAGACTTGCAGGCAGAAGGTCCACATGACCGTTTTCTTGCAAGTTTGGCATCGGTTTTGCCATTTTCACGGCTTTTGCGTGCCAAACCTGCACAAAAATCAAGCCACAAGCTTTCTATCTGCAAGTTTGGCCCACCATTCCCCCAGTTCTCGAGCTAATTCAACAGCCATCGGTTTACAGCCATCAGTCAACTGTAGTCGATTAAACCGCTGTCGATTTTGTCGGAGTCCGTCAATCGCGTTATTTTTAGCCTGTCAACCGTCATTATTTTGTAAAATGGTTTTGGAATCAGCCATAGAATGAATTACATTCGCAGCTGCGGATCGGTTTCAATTACATTCGCAGCTGCGAATCGGCATTGCCGGCAATCAGCAGTCCGTCAAACAGATTCTTAACCTTAAATACGATAATACCAATGAAAACAGCAAAACATCTTTGTTTCACCTCGCACAAGGAGGTAATGATGCGTGACGCGCATGATGTTGGTGTAATGATCAATTTGCTTGCATTGAATTCGTGGAAGCACAGAATACAGATTCTCGCGGACTGTGAAATGTCAACACACGTTCATCTCATTGTGATTGGGACTCATGATGACGCATCATACTTTGTAAGGGATGTCCGCAAGCAATACACATGGCATATCAATGCGAAGTACGCCCGTCCCAGTCATGTAAGATTTGGCGAAAAAGGTTTTTTTGAACTTGACATTATCGGCATCAACCATATTCAGACGGCTGTGAGTTATGTCTTGAGGAACCCTCTTCACCATGGAGTTTCAGCAACGCCTTTCGCTTATCCGTATTCGTCAGCCAATGACATTTATCCTATTGAAATGGGTAAATATGAGCGGCCCCGTCTGGATGGCAGCATACATTACAGAATGACTCTGATGCGCGATGGCCGATGGCGGAAATATCAAAGTGGCAAACCACAGATAGTTGGAAATGAATTGATTAGCTCTCGAAACACCATATCCACTTTTCTCCCGCGATATGCCTCGTGGCCCGATGAATGGAAGATGTCAAAAGACGGAGTGTTCATCCGTCCGTGCTTTGAGGAACTCAGACAGACGGAAATGCTGTTCGTTTCACCTGGTGCATTCCAGTTCTGCATGTTCCGCAAGTCCGATGAAAACTGGCTGCAGGAACAGAATCTGGATGCTAACGGACTGCCGCCCATAGAATTGTCCAGCATAGAACCGTTTTCCAAGGAACAACAGCTTATACAGTACAAAGCGAATGAAAAAGCATCGGCTTTTAGGAAATCACTCCCTAATGACTTTGAGATATGCAGGATTGTTGACCACGATATTGTCCCATCATTCAAATGCGGTTCCGTTTACGAACTGAACAACACTCAAAAACAATCGGTTCGCGAATTGCTGGTTCGTGAAATGCAAATATCGGAATCACAGGCCTGCCGCTGCGTTCCGTGATTCCGACCAAACTTGCAGGCAGAAGGTCCACATGACCGTTTTCTTGCAAGTTTGGCATCGGTTTTGCCATTTTTACGGATTTTGCGTGCCAAACCTGCACAAAAATCAAGCTACAGACTTTCTGGCTGCATGTATGGCAAACAACTGTTGGCGATTCTGTCCGATAGTTGTTTATTAGAAGTTGCTATACATTCAGACACTTTTGCTTGCATCTTTTCATTTGAATGAATATTTTTGTGTCATT
Organism: Bacteroidaceae bacterium; assembly: GCA_045617485.1. Classification (GTDB taxonomy): domain Bacteria; phylum Bacteroidota; class Bacteroidia; order Bacteroidales; family Bacteroidaceae; genus Colenecus. The sequence goes on from JAZLIR010000042.1 coordinate 3,316, forward strand.
CAGCACTGAAATTCATTGGATATTTTGGAGCAATCAGCGCATATGAAAGTTGTTTATTCAAACACAAGTCACTGGCAGTTAGCCAGATGGATTACGATTGTGATGTCGGTTACGAGCTGTGCTATTATGGTCTGGATACTTGTTCAGCTTTTCGGTGTGGGTGGACGCGACACCGGCGCTGATGATTTGCTGCAGGTTTGTCTTCCTGTTCTGATTGTCGGAGTCGTTTTTATGGAGCAGAATTATCTGGATGTTCTGACTGTCGATGAAGAAGCCGGGCTGGTATATGCCCGCAAGTTAAAGAACTGTCCAATCAAGATATCCGAGCTTACCACCGTTACATACAAGAAGAACCTAATAGGAAAATTCTCAGCATTGATCCTGCATAATAACGGTATTGTGTTTTTTGATTTCCGCACTTCGGAGGCGAATGCAGACCGTGTCGTGTTACATCTGCAGAAACTGAATCCTAACATCGAGGTGAGACGTTGAATCAATCTTCTGAGAATAGATTCCCCTAGTTCAGGACCAGCTCGTCGGCATCGGAGATGCGCTCGTAGCCGGTGATTATGATTTCGTCACCGGGCTGGAGTCCGTCCGTTATTTCGTAGTGGCGGGGGTTCTGGCGGCCTACGCTAATGGGGACGCGCACCGCATGGGTGTGGGCGGCGTTGACCTTGAAGACCCATTGGCCGTGGGTGTAGTTGTAGAAGTTGCCCTTGGGGGCTATTACCGACTGTTCCTGACCGCCCAGTTCTATGCGGGCCTGATAGCTTTTGCCTATGCGGGCGTTGTCGGGCATGGAGTCCGTGAACACAAGAAAGACATCGAACTGGCCTCCCTTGATTTCAGGTACGGTACTGGCAATGGTCATGGGGTAGGTCTTCTTTTCGTATGTAATGGTGGCCGGCTGGCCTGCGCTTATCTTGTCTATGTAGAATTCGTTAATGCTCAGGCACATGCGGAAACCGTCCATGCGCTTGACATCGGCTATGGCGGTGCCGGCCGATATGCGCTGGCTGGGCTCCACGGCAAGGCCGCTCAGCTGTCCGTCGGCGGGGGCTGTCACTACAAGGTCGTTAAGGCGGGCTTCGGTGCGCTCCAGCCTGATGCGGGCCTCGCGCAGTCCGTCCTCCAGCTCCTCGCGGCGTATCACGTTGAGCACCGAGTCCTGACGGCGGCTTTCAAGCTGCAGCCGCTCGGTCTCCATCTTGTAGCGGTACTCCTCATCGGCCACCTCCATCTGGGCCTTGCTGCGTATGCCCATACGGTACTCCTCGATGGCCAGATTGTGCTGTTTCTCCAGACGAGACAGCTCATACTGCGTCTGCAGCATACTCTGGCTGAGCGTAAGGCTGCGTTGCTCCATCTCAATCATGCTGGTGCGGTACGAACGGTTCTGCTTGCGCCATGACTCGCGCTCGCTCTCAATGGTGCGCTCCAGTTCCGGATCGCTCATAATCAGTATGGTATCGCCCTTGCTGACCATGACTCCATCGGTCTTCAGTAGCTGCTCAACGTAACCGCCTTCGCGCGTATATACCTTTATTGACTGTATGGGCTGCAGCGTGCCGTCGGCATTCACGTATTCCGAGAATTCACCGCTTGTCACGGTGGCAATCTGCACACTCTCAGCGTTTACGCGCAGCACCTTGGGGCCGGTCCACATCTTAATCATAAGTACAATGAGTCCGGCGGCCAGCAGGCCTGCAACAATATGGATGCGGTATTTCACATACCATTTCTTTGGTGGAAGCTTATAGTCCATTTTCTATCTGATATTCTATTAGTGAATCATTTTCAAAATCATATCCCGTAATGCTGCGTATGGTGTAGTACAGCTGCCAGTATGTGCTCAGGGCCGATATATACCCGCGATACGCCCCGTCCTTGGCTGCAATGGCCTCGTTCAGGTCAAGCATGGTAGAGTTGCCGGTCATGTACATGTGACGGGCCACATCGTAGCGGTGCTGCGCCGTCTGCATGGTGCGACGTGCTATGTCCACCTGCCTTTCCTGGCTGTTGAACTGGTTCACCGCCCGCATTATGGTCTTTTCGAATGCAACGCGGCTCTGCTCGTTGCGCAGTCTGGTCAGTTCCAGATTGTTCCGGGCAATCTTCACCCGTCCGCGTCCACGTCCCCAGTCAAGTATGGGAATGCTCAGCGATACGTTCACCGCCTGCTCGTCATTCAGGTTACGCATGCTCTCCGGCAGTTCATCGGCCGTCTGTGCAAGTCCCAGACGCATGTAGATTGATGCTCTGAAACCGGTCTGTGACTTGTAGTAAGCAAGGTTGCTCTCGCTGCTTATAAGACTTAGTTCCATGGCATCAATGTCCGGGCTGTTCTTCCCGGCCAGCGCCAGCGCCTCATCGGCCGGAACGGTGAAGTGGGGTATGCTGTCATCGGTAACCACCTGAATCTCAACCTGTGACGGCAGGTTAAGAAAGTTGCGCAGAGCATCGGTTGCATCGTCCAGACCCATCCTGGCCGATATTATTCCGGTCTCTTCGTTCAGCAGACGCAGCTCCAGCTGCAGCAGTTCGTTTTCGGTTATGGTGCCTATGCCATATCGGCCCTTGCCGAACGAGTATAGCGTATCGGCCGCAGCATAGTTCAGCGTGGCTATTTCCATATCGGTCTTGGCCGATACCAGAGCGAAGAAGTATGATGCCGCCTGGCTGGCTACCAGTTCCATGGTCTCGGCGTACCGCTTGCGTGCCATACGGTAGGATAGGGGCTCGGTCCTGCGTTCCCACTTGAAGGAGTTGTAGCCGTTCAGGCTCTGCGATATGCTGAGCTGCAGCGGCTGTGAGTAGTAGTTGTGCGTACGGCTGTCACCGAACTGGTCCAGACGGCTTACCGACCCGCTGACCGACACCGTTCCACCGGTCAGCCAGATATTCTGCGAGAGATCAAGATTCAGCCCGCTGTGCACGCTGTTTGTGCGCACATACTTTTCAGTTCCGTCAGGCAGTGTGACTGAACTGGTGCTGCGGTTCAGCGACGGACTGGAAGACAGCGACAGCGAAGGCAGATATTCAGCCTTGTAGCTCTTGTAGCTGAGCTGGGCCGATTCAAAGTCACCCCGCGCCTGAACAGCCTGGGGCGATGATTCCTGCGCCATGCGTATTACATCGGTCATGTTCAAACGCATGACCTGAGGCTTTGCAACGGCTGGCGTGAGTGCCAGCACAAGCAGCATATTTTTGAAGCGTTTCATATTCACGCTCCAAAAATATACTCACTGACAGCAGTTAAGAAACGATTTTAATGAAAACGTCAGAATGGAGTGAAAACTGTCCAATTTTTTGACACTATTTCTTCCAGGGACCTTTGCGCTCAAAGAGTGACAGGTCTATGCAGTTGCCCATCTGCTGATAACCCTGAGCATTGGGGTGGAGATAGTCGTTCTCGAACAGATATGCCTTGTTCAGGCGTATGGGATCATCGGGATCGGTCATGGCGGCGTCAAAGTCTATGACTCCGTCCATAAGTTCGCTGGTACGGATCCATTCGTTCAGTTTCTGGCGGCCGGCTTCGTGATTCTCGCTGTAGTAGTTGTTGCCCTTGAACGGCATTACAGGTGCGCCAATCACGTAGATGCCGCGTTCATGCGCCTCGTCTGCTATCTGGCTCCACACCTCAATAATCTGGTCAGCCTTCTTTACGGCATCGCCAAAGCCGCCAAGGTCGTTGACACCTTCAAACAGAATAACGTAACGGACGCCTTCCTGACCAAACACATCGCGCGGGTAGCGGCTGCGGGCAGTCGGGCCAAGACCGCCGTTAAGAATGCAGTTGCCGCCAAGACCCATGTTCAGCACCGAAATGCGGCTGGTCTTTCTGTTCTGAAGCAGACGGCGTGAAAGGTTGTCGGTCCAGCGGTCCTGACCGTTTGTGGTGGTGCCGCGACCGTCAGTAATGGAATTGCCAAGAGCTACAATGGCACAGGCCTTCTTCTCGGCCTTGACCTCAATTGCGTTGATTATGTACCAGTGGGCAGTGCTGACCGCTCCGCTGAAGTCCGATGTCTGGCCTACGGCTATGTATGAATCGGTACGTGAACCCGGATGGCCTGTCACATCGGTCGATGATGCCTTGCCCATGTGCATTGTAATGGCAACGTTCTGACGTGTGGTCATAGGGAACTTGACCGGGTCCGATGTCACCAGCTGGCCCGGTTCTATGACGACTGACTTGCTGCCGCCGAATGTAAGGCTGACCTGGCTCTTTTCATCAATGTCACTGCTGCTGCCTGCTGTCATGGCAAGAGCTATCTCGGCTGCGTTGATTTCAACGGGAACCTTGCTGAATTCATTTGACAGCTTTACGCGTACTACCTTGCCGCTTATGGAGGTCTGTACTATCTGTCTGATTGAGTTTCCTTCAAGTCCCGGGGCAGGGGGACAGTTGTGCGGTTCCACAACCTGTTCGGCTGTTGCCCATGTTGCTACCCAATGCTTTCCGGCATTGGCCTGTGTAAAAGTAAATGCTGCCATAATGGCTGCAACCAGTGCAATCCTGTACTTCATAATCTTTATGTAATTGGTTTGTAATTAATATTTTACCCTATATCCACCACGGTAATTCCGTGACCGCCGAACTGGACATGCTCATCATGATAGTCCTTTACGGCAGGAACGGTGTGCAGGTACTGACGGATAAGATTCCTCAGAATTCCGTTGCCTGTTCCATGCAGTATGCGCACACGGCTCATGCCAATCAGAGTGGCATCGTCAATGAAATGCATGACGGTCTGGATGGCCTCGTCACCGCGCATGCCGCGTACATCAACATCGGGCTTGAAGGCAAGCTTGCGGTTGTTGATGTCGTCATACGTCTGCCTGCTCATGTGAGTGTACGACTGGCTGGTACCGGTAGGACGGACCGGTTCCGCATGTTCCAGCAGATCGGCCTTTATGGTGCTTGTAATGTGTCCGAATTCAACTGTCACATCCTTCTTGGAAACACGCACAACCTCACCGACAGTGGTCTGGCCTGAAATTCTCACCGTATCGCCTGGTTTGAACGGCCTGGAGGCCGATACGCTACGGCCTGAGGCAAACGCCGGTGAAGGGGCGGGAGAGACATTGCCGGCCTCCTTTTCCTGACGTTCCTTCTTTTCGCGCTGCTCCTGTTTTCTCTTGCGGCGGCGTTCCTGGCTTTCAAGGATGCGCTGCATCTGACGTCTTATCTGTTCGTCGCTTTCAGAATTCGACTGGGAATCGGCCTGCTCAATGTTTTCCTTGAAATCGGTCAGTTCCTGACGGGCCAGACGTGTAAGCTCACGGTCTGCCTGCGATTCCTTGATGGTGCGTATGGTGTTCTCGATCATTGCGTTGGAGTCCTGGATAAGCTGGTCTGCCTTTTCCTTGGCCTCACGCATGATTGTCTTGCGCTGTTTCTCAATCGATTCCAGTTCCTGACGGTGCTGCTCGATCTGCTGGTCAAGCTGTTTC
>JAZLIR010000043.1:0-5912 GCA_045617485.1 Bacteroidaceae bacterium
TCCTAATAAAATCGGAAACAAAATAATGCTACATGTATGTAAATCGCCGATTTTGAAAATGCGTTTTTATTGATATTTAACGTTTTGTTTCCGATTTTGGTAAAAATATTTCACCGTATTTTCACCACGGATTTGTAATAAACTGACTATCAATAATTTGCAACTTCGAGGAGGTCAAATAAACCGGACTAAACCTGATATATATATTGTATAATACGGTGTAAATCAAGTATTTGCACCGTATTTTCTGTGCTTGTCACGGAGCGGTTTCACCTTAGTTTTCTCTCCTTTGAGTAGCTGTAGCATACGAATTTTGTAGCGGATTTGTAGCGCGACATAAAAGTGCGGAAAGTGAGACTTATTTTCATTCAATTATCAATAGTTCAGTGATTTGTGCTATTTTATGCCTTAATGCCAATTTGTAAGTATAATTCTGACTGGCCTACACCTCGGCTATCATGTTGTTTAAAATGTTAGCTATAGCAGTTTTTTGAGTTCTTCGATGTCAGGAAGCGCTTCTCTCATGCTGTCCGGCATGTCAGCAAGTGTCTTGTAAGTTGCGACTCCCATCGGCTTGCTGTAGTCCCTAACAGCATATTCTGCGTAGGCCTTATCGGCCTCTTTACAGAGAATTATTCCGACGGAAGGATTCTCATGTGGCTTCTTTACCTTGTCGTCAAGAATCTTCAGGTAACCGAAAAGCTGGCCCAAGTACGAGTCCTTGAATGCTCCGATTTTCAGTTCTACAACAACCAGGGAATTGAGTTCGCGGTTGAAGAAGAGCAGGTCAGGGAAGTGTTCTACGCCATATATTTCAAGATGGTATTGGTTGCCAAGGAAGGCAAAGTCACGTCCGAATGTCATTATGAATTTGCGGATATTGCTGACAATCCGTTTTTCAACCACTCTTTCGTCCACACATTCATAGTCCTCATCAATGTCCTCTGCGTTGATATAGTCCAGTATATACTCATCCTTGAACATTCTAATTGTCTTTATTGCCAACCTGGTGTCAGGTACGGTTTCAATGAAGTTGTTCGGTATGGTATTGTTCCCGTTCTTGAATATGTCCTGTTTCAGTGCATCACGAAGTTCATATTTGTTCCATTGGTGTATTACCGTCTGACGGAGATAGAACAGAACTTCGTTGATGTCCTTCGTTTTTAGAAGAATCTCCATGTGATGTGAGAAACTAACAGACAGTATATCTTCCCTGTTTATTTCGTTCGCCACTGGCGACCATTTTTGAATCGAAAACGAATCTGTTGCAATAATTAGTTCAGTATCAGCCGATTCAATTTCGTTCGCCATTGGCGAACAATTTATATATGAACTCCAGAATTCAGCAAAAATCCTCATCTTTCTCATGTTTCCGGAAGAGAACCCTCTTAGTCCCGGCATCTCCTTATGCAGTTGCTCGCTGATAGCATCAATCGCACCGGTCCCCCAATGCCCTTCACGGGAATGAGCACTGATATACTGTCCAATTCCGAAGTATAGTGACAGCTGCTGGCCGCTGGCCAACCTTAAGGCGCGTCCCTGACTCTCCAGAATTGCCTTCTTGATTATCTTGACATCTTGTCTGTAAGGAGTGATATCCGTCTTGTTTACCATATTCTATACATCGGTTATATTCATGCAAAAATACTCTATTCCATCCACTGTCAAAAATTCATGTTATGGAGCATCGGTCGAAGTGATGTCCGTGTGACAAAATAGAAATGGTTTTCAATAGTGGCAAGCCTCTTCTTCAACTCTTATGAAATATTATGTTTCGGGTATGAAATGCAATGATAATCATACATGATATTATATGGGCAATGCATTATTATACAATTGTGGATTTGCGATTTTCAACGTGATTATTGATGTAGGAGTGGGGCCATTAGGGATGTTTTATGTATAGCGGATTGGACTAGGCGTAAATACATAAGTTGAACAGTTTTCGTAATGTTTTTTTGAGACCAGTTGTTTAAGAAGAAGGAACTATGCGGGTATAGTGACTGATAAAACGAACGATAAGGACCAAAAGATTAAAAAAAGTTCAAGATATTTTTTGGAGAATACCAAATACAACTTTTCCAATGACAAATACAAGAATGTTCCTGTTTTCGGTACTTAGGGCCGCCGGCCTGAAAATACAGCTTGCCGCACCCACCGGCCGCGCAGCCAAGCGCATGAGCGAGGCCACCGGCATGGAGGCCAAGACCATACACCGCCTGCTGGAGTACAACCCCATGGACGGCTTCAAGCGGAACGAGGAGAACCCGCTGGAGGGCGATGCTCTGATAGTCGATGAGTGTTCCATGATTGACATCATACTCATGTACAACCTGATGAAGGCCGTCCCTGCAGGCATGCGCCTCATCATGGTAGGCGACATAGACCAGCTGCCAAGTGTTGGGGCGGGCAACGTGCTGCGTGACATCATAGATTCGGAGCGCATACCCGTCATCCGCCTGACACGCATCTTCCGCCAGGCTCAGAGCAGCCGCATAGTCATGAGCGCGCACCAGATAAACCACGGCCAGTACCCCGACACCAGCAACGGCAGGAACACCGATTTCTTTTTCCTCAGGAACGATGATCCGGAGAAGGTGGCATCGGACATAGTTGATCTGGTGAAGCACCGCCTTCCCAAAGCCTATCATGAGCCCCTTGGCAACATTCAGGTGCTGACACCCATGCAGCGCAGTGTGGTAGGGGCCTCCAATCTGAACATGCTGCTCCAGCAGGCCCTGAACGAAACGTCCACGGGGCTGAGCCGCGGCGGCACCACGTACCGTCACGGCGACCGCGTCATGCAGATACGCAACAACTATAACAAGGAAGTCTTCAACGGCGACATAGGAACCATAGTCCGCGTCAACCATGAAGACCGCACGCTGACGGTTGACTTTGACGGCCGTCAGATAGAGTACGATGTGACCGAACTGGATGAACTTACCCTGGCATACGCCACCACCATCCACAAGTCCCAGGGTTCGGAATATCCCATAGTGGTAATACCGCTGCTGATGACGCACTTTGTCATGCTGCAGCGCAACCTGGTCTATACCGGCATCACCCGCGCCAGGAAGGTGTGCGTAATCATCGGCCAGCCCAAAGCACTGGGGTATGCTATCCGTAATCTGACCGTCAGCGACCGCAATACCCTGCTCAAGGAGCGGCTTAGAGGTGAATTGTGACAGGATCCGTGTCTGGTGCTGCTTCAACAGCAAGCTTCTGCAGTGTCAACTCATCCGGAAAGTTTATTCGGCTTCCAGTTGGTGTAATGGGGTATTTGTCGTAATTTCGTGATTTGATGCTTGTTAGTACCTTTGTTTTGAATGATTGAGGACGAACTCATATATGAGGATATAGACCTGACCACTCTGGAGAGCGAACAGCTGCTTCCGGATGCGTTTGATGACGACAGATACAACCGACTGTATCTGGACTCGCTGCTCCGCGTTCTCAAAGACAGGAACAGGCATATCCTGGAGGACTATTACTCTGAAGACTATAAGGCGGGAAAGGGCGGTACACTTGAAACTCTGAGCGAGAAATACGGACTGACAAAGGCGAGTATATATAACATTGTCAAGTCATCTTTGGATGACGTGCGCAAATCCATCGTCCGTAAGGCTGAATACGAAGACCTGGAATCCCGATTATATTGCCGTAAAGAGGAGAAGCCAGAAAACGGCTACCGCTCATTGGATGATGTCCTGCAGATTGATTACTGGAAGCTGGGACGAATGATTGGCAGTGTTCTCCAGACTAAGGTCAGAATTGAGAAATATCGGAAACCGGCAGTTCAGGCCCCTGAACCTGTTATCAGCGTCCCAAAAGTCAGGACGGTGTCAAAGACAAAGAACAGAATCGTACCATTGAAACCGGCAGAGAAGAGACATATCCGCGAGGTTGTCCGTGAAGGGCTGGATAAGCATGTTGAAAGTGTTCTGCCGGCTGAAGTTCCCAATACGGAGATCACTTTGGTGCCTGTTGCTGAAACTGTTCCGGAAATCATCGGAAAGAAGTCCGGTTCCAGCTTTATGGATATGTTATTCCGCAGCTTCAGGCGTGTCGGCCGTCTGGCTTCAAGGCACTTTTTCAGCAAGCCCCAAGTGAATGTTCTGCAGTTGAATGAACAGATATTGGTTTCGCCAGAGAAGCCTGTCAGTTCTGTGGACGTTTCTGACAAGAGCCCGGTTGTACAAAATTGCAGCCCTAAATTGTCGAGATTGACCAAATCCCAATCGTACTGTCTGTATTCACTGGCATCCAAATGGCTGAGAGTCCAACTGTATGGGCAGACTTCAAACAAGGAGATAGTCCGTCTGTTCAACAAGTATCACCGTCTGGGGTACCAGGAGTTTTCCACGTTCAGTGGCAATCTGCTGAATGGGAATTCTCTGTGCGAGTGGATAAGGAAAATTGCCGAACTGGAACCGGCAAGATGGGAACTTGACGGCAAGAAGTTGAAATACGTAGGTGACGATATCATCCTTCTCAAGAAGGATATAGAGAAGTATTTTGAGGCCAATACCTGGACTCCGCGCCAGATGGCACTGCTGGAGTGACGGTTTCTGACTCAGCGGACCTTCTTTCCGTCCTTCCAGTCACCGCCCATGTGGTAGTCGTTGAATAGACAGTTATATATCAGCCGCTTAAGGAATGCCAGGAAAAGCAGGGCAAACAGTACGGTGAAGACTGCTAACCCCGGATATTCGACGGCAATGCCCCAAAGGAGCTCCACTACTTCCCAAAGCGGATGTTCAGAATAAAGAAATATCATAGCGGCGGCACTATTCATATCTGCAAACATACAATAAATTCGGTATGCATACAATGATGTCAAAAAAAAGCATCAGGAGCGGCAGTTAGACCTCGTGTAGTCAGATAGCCATTCTCTCAATGCTTATATCAACGGCAAATGTACAACAAATTTCTGATTTGCAAGCAAAATGGATAAAAATACAGAAGATTGACCAATGGTCAATCCCTGTTGGCAATGAATCGGTAGTCATTAGCCCACATTGCAGCTAGTGTCGTGCTAACCGCCTGATTTTAAGGGAGGGTCTTTTTCGGGAGGTCGTTCCTGGAGCCACACAGATTTTATTGAGCAGACCGGAAGGGCGGGGATACCGAGGGCCGTCTGTATTTCGGCCAGTTTGGCTTCGGGCGTGGTGCTGCGGCGAACTTTGAGGATGTGCCCGTTTGCCTGCTGGGCAACCATAGTCACTCTCTGCTGGGTGCTCATTATCCTCAGGAGTTCTTCCCAGCGGACTTTGACGCCCTTCTGTTTGAGCCGGTACTTTGTCGTGGAGACCACCCAGTACGCAAGGACGGCGAGATTGAGATGAGCTTTCGTAGCATCGTCCGTCTTATGGAAAACGGGGCGCATGTCCAGATCCGACTTCAAGGTCTTGAAAGTCTCCTCCACCGTACGGATGACGTTGTAGAACTCCCAGATGTTCTCTTCGTCTTTCTCATCGAGTGAGGTCTGCAGTAGGTATTTGCCATGCATCTTGCGTGTTGTTTCGTCGATGTCGGCATTTCTTGACCAGAACATCGATGTCGCCATGTCCTTTTCATTGTACGTGAAGCTGATGTCGTAGTTCTTTCCGACCCCGGGGAACTTGGCGTTCAGCCGGCCCAGACGGATCTGGACCTTGTGGCGTTTCTTCGGGCCCCTGCCTTCAATGCCGGCCTGTATCCTTTTCAGACCGGTCTCGTAACGGCCGACAAAAAGTTCGTACATACTCCTTTCCTTGGCCGTCTTGGCATCGCTGTCGACAAGCAGGACGGTATCTTCAATTCCATCGACCTTTGCCATCTGGAGGCGTATCTGCTGGCCCTTGTTGTCTGTCACCGTCTTTATGGGAAGTCGGAGGCCAAGCGGTCTTAGGAAGACAAGCTTGTCATAC
>JAZLIR010000044.1:0-21150 GCA_045617485.1 Bacteroidaceae bacterium
TTCGTACAGGATTTAAGAAGGGGCAGCCTCACGGTCACCCCTTCTCTGTTTCCAAAAATGAATACGTACGCTGAATGCTGACACGCCTATGCTTATGCGGATCTTACTTGGCAAGTGAGGCCTTGCGGAACTCCTTGCAGAGCTTCTCAATTTCAAGTGAGGCCTTGCGGGCACGCTGACCGGCTGCCTTGTTGCCTTCCAGATTCTTCTGTGCGTCCTCTGCAAATGCTGCGTAGAGGTCGTTCAATTTTGCTACGATTTCGTTCATAATCTTTGACTATTGGTTCAACTTTAGACTAAAATAAAAGCGGTGTAAATCAACAACTTACACCGCTCTTATTTATGGATATTATATGTTTATTTAGTAAAATTACTTGACCTCCTCAAAGTCGGCGTCCTGGACATCGGCTTTGTCCTGCGAGCCGCCGTCCTGGGGACCGGCCTGGGCGCCACCGTTAAAACCGGCTCCTGCACCTGCACCCGGCTGACCCTGAGCACCGCTCTGGGCGTACATCTCGGCGCTGGCAGCCTGGAAGGCAGTCTGGAGTTCGGCCATAGCCTTGTCAATGGCTGCAAGATCCTGAGCCTTGTGAGCGTCCTTCAGAGCATTGAGGGCTGTTTCAATAGGAGCCTTCTTGTCGGCAGGCAGCTTGTCGCCAAGCTCAGTGAGCTGCTGCTCGGTCTGGAAAATCATTGAGTCGGCCTGGTTCAGCTTGTCAATCTTCTCGCGCTCCTTCTTGTCGGCTTCAGCGTTGGCCTCGGCCTCGGCCTTCATGCGGTCAATCTCCTCCTTTGACAGGCCGCTTGAAGCCTCGATGCGGATAGCCTGTTCCTTGCCGGTTGCCTTGTCCTTGGCGCTAACCTTAAGAATACCGTTGGCATCAATATCGAAAGTAACCTCAATCTGAGGAACACCGCGGCGTGCGGGAGCAATTCCCTCAAGGTTGAACTGACCGATGGACTTGTTCTGGCTGGCCATAGGACGCTCGCCCTGCAGCACGTGAATGGTAACTGCGGTCTGGTTGTCGGCAGCTGTCGAGAATGTCTCGCTCTTCTTGCACGGAATGGTCGTGTTGGCTTCAATGAGTTTGGTCATTACACCGCCCAGAGTCTCGATACCCATGGTCAGAGGAGTTACGTCAAGCAGAACAATGTCGCCTACTCCACCCTCCTTGTTCAGAATGGCGCCCTGGATGCTTGCGCCTACTGCAACAACCTCGTCGGGGTTGACGCCCTTTGAAGGAGCCTTGCCGAAGAAGTCCTGAACCAACTTCTGAACGGCCGGGATACGGCTTGAACCACCAACCAGGATAACCTCGTCAATGTCAGAATTGCTCAGGCCGGCATCGCTCATGGCCTTGCGGCAGGGTTCCAGACAAGCCTGGATGAGACCGCTTGCCAACTGCTCGAACTTGGCGCGTGTCAGAGTCTTTACAAGGTGACGCGGAACGCCTGCAACCGGCATGATGTACGGCAGGTTGATTTCGGTCGATGTTGACGACGACAGCTCAATCTTGGCCTTCTCGGCAGCCTCCTTAAGACGCTGCAGTGCCATAGGATCGGCAGTGAGGTCGGCACCCTCGTCGTTCTTGAACTCCTGGACAAGCCAGTTGATGATTACCTGGTCAAAGTCGTCACCGCCAAGGTGTGTGTCACCGTTGGTGGCAAGAACCTCGAACACGCCGCCACCGAAGTCAAGAATCGAGATATCGAATGTACCGCCGCCAAGGTCGAATACTGCAATCTTCATATCCTTTCCAGCCTTGTCAACACCGTATGCCAGAGCGGCTGCTGTAGGCTCATTGACAATACGCTTAACATCGAGACCTGCAATCTGGCCAGCCTCCTTAGTAGCCTGACGCTGCGAGTCGCTGAAGTATGCCGGAACTGTGATAACGGCCTCGGTAACTTCCTGACCCAGATAGTCCTCGGCGGTCTTCTTCATTTTCTGAAGAATCATTGCAGAGATTTCCTGAGCCGTATAGAGACGTCCGTCAATGTCAACGCGAGGCATGTTGTTGTCGCCCTTGACAACCTTGTAGGGAACGCGCGTAACTTCCTTCTGAACCTGATCCCAGTTCTCACCCATGAATCTCTTGATTGAGAATACGGTGCGCTGGGGGTTTGTAATGGCCTGACGCTTTGCAGGATCACCAACCTTGCGTTCACCGCCGTCAACAAAACCTACAATTGAAGGAGTTGTGCGCTTGCCTTCGCTGTTGGCAATTACAACCGGTTCGTTACCTTCGAAAACTGATACACAAGAGTTTGTTGTACCAAGGTCAATACCAATAATCTTTCCCATAGTCGTTATTTGTTTTTTCGTTAATACTCTTTTCCATCGAGCCGATGCCAACGTCATGTGCATCGACACCACATTAAGGACAAACGGTATGCCAGCGGTATTTTGCGCAGTCAGTATGCCAAAACACGCAGACGCTGTGCCAAATCATGCAGGCCAACGTTGACATTTTCTGCCAAACTGTCACAATAGCCGCACCTTGCTTGTGCATTCGGCAGAAAATTCCCACTTTTACACGGTTTTAAATGTTCTAAATTTGATGGGCAGATGTCAGAAGACCGATACTGACACATCGGTCAGACTGCGTAATCAGTAATGCAGCAGACTCATATACTCATAATAACATATCACCGATTCAATGAACAGATTGCTTGAAACAATGATCAGCTCGGCAGACCCTTCGCAGGTTGAAGGACTGTCACGCTTCTTCAAAACCGGCAAGGGACAGTACGGCGAAGGCGATGTCTTTCTTGGCATCAAGGTTCCCGTTACCCGCGCCATAGTGAAGGAAACATGGAAGGACATCAGTTTCGATGACCTTGAAGAATGTATTGCAAGCCAGTATCACGAAGTCAGACTTGCCGCCCTTCTGACACTGGTGCAGATTTTCAAACACGCCCGCAAGGACCAGGCCCTCAGGCAGCGCTGCGTTGACTTCTACTTTGCCAACACCGCATACGTAAACAACTGGGATCTAGTAGATCTGAGCTGTTACGAAATTCTGGGACCGTGGCTTATGGACAAGGACCGCACCGTTCTTTATGACCTGGCAAAAAACGGCAGAACCATCTGGCAGCAGCGCATAGGCATTGTAAGCACCATGGCTTTTGTGCGTGCAGGCCAGTTTGACGACACCCTTGCCATAGCCGATATTCTGCTGTCAAAGCCGGGACCGATGCATGACCTGCTCCAGAAAGCCACAGGCTGGCTTGTCCGTGAAGTCGGCAATCACAACGAACAGCTTATGAAAGACTGGCTGGAGACACGCTACACCACCATGCCCAGAACAATGCTCCGCTACAGCATTGAGAAACTCAATGACACCGACCGTCAACACTTTATGCATAAAACCTGCTGACCCGGTCATACACATTTGCCTGTTTACCGTACTGCTTTAATTGTAATAATAAAAAAAGGGGAGGAAACTGATTTCCTCCCCTTAATGTTAAGAGCTTAGATTGTATATCAATCTTTACTTAGCTGTTGGCTTAACTGTCACTGTTTCTGCAATAGGTAAATCAGTGTTCATATATTTAACATATCCACTGCCCTTTTGTATTGATGTCCAAATTACAAGTTTAACTTCTACGAGACATACTTTTTCGGTTTGCAGGGTGTTACCATCGTTATACCAAGTAAAGACTCTGGTATTGTTAGTCAGATTCAGACGCTGAATTTTATCACTACCATAAGACTGCCATGTATCACTTTCATTCTGCTGTTTGAACCACTTAGGTGTTGGTTCAGTATTATCCGGCTGATCCATAATAATAATCTGAACTGAATCAATACTGTAAGCAGAAGCATCAGAAGTAGGTATAAGCTTTGTGCCATTGAATGTAAACATCTGCTTACCTTTTCCATCAACGATACTGATGAGTGAGTCAAGCTTAACATTATCTACAAGATAATTAGGCTTATCCTTCAGTACAACAGGTTTTAAGGTAGCTCTGAAGTCCACCTGATCAAGGAATATTACACAGTAGTAACCCTCTTTCTTGACAGTGTTATATTTGCCGCAGGTTTCGGTAACCTTAATTATAGCTGTTTTATTTTCCTCGCGAAGTCCTGATTCAACCCAAGCAATATACGGTAACTTCTCGCGCTCATAAGACTGCTTTACAAAATCATTCCACTGTGTAGCAGTAAACTCTATGCTGGAATAATTATTGGTGGAAGAAATCGAGTAATAATCAGAGTTCTCAGTCTTCTTGAAAACAACCTGATCAGTGGTAAAGTTGCAAATTGAGAACGTTATTTTACCGTCAGCTATCGTATCAGCCTTATACTCCTTGAAGTGCTCAATCAAGCCCGCGATAGAATCCTTAACCTGAACAGCAGCCAACTTGTTCCAGTTATTATTTTTAGCCCATGATTCAGCATCACTATATTTTACGAAACTCAGTGAATCAGAAGAACCAAGTGTATAGTCAGGATTCATCTTGAAGTTCTGGATTGCAAACTTGTGATCGTGCTGTCCAAGAACGGCAATCTTAGCAAATCCGCTGCAGAGGTTGTAAGTAACTCCACCTACAGTTGCAGTTGCAACGATGCTTACAGTAGGAGTCATGCCTACAGCCGGGCAGTCAGATTTGGTAGCATCAAGCGTCTTCTGTGAGAGACTGAGAATTCCATTCTTCAGTTCGAAGTAATCGTTGTCGGCATTCTTCTGACCATTCTTGTAGTTGCACTTTTCAAATTTGTATGATACCTTAATACTGTCACCGGTCTTCTTGGCAACTTCCGCAATTGTCTCAAGATCTGACTTTTTACTTCCTGCCATAGCGGTCACAAACACGCTCAAATCAAGTTTTGCAAGACGGTAGCTATCTATGCTCTTGCAGTTTGTAAGATCAAACACGCAATCCATAGCCTTTACACCATTACTGTGGCAGATTACCGAGTCGCACTTTGAATCCACTGACAGTGAATCATTTCTGAAAAGCGTTTTCTTTGCCAGGCAACCAGTGTGAGCCAGAGACCACTTCGTAACTGGCTGAATAGGCATAATGTAGGCGTAATCAGATGTAATGATCTCACCCTCGGGAGTAGTAACCTGAAGAGCTACAATGTCATTGGCACCGTGTCTCGAGTTGAACTTCGGTTCTTTGAGAGTCTTGTAATAAACGCTGATTGAACCATCCTTGTTATCCTTCCAACTTGTGATTTCAAGCAGATCACCGTTGTCACCGGCTGCCCTGGTAATGGTCTTAACCTCTCTGTTGATAAATTTACAATCCGCGATTTTGGCGATAGTAGGATTCAGTCTGTAAGTTGCTACACCAGGATAGTAGGTCATTGTATCAAGCTTAGCACCCTTAGTAGCACTTGCCTTCATTGCGTAGTAAACCTTCGGAGAACTGAGTACGCCCATTCCGTCAAGAAGTGCATCCGGAACGAGTGCAATACTCTTGAGACGTGTGCTGAGGTTAATCTCAACCACCTTGCTTTCACCTTTACCACCCTTTACGTTGTAAAGTGAAAGAACGTCTCTATTTGTATCCCATACAGCTGTGATTGTTCCTTCCGGAAGCCACTTCTCGGTTGTCTTAGAATCGGCGTTATTTTTGTTCGGGTCGATAACGTGCCAGAAACCATCTTCGTTTGGCATATAGTACTTGCCATCAGCACCATCAGCACCATCATCGCCATCAGCGCCCGGAGCACCCTGTGAAGGTTTACCTGTATCAACGCCGTTTATAATCCAGTTGCCGTCAGTACTTATTTCAATAGTGGGGCTCACGCCCGGAGCACCCGGAGCACCCTGTGAAGGTTTACCTGTATCTTCGCCGTTGATAATCCAGTTGCCGTTATCACCTATTGCAATAGTGGGGCTCACGCCATCAGCACCATCAGCACCATCAGCACCATCAGCGCCCGGAGCGCCCTGTGAAGGTTTACCTGTATCTTCGCCGTTGATAAACCAGTTGCCGTTATCACCTATTGCAATAATGGGGCTCACGCCATCAGCACCATCAGCGCCATCATTGCCATTGGTTATCTCATAAGATTTGCCATCGTTGGTCTTGACCACTACACCATTTGCGATAGGCTCAATAGACTTGATTACGGAACCGTCCTTGATGGCAGCCTCGATTGCAGAGACTTTCTGATCAAGAGCAGAGACCTGTTCGTTCAAGCTCTGGATGTCTGAGTCATAGTCCTCTGAGCATCCCGTAAACATCAGTAACGCGCCAATGGCGGCCACAAATGCAAAACTGAATTTTTTTCTCATAATAGATAAATAGTAAAAAAATGGAATAAAATAAGTAATATCGTTCGTGTAAATTTCTTCTTTTCTCAATCTTTACGACCCCAAACATACAAATCTCACGCGCAAAGGTAATAATAATCCACTGAACAAACAGAAGTTTGGCGCATTTTTTTTTTATAAGTTTAACAGATTTTCTTTGGAATAAAACGCTTTTGAGGCTTCAAACCCTCATTATTGAATAATATATGTATATTTATGACTACATTTCATCTTCCGGTTCAAATTCCTGAGGATTGCCAAGTATGGTGGCCATGATTTTCTGTTCCAGTTCATCGGCCAGTTCGACATTGTCCTGCATAAGCTGCTTGACGGCATCGCGGCCCTGAGCCAGACGTGTGTCACCATAACTGAACCATGAGCCACTTTTCTTGATAAGGCCGTACTCTACACCCAAGTCAACAATTTCGCCACTCTTGGATATACCTTCACCGAACATTATGTCAAATTCGGCCTTGCGGAACGGAGGTGCGACCTTGTTCTTTACCACCTTGACGCGCACCTGGTTGCCTATCACGCTGTCACCGTCCTTGAGCTGTGTCACGCGGCGTATATCCAGACGTACCGATGCGTAGAACTTCAGCGCGTTACCGCCTGTGGTAGTTTCCGGATTGCCGAACATTACGCCAATCTTCTCACGCAGCTGGTTTATGAATATGCAGGTCGTGTTGGTCTTATTTATGGCCGAAGTAAGCTTTCTCAAGGCCTGCGACATGAGACGGGCCTGAAGCCCCACTTTGTTGTCACCCATATCACCCTCTATTTCAGCCTTTGGAGTAAGTGCGGCTACAGAGTCAATTACAATTATGTCAATTGCGCTTGAACGTATAAGCTGCTCGGCAATCTCAAGAGCCTGCTCTCCGCAATCAGGCTGCGAAATCCACAGGTTGTCTATATCTACACCAAGCTTGGCCGCATAGAAGCGGTCAAAAGCATGCTCGGCATCAATGAAAGCTGCAATGCCACCTTCCCTCTGAGCCTGTGCTATGGCATGTATTGCCAGTGTGGTCTTGCCGGACGATTCCGGGCCATAGATTTCAATTATTCTTCCTCGCGGATAGCCGCCAACGCCAAGTGCTGCGTTTAGTCCTATTGAACCTGTGGAAATGACATCCACATTTTCCACACTCTCATCGCCAAGCTTCATAATCGAGCCTTTGCCGAAACTTTTCTCAATCTTTTCAGTAGCAGCCTGCAATGCTTTCAGTTTCTCGCTCAAGGCCGGATTCTGAAGGCCTTCAGTGGTTTCCTTTTTTGCCATATTATAATCTTGTTTGTTTACGATCGAGGTTTTTCACAGTACAGACCAACCTCTTTCAGGCAAAGATAAGTAATAGGAGACGCATATTGCTAATGATTTTCACAAAATTTTCAACACCTGACACATATATCATTTTCATACGCTTTTTCTTCATTCCTCAGATTCTAATATGTTACTTTGTGGTATGAATCAGGGTATGGAACTGCCCGGCATTGTGACCAACATTACCAATTTTGGAGCATTTGTCGACATTGGAGTGCATATTTAAAGAACCAGCTCGTTACCTACCTTGCGTGCACGGTTCGGATGATCCAAGTCCATACCTGTAGCAATGCCAATCTCAACCAGCACGTTCCAGCCTGCGCACAGATAGACGTATGGATTGAAATCGCCTGCTGCGGGAGTCTTGATGGTCGGGAACGGGGTATCGTGATCGGCAATGGCCACAACTTTTACGCCGGCACCTTTGACAAGACAATCCTGAATCTTATCGTATTCATCGGCAATGGGGTCAATCCAGAAAATAATATCACCCTCCTGCATTACCTCTTCAATTCCGTGAAGTGCGTAAGTACCTTCAAGAAAATCGGACTTGCGGCGTGTAATCTCGTTGGTTTTGAGGGTAAGCTCTTCGGCAACGCCGTCGTTGTATCCGGCAAAATATATGGTCTGCGCTTTCCTTACCCATTCCACTGTCTCAGAAGGAATGTCAAGCGTGAGAGCCTGTTCAATCTGTAACGGAAGGGCTGCAAGACCGGCCCTGACATCAAGTCCGCCTATATTCCACAGGACCGATTCGTAGTACAAAGCCTGCTCTACAACGCTCTTTGTGGCAGCTACAGCCTGTTCCCAACCGCAGTTCAGCACATGAGTCTGTGTGCAGAATGTTGACAGAACTGTATCCTGATTGGCTGTAAGTCCGAAACGCAGGGGATTCCCCTCTTCCATAAGCTTCTTTGCCAACAGGGTCACTTCCTTGGTGCGTCCGGAGTTCGATGCAAAGAAAACAGCATACTTGCTAAGATCGTATTCGCGTGACTGCCATGAGCCGTCGGTCTGTGCATTCAAATCCAGTCCCCAGCGCCTGATCTTTCTGAGTGAATTCTTTGCCGGGAATATACGGCTGGAGCCCTCGCCGGTAAAATACACTCTGCCGACCTGTCTGACGCTTTCTGCAATATCGGCCGTACATGAAGGGTCAAACTTTCTGACCGTTTCAACCGTCTGCATCATTTCCTGCACAAGCGCATACTGTGCATACTTATGTTCAATGAGATTCATAATTTCAAGTATTCAGGTTATTACTTATTTGTCAAGCAGTTTCTTCAGATTCTGTATTCTCTCTATGAATTCCTTAGTCTCTTCACGCTGCTGTCTGATAAAGCTGTTGTCATCCAGCCTGCCCCATGCTGCAACCATTTCATCCTCGCTTAGGAATGTTGACTGACGGAAAATGTTATCGTAATCCTTCTTTCTAGATTCATATACCTGTGAAAATACATAATTCTGGATTTCTATGCCACGGTTCAATACCTTAAGCCAGTCTTCATCGGTCAATGTTTCAAGTCTGAGAACGTGTTTGAGCGACTGGAATGCATGCCCGAGCTTGTCAATCGGATAATGCTTCCATATTTCAGTGTATCTGTGATGCACCTCCTTCCACGTATTGATATTTCCGTCCTTGATATCCTGCTTGAGCCGGTTCAGGTCATCCATTGACATGAGCTGGCCGCCCAGGTTGAACCAGACTTTCTTACGCTGACCGTCAAACAGTTCCGTAATGCTTCTGAAATTACTGCCAGGGTTGTCCTGAAGATACGCCGATATATTCCTGACCGCATAATAGACAATCATGTCACCGTATGCGTGATATGCCTCATACGGCTTGAGAATGCGCACCTTGCGCTTGGACTTCTCCATGTCTTCACCGAACACATCAAGTCCTTCGACTTCGCTCTTCTGACCGTTCATCAGCCTGCGGCCCGTTTCAATGAGTTCATCTTCAGTCATGACCGATGCATCCTGCCCGTGTTTCAGCAACCATGCCTTCGCCGTCCATTTGTCCAACAGTTTGCGCGCCTGAATGGCCTCCTCCATAGTATCGGGAGCGTAGGCATCGAACTCTATGTTCTGGACTTTGAATATTCTGGCATCACGACTGGCATACTTCCAGTTGTTCCTGGCCATGGCAAACATGTTGTGCATCCATGAGAAAGCCGGCATGACGTGCAGTTCGCCGTTGGCCTCATCATTGCTTATCAGCGCAAACGGGAAAGGATTCATCATCTCGGCCGGATAGGCGGCCTTTGCCAGCATCGTGAAGCTTGCAAACTTGCAGGAATGCTTGACGCTGGTGCACAGCCCGGGCCAGAAACCGCGTCCCGCCTCAATCTCATTGTCGTTGGTGCGGCTGTTATGGTTCGAGCCTATTGTTGCACCGGCAGCCAGATTCGACTGCCCCTTGACAACACTTGCAATGAGGAACGAATTGTTATGATGCTGTTCGTGAGCAGGGAAAATAAGATTGTTAAGTACTTCACAACACGATATCGTGGAGTTGTCACCAAGGAATGAATTGATAAGACGTGCGCCGTATTTCAAATTCGAATGGCTTCCAAGAACAAACTTGACCGCAATGACGGAATAGAAAATACGGCAGCCATAGCCTACTATGCCATTCACCATTACGACGTTCTCGCCTATCTGGCTCGGCTCCCTGTCACTGGAATTGATTGTAAGGTTCTTGAGCTTGCTGGCGCCTTTAATATAGCAGTTGTTCCCTATCTTGACATCCTTGATAATCCATGAATTCTTTATTACGCAGCCGCTCCCTATCGTACCATAGAATCCACGGCGCGAATCGAATGCATTTTGTGTAATTGCCTTCAAACGGTCCTGGAGCTTGCGGTCATCAATGAACTTGGCCCACAGATAGGCATCGGCCGCAATCATGCCGTCAAAAGGAAGCACCTTTCGGCAGCCTGTCTCGTTCATCAGTTCCAGCCACACACGCACGCTTTCATCCTCGCCATCCTTCAGAATGCCGTTACCGAACTTGGCATGATCCGTACATGACATTTCCTGAATATTGAAAAGCATGCACCTGTCGCCCACAATGTAGTGCGAGAGGTAATGCACGTTATGTATGGCGCAGTCGTCGCCGATATCACATGAATGGATTGAACTGTTGGTTATGCCGCACGAAAGTCTGAGATCGTGGTACTGAAGACCGTTTGACGTAATTCTTCCAAGCCTGACAAAGCCGTAGAACTTGTTGTTCTTAACCATGGTCGGGTTAAATTCGCCGCTCACCATGATAGTGTCCCAGCTCATGGCCGTATTGTCATTCTTAACCAGAATCTCTATCTCGTCACTGGTCAGATGACGCCACCCCCCCTCAGGAGCCTTGACTTGAGTGTTACGCAGATAATACTTTGTTTCACCCTCCGGGATATATTTCGAATCCAGAAAACTGTTGTAAATCTGATCCGATGTCAAAACGGTAACTCTTTCCATCTGTCTTTTTCTATAACGGACATCGCAAAGATAATCAAGTGCAGCCAAACATCCAAATATTAAACCATATAAAATAATATTTTATATGAATCAGCATATTACCCATACTTATCACAAAAAGGGTCTTCTGCAACGCGCAAAAAAAATGGCTCAGCCGTCAGGCCGAGCCAAAAAACACCTTTCAACGGACTGTCCGTCCAGGTTCCGTATTACTCTTCAGCCTTTTCTTCGGCGTTATTTGCAGCCGAAGGAACGGCAAAGTCATTTTCGCCGTATTTTACCAAAAGATCATACCATGAAAATATCTTTCTCATATGACTTGGATATACCCTTTCACGATCATAATCGGAAATTATTCCGGCAAAGTACTTGCAGAGCTTGTCATCGGCCGACTTCTTATAATCGAAATCAACGGAAACGCCTTTGCCAAGTTTGTCCTCTATTGCCTGGAACACAAGTCTGAGCGGCATTTCCTTATCTTCGGTGAAAATGGAAATATCACCCAGCCCGACAATCTTGTCAGTAGCCTGGACCGGAAGGCGCCTTTTGGTCTCGTCAATGTTTTCTACAATAAGTGCACCGCGTCCGCGGGTAAGCAGTTTAAACAGACCGGGCTTGCCGGAAATGGTCAGAATTTCGTTAATCATATCTTTCTAAATTAATAATTTATTTTACACTTTCAAGAATCTCTATCAGTCTGTCCTGCAGATTCACCTTGCCATCGTTCACTATCGTATAGTTACACAGAGCCGCCAGTTTGTCCTGAGGCATCTGGGCCGCAATTCGCTTTTCAATATTCTGCTGCGTTTCACCGTCACGCATCATGCAGCGCCTTATACGCATATCCATTGGAGCGCAAACGCATATTGTCACATCAAACAGACTGTTAATGCCTGCTTCAAACAGTATGGCCGATTCAAAAGCCGTAAATCTGCTGTCAGCATGCTGCTCGGTCCATCGCTGATAATCCCTTAT
Organism: Bacteroidaceae bacterium; assembly: GCA_045617485.1. Taxonomy (GTDB): domain Bacteria; phylum Bacteroidota; class Bacteroidia; order Bacteroidales; family Bacteroidaceae; genus Colenecus. The sequence goes on from JAZLIR010000044.1 coordinate 12,046, forward strand.
CACCGCGGGATGTACCAGAGACTCAACCTTTCGGCGTATCTGTTCATCAGAGAAGACCATCGTCGCCAAACGTTTTCTGTCAAGTCTGCCATTGGCATCGTATATGTCGGCCGAAATTTCGCGTTTCAGCGAATCGACAAGTTCCGGGTCTGTTTCCATGAGCCGTTTAGCCATAATGTCACTGACATAGACGGGAATGCCCATCAGTCTCATGATTCCGGCTACAAAACTCTTGCCGGCCCCTATTCCACCTGTCAACGCGAGTTTCTTCATATCAGTCCTTTTCAAGCAAGTAATCGACAAGACCAGACAATATCCTTACATTTCTCACGCCTGCCGGTTTCTCGACAAGGACCAGATCGGCCTTGCCGCCATCGACATCGTTTAGCGTACTGAAATCGACCCCGACCTTAAAATCGGCGCCAGATATACGGTCATAATCGGACATTCCGACCCAGCATAGCACATCTACCCTTGACGGGAACGTCTTAAGACGCACCCCATGCGGAAAGTCAACAGCCTGAATCTGTACTTCGAGACGTTTTTCCGTATATTGTTCGGCAGTGGCAGTCATTGTCACTTCCGATATGGCAGACAATAAAGTTCCAGCATGTTCAAGCGGTACGACAGAGCATACCGAATCGGTTCCTATTTCAAAGCCGGAAACATTAACAGGAAAAAACTCGGCTTTCGTTTCACCGTCAAGCTGGTATGCCCAGATGCTGTCCGGAGAAAATTTGACACTTTCAACGAAGAACTGGTCTATGCTCTCAAATTCACCGACAGCCACAACCGGCAACAGACATCGGGTCTGACGGGCAAACTCAAACGCCAGAGTGTCGGGCGTTACAGTTCTTATCATGACCGATTGCGGAAGATACAGCGCAAGGCTGTCACGCAGTTCCCATACGGCACAAGTGGCCCTTTGCGTTCCTGCAGCAAACCTGCGGCAATCAATGCCTACGGTATTCTTGCGGCACAGTCTGGCCGCCCTCATCAGCGCAGTACCCTTTCCTGAGATGGAAACGCTCACACTGGGAGGCAGATCCGTTGTAATGCGCATCTCCTCGGGTACGTTGTCAAGCCTTACCGGCACATTGATTACTGTCTCATAGTTGGAGTTCATGGACAGCGACCACCAGAAGAAAAAAGCCATGACCAGAAAGAGAACAAAAATGGAAAATTCCCCTCCGAATATCTTCGAAAGGGATTCCCCATTCTTTTTCTTTTTGGCATCAGGCTGTGGCATAGAGTTCAGTCAGACAGAGAACCAGTTGCCTGTTGCCCGTATCAGGCCTTTTCCTCCTTTGAAGAATCCTTCTTCCTTCTTTTCTTTTCAGGCTTTACTGGCTGAGGAGTCGGAACCGGATTCACATAACGCTTGTCAACCTTGATCTTGATATCCTTTGCAACTTCAAGAGTAACCGAAACCTCGTCAATATCCTTGACTTTGCCGAATATACCTGTGTTGGTCACTACATCCTGTTCCTTCTGCAGAGCGTTGCGGAATCTTTCACCTTCCTTATCCTGACGCGGACGCATGAAAATCATCATGACAAGAAACAACAGCAGCAGCATCCAGATCATTCCGCCGCCTGCACCGCCCTGAGCCTGACCGTTTCCGGCCTGGCCGTCAAACGAACCGGCATCGGTATCCTGCACCAATGTCATAATGTGATTGCTGACCACCTCCTGAACTGTCATCTGGAACGGGTCAAGTAGAAGCATGTTTGCCATAATAGTGTTATTGTTTTGATTTATAATTCCTTATTCAGTCTTCCCTGAGATACCAGATCCTTGGCTATGGTATCAAGCATACCGTTTACAAAACTTCCGCTTGCAGGAGTGCTGAGCAGTTTTGCCAGTTCTACGTACTCATTGATGGTAACCTTTACAGGAATGCCGGGAATGTTCAGCATTTCAGCCAATGCCACCTGAATGATAAGCACGTCCATGAACGCCAGCCGGGTCGGGTCCCAACGGCGGCAGTTTGCAGCAACGAGAGTCTCGCGTTCGTCCTTGCAGGCAAGTGCGGCATGCAGAAGGTCAAGCGCAAACTGACGGTCCTCCTCATCCTTGAATTCCTTCTGCAGAGGCTGTTCACCACCCTCCTCAGGCGAGAGAACGCGTATTGTCTTCATGACAAACGAATCAATGAGCTCCTTGTCGCCGTTCCAATAGATGTTCTGTTCCTCAAGCAAAGTGTCAAAGGCATCGTTTTCCTGAAAAAGTGCCTTGTATGCTTTCTTCCAGAACTCACGGTCAGTCTGAAAGTCATACTTGTCAATCTGGCAGTACTCTTCCATAACATCCGATTCCAGCAGAGTCTGATAGCTGTCCTTGATAAAATCGGAATATTCAAGCCACTCAAGATTGCCGTCAGCTGCGTATGCCGCCAGTTGTGCGTTCTTCTCAAGAAGGGCGAACAAACGGTTGTCGGCAAGCAGTTCCTCCTTGCGCGGAATGCGCACAGCACCCATACGTTTCTGCCTTTCAACAGACTTGCGTGCCATTCTGGAAAGAAAAACCGGGAAATAAAGAAGAGTCTCGTAAAGCGCGTAAGCACTGTCCAAACTCTGGGCAAGCTCACGGTCAGCGAGCTTCTGGTTCTGCCCGCCGTTCTGATAATATGCGTATATTACCTGTACTGTTTTCAATCTGATGAGAACTCGATTGACCATTTTATATCAAAGTCTATTTGATGGTTCGGGCACAAAAGTACTCATTATTTTCGTACCGGCATGTATTTTTCCCGCGTCAAATTTTCTTTTTTCAAACCAATGACACATATTTGTAGTCAATACAACCACTTACCCCTGCGCAATGGAAGACTTTATCCCAAAGACCGATGACAAGGAGCGCGATATAATCTATTCGCAATCCGTTAAGGCAGGAAAGCGCATATATTATCTTGACGTACGCAAGACAAGAAAAGATGAGCTCTACCTGTCAATTACTGAGAGCAAGAAGGTTTCGACCGATGAAACCGAAGGAAAGGTCACATTTGAAAAGCACAAAATTTTCCTATACCGGGAGGATTTCAGCAATTTCATTGACGGACTGACACGCACAATACGTTACATCCACGAGAATTCGCCTGCCGTTCCTGAACGCGAAGATAATCAGGAGCAGACATCTGAAAAGTCCGACGAAGACTTCAAAATAGAATTCTGACATCCTTTTTCTTGCAATATCCATAAATAATGGCTACCTTCGCGGCGCTTTTACGTAAAGACTGCCACAAAGGCAGTTATTTGTGTGATGGTGAATTGAATATTAACAATTTAGAGTAACACGTTTAAAAATGAAGTCAATTGACATTCAGGGCACAGCCCGCAACGGCTTTGGCAAGAAAGCCTCAAAGGAACTCAGAAAGCAGAACGTCATCCCCTGCAACCTGTACGGTGTTGAAAAGGACGAAAAAGGTCTTCCGGTAGCAAAAGCATTTCAGGTAACTACAGAAGCAGTCCGCAATCTGGTTTACACTCCTGACATCTACTCAGTGAACCTGACCATCGACGGTCAGACAGTTCTGGCTGTAATGAAGGAAATCCAGTTCCACCCTGTAAAGGACACTATCCAGCACATCGATTTCTATCAGATTACAGAAAACAAGCCAATCGTTATGGCTGTTCCTGTAAAGCTTACAGGTCTGGCTGCAGGTGTAAAGGCCGGTGGCAAACTTGATCAGGCTATGCGTCGTGTAAAGGCCAAGGCTCTTTACAACATTATTCCCGAAAAGATTGAAGTTGATGTTACAGCTCTGACAATAGGTAAGACATTCAAGGTTGGAGACCTCAAGTTTGAAGGCATTGAATTCGTAAGCCCCAAGCAGGCCGTTATCTGTTCAGTTCAGTCAACACGTGCCGCTGCTGCCGCCGAGGCCGCTGAAGAGGCTGCCGCCGAATAACACGTCAGCTCATGAAGTATCTGATTGTGGGACTGGGAAACCCCGGAGACGAATATCAGGGAACCCGCCACAACATTGGATTTATGGTATTGGATGCCCTTGCCGGGGCATCCAATGCTGTTTTTGAAGACAAGCGCTACGGTTTTGTTGCGCACACATCGGTCAAGAACTGCCAGCTGGTGCTGCTCAAGCCCACCACCTACATGAACCTTAGCGGCAATGCCGTCCGCTACTGGATGAAGCAGGAGAACATACAGCCCGAAAACCTTCTTGTTGTGGCCGATGACCTTGCACTGCCGCTTGGCAAGCTGCGTCTGCGCGGCCAGGGCAGCGGAGGCAGCCACAACGGTCTTAACAACATTATCCAGACCATATCGACCCAGAACTTTGCACGCCTGCGTGTCGGGATAGGCAATGACTACCCCATGGGTGCGCAGATCAAATTCGTGCTGGACAAGTTCCCGCCCGAAGAAATGTCCGTTTTGGACCAGACCATACCCACTGCCATTGAGTGCATAAAGAGCTTCTGTCTGGCGGGACTCTCACTGACAATGACCCAGTTCAACAAAAAGTAAGCATGGAGGCTCGCATTGACAAATGGCTGTGGGCGGTGCGCATTTTCAAGACGCGTACCATTGCGGCCGAAGCCTGCAAGAAAGGGCGCATATCAATAAACGGCACACAGGTCAAGCCGTCCAAGACCGTACATGAAGGCGACACCGTTCAGGTACGCAAGGCTCCTGTGACCTACAGCTTCAAAGTGCTCCAGGCCATTGAGAACCGCGTAGGCGCCAAACTGGTACCGCAGATGATGGAGAACATCACTACGCCCGACCAGTACGAACTGCTTGAAATGAACCGCATTGGCGGTTTCGTGAAACGCGCCGCCGGACTGGGCCGTCCCACCAAGAAAGACCGCCGCGACATGGACGACTTTCTTCAGGACAGCACCACGCAGAGCGACTTCGAGGAATTCGACTTTGACGAATGAACTGAAGAATCCCGGTCAACGACTGGGATTTTTTGATTATCTTCGGCCAGATTATCAAAAGAAATGGAACTAGTCGAACGCTTCTTAGGCTATACAGCCGTCGATACACAGTCAAGCGAGGAATCGCAGACCGTACCCAGCACATCAAAACAGAAGAACCTTGCCGCCCTGCTGAAACGGGAGATGGATAAAATGGGGCTGACCGATGTCACTATGGACGACATGGGCTACGTCTATGCCACTCTGCCGGCCAACACAGACAGGAAGATACCGGCAATAGGCTTCATATCACACATGGACACCAGCCCGTCAATGAGCGGCAAGGATGTCAGACCGCGCATAGTCCGCAGTTATGACGGCGGCGACATAGTGCTCAACAGGGAACAGAACATAGTCCTGTCCCCGACCCTGTTCCCCGAACTGCTTGCCCACAAGGGCGAAGACATCATTGTCACCGACGGTACCACCCTGCTCGGGGCCGATGACAAAGCCGGCATTGCCGAAATACTGACAGCCGTGGAATACCTGCAGCAGCACCCCGAAATAGAACACGGCAGAATACGCATAGGCTTCAACCCCGATGAGGAAATAGGCATGGGCGCCGCACATTTTGACGTTACCGCATTCGGCTGCGACTTTGCCTACACCGTCGATGGCGGCGAGGTCGGCGAAATGGAATACGAGAACTTCAACGCCGCCAAAGCCGTTTTCAGCATAAAGGGACTTGAAGTGCATCCGGGCTACGCCAAAGACAAGATGGTCAACGCATCGGCCCTTGCCGCCGAACTTGTTGGAATGTTCCCGGCCGATGAAACCCCCGCCACCACCTGCGGCTATCAGGGTTTCTACCACCTTATCGGCCTGTCCGGACAGGTTGACAGCGCCACTGCGACCTTCATAATACGTGACCACGACCGCACCCGATTCGAAAGCCGTAAGGCGTTCGCGCAGTCGGGTGCCGACCGCATGAACGCAAAATACGGAGCCGGTACCGTAACGGCCTCAGTCTCCGACCAGTACTACAACATGAAAGAGCAGATTGACAAAGTCCCGTACGTGGTCGATATTGCCTGCCAGGCCATGGAGAAAGCAGGCATCAGCCCCGTAAAGGTACCTATTCGCGGCGGCACCGACGGAGCCCAGCTGTCATTCATGGGGCTGCCCTGCCCAAACCTTTTTGCCGGCGGCATGAACTTTCACGGCCGCTACGAATGGGTGCCGGTCCAGAGCATGGAAAAGGCAGTAAAGACAATAGTCGGAATAATCGAGACTGCCGCTCAGCGCAGCTGGTAATCAGAAATCGACCACCTGAACCTCATCGACACCGCTTATCGCAGCTATGGATTCGACAATAGCCTGCAGTTGTTCGTGCGAATGAACGGGAAGATCAAGCACACCGTGCATTATCTGTTCATCGACCGTGGTTGACAGGCCGTACAGTGACACCTTCTGTCCCTCGACCACACAGTCAATTATGTCGCGGAGCAGATGATAGCGGTCAATGGCCGTAACCCTCAGCCTTACCGGATAGGTGACACCGTCCTGCGGCTCAAACTGGACTGACACCAGTGCATCGCCGTTCTCGGAAGCCTGGCGTATGGCAGTTGCACAGTTGCGGCGGTGCAGTGTTATGCGTCCCTCCTTGTCGGTAATGCCTATCACCTCGTCGCCCGGCAGCGGATGACAATGCTCGCAGCGAATATACGGACACCGGTTCTGATTCTTCAGCAACTCCCTTATACAGCGCTTGGCTTTGACGGTCTTGACAAACGACAGCCATTTGACCGATGGCGCAGCCATGGAATCGCAGCCAATCTCTACACAGTCTCCTCTGTGAAGTTCCGCACTCACCGGGCACAACTTTCCGTTCACTCTGGCAAAATGCGCATGATTGCCTATATCGGAATGCAGTTCGTATGCGAAATCGAGTGCAGTAGCGCCCTGAGGCAGAATAATGCCCTTACCCTTGGGCGTAAACGCAATGATATCCTCATTATACAGCGAAGAACCTATCTCGTCCATGAAAATATAACCCTCGCTGCTTCCGGCCACATTCTCAAGCACAGAACGGAAACGTTCAATCCAGCTCTCGCCGCGTTCCACAACGCAGCCCAGCTTGGCATTGCGGTGCATACGCTCCGATGCTATGTGCAGCTCCTCCCACACGCCTCCGGCATTCAGCAGTTTTACATGAAAACTCTGATATCCGTTATCCTTCGGGTTGTCAATATAATTGCAGATGCTGCCCTGACGCTCACGGAACTGGCCGGAAAGAAGAGAATAAATGTACAAAGCCGTATCCTTCTCCTTGGTGTCACGGTGCGGCCACTCCTCCATAGGCTGATACACAACCCTGATGTAGTGTTTGAAAGTAACGTGTGAAAAATCACAGCCCTTCTGCTTCATGTCACGCCACACGCTATACGGGCGGCGGTACCGTACCTCGGTATATGCCCTGATTCCCTTTTCCGTCAGAATGTCCTCAATGCGCCGGCAGAACGAATCGACCGTCGATGCGGTAGCCTCATGGTTCTGCCTGAGCTGCTGTTCCAGAATCTCGTATTCACGCGGACAACGGAAACGGAACGACAGGTTCTCCAGTTCGGTCTTCACATAATACAGTCCCAGACGTCCGGCCAGGGGCGCATAGAAAAAATCCGTCTCGCCGGCTATCTTCATCTGCTTGTCCGGGCTCATGCTGTCAAGTGTGCGCATATTGTGAAGACGGTCCGACAGCTTGACAAGAAGCGCACGTACATCGTACTGGACCGATTCCAGCATCTGCTGATAATTGTCAATCTGTTTCGAGTTCCGGTAACGTTCCTTCTTGCGCTTTGTCACCACATCGACCAGGAAGGCCACATCATCGCCAAAGCGCAATCGAATGTCCTCTATTGTATATTCGGTATCCTCGACCACATCGTGCAGAAAAGCGGCACAAACGGTATTGGCATCAAGCTCAAGCTCTTCGGCCGCAATGGTGGCAACCGCAATCGGATGAATTATGTAAGGCGCCCCCGTCTTGCGTTTCTGGTCCCGGTGAGCAATGCATGCAAATTCAAACGCATCCCTGATGCGCTGCAGTTCCTCTGCACTTACTCTTGGCTCCATCACGTCAAAGACGTGCTGCGCCGATTTTATAATTTCATCATTCTGCATAGCCATCAGTCAATGACAATCTCTACGGGACAATGGTCCGAACCCATAACCTCATTGTGAATCTCAGCGCTGCGCACACGGCTCATGGCGTGGTCCGATGCCAGGAAATAGTCAATCCGCCACCCCACGTTCCTCTCGCGGGCCCGCATGCGGTACGACCACCATGAATACTTTACCGCATTGGGATTCAGTTCGCGCCACGTATCCTTGAAACCGGCAGCAAGCAGCTCGGTCATCTTGGCGCGCTCCTCGTCGGAAAAACCGGCATTGAAATGATTTGTAGCCGGATTGGCCAGATCTATCTCATTGTGAGCCACATTCATGTCGCCGCACACGAACACGTCCTTCGCTGCAGCCAGGCCGCACAGATATCGGCGGAACTCATCCTCCCACCCCATGCGCCAGTCCAGACGCTTCAGACCGTCCTGCGAATTGGGAGTATAGACCGTAACCAGATAGAAATCGGGCATCTCAAGCGTAATGACACGCCCCTCGTGGTCATATTCATCAACGCCAATGCCATACGTAACCGAAACAGGTTCATGACGGCTGTATATTGCCGTACCGGAATAGCCCTTCTTGTCGGCATAGTTCCAGTACGACCTGTAGCCCATAAACTCCATGTCAATCTGCCCTGCCTGCAACTTTGTCTCCTGCAGGCAGAAGAAATCGGCATCAAGTTCCGCAAAAATGCTGTCAAATCCCTTTCCGGCCACCGCCCTTAGCCCATTCACGTTCCAGCTTATCAGTTTCATACCGCAAACATACACATAATTCGCGATATTTCTTTTATGCCATGAGCTATGCCATGACAAACTTCATACACATTATTCTAAGTTTCTCTTCCATATCAGCAATGATCTTGAAAAAGAAATTGGTATTAGAATCTGTTTTGAAATGTTCGATTAAAAATGTTATGAAAGATTTTCGAGATGAAAATTCGGTTGTTTGAAGGAGCAATGGGGCTCCATTGGCTACGCCTTCCTCCTTCGCACCTCGGACATTCAAGCAAGCTTGATGCCGCTCGGTTTGGCGTCGGTTGTGA